>PKXF01000008.1 GCA_003133385.1 Candidatus Saccharimonadota bacterium | reverse complement strand
AAAAAGCCGATAACAACTATAACTAATATGCCTATCGAGCCGCGTACAACACGGTGTTTGGACTGTTTAAGCGGGTAAATATACTTACGGGCGCTTGATAGTACCTCTTCACGGTGGTCGCCAAGTGTCTCGTTGGTAATACGCGGCACATTGCTAAGAGCATCACTTACCCGCTCTTCTACGGACTTCTTCCGCCGAAACTTAAGCGACCGGGGAACGGCCTTTGGTAATTTAACTTTCTTGAGTCGCTTCGGTTTCTTCATTCGTCGTATTAACTATCTGCCCATGGGCAGTTGCCGGATATTGCGTTGATGGAACACCTTCATCCCGCAGAATACTTAGGAGCCTTTTCTGAACACGTGCCGGGTGATGTACATCATGAATCACTAAATCCCCTACGTATGTCTGCATCTTTATTGTACCAAATCCGAGCAGTGTTTCCTCTATTCCTGACACTTCGTAATTAACAGACTGAATTTGGGCCAAGCTAAGATCAGCTACTGCCCGGTGGAACAAACCTTTTTGGGTAATTTGGATGAAGCGTTGGTCGGTAACAACGAAAACGCTGAAATGCCAACCTATCCAACTTGGCGCAAAAATTAGTAGCCCAAGTACGACACCTATAGCCAGACCGCCGAAAAATGCTCCAAAGCCAAGCCCTGGGTCAACGGCCGCGGGAATAATGCCGAGTAAAGGGCCGAGCATACCGAGCACAAGACCTTTACGCATAACGATCGGGTGTTTATGAAAAACATATATCACCTCTTCGTTATCGAATTGATCCTCAAAGTACTTAACAGGTTTTTGTTGGTCTTCGGCCATATATGTATTGTATCAACAAACCATTAGCTTGGTATCCCCGCCGCGACTCGAACGCAGATCTGCTCCTTAGGACGGAGTTATTCTATCCATTGAACTACGGGGACATTATACCGCCGAGCTCTATTGTACAAGAAAGACTGGTTTACTTCTTGCGGGGTTGGGTGAATTGTTCGTGAACCACGCTGTATACATGGATTTCGTCAGGCTTGAACCAGTGCTTAATTTCCTTCGTTGCCTCATCTGTATCGGCTGAAGCGTGTACGATATTAGCAACTCCTTTACCGGATTGCGAAGCCTGGCCATAGGTTACGTGGGCGTAATCCCCCCTTATAGTGCCCGGTAGCGCCGTTTTTGGCTGGGTGTCGCCAACCATTTTCCGGACTGCCTCAACAGCTTCAATACCTTCGAGTACCATGGCAATAACCGGGCCGTCCTGCATGCTCGCTAGAGTACTTTCGAAAATTTCTTCACCTTTGCGAGTTTTAAGCGTGCCAATTACTTCATAATGCTCAAAGTAATGTTCATAACCAGGCTTAAGCATTTTCGTGGCGACAATTTTGAAGCCGGCCCTTTCAAAACGAGTAATAATTTCACCTACTATGCCTCGCATAACGGCATCCGGTTTCAGAATAATTAAGGTTTGTTCCATAGAGATCCTTGTTTAGTTGTTTCTATTCTAACAGATGTCGATGGTCGATACTATTCTGCCAAGCTAGTTTGTTACAATAAAGGTTATGTTATTTAGCAAAGCCAAAACCGACTTTCTGGAATATATGGAAATTGAGCAGAACCGCTCCCAGAAAACTATTCAGAACTATGACCACTACCTGACACGGCTTGTTGACTTTGCCGGGGACATATCGGTCGGCGACATTGACGCCGAGTTAGTGCGCAAATGGCGGCTATGGCTCAATCGGCTCGGCACTAACACCAGTGATGAGCTTGGGAAGAGCACGCAAAATTACCATTTGATTGCGCTAAGGAGCTTTTTAAAATATTGTGCGAAGCGCAATATTGCTGCTTTGACGGCAGATAAGATCGAATTGGCCAGAACTAGGCGCAAACAAGTGACCTTCCTAAACGAAGATGAACTTGAGCGTCTATTTGCGCAGCCTGACACAGGCAGTATTAGCGGTTTACGAGACCGGGCTATCTTGGAACTACTATTTAGCTCAGGCTTACGCGTCAGTGAATTAGTCGGCCTGAATAAAGACCAGATAAATCTTAAACGCCGAGAATTTATGGTACGTGGTAAAGGGCAAAAAGACCGGCCAATTTTTATAAGCGTCGGAGCCGCCGATTGGATTAAACACTATATAGATAAGCGCCAGGATACCGCTAAGCCTTTGTTCATTCGCTACAGCGGTAATAAGCAAGTTGACCTCTCCGGTAACTTTCATCGTTTAACGGCACGGAGTGTACAGCGTTTAGTAGTCCGTTATGCTTTGCTGGCCGGTATTACCAAACACGTAAGTCCCCACTCGCTTCGTCACTCATACGCTACCGACTTATTGATGAATGGTGCGGATCTACGTTCAGTACAGGCCATGCTTGGTCATAGCAATATAGCCACTACCCAAATCTATACTCATGTAACAGATCCGCACCTGCGATCCGTGCATGAAAAATTTCATCGTCACGCTGCTGAATAAGATCCTTTTAAGCTGTGGCCTTATGGGGGGCCGAGACTGCAGTCAGTTGACGGATTTACTACATTATAGGCGGTATTGGCAGGTGTTAGAATTCCGGGCCCCGGTCCGGGCGTCTGAGGGTTGGTGGCAAATTCCTTACAGACGTCACCAGCACTTATTGCGTACGGAGGGAGTGTGGAAATGCCGTTTTGAGTCGTTGAAGTCGTTGAACTGCCTGAGGGTACAGGTAATACTTCCGAGATACGTTTTACGGCGTTTTTCGCTTTACCAGTTACGTCAACCTGTACTTCGCTGTCTATAAAACTTGTGGTGGTAGTACTACTGGTGTTGGTAAAAATGCATCCGCCCGTTCCCACGGCTAGTGCACCCGCCTGAATACAAGTATTGATGCCGCCGTAATTGTAGACGTAATGCACCAGCCACGACTCCCCTGGTGATCCATTCAGATTATTGATAGTAGCACTAAACGGGTAGGCCGGATCTGCTGGAGCATAGTCTGCTCCCATAATTACTCCGTTACAGAGGGAATCATTAGGATAGCCGTCCGCAGCATAATTGATATTACCATAAACATTCGGGCAAGAAGATGAAGCTGGTGGAGTATACGCATCACCGGTTATAGCTGCGTTGCTTGTTGGGTAAAGCACGGCTGTAAATGTGTTTTGTATGACACCGTTACGGGTAAAGTTACCTGTGCCCAATGGGGTAATACTAAGCTGGACAACAGGCGGCCAGCCTGTCGGTTTCGTACCACTAGTAGATAACCACGTCGAAATCGGCGGGAAGCACCCCGCTCCATTGCAAGAAGAGTTTGCTGGAGTATTATTTGGAGGGGAAGCATCGCTACCCCAAGAGAATGTCAGTGAATCGAGGGGCGGTTCGGCCGAAGGCGTAGAAAATATAAAGTTACCCGAACCGGAGCTTGTGGTATTTGAAGATGTCAGCCCCTTTGGTGCGAAATTAACAATGGGACAGCTATAGGAAATGCCGTTTGTAGGGCTAATAACGTTATTGGTTATCCAGGGAGTGCCTAAGCATTCGCTACCGTCAAATGGAGGAGCAGGATTAGCTCCTGCAGCTGCTTTCAAAGTTAAAAGCTGTGCTTTAATTGCATTCACACCAGATTCAGCGGCATAGTAAGCTTGGTTAGCAAGTTGCTTGGTAAGAGCGTTCTGTTGTTCGCGGCGGGCAACCTGCGCAAAACCGACAATCAGTAGCGACATGACCAGAATAAGAATGAATGCCACTATCAGAGAAGCAAAGCCTTGTTCCTCGCTTTTGATGCTCTGTATTTTTTTCATGGTCATATATATTTTACTACACTCATAAGCATTTTACTGTAATCTCTGTCCAACCTCTGTTTGAAGGCTGGCCGTAGCACAGAATTGATTTCCAGAAGCATCAATACACGCTGCGCCATAATCATTGTTGGTAGAATTATTGTTAAGATTTATTACATTGTCATTGCCAATTGCGACTGACACATATATCGCATAGTTCGAGTCGCCTGGCGTAGGCGGATTAATTTGAAAGTCGGTTAGACGAGCTCCTGATGCAACGTATTCGGTCCCGCCATCTGACGGATCAGTGGTAATTATGTTAGGTGCCGTTTTTCCGCAGCCGCTACCCGGAGTAGAGTCCCTCCACATTGCCTGTTTAGTAGCAGTACCCACTTCAGGACCTATTACATACAAGTATTGAACACTGCCTATGCAGGTGGCCATTTCGTGAGATGTTACGCCATTCACTGTAACCGAATACGGAAGAGATGCTGTTTGCACGGCCGTACCTTCGGTTGCATTAGTATCTTGTATCTCCTGGCTGACCTGGTCAGTGATGTTTCTGACATCGTTCTGGACACTTTCCTGGTTAACGCCTTTGTAGTATAAGTTTTGAAGACTTATCATTACCGAAGTCACCAGAAGTAAGATGATAGATACTATTACGGTGGCTATCATGAGTTCAAGGATAGTAAAACCTGACTGTTTTTTCGATTGATGTTGTTTCATGGTGATGGTGGTGATACCTGATAAAATAACGTAACGGTGTCCTGACCCTCACCCAATGTGTCCGGCCATGTAACCTCTACCTTGAAGTTATCTATATTGGGTAAGCTAGGTACGGGCTGAATAAGCGTATCAAGTAGTGAATAAGTGATCCCGTTTGTTGGCGTGCATGGGTCGGGGGTCATAAAGGCTGCCACCGATGTTAACACCGCTGAACCGTTAGACATACAAAACTGTGAGCCCGACATCTCTTGGACATTAAGATTTGATACATTTCCTGAAGTTGTTGCAACAGAGTTAATTACAGTGTTACGAATCTGTTCAATCTGACTCTGGGCCAGTTCGGCAGCGTAGGAATTCTGCTCTGATTGTCGGGCATCTGCCAAGCTACGATTCGCCGATGAATAACCTATGATAATAGCAAACGACAGGACGGCCAGAACTATCATGACTTCAATAATGGTATCGCCGCGTTCGCTGAAGGTCTTCATCGCTTATGTAAATCCTTCTTTAAGTACATTGATTGGCTCCGAGCATCTTTACGCTAACGTTAACTTGGCTGTTGGCGCTACCGATTTCAATGTAGGCATACTTTGTATGATCGGTCACGCACATAACAATCTCATTACCGGGTGGCACAAGTGTTATGGTGGTCTTATCAATAACTGGCAAAGCCATATTGGCAGCCAGTCCAGCAACATAATAAAGATTGAGCGGCTGAGCACCGTTCTGAGCACCGTTTTGGGACGTCGTACCAAGGCTTTGTATAAAACCAACGCCGTAGCTAGTGTTTGAAGCTGTACCGGCAGCAAAGGTATAAGTTAAGGGGGGCTCCTTGCTGATCGGTTCCTGGTTCATATCAACTATGTTCAAACTTTGGGGAACAATCGATTGGACCGTCAGAAAAGGCTTAACAGTGGTGGGGGAAGCGTTCGCTAGAGTAGTAATGGGCTGATTGGCGGCGTCGAGTCGTCCGCCTGCCAGGGTGAAAGTCTGGTATTGCTGTGTGTTGACTAAGCCGCTGTTGAATTGTATTACCTTACCCAAGAAAATACAGGGAGCTTGAGTCCCTTGGGTGTCGCCAACCATACTATTTGTCCTTGTTACTTCTGGACTAGTAGTTATATTAACCGAGCTATCGCCATAGTGAAAAGTACAGGTAAAATCTATATCGCTATATTGGCCGTTATCGACCTGCTCTATAGTGTTCTGTATATTGGCAGCCAGTTGATTAACGCCTTGGGGGAAGGAGGCGGCTTCTTGTTTGCCGCTTATAAAATTTGCGGCAATTAAAAACATAATTCCTGAGACGGCCAGAACTATCATGACTTCAAGAATGGTGTAGCCTGCAGGTGTTCTTGCACCTTTCATATAGCACTCAGTATAGCACAAGCATTATGAGGTGAAACCCCTTAAAACTGAATGAAGGTCCGTTGATACCACTGTAAGATACTGGCCCCAAACAACTGTACGACAACCGCTGCCAGGATCAGAAACGGTCCAAATGGCACTTTACTGTTACGTTTAAGCCGTTTAGTTATCAGTAAAGGTATGCTTAGCAGGCTGCCGAGTAACGCCGCCAGAAAGATCAGTAACAAGCTACGCTCGGGCGTACCTGCCACCAGTCCCAACAACCAGCCAAGTCTAACGTCGCCACCACCTATCCATTTACCTTCAGAGACTTGAAATAGAACGTAAAATACACCACCGCCAATTGCTACGGCGAATATAAGGCCTAGGAGTGCTTTTGCCGGCCTATCAGCTACGGCGACGTTTATACAAGCCAAGGCAGCCGCTACGGCCGCCAGAGGGTAAATAATACGATTGGGCAGCAGCTGCCAGCGTAAATCATATATAACAAGAGCCATAAATCCTACTAAAATAAGCAGCCAAAGCCCAAAAATGCTAATCTGTGCCCCAGTTAATGAAGCTGGCCAACAGATATAAGAGACAATAAATAGCAAAGCCGTGGCGATTTCAACTGTTGGATACTGGGGCGATATAGGTTCATGGCAATAACGACATTTGCCCTTAAGGCTTAACCAGCTTAACACCGGTATAAGGTCTCGGGCGGCCAGTTGGTGTTTGCAGTGCGGGCATATTGACCGGCCGGTAGCAATAGATAACTGGGCTCTTTGGGTACGACTTGGCTTCTTTTTACCACTAAAGTTAGCCTGAGCATGCAAGCGCCACACCAGTGCATTGACAAAACTACCCAGGCACAGACCCGCAACGCTCAGGATTATAATAATCATTAGCATTAATAATAACATGAAACAAGACCCCCATCGTAGGAGGTCTTGTTTTACTAGCTTGTACTTTCTTTACAGAGTCCGATGCTAACCGCTGCTAAATTCCTTGGTTATTACTGGATCTGGTTACAAGTCCACGGCCAGTTACCATTTGCCGGCTCAGTCGTGTACACCAATGCCTCCTGGTTGACATTGTTACCTGGAGCAGCAGTGGTTTTAATTACAGTGCTGTTGGTGTTGGTGGCTGGGCATACAGCCGCAACATCTAGGATAGCTGCTTGGCCATTTACGGTATTAGTCGTTATAGAGCCCTTGGCTTCTTGGAACTTATTGGCAGTACCGACAGGACTGGCGTCATAACCGGTTTGCGTAAGATCACATCCAAAACCATTTGCCGCAGTGTACTGGTTCAATGTTCCGGCATCCTTTAATATGGTCGTACAGTCAGGATTACCGCCGACAACGGCCGCCGTGGACCAGTCCGCACCTGCACCGCCTCCAGGAACCTGGCCGCTGTTATTGGAAACGAAATCGTTAACCGCCGTACCTATATGTCCAGCGTCGCTTTTTCTCGATGTATTCCTTGATGAGCGCTGCAAAGCCGGCACCGCTAGGAAGACTATTAATAGAATCAAACCGGCAATAGCCAGTACGATCATGATTTCAATAATTGTGAAACCTTTGTTGTTATCAGTTTTTTTCAGCTTGTTAAGCATTGCAAATGCCCCCTTTGCGGCTTAGTTTTAAGTGCTTATGGTTAGATGATATAGGGATACCTTTTAAAATGCAAGCGGTTATATTAAACTTATCCACAGTTAAAGCTCCTGGCATTGGGGTGTGCCCGTGGCAGATCCACTGCCATCTTCAAGTGCATAGAGTGCAACTATGCTGTTATAGTCAGCTCCTTTACTTGTGCTGATCCCATGACCGCTGGGGTCACATTTTTCATAGTCGTATATCTGTACTTGCTGTGGGTTGGTGTTCGGCGCCGGACTACTTCCACTATTATTTTGTGGGTAATCTGCTACCAGCGTAATCGGATCCGGATTAGTAGCGTTATAGGCATAGTATGACAAGCTACTTTGAGCAAATTGCATAAAGTAATCATTCGGATAGGGATCGGGGCTGGTAGTACTATAAGCGGTGTTGCAGGCCGGACTCAAGCCACCACAGTTTTGCGGAAAATTGTCTGAATCCTTCAGCTCAAAGCTTGAAATAGCGTCTAATACTATGGTGACATCGTGTTTTCTTTGACTATTACGCAACGCTCTGGTGAGGCTTGGGATAGCTTCAAAGACTATTAGCATAATAATGCCGGCGATAGCCAGCACAAACAGAACCTCTAGGATTGTGAAGCCTTTGGCAGCCATGTTTTCCGAACTATGTCTTGAGTCATTAGATCCCTGCTGCTGGAGGCCATTTGCTGAGCTCTTCATTCCACTTTCTATTGGCCTTGGCCGGTGAAGCCTGATTGGTTGACTAATCCGTATATGGGGAGCAGTATGGCCGTGACGATAGTTATAGCAATCAAACCCATAATAATCATCATGACCGGCTCGATGATGGTGCTGATGGCTTTGATTTCATTATCAACTTCCTTTTCATAGTAGTCCGCAATCTTGGCCATCATGGTTTCCATGGCCCCTGATTGTTCACCAATGCGCAACATGTTTGGCACAAGCTCTAAGAAATTCGGGTCGTTTTCAAGAGCATCGCTAAGTGCTTTACCACCTTTCACATCTTCAATTGCTTTTTTGATAGAATCGGATATGTGTATGTTATCGACAGCGTCTGCAGTAATTTCCAGCACCTGAATGATTGGCACTCCAGCCGACACCAGTGTCGTGCCTGTTCGGGCAAAACGGGCCATGTACATTTTCATAAACAACTTCCCTATCGGCCAGGCCCGCATTTTAATTCTATCGATGATTCTCCGGCCTCCGAGCGTTCGGGCCCAGCGCGAACCAAAGACAATAATCAGAACAATTACAATAAGCACTATGGGCCAGTCGTGGATTACGATGTGGGAAACATCCAACAAGATACGAGTGACAAGTGGCAGGGAGACGCCCGGCAAACTGGCATAGATACTTTGAACCTGCGGCAAAACCTTTACGATCATAAAGGTAACTACTCCCATCATGACGAGTAGTACTATGCAGGGGTAAATAAGGGCACCACGAACCTTACTTATAATGTCGGCGTCCTTTTCTTGCTGATCTGCCAATCGTTCCAAGCCCTTATCAAGGGTACCGGAGGTTTCACTAGCTTCTACGAGACTGACGTAAACCCGGTTAAAAACTTTGGGGTGGGCTGCCAAGGACTGGCTAAATGACTTTCCAGCCTCAACATCCGTGATAACCTGATTAATAACCGTTTTAAAGGCTTTATTGGTCGTCTGGCCGGCAACGCTGCGCAAGCCCTGTACCAACGGAAGGCCGGCATTTATTAGCGTAGATAGCTGGCGGCTAAATAGAATCTTATCCTTTACTTTAATACGGTTGAAGCGAAAAACATTGCTTTTTTCAAGCTGAATTACTATAGGCGTTAGCCCTTGTTCACGAATCATCTTCGCCGCTGATTGTTCGTTATCAGCTTGTACTTTAGCCTTGATTTTCTGACCGGTTTTAGCATTCCGGGCATGGTATGTAAATGTCAACATTTTTAGCCTCTCATCAACCTGTCTAGCTCAGTAATGTCGACAGCGACATTACGGGCCTCGTCGTAAGTTATGGTACCTGCGTGAATCAATTCCNNGTCTTATCCATCGACCGCATACCATACTCTGCGCCAGTCTGTATAACCGCCTCGAGCTGGTGAGTCTTACCTTCGCGGATAATGTTGCGGACAGCCGGAGTTGCAATTAAAATCTCAGCCGCGGCAATACGGCCACCACCTATTGTTGGTATAAGGCGCTGGGACGCGATAGCCATAAGAATATTCGACAATTGTGCCCGAATTTGGGGCTGTTGATGTGGCGGAAAGACATCTATCATGCGGTCAATGCTTTGTGCGGCACCGTTAGTGTGCAATGTGGCAAACACCAGATGTCCTGTTTCGGCAATGGTGATGGCGCTGGCTATTGTTTCCAGGTCACGCATCTCACCGATCAAAACCACATCGGGGTCTTCACGCAGAGCGCTTCTTAGAGCGGCGCTGAATGAATAGGTGTCATAGTGGACTTCGCGTTGCACAATAACCGACTTTTTTGACTTATGAGTATATTCAATCGGATCCTCAATGGTAATAATGTGCCGGCTTTCATTAATATTAATTTCATTGACCATAGCCGCCAATGAAGTTGATTTACCAGAACCGGTCGGTCCAGTGACTAGTACTAGCCCTCTGGGATATTTAGTAAATTTATTGACAATCTCGGGCAAGCCAAGCTGTTCAATCGATAAGATTTCATTGGGAATCAGCCGAAGTGCCGCTGCTAAATTGCCACGTTCATGAAAGGCGTTAACTCTAAATCGCCCCAAGTCGCCGTAAGCAAAACTAAAGTCAAATTCTTTATCTTTCAGAAGGATTTGCTTTTGGTCCTCATCAAGAATCGCAAAAAGCAGCGATTCAATAGCCTCCTCGTTTAGAGCATCCGCTTCACTGACCGCTACAAGTGCTCCGTCAACACGCAACATTGGCGGTAAGCCTACCTGTAAATGAAGATCGGATGCCTTTTTTCTGACTACATCGTCAAGTAAGATTTCAATTCTTGGTTGTGGTTGCATGTTATTTTCTTTCGTTTCCTTATTCTTTAGGCGTTATCTTCTGCCGCTACCCGATTAACTTCAGCAAGTGACGTACGGCCATCTAATGCCTTAAAGTAACCATCCTGGCGCATGGTGACCATACCTTCGGCTTGTGCTTGTTTGGCAATTTCACTGCTGGTCGATCGTTTCATAATTAATTCCTGTATAGCCTCGGATACTTCAAATACTTCGTACAGGCCCACGCGGCCCCTATAGCCGCCTGGCGCATCGGCACTGTCTGTGCCTTTAGATAAAGTATAAGCGGTTTGGTTAGCTAAGGGCAAGCTTTTATAGCCCATATCTTTGGATATGGCCTCAACTTGATCTGCGCTTTTCGGTAATAACGCTCCCAAAGTACTTTTTATGGCCTCGGTCTCCACAGCAGATGACTGATAGGTTTGCTTATCAGTATCATCTACCCTGCGAACCAATCTTTGACCCATAACAACGTGAACTGTGCTGGCAATTAAGAACGGTTCAATGCCCATTTCCAGCAAACGGGGTAGGATACCGGCCGCACTGTTAGTGTGTAAGGTGCTAAAAACCAAGTGACCAGTAAGAGCTGCCTGTACGGCTAACTGGGCGGTCTCGCGGTCACGGATTTCACCGACCATAACCACATCCGGGTCCTGGCGCAAGATGCTACGCAAACCGGTTGCAAAAGTCAGTCCTACCTCAGGGTTTACCTGGATCTGATTAATGCCTTCCATTTTGTATTCAACCGGGTCTTCAAGAGTAACAATGTTAATGGAATCGTCCTTAATTTCTTGAATAAGGGCGTAGAGCGAGGTCGATTTACCAGAACCAGTCGGTCCGCTACTAAGGACCATGCCATTGGGATTTGCTATACCTTTACGAATAGCTCTCAGGGCGCGGCCAGTATAGCCCATTGCCTCAAGCTCGAGCGATGTACCGCTTTTGTCGAGCAAGCGAATAACAATCTGTTCGCCCCAAACAATCGGCGCAATGGCAATACGTAAGTCAATCGGTTTGCCATCAAGTTTAAAACTAAACTGGCCGTCTTGTGGTGTACGGTGTTCGTCAATTTTTAGATTGGCAAGAATCTTAATTCGTGAAACCAAGGCTGGCTCAGTACTTTTTGGTAGGCGCATAATTTCACGGAGTATGCCATCAACTCGGCAGCGAATTTTTACTTCCTTCTCAAGCGGCTCAATATGTATATCGCTGGCGCGGTTACGACCGGCGAACTCTAAAATAGCTGACAGAGCTTTGCTGATTGGTGAATCTTCAACCAGATCTTCAATGTCTTTAGTTTTTCCCCCACCTTGTTTAACCGCTGCTTCTGCGGCGGCGATTGCTTCGTCTGATTTGCCCATAGCCCCAAAAGCACTGCCCATTTGGGTATCTAATCGGGCTTCGTACTGTCTTAGTACCTGACGGATACCAGCTTCACTAGCTACATAGACCTTTAAAGGTCTGCCGATGCGATTACTCAAGAAGTCGACAGCCTGAACGTTATCGGCATCAAGCATTGCCACAACCAAACGATGCTGCATTTCGCCAAGTGGTACTGCCATGTATCTCTGGGCAATTTCTTGCGGTAGCAGGGCCAAAATATTCGGATCAATTTTTGCCGCTGTCAGATTAACATAGGGAACCTTGGTAATCGTTGCGTTTGCCTTTGTTAATTGCTCGTCAGAAATGTAATCATTTTTAACCAGGTAGGTCACTAACGGTTGGCTGGCTTTGTGGGCTGCAGCTTTAGCTTCCGCTAATTTGCCAGTACTGAGCATATTACCTTTTACCAGCACGTCTTCTAGTCTTTGTTGGCCATCAACTGAAAGTACGCTCATAGCCTACTCTCGTTCCATTTTTGCGATTGTTTGTTATTCATGCAGCACCCTTCTTCCTTTAGAACGGGTTACTGTTAGAGTTCGGACCTATAGTTATGAGTTGTGTTGGGTCGTTCGAATTGCTATTGAAGTAAGCGGGATTAGGCGGGTTAAAATTAGCCGAAATGACTGGCACAACTTCCACCTGCTGCTGGCGGGAAGTCGATGTCGAAAAGATACGATTTGATATCAGCAGAGATGCACCAGCAGCAATTATGACTACGACTACGATTAGGATGATGTCTTTCTGTTTCATACTAGTTGATCGTCTCCTTGGTTATATTCAAAGACTTGGCTGGCTGAAAGTAGGTATGCGCTTCAACTGACATAGTTAAGGCACCCTGACTGCCCGACAACGTCAGAGAATCGATTGGCATCGGCCGTATAGATTTTTGGAAATACTGTATAAGGTTCTGGGCGGCACTAAAACTAGCATTTGAGACAGAAAAGCTAAACGGTATGATGACTGGTTGAGGATTGGTGCTTGAAGGATTGCTCGTTTGAGTAAGCTGGTTGTCTGTACCGCTGACTCCGCCGATTTGCATGCCGTTAGCATTGGATGTGAGCATATTTTGTACAGTAGTAGCCAATCCTGGAAAGTCATAAGCTCCTGGCAGGGCGTCAAGTATGATCTGAGTATTGTCGTTGGAGTTACCGGTTACGGGACTGCCTAATACGTTAGGATTCGCCGAGTTAAATTTTGTATATGATTGCACCAAGTTATTATAGGTAGTCATGTTGGTTTTCAGGTTATTGTCGGCAGTTCTTGCTGCCGACATAACACGCGACTGATAGTTATATTGGTTAAGAACGGCTTTCGAGGCTACCAGGCAGAATATAGTTATAAAAGCAGCAGCAGCCACGGCGATTACTATTTGAGTGTTAGCTTTGTCGATGGCTAGATGTTTTGCCGAAAAATTTAACCTATCCATATTACCTACTACCTCCGTTAGAGCTCGATGCTCCCTTCACAAATAACGGTCCAGGATTCTCAAGTGACGACCGGGTTGTAACAATACTTGGCACACTGAGTGCGACGTTTTTTGTAACAATGAAGATCGTCGGATCAAAGTTCAGGTCAATAGTATAGCTCGATGCCGGGGAGCTAGAGTCACCTTGGCTACTGACCCCGAAGGAAGACAGAACAACATTATTGAAAGCTAAGTTGTTTGCTGTATTCTTACCGGTTGAGTAAGTGGTGAATTTAAGAGTATCGACAAATTGATTAATGTTGTTAATGCCACTTGCCGATCCCGAGATTTCCATAGACCGCGCATTAAAGTCGGCCGAAAGACTACTAATAGTCACCGTACTTGGAGTCAATTCATTCAGGTAGTCAAATAGTTTAGTAGCCGCCGGTTCACTGTCGTGAAGTGTATTGATACTATTAAGCTGGTTCTGAACCGTTAAAACATTGTTAATGTGCGGCTCGCCTTGAAGCTGGCTGGTTTTTGCAGCAACGTCATTGTTGAGGTTATTGAGAGTGTGTTTTTGATACACTTCAGCTAATAGTAGAAGTATCAATATACCTAGTGCCGCAGCACTTACCATAATTGCTACAACTATCGTCAGACGCCGGATTCTCTGAGCCTTTAGATACTTAAGTTTTACGTCCGGTAAAAGATTGAGCTGTGTCATATTGTACGCTCCGCCAGGCCAACGGCTACGCCGAATTGATTCGATAAGGCCGATAATTCATTCTGTCGTTCACGATTATACGTAACGTTGCGCCAAGCATTGCCAATTTCGACGTTAATACCGTATTTATTTGCCAGGTAAAGCGGAAACTCCGGTATTACTGAGGCTCCCCCGGTTACGATAATGCGTTCGATCTTTGTGCCTGTATAACGTGTCTGAAAAAACTTTATGGATTTTTCAATTTCGGTAGTCAGTAAATCAACTGTTCCGCTAACAGCTTGAAAAACTTGACCCTCGAGTTTTTCTTTACTCATGCCGAATTTAAACACAAATTCCTCGCCTTGTTTTTCGTCAACGTTTAAGTTCTGGGAAGCCGACCGTACAATGGCCTCAATACCGGTTGGAATATTACGCGTGAGGTGCGGTTTACTGGCTAAGATGACCACCAAGTCCGTCGATCGCCGTCCGACATCAACCAGCAGCTGAGCAGAGTCATCTGGTGCAGCGAGCGAGCGAGACATGGCTAGGTTATCAGGTTCAAAAGCGATCACATTCAAACCGATTCCCTCCAGCATATCAAGCCTGTCCTCTACAAATTTATTGGGTACGCTAGTTAGCAAAATCTCTTGTTTAGTTTTGTCTACTGGGGAGTCGCCAAGTAAGGACCAGTCAATCTTAGATTCTGCAAGCGGTGTTGGAATCAAAGAGTCAGCTTGAAAACGTATAGCCTTAGCCAGCTCATTTGACGGAAGCCGGTCAACGTCCGCTACGGTCGTAAATACCCGACTAGATGGAATGCCCACGGATACACTGCGCGTACTTACATTAGCTTGTCCGAGTAGTTGCTTGATGATTTGAGCCAGTTTATCTTGATCGGCCTTTGAGTCACTCATAGCTGTCTTGCCTGTTACGGGCACATAGGCATATTTGACCAAGGCGTTTTGACCGCCGCTGCTGCTCAGTTGCACTAAACGAACGGCCGTGGTGCCAATGTCCAGGCCGAAGAAATCATTTGAGCTACTTAAGAATGAACTCATAATCTAATCCCGATTATAGCATAAGAGGAATGAACGTATACATCTGTTGGCTGGCGATGTGACTGATAGGCGGCACCGCTGGTCGCAACATTTCTGTCTTGTGCCGATATCCAACTATTGAGTTTTAAGTTATCCCACCGCATTTTTGTATTCCTTGTTCCTTCTTGATTATTATAAGGCGTTCATAGCACTGGTGGCAAATTATATATCTCAATTGCGCTGTTAGCGCTAGTGCTAGCTCCACTAGTGTAGGGCGTCGAAAGAGAAGATTCAGGACTATAGTCAAAGACCTCCGCAGCACAGGTTGGCCGAGGCGAAGTCCACCCACCACTATTATTACTACACTGGTGTAAGGCAGGCCCTGGTGGCGGGCTAGGCGGCGAACCATTCTTGGTGAGATTGAGCGAATTTATCTCAAAATTGGGATCGTAGTAAGTAGGGTTGCCCGGCGCAGGAACAAAGCCAGGATCTGTCCCACTCGAACTACTACCGCCAGGAGGGGCATAGCCGTTATTAAGCCAGTCGAGAGTAATTGAGGGATTGGCCGGTAAGCTACTAAGAGTAACGGGGTAAGAACCACTATTACTGGGCAATGATAGAGTCTGGACAACAGCGCCATTAACCAAAACGTTGACAACGTAGTAATACGGCGGGCTCAAGCTAGACGGAGGCGGCCAGTTACCTTGATAGTTTTGGTAATTAATCTGCAGATTATAATTGCTGCCAGCAGGTACGCCTGTTAATGAGTAAGTCGCACCATATTCTTGATAATTATATACCGAGCTACCATCGTTAGCGCATGCAATAGTACCCCATGATGGAGGAATAGGCGTACAAGAACTATAATCTTTACCGCTCTTTGTAATATTAACTGGTGGAACTGCCGCTGTTGGCGTCTCGTTGCGTAAGCTGCCGTAAGTACGCATCATATGTACTGATTGAGCTTCAAAACCGCCGTAGACTGTCAGTTGTCTGTTACAGCCAGTGTACAGCGTGCTACCGCCCATTGGCGTAAAATCAGACTGGCCGCAGGTATATATTATGCCGCCACTACTTCCGTTTGGTTCCGCCACATATAAGCCGTCGAGTTCACCGACTCCAGGAGCAATGTAAATATTTCCTCCAGTTACGTTAAGTATAAATGACGGCACATTATTCGGATTCCAAGTGCCAGCGTTTGCTCCGCTATACGTTATTGGACCGTTTATGTACACGTTGCCATTAACATTCAAGTAGACGCTCTGTCCGTCAGTAATGGTGGTTGCACCGAGCGTTAGATTGACAGGACTTGAGGTCGTACCGTCGGTACAGTTATAAGTACCCGGTCCTGCCGGCAAACACCCGGGCCAAGCTGCAGGATTGGGTAAGCCCAGCTCACTTAATAATGGTTGTGCGCTACCAAAACACCCGCCGATATTTGGCGTATATGAACCGGTAGAAATACTGCAGGTACCACTGCTCCAACCGCTATTGGCAAAGTTTAGGTCAGCAGGTGGTCTTACGTCGTTTGTGCTTTGCTGAGCACTAGCATAGCCAACGATAGGACCTGTTGCTAGATTGGCAAGTTCTGAGCCGCCGCCATAATCATAGTCAGGGTACAATCCACTGTTGTTATTCCAGTCAGCTAGGAGGCCATCGGCTGGTCCTGAGAATGAGCCGCCACTAGCAACGCCGCTGCCGTAGACTTTGAAATAGGGTTTATTAACTACTGGCGGACACGATGTTGCAGAAGCGGCTGCTCCCCCGACAACAGTACTATAACCAGGCTGAGGACCAACATAAGCAATATTACTACCCACTGTGGTGGCCGGTACGTTAATAGTCGCACAGTATGTATCACCTGCGGTTAACGGAGTACTTGGCGGATAAGAGCCGTTCGATAGTGAGGGATCGCACCCTGATATATTGTATGGGGATGGACTTTGATATAAACAAGTCGTTGTACTGGGACTGAATGGCCCAGTACTACTCGTATTACCATTAGGAATGGTACCGCTGCTTTGAGAAGGAACTTCGTACAAATTACTGGTGACATTTTCACTGACAGTTGTACCACCCTCTGTAACATAAGTGTCATTATTTACTGAAGTAGGATCTTCTGGATCTGGAGCAAGCGTTACACTAGCGTTTGGAGTGAGCGTAAACGGCGCATACACGGGGAACGTAATACTACAAGCTCCCGGGAACAGAGTGCCACCGTAGGCAGGGGTTGCAGTTATAGTCTGATAACTGGGATTAGGTCCACCATTAGCAGCTATGGAGCCTAAGGAAAAAGGCCCGGATGAGCCGTTCAGCGGAATAGCTGACCCCCAATCATACTGACCTCCGTTGAAGTTCAAATTAAGATTACCGTTGCCATTAGACGGAGGTAGCGGAATATTATCTGGACCGGCTGGATTATATATTGCTCCGGAAACACTGACGCTTTGCCCAACAGTGAACACCCCACCTGGACCATCACCGCCACTCACGCTTAACGAACAACCACCTCCCGAATTATTTGCAGTAGGCGTGAGGCACGTCAAGGTAGTCGAATTAGTCCCTATTAGAGTCCACTCACGTCCTCCTAGGTGTGTTAATGCATTTTCATAGTAATTGACCGTAACCGTAATCGTGGGGTTTGATGGAACATAATTTGCCGTATAGGGCGAATAGTCCGTTGTAGGATTGAGCGTTTCTCCTTGCCAATAGCCCCCAGGCGAAGCATTTGTTCCGCTAATCGTTATATACGCTCCTGTAGTATCAGTATCGGTGGCTTTAGGGGGTAGTGGATTGCTCCATGAATCAGGATTAGTCGCTGAATTATCACTCGGACTGCCCGGCGGTATATTTATATTATTGCCCTGTTGGTCGGACGTTGCTTCAGGAATAAATGTAGAGTTACAGGTAATCACAGGTGACGTCGGTCTACTCAGTGTTAGACAAACAGCACCACTGGTGCTGCTGCCCGTACCTGGGCCACTCGCATTCGTATACACAATTCTCTCGCAATACGTAGAGCCATCACGGGCACCAGTATTATTTGGCCAGGGTACAAGGCTATTGGTATCAGAAGGATTTGTTTGCCCTGAAGGTGTCGAAACTGTACCATTATGTCCGCCGATGTCTGCGTAACTGCCTGGCCCGCCGCCGTAACTTCCCTGCACATGCCAATAATAGTTAGCTGTGCTTGGTCCGTCATTTACAACGTAGTTACTAAAATTTACACTTTGGCCGGGCGCAACGGTAGCAGGTCCACCGCCAGTACCTCCAGAGAGTTGCCAGGATATTGCAGGTGGTTTATAAGCCAATTCCAAATTAATATTGCCTACCGTATTTATGTTACCAGCACCCCAATTAGGCCAGCCGTAATTGCTATCACCGCTATTTTCGTCAAGACCTATATTTGATGAATAATCGGCTCCCGGGTCCCAGGTATATCCACTGGGTGGTGATTGAGACCAACCAGGAGCGACATTCCAACAATTATCTTCAAATACCAGATTATTTAATGATGTATAACCTTGATTCGGATTATCGGCATCAACAACTACGCCATTTTTATTTGGACAGGCTAAGCCACCCTGTGTTGACGCATCTGAACGAGTTTCCTGGACATAAGCACCACTAAGCTGACCTGCGCCACTTTCTATATTAGCACCCGTTGTTACGTCAAATGCTCGAATGTAAAAAGTTGCGTAGTGTGCTGCAGCGCCACCGTTCGCATTACAGGTAGTGCCTGCACCAGCAGCGTAGACATTAGGTACAATTTGCGACGATACTAGGTGCAAGAATGACATGAATGGCCTAGTAAAAATGGTAGCTAGTTTTGAGACTGTTCGATAAATAGTCTGGCCAAAAGCTAATCCCTTAGCATACTTGACCTTGTATTGCTGCGTTAGCTGGTTCCATGAACTGTATGCACCCTTTGTCTGCGCTTGTAGGCTAATTATGCCGATAAAGCCTGCCTTGAACGTCTCCACCGGTGTATATTCCCCTACCTTGTTTAAAGAGTTAACTGCCTGGTTGGCTGATTTTACACCTGGGACTTGATTGTTACCCGATTCATTGAAAGTCGAGTTAGCTGCCGAATAATTCGGGATATACATATCAGTTACCGGCATGCTGGTAAAGAATAGCTGCGATTGTGCAGGGGTAGTATTTGTGTTGGGAGTAAGTGTACCAACTGTAACCTGCTTATCAATTGCCTGTCTGGATAAATGCTGCTTAAAAAGTGGTAGGTATTTGGTCTGTAGGATCTTTGTTGCCTGAGCCCGCAACGCTGCTGGATCTTGTGACTTGCCAAAATATGGCGAGTCATAGTAAATCCCGACCATAAAAATCTGTTTTTTGGCAATGAGGACGTTCTGCAGAATAGATTCATAAGCTATGTTCTGATCGCGGATCTTCATAATGTTAACGATGCTAAGGTTACGCAAGGCCGCCTGGTAAGCCTGCTTAGAGCCATAGGCATTGTACTTATATTGAAGCGCAGCGTCAGTTTCGGTTTGGGTCAGCGCAATATGATGCTTATTAGCCTGGTCTTTGAGGGCAGCATTAAGGATTAGATCGTTGTCGGCCACCTGAGTAGGCGTTCCGCCAAAGCTCTCATGTTCCGCAGCGGAGTAACGCTGGATTTCCGTAGCGTAAGCTTTAATTTCTGTCTGGGTAATACGAGTGTCGCCAATGACGATTGTTTTATTGGCATGGACTTCATATAATCGCCAGCCAATAAGTATAATCAGAAGGCCAACAAAAAAAACTATCAGGCCTGATTTTGCCGATAACTTGATAGGCGACCGACGACGGCGCGGTTTTTCTTCACTTACTACCACGGTTTGGGCAGTTTTTTGATCCATCCTGCCCAGTAGTGTATCACACCGTAAGCGTTATCCGCCAGTGCTGGTGTTGTGGTCGTTTAAGACTCGCTGATTGAGACTGTGCTTACGCCACCACTGCCATTGGCTGTGTTGAACGTAAAGGAAGTTTCAACAGTTTTACCGCCCGGCAGTTTTTTGGTAATGCCGCAGTTTAGGTCACGAGTACCGCCACGCCCAGGTTGGGGGGCACATTTAGCATTGGGGTAGGCTGCTCGCACCCGCGCTTCTGACGAACCCTCGCCTATGCCTTTGCTGGTCTTATCACGCGAACTGTTAGGGCTAATGAAATCGACACGCTTATTACTACCAAAACTGACTTCAGCGAATGGAGCTTTGTTATCATAAAACAAGCTTACGGTCGAACTTCCGCTGGTTGGTGTGCCAGCTTCTTTTTGGACCTGCTTAGCAGTTTGTCCAATATCAACACTGCCAATGCCCTGATTGATTTCAATAACGGTGCCTTTGGTATTGGCTTCAGCGGTAACAGGTGCAACAGCACCCATAGTCGCTAACGCACTACCTGCCAAGGCTAGGCCAGCTGTTAGTTGACGGGCTGGTGTTGAGAGTGTATCACCAACATATTCTACGGCGCTGTGAAAAACAGTTTTAAAGCGGTCAAAAACCGTTGGTTGCTGATCAAATGCTAACGCGTCTAGTGATTCAGCGTAAGGGCTTAGTGGTTCACTTTCCAATAACATACTCATGTGTCAACTCCCTATTGTTTAACAATTAATTAATAATACACCATTATGTTGGATTTGTCTACCCCTTATTTATGATTTGACGTTTACACTATTTTAATGTATTATATGATAAATTGTGATTATGAGCTACCCTGAACAAATGCCATCACTAAGGAACCGGGCGATTGCCGCCGGTCTAGCTGGCGTTCTGGCTGCTGGATCGGTAGTTGGTATCGCTTCGGCTAAGGTTACTAACTCCCTCTCAAGTGAGCCGGCAGCCGAGCAATGTATTGATAATCTGCCGACAAGCTTTTTGGCGGGCCAAGTGCTGATGGTAGGTATTCAGGCAGAAGGTATGTCTAATCAGGCATCGGTATTTAAGCGCTATCACGTGGGTGGTGCCGTTCTTATGACTGCTCCATCTAATCCCTATGATGGCAGTATTAAACGGTTCAAGCGTGCAGCGGGCAGACGTGGGGATCCAGTTCTGATCTCAACTGATGAAGAGGGCGGCGAGGTTCAGCGTTTTAGTGCTATCGGAGCACTGCCATCACCTATGCAAGTAGCTAATACTCTCAGACCTAGCCAGGCGCAAAAACTTATAACTCAACATGGTCGCAAATTGAAAGACGTAGGCGTAGATATGGTGCTTGGGCCATTGGCTGACGTTGCCCCACGACAAGGCTATGGCCCGTTGGGAGACAGGGTTTTCTCAAGTAATCCGCAAGTTGTCAGTGCTTATGACCGGGCGTATGTACGTGGTTGGCAAGCAGCCGGTCTTTTACCAACACTAAAGCACTTCCCGGGTATGGGTTCAGCTTCAGGTAATACCGATTACCAGCCTGCTATTACGCCGTCACTGAGCTCCTTAAAACAGCGGGATTTTGTTCCATATAAAAAGCTTGCAAAGTCCGGTACGGCAATAATGGTGGGTAATCAGACTGTCCCAGGATGGCTTAAAGGCCCCGCCAGTCTAAGCCCCTTGGTCGACCGATATTTACGTAAAACTTTAGGATACCAAAACAACCTAGTTGTAACAGATGCCTTAAATGCCGCCGCTGTTACCCACGCAGTGTCGGAAACCCAGGCAGTGGTTGATGCCATAGCTGCAGGTAACGATATGGCGCTTATTGTGGAAGGTTCTAACGATACAGCCTCAAATGCAAAACTTATCAAGCAACTCGAAGCAGGTTTGGAAAAGGCTGTCTGGAGTGGTGCTATACCTAAACCGCAATTGGCAGATTCAGTACTGCGCAAACTAACAGCTCAGCATATTGCAGCGTGCTCTATTAAACCGTGACGGCCACTTCCCCGTGACTGGGGTCAGTTTTTGCTTTTTGGGCCCGTATAACAAAGATTGCTATTAGCGAAGCGCCGATACCAAAGGTTGAAGCTATAAGATAACCATCATGAAAGCCATGTACAGTGGCTGCAGCTACTGTGAAATGATTTGGCGCAGTATGCAGATGTAAATTACGGATGTAGCGGCTGGTACTTGATGTTGCGATACCGGTCAATACTGCCAAGCCTAGTGATCCGCCAACTTGTTGTGCCGTATTTAGAAGACCCGAAGCCAAACCGGCTTCATGTTTAGGGACACCCGAAGTAGCTGCAATCGTGACGCTTACGAAAGTCGAGCCCATGCCAAGCGCTAATAGTGACATACCTGGCGCAACATTTGTCCAGAAGTTACCGTTGACCGGTATATGTGAGAGCCAAAATAGTCCAGATGAGACAAAAAGCGGAGCCACAATCAGGATTGGTCGATAACCTATTTTTTGCACTAAGCGTGGAACATTGGTCGCCGCTATGGCAATAATTACCGGTATAACCAGGAAGCTGAAGCCGGTTTTAACTGGCGAATAGCCGAGGACTTCCTGAAGATATAGCGTGGTGAAGAAGAAGATCGAAAACATCCCAGCCGCCATAAGTATTTGTAGACTGTCGGCACCGGCAAGGTTGCGGATCCGAAATATCCTAAGCGGTACAAGCGGATGCTGAACCTTGCTTTCGTTGATAAGAAAGGCCCCCAAAGCTACGATACTGATGGCAAAATAGGTCAGTGAGGTGTGCTGTGTCCAACCCAGAGTTGGTGCTTTCACTAAGGCGTAGACAAGTGTCATAAGACCGCCGGTCACGAGCACTGCTCCGGGCAGATCAAGGCTATTGTGATCAGCTGTCGATTCGTGCTTGTCTAAGATTCTGAGGGCAGTCGTAACGACGAAAATACCAACCGGTACATTAATAAAGAAGTTCCAGCGCCAACCGAGGTATTGGGTGAATATGCCGCCGACTAGCACGCCGACTGCCGCACCACCGGCAGCTACTGCTCCCCAGACCGACAGCGCTACGTTACGCTCGTGCCCTTCCCTGTAGGTAACAAGAATGATGGAAAGTGCCGCAGGTGACATAAATGCGGCCGACAGACCTTGAATGGCTCGGAACGTAGTCAGCATGCCACCGGAGCCTGATAAGCCGTCAGCTAATGAAGCAAGTGTAAAAACGATCACGCCTGTCAAGAAAGTTCGGCGACGGCCGAACAAATCGGCACTACGACCGCCAAGCAGCAGACAGCCGCCAAAGGTAAGAGTATAGGCTGTGACAATCCACTGCAAGCTGGTGTTGCTCATTTGAAAAGCGTGCTGAATAGACGGCAGCGCCACGTTAACGATCGATATATCGAGCACAACCATAAACTGGGCCAAAGCTAGTAAGATTAATATCAGCCAGTGGCTGGTATGTTTTTTTTCTGTCGTCACTTCAGCCATAAAATCACTCCGCTTAACTTGTATTTTGCTAAATTAGCACTTACAATAAACTTGGTTCATTGTAATAGTCAACTATTGACTATGTCAACTATTTTATAAACTTAAGCTAATATCTATGTCACAGCAGCTCTCACTGGAACAATCATATCTAACATTAGTCGAGTTCCTAATGCTATCTAAAAAACGGCTCATCGAGATCGGCAGCACCTATCACTTGAGCGGCATGCAGACCATCACCCTGCTGCTTCTGGAGGAGCCTAGGCCGATGGGTACTTTTAGGCATATTTTCAACTGCGACGCTTCAAACGTTACAGGTATTATTGACGGGCTGGAGCAAAAGCAACTTGTTAAACGGTTTGAAGTTAACTCTGACCGGCGTATTAAAATGATTAAACTGCTAGCCCGTGGCAAACATGTACGGGCTGCCCTGATGTCCCAGCTTACCAGCGATGATCAATATATACTTGCTAAGCTGACACCAGATGAGGCAGCAAATTTTATTAGTCTAGTGCAAAAAATCACAAATACTACTAAACTAGTTGGGATGAAGGGTTAGGATAAGTCAAGCATATGTTTAAATCAATTGCTCGTTTTTCGGTCAAGTTCCGCTGGCTTATAATAATCGTCTGGCTGGCGGCAGTTCCTGTAACTGCTAAGACCCTGCCGTCACTGACAAGCGTTACTAAATCGAACAACTCGGCCTTTTTGCCGGCTTCCAGCCCTAGCCAAAAAGCTTCCAATTTGACAACGCCTTTCCAGGGTAAAAATACCTCAACGACAGCAATAATTGTGGCTTCAAGCTCTACGGGCCCGCTGAGCAGTTCAGACCAACAAGCAATAGTCCAAGTTGAAGCAATGGTTAAGAAACTACCGAACATTAGCTTGGTTAAAGAGCAGGCCACTTCGAAAGATGGTGCGGTACAGGAAATATTAGTTGGCACCTCAGCCTCCGGTTTTGGTATGGGTAGCCAGCAGTTCGTTACGAACGTCCGTAATACCTTTACAAAAGTACAGGCTCCGACTGATCTGAGCTTTCATCTCACAGGCACACTGGCTGAAGATGTAGACTCTAATAATTCGAACAATTCCGCCCGCAACAATACACAGCTTTTCATAATCATATTTATTATTGTTCTGCTGTTTATTGTCTATAAGTCACTCCTAGCACCCTTAATAACTCTGATCCCTGCAGCATTGTCACTAGTAATAGCCAGTCCTTTAATTGCTGAGTCTACGAAAATTGGTGTTCAAGTTTCACCAATTACCCAGCTGCTGCTTATTGTTTTACTGCTTGGTGCAGGCACTGACTACGGAATCTTTTTGGTATTTAGGGTACGTGAGGAGCTCCGTAGAGGTCATGAGCCTAAAGAAGCAGTTGTGCAGGCCCTGTCCAAAGTCGGTGAAGTTATAACATTCTCAGCTTTAACGGTATCGGCAGCCCTACTAAGCCTGCTTTTGGCATCATTTGGTTTCTATAAGGGGTTGGGTCCGGCCCTTGCCATTGGCATTGGAGTTTTGCTGTTAGCCGGACTAACCCTACTCCCAGCTCTGCTGACAGTCTTTGGTAGGGCGGCATTTTGGCCGGTTAAGAATAAAGTCTCAAAAACCCAAAAGATCGGTGCCTGGGGCAAAGTGGCCGATAGGGTTATTGCGCATCCAGTCTTAACTCTTATTGTTGGTACGATTTTGCTTGGCTCTTTGATTGCCGGGCTGAGCGGTTATAAAACAGGAGGCTTCAATAACAGCGGGCCGCCACCTAAAAGTGATTCTGCTGCCGGTTCACAGGTCATTGCCGACCACTTCCCAGCTGCCACCAATAATCCTCAAGATATAATATTGAAGTTTAATAAACCGGTTTGGGATGATTTTGGGATGATTGCGCGCGCCCAAAAGGAACTCAATGCTGACCCGGTATTTAAATCCATCTCCGGTCCGATAAATTCAGGCGGTACTTCATTAAACGCTGCAGCCATCTCAGCTTTATATAGCCAACTGGGGCCGCCAAATCTGCTACCCCAAACGCCGCCGGCTGGTTTTAGCCTATCGCCCCAGATTTATAGGGCTTACCGTTCAATCGCACAATTTATTAGCCCCGATGGGAAAACGGTGCAGTTTGATGCACTGCTGTCGGCCGGTCCTTCTGGTTCAACTGCTGCTTCCCAGGCAATACCCGCAGCCCGCAGCGCACTTACCGCCATAGCAACGAGTGTTGGGGCTGAAGATAATGGTCTGCTGAGCCAAGATTCCTTTATATATGACATTTCTCATATATCGACTAGTGACTTATATAAAATCGTGCCGGTCGTGCTCATCATTATTGCTATTTTACTGGCGGTTTTACTAAGAAGCTTGGTTGCACCTTGGTATCTCATTCTTACGGTGGGGTTGTCATATCTTGCTACTCTCGGTTTCGCAAATATAGTATTCGTGCACTTGAGCCCTAACAGCTCGGGGCTCAGTTTCTTCTTACCTTTCCTCCTGTTCATTTTCGGCATGGCGCTTGGCGAAGACTATAACATTCTAGTCATGAGTCGAATACGCGAGGAAGCTCATGACGACGTGACGTTAAGGGATGCTATAACAAAGGCCATCGGCTTCACCGGTACGACGGTTACATCAGCAGGGTTAATTCTAGCCGGCACGTTCGGTGTCCTCGGGCTTGTTGGTGGCCAGTCAGAGGTACAGCAAATAGGTTACTCTATAGCCTTTGGCATACTGCTTGATACCTTTTTCGTTCGCACACTATTTGTCCCGTCCATAGCCGTCTTACTTGGAAAGTGGAACTGGTGGCCATCTAAGCTTTACCGTACTTCAAAATAAGCTAGTGTAAGCGTTTTTAAGGAAAGTACGCCAATGCCATCAAGATCACGGCGAAGTTACCGAAGAAAATATACTAGGAACACACACGATAATATTATCTTCGTGCTAGTGATTCTATTGGCGGCCTCAATATATGTTCATCACATAAAAAGCCCTGCTAACAAGCAGCTAGCTTTTTATATAGCCGCTGTAGTGATTGGTTTGTTAGGACTTGTTTTGATTGTCATAGTTCTTAGAAAACTGACTCTGTATACCCGCGCAAGACGGCTGCGTCATCTGAACGTTGACGCTATGGATGGTATCGAATTTGAACGTTTTATTGCCGATTTACTTCCAAGCCAGGGCTATAAACATGTTCGCCTAACTACTTTGATTTTGGGTGCGATATCGTTGCCGAGAAAGAGAACGTAGTATGGGGTATCCAGGTCAAGCGCCATAACGGTAAAGTCGGCAGATCGGCAGTCCAGCAAGCCGTTGCAGGACTTAGGCCTCATAAATGTGACAGGGCTATGGTCATAACCAATAATAGCTTCACGTCGCAGGCTCGTAGTTTGGCGGCAAGTAATAGCTGTCTGCTAGTTGACGGACAACAGTTAATGCGCTGGGCAGACTCCCGTTAATCTAAGCAAACAGCCCTGTTTTTTTAGAAAAGCATAACAATTTACGCTAAACTACAGATGTGTATTTTTCATCCAGAATGCAAGCCGGTAGAATGTTGGCTGCAAAAATAGTACCTAAATATCGTGATGAAAATTGTGCGATATTGGCACTTAATGACGGCGGTGTTATGGTCGGCGCGCAGATAGCCAGCCAGCTTAAGTGCATAATAATGCTTATGCTAAGTGAAGATATTGTGCTGCCTAGGGAGCCTGACGCTTTAGCAGGCATTACGTCGGGCGGTGATTTTGCGTATAATAGCCAGCTTTCTACAGGTGAAATCGAAGAATACACCAGTGAGTATTTTGGCCTCATTGAGCAAGAAAAACGTACCACCATGCATGATCTGAACAGGTTGGTTAGCAAAGGCAGCGTAGCCAATAGGGATTTATTAAAGGGGCAAATCATCATACTCGTATCGGATGGGCTGAAAAGTGCTTTTTCCCTGGACCTAGCCTTGGCTTATTTGAAAACAATCGACATGAAGAAGCTCATCATTGCCACCCCTATTGCCAGCGTCAAAGCTGTTGATAGGATGCATATTGCTGGCGACGAGCTCTACTGTCTAAGTGTAGTTGAGGACTTCATAAGTACTGATCACTACTACGATAAACGGGACATACCTGAACATGATGAGATTATTAATATGCTGAAAAATTTAATAGAAATGTGGAAATAGTTTTAGCGACTAGATACTAGCTTATCCGAAGTAACACTAAGCACTCATAAAAGTATGAGCTATGGTTAATTATTAAGATTTATTTTATTTAGTTGCGTCCTGCACGGTGTATGAAGACTTCAAGATTTTACCGTCTGCTGTAATAAACATATGCCTTTCTACATAAGCTTGTGCCACTAACAGTAGGTCAAAAGAATCTTTATTAAGCAATTGTATTGTTGGATACGCGCTTAAATGATCCGTATCGATATCTAGGACTAAGAAACCACTTAACTTAATACCTTCCAGTAAATAATTAGTATCATATGGGAATTTCTTGGCTTTGTATTTTATCGCTAATTCCCAGAGACTAGCTTTAGATATATAAACCGGAACACCTGACTGCAAGAGTTGCCTAGTTTCCTGCCCGAGTTTTGTAATTTGCTCAAGCGACCATATAAAAACATGTGAATCCAATAAGATAGGCTGTTTAGTCTGTGTCATTATCGGGAAATAAAGCCCCTTCTGTCATTTGCTTGATAAGCTCAGGATCTGATTTAATAAGATCGTCATCGCTATAAGTAATCTTATGCTTGCCTTGCCATACACCAATTTTAATTTTAGGCTTCGCTGGTAGTGGTGCAATAATTGCTTGCGGTATGCCAAAGGCACCTATGTAAACCGTTTTACCCGCCTGAGCACGTTTAACTAATTTACTTAGGTTCGTTTTCGCATCATATATTGTTATAACTTTATCCATGTATTCATGGTAGCACAGTATTATGGTCAAGTCAAGTCATGGTCAAGTTTAATTTTATCTGATAGAATGTACTAATGAGCTCTATTTCCTGCGGGATAGTAGGACTGCCGAATGTTGGTAAGTCAACCCTATTCAACGCTTTGACTAATAACAACATCCTAGCTGCTAACTATCCTTTTGCAACTATTGAGCCAAACACTGGAACTGTGCCTGTGCCTGACCCGAGATTAGACCGGCTTCATGGCTTGTATCCTACGAGTAAAATAGTGCCGGCTACCGTGACATTTGTAGACATTGCCGGCTTGGTAGCCGGCGCAAGTGAGGGTGAAGGTTTAGGTAATCAGTTTTTAAGTCATATCCGCAGCTGCAATACGATCATGCAAGTGGTCCGCGCCTTTGAAGATCCAAATGTTACGCATGTCAACGATCAGCATGATCCGAAAAAGGACATCGATATTATTAACACTGAGCTCGTATTAGCCGACCTTCAGACAGTGTCCCGAAGACTCACTAGATTTGAGAAGGAAACGCGTGCCGACCCTAAATTAAAACCAATACTGGAAGCCTATCAGCAAGTGAACAACATCCTTAACCAAGGCAAGCCTCTATGGACCTACCCAGATATTAACCACGATCTTGTGTCCGACCTGCAACTGCTTACGGTGAAACCAGTTATATATGTGTTCAACGTTGATGAGGCCGGTTTACAGTCTGAAAAACGACTTGAAGAGCTTCAAAAACTAGTGGCACCGGCCCAAGCCTTGCGTATTTGCGCCAAGCTTGAAAATGAGCTAAAGGATCTCGACGCAGTTGATGCTACTGAGCTTTTAAGTAGCTACGGCCAGACTGAATCCGGTCTTGTTCGTCTTATTCATGCCGCGTATAGTCAACTTGGATTACAGAGTTTTTTCACAGCTGGAGAGAAAGAAGTACGGGCCTGGACCATTCCAAAAGGCTTTAGGGCACCTGCTGCGGCCGGAGTTATTCATGGCGATTTTCAGCGTGGCTTTATCGCTGCTGAAATTGTTAGTCATGCCGACCTTATAGCGGCCGGCTCTTTGGTTGCTGCCAGGGCAGCTGGAAAAGTGCGAGCTGAGGGTAAAACCTACGTTATGCAACCTGATGATGTAGTTGAATTCCGCTTTAACGTCAGCAAATAGAGTTAGAAAATTGCTTTAGCCAGCAAAGGTCTCTGACGATAGCCGGGAAGATGTCCGGGAGAATTTGCGGCTTTGTATGAGCATCGGTAGTTTTGAAAAAACAATGCTGACAGGATTAATCTCAAACGAGTTATGCTGCTTAGGGCTACTAGCTTGGGTGGTTGCATGAACATGCGGCAGGTGATGCCCACCAAACACCTCCTTAACACCGGCAGACCAGAGTTCATGTAGTTCATGTCTGCTCGGCAGCACTATATCACTAATCGCCGGAGATGCTGGCCCAGAAACTGGTGTCGCATCTTCAATTAAGTCCGGCTGGAGTTTTTTGCCGGTTTGGGCTTCATACTCAGCCAGCAAACTGCGTGCAAACAAATAGTCTGATAGTTCGTGGCTTGGCACCGGGGGTTCCGATGGTACGGTTAAGGCTTGAGTACCGGCTTGTTGAGTCTCCTCGTGAACACGTTGTAAGCGCACTTGATAGTCACTCTGTGCTTTAAGGTAGGCTTGTAGCTTCTGGTTAATGCTTTGCAAATGCTGGCTTTGTCCTTGTTGGCTTTCCGACTGCTGTTTCTTCCCTTCAGCCATACTATGCTGCACGTGACCAATCAATTTACGTAAACGTCGTTGGTTGTAACTTCTAAAGATAAGTTCTTTAAAGCCTGTAGCGACCCTGATATGGGCACCAAGCAAGCGGTGGCTATAATCTATCTCATTGATCATTTCGAAGCGAATATCTTCAACTGTTAAATAGTTCATGGGTTTTTTGTCGACTAACAGCAGCCGGACATCGGTTGCGACGGCGAGCGCAAACCCCCCCTCATATATCCCGTTAACCAGTTCGTAAATCTCTTCACCGGGTAATAGAATGTGTGGTAATTCCCTAATTTCCGCCCTGCCCCAACTGTTTAGGCTAAAGCCCAGATGTTTTAATTGTTCGTCAACGGATTGTTTGCTAACCATCTCGACCTCCGCCTCGTGATTGCTGAACCGTGATTGTTCTCTAATAATAAACCCATCGATTTGATTAAGCGGTAAAAATAATCACTTGCTGGATGAGACTTTAATCACAAATTGACAATTCTTCACATCTTTATCATAATAAGGGCATGTTAGCCACGCTGAAACAAACGGCGGAACTGGTGGAATTCTTCAGGCTGCATGGCACCAAACAGACATTTAAAAAGGGTGACTTCATTATCCGTCCAGGCGATGCGCCTCACGGTGTTTTTTATATCTATCAAGGGCTGGTTAAGGCTTATGACATAACGAAGTACAATGAAGAGAACTTGCTTATTATCCGCAAACAAGATGAGATTTTCCCGCTCATCTGGGCAGTGACTGGTAAAGAACACCATATTATTTATCAAACCCTAGCACCAACTATTACCTATAAAATTGACCGGAAAGTCTTTTTAGAATTCGTACAAAGCAGTTCCGATGCCCTCATCCCTTTGCTGGATATGACGATTGAGATGTACCGCTTACATGGCGAGCGTATTCTAACCTTGGAATACCGTACAGTGCGTGAACGTATTATCTCCTTTCTCCTCAATATGAGTCAGCGTTTCGGCAAGGAGACCAACGGTGGTATATTGATCGAGGTTCCACTAAGACACCAGGACATCGCCAGCTCGGTCAATGCTACCAGAGAGACTACCAGCCGTGAGATCTCGGCACTCGAGAGAAAAGGGCTATTGCAAAATAAACAGTCCTTTACCCTTCTGAAAGACATCGAAGCACTAAGTAAACATCTAATTTAATCGTTCTCAGTTTTTAAGCAGGTAGAATCGTTCCAGGTTACCTTTCGCGCCCTTGATTGCCGAATCGGCCTTTCCCTCAATAACCCAGTTTTGATGCACCCAAGCTTCAAAATCTTTTAGTATTTGCCGGCGCATAGTGTCATTCTTGATAACTCCCTTATGTTTCAATAAACTTTGCTGGGCTTCAAACTGGGGCTTGACCATAGCAACAACCGCGGTATGCTTACTAATTAAGGTGGCGAGATGGGGCAAGATTTCTCGTAAACTGATGAATGACACGTCGATTACGACAATGTCAGGAGCGGCAGATAGATTATTAACGCTCCTGATGTCAGTTTGCTCATGCAGTTCAATTAAAGGATGGCCGCGTAGACTTGGATGCAGTTGCTGGGTTCCAACTTCTACCGCAATGACCCTTGCTGCACCATGCTGCAACGCATAATCGGTAAAACCTCCGGTGCTGCTGCCGACATCAAGTACGATTTTACGCTCGAAATTAAGTTTGAGACTCCTGGCCACAGAATCCAACTTCAGTGCAGCTCGGCTTACATATCGCTCCTTGGTTGTAAGTTCTATTATATCCGTAGCAGTAACCAAAAAACCTGGTTTAGTGGCCTGATGTTTATTGACTGTTACCTTGCCGAGTTTAATATAGCTTTCGGCCTGACTGCGCGTTGATACCAGACCCCTGCTTACTAGCGCCTGGTCGAGTCTGGATTTGGCCATTCTTTTAGCCTTTGATACGTTCGCGGTAAGCACCTGTGGCCGTATCAACGGAAATTACATCACCTTGCTTAATGAAGGCCGGCACCTTGATTGTAATGCCAGTCTCAAGTGTTGCATCTTTGGTAATCGACGAGCTGGTATCACCTTTAACAGCATCTTCAGTATAGGTAATCAAAAGTGGCACGTTTTTGGGCAATTCTACGCTCAAGGGCTGATTGTTAAAAAATTGGAGCTGTACTCGATCACTTTCCTTGAGGTAACCCGCACTGTCGGCCATGAGCCGGGCTGGGACTTCGAACTGATCAAATGTTTCTTCATTCATAAAGAAGAAGATGTTTCCATCGTTGTACAGGTACTGTACGGTTTGGTTTGTTACATCGGCGCTATCAAGCTGTTCATTACCTTTGAATGTCTTATCAAGTACTTTGCCGTCAGACAAACTCTTAATGCGGACATTGACGATAGAGCCGCCCCTGCCCACAACTTTCTGACTATAGGACACCACTTTATAGGGCTTGCCCTCCCACTGAAAAATGGTTCCTTTTTTAAGATCAGTAATGCTGAGTGCCACTTTTTAATACTCTCCCGGCTAGTTGTTTACCACGAAGGGCAATAATGCTATGTGGCGGGCTTGTTTGATTGCACGCGCCAACCGGCGTTGCTGGCTTTCTGTCAAACCTGTCTTTTTCCGGGTTTCTATCTGACCGTAGACATTCACATAACGCTGCAAGGTCTTAAAGTCCTTGTAATCAAAATACGCTACGTCTGTTCTTGATTTAAAAATCTTTGCCATAAATTCTCCTTAAAATGGTATATCGTCTAAATTGATCGGCTCATCGCCAATATCTTCAATGACAACGTCATCTTTTTTTGCTTTTTTGCTTGGTTTTGGTTTTTCCGAAGTGTCTTTTTCTGTAGATGAGCCAGCTGGTTCACTAGTTCTACTATTAGCGCCTGTATCGCCGTCACCGCCGCGGCCATCTAAGAATGTAACATCATTAGCTAAGACCTCAACCTTGCTGCGTTTTTGGCCATCCTGCTCCCAGGAACGGGATTGCAGGCGACCTTGGACTAGACAACGCCGACCTTTACTCAAATACTGGGCTACGCGCTCAGCTAAAGGTCCCCAGCAAACAATGTCTATATAGTCGGTAGCTTCTTGCCATTCACCACTCGAGTCTTTATAGCTGCGGTTCAAAGCCAGGCTAAAACTTGTTACATTCTGTCCGGTTGGGGTTTGGCGCAATTCAGGGTCGCGTGTTAAATTACCCATCAATGTTACTTGGTTGAGACTACGTGCCATGGTTTATCCTCCTTCTTTATAAGACCTATGTCTTAATACCTTAACTTATATACCTTGACCCTACGCTTGTTCTTCGGTTCTCGTCAAGCATAAGTGAACATGAAATTATCATATTTAACAATATTTTAATTAAACGCTTTCTTTGTCGTCATCACCGCGTTCGTCGCGCTTAGCTGCTTGCTCGGCTTTTTCGGCCTTCAAAACTTCTGCCTTGGCGATAGCCTTAAGGTCTGGTCTGGTAATTAGAAAACGTATAGCTTCGTCGGTAATATTCAAGGTGCTCTCTACTTTGGCAACGTGGTCGCCGGATAATTCAACACCGTAGAAAACATACACTGCGTATTCGTTACCTTTGATGTTGTAAGCAAGCTTGCGCTTGCCCCAGTTGTCTGTGGACTTTACGCTGCCTCCGTTGTCGGCAATGATTTTCTTAACCCGGTCCTCGGCCTTACTAAGGTCGACCTCAAGATCGGGGTGATAAAGTACCGCTATTTCGTATTGATGCAAACCGCTCTCCTTCCTTCTGGTTAAAGCCCATGCACACGTTAGTAGGTCATGAGCCGAAGTTGATAGTAGTGCGACTAACTATACCTGAATTACCCCTGTCGGTCAAGCAAATCGGCACGGGCAATTTATTCTGTGGGGAAGTTTTCGTCGAGAGCAGCGTCAGCTTCTGAGGCACCGCTGCTGCCAAAGACTTCGTCAATCGAGTGAATTAGTACTTCACGGGGGCGAGAGCCATCGGCTTGGCCGACAATGCCCTGCTCTTCCATAGTTTCAATGAGACGTGCCGCCCGGCCGTAACCGATACGCAAGCGGCGCTGCAGCAAGCTGGTGCTCGCTTTGTGGTTATCTATGACAACCTTGACGGCATCTCGCCACATATCGTCGTCAACGTCTTGGCCGCCGTAATCCGCTACTATGCCGCCCTTACCGTTTAGCTGAACCGGTTGCGAAACCACCTCATCGTCGTATTGAGGCGGCCGTTGCATGCGTATAAAGTCGGTCACTTTAGATGTTTCTTGCTCGCTGATAAGAGCGCCCTGTATACGCTTTGGTTTCGGCATGTTGGCTGTAGAGAAGAGCATATCTCCTTCGCCTAGCAATTTTTCGGCCCCGACCTGGTCGATGATTGTACGGGAGTCGACTTGCGAAGCGGTTGTGAAGGCGATACGGGCCGGAACATTGGCCTTAATAAGGCCGGTTATAACATCGACGGACGGACGCTGGGTAGCCAAAACCAGGTGAATACCAACTGCCCTGGCCTTTTGAGCAATACGTACAATTAAGGATTCGACATCCCTGGCGGCCATCATCATCAAATCGGCCAGCTCGTCGATTACGATGACTATATAAGGCATGCCCTCTTCTTTTTTCAAGCTGTTATATTCGCCAATGTTACGCTTATTGACCTCGGCCAAGGCCCGGTAGCGCCGTTCCATCTCAGCTACAGCCCATTTTAGGGCGCTAATACACTTTTCCGGCTCAGTTATAACCGGCGTTAGCAAGTGCGGCATCTCGTCGTATGGCTTCAGTTCAACTTGTTTTGGATCAACTAGGATAAGTTTTAGATCGGCCGGTGAATTACGATACAACAAGCTGGTTAAGATAGTGTTGATCATTACTGACTTACCGGAACCGGTCTGGCCGGCAACTAATAAGTGAGGCATGCTATCAAGATCGGCCACTATGGCCGTACCGGAAATATCTTTACCGATAGCGATGCCCAGGGGGCTCTGCATTTCCTGCCACTGCGGGGATAATAGGATGGAGCTAGTACGAACTGTAGCTGAACGTACATTGGGCACCTCAATACCAACGGCGCGCTTACCGGGAATAGGAGCTTCCATACGGATTGAATGCGCAGCTAGGTCCAGCGCCAAATTATTCTCAAGAGCCGTTATCTTAGTCAGCTTCACGCCAGTTGGGGGTTTAAGTGTGTACTGTGTAACCCGGGGACCGATGTTGGCCCCTTCCATTTCAACCTCTATATTGAAGTTTTCGAAAGTGTCGTGAATAATCTGGGCATTAGCGTTAACATCGCCAGCGTCAGCCTTGTCCTGTTTCTGGTTCAGCAGGTCGATACTGGGGAACTGCCAGTCCGCGTCACGAGTCGTCGTGAGAGCTTCGTGACTTTCGTTACCCGTGAGTTTTTGAGCCGTATTTTTTAGAGTACTGAGCCGGGCCGTTTGCTCATTGGGACTATGATGTACTACAGGTACGCCTTCGTTAAGTTTGAAGCCTGGCTGTTCGGCAGCCTTATTCTTAAGGGCCGCCAGCTCGGAGTCAGACTCGCCTTCAGATCTTTTTAGTAATGAGCCGAGCTTCAGTAAAACCTTTAGATCAACGCCGAATGCAAAGCAGGCCGCCAGCACGGCGATAACAAAAAATAGTATTGAGGCCGGGATTTTATCTAAAACGCTCAGCACCACGTTGCCGATGCCCTTGCCTATCATGCCACCGTGGCCGTCATTCCAATTACCGAGAGCATTTTTCTTGGCGAAAGCCGTATCAAACCAACTACTGGCAAAAACTAACACTCCAGTCATGCTGGTTAATTTAGCCAGGGGAATCCGTCGGTCTTCGCTTATAAATTTATAAGCTCCCCAGTAAACAAGGGCTACGGGTGCGAGATAGGCCGCCCAGCCTAGTCCCCAATAAGCACCTTTGAACAGGTCAACCGGTGCCTTGCCTCCTGTACCGAAACCGCCGAGAAGCAAAAGAAAAGCCAAAAGCATTAGGACGACCGCCCCAGCCATTGCCCAGAACGGCGAACGTTCAACCGGCTGCGGAGCAACTTTTTTCTTTTTAGTAGTTTTTTTCTTATTTGCCATTACGATAGGGGTTTAGATACTTATTATATCAATTTCCTTATATAACGCTATGTGCGTGCAGTAAATTGTAGCATAAAATACCACGAAAATCAAGGCCGGCGGGCACTAGTCAACTCGTGGATCTTGCGTAAGTAGGCGAGCTCGCATTTCTTGGAAACGTTTTTGCTGCTCAACAGCAATTTGTTCAGGAGTCCTAACCAACTCAACTGTTTGCTTTTGGCCGGGTTTTTTGACATCACCCTGATTGGATTTGCTGCTACCGCCGCCAGAGATGATATTAACCACCGGTATAACGATTGGGCTGCGCTGGGTGTGCTCAAACAAGTAATGGGTCACATGGTCTTTCAGCTCGGCCTTGAATCTATCAAGATCAATACGCTTAAAGCGTTGTTGGACAGCCCGCTTCAGCTCGGTGCGTAAACCGTTCATTATTTCTTCGTTATCGCGCATATATATGAAGCCGCGACTAATAATGTCAGGACTGGTTAGCAAAGCCCCCGTCTTTTTGTCGACGGTCAGAACAATAGCTACAAGTCCCTCTTCGCTTAATAACACCCGGTCTTTCACCACGACGTTGCTGACTAGTGCTCCGGTTTGGTCAACTAACATGGTACCGTGAGGTACTTCACCAACTACTTCCATTTTATCGGGGGTAAGAGCGACGATCTCACCATTGCCAACATTCATAGTATTAGCTCTTGGTATGCCCTGCTCAACTGCCAGATCGACATGGTAGCGCTTGGCTGTAAAATCACCGTAAATCGGTATAAAGAACTTGGGCTTAAGCATGTTGATCATATCGGCATACTCATCGCGGGAGGCATGCCCCGAAACATGCAGAGGGCCGACACCGTCAATTTCGCGGGTCTGGTGCCGAAAAACGTGCACGCCTTTCTTGAAGAGTTCGTCTACCATAGCCCTGATTGCTCCGTCGTTACCGGAGTACGGGATTGGCGTGCTCGATAAAATAACGGTGTCCTGTTCTTTCAGTTTTACGTGCCGATGCTCGCCATTGCTCATACGCTGCAGCGCCGAGCTTGGCTCGCCCTGCGAACCCGTACATACTACGACAAGATCGGTGTCTTTCATGGTAGCCGCCGAAGCAATAGGCACAAATGTTCCCTTCGGAATACGGACGAAGCCATGGCGGACCGCCATCTCCAGAGTGCTCACCATGCTGCGCCCGTCCATAGCCACCTTTTTGTTGTGGTGAACGGCAGCATTAATGATCATCTGGACGCGGTTCATGTTCGTAGAAAAAAGTCCTACGAAGATACGGCCCGGAGCGTTGTCCATAATATCCTTAAAGCTTTGCTCAATGGTTGATTCGCTTGGCGTTCGGCCGGGGCGTTCAGTTGTGGTCGACTCACTTAGCAGTGCCAGCACACCTTCTTTGCCAAGTTCCGTTAGACGCTCAATGTCGCTGCGTTCATGATCCAATGGGTTCGGGTCAAGCCTAAAGTCGCCGGTATTCACGATACGTCCTACTGGAGTATCAACCACTATGCAATTACTACCTGGTATGGAGTGCGTTATGCGCACTAGTTCAACGTAGAACGCGCCGATTTTAAGCCGTTCATGAGTGTTTTCATTCATTGTTACCGTTTTGAGCTCAAAGCCTTCCGGCATGGGCAGGCCAAAGTTCTCAAAGATTTCTTCGACACGGCCAATAGTGAACTTACTGCCGTAAATCGGGGCGGGAAACATGGGTACTATATGAGGCAATCCGCCAATGTGGTCAAGGTGGCCGTGGGTAATTACGTAAGCTCGTAATTTAGGCTTAATTTCCTCTAAGTAAGCCGTGTCGGCAATACCGTAGTTAATACCTGGAAGATCAACGCCAAGGTCGTTTCCGCAATCCAGGATAATGGCATCATTCATATATTCAACCAGGATCATATTCTTGGAGCCGCCACTATCCATTCCGCCCAGCCCAATGATTTTGAGCACTGGCTGGTCATCAATAACATTGGCTCGGGTGAGCCGGTTTGCAACGATCGCGGAGTCTGCTGAAACATATTGATTGGCAACTCGTTGGGCGTCAGCCTGTGAGCGCCTTTGGGCGCGCACGGCTTGGCCGCGTGACGTACTTAGGCTGTTACCGGTCATCTGCGAGTTGGAGGTTTTCCGCTCGCCTCCGGATTTATTATTCTTATTATTTCTCGGAGGGCGGTTTGCCTTCTGAGTGTCTTTACTATTTTTTGGTTGCATAATTTTCCTTTCTGGATATTTAAGTCTTGTCGTTAATTTTCTTAATAACAGTTGGGATGAGAGCAAAATCGTCAATCAACGTCTGGCGCATAGCACCGTTATAGAGCGCAGCTGCCGGATGAAACATAGGCAAATAGATACGTCCTTTGTAGCGTTTAGGCTGGCCGTGCACTTGACTGATTTGCAGATCCGGCAAGAAGCAATTCAGGCTGTGGCGACCAAGGGTCACTATTATCAGTGGCTGAATTACCTCTAATTGGGACTCCAAATAGGGTAAAAAGGCTTGTTTCTCTTCAGGGAAAGGGTCACGGTTATCCGGCGGGCGGTATTTTACGATGTTCGTTATGTAGACATCTTGTCTCTTGAGGCCAATCATTTCCAACATATCGTTTAAGAACTGGCCGGCAGCACCGACAAACGGCTTGCCTTGCACATCTTCGTTCTTGCCGGGGGCTTCACCTATTAATACCACTTCGGCGCTGGGATTACCGTCGCCGAATACTAGTTGTGTGGCAGTTTTTGCCAAATCTGGGGTAACCTTGTCGGCAACAATCTGCTTAGCTATGGCATCGAGTTTGATTTGCTTAGTGTCTGCCATGTATGGATGTCCGTATAAGTTTAAATAAATTTTGTACAGCTCTGATGAAGAAAATGACCGTCAGTAAATACCACCATAGGTTTCCCCTATCAATGGACAGGCTGGCGAATCCATAGGCGATGCCCAGCTCAACCAGGCTCCACGCCGCTAACCCCAACCTTGTCCGATGCCATTTATCGAGTTCTTTTATCATGCTCATATATGTCTACTTGTTATTGTCTTTGAGCTCGCGAGCAGCAGCCTTCATGCTGAGTTGCAGACGGCCACGGTCATCAATTGCAACTAGTTTAACGGTGACTTTGTCGCCTTCTTTAACTACGTCGCTTGGTTTGCTAACCCGTTCTTCAGACAATTCGCTGACATGCACCAAACCGTCTTTGCCGGGCATAATTTGTACGAAAGCTCCAAAGTCTAGGACGCTGACAACCGGTACGTCAACGTAGATTTTGCCTACTTCCGGGTCGGCAACAATGCTCTCGATCCACTGTTTGGCGGCGGCAATGCTGGCACCATCGGGGCTGGCAATCATAACCGTGCCGTCATCTTTAATATCAATGTCGGCCCCGGTTTCCCCGGTGATTTTCTGGATAGTCTCCCCGCCCTTACCGATGACTTCGCGGATCTTGTCGGGGTTGATCTGAATTGATTCGACACGCGGCGCATATGGGCTCATTGGGTTTGGCTTAGACAAAGTCTGGGCCATGTGCTCCAGAATATGTGCCCGACCGTCCTTGCCCTGCTCCAAGGCTTGCTTAAGGACGTCTACTGGCAGGCCATGGACCTTCATGTCCATCTGTAGAGCCGTGATGCCTTTGGGCGTACCGGCTACCTTGAAGTCCATGTCGCCGGCAAAATCTTCAGCGTCGGCGATATCGCTCAAGATGTAAAACTTATCACCGTCGACCATCAGGCCCATGGCAATGCCGCTGACCATAGCCTTTAGTGGCACGCCGGCATCAAGCAGCGCCAAACAGCTGGAACAGGTCGCAGCCATAGAAGTCGAACCGTTCTGGGACATAATTTCTGTTACAGACCGCATCATGTAGGGGAAGTCAGCTTCACTGGGCAAGACGGCCGTCAAGGCCCTTTCAGCCAGGTAACCATGCCCGATTTCACGCCGGCCCGGACTGCCAAGGCGGCGGACTTCGCCGACTGTATAGCCGGGCGCATTGTAGTGGTGCAGGTAACGCCTTTCGCCTTCTCTTTCCATCGTGTCGACTAGCTGGACCATACTTAGCGGTGCCAAAGTCACGATGTTGAAGGCCTGGGTCAGACCGCGAGTAAAGATGCTGGAACCATGTGCCCGCGGTAGGAGACCGACTTCGCTCTCAAGCGGGCGCACCTCTTTTAATTTGCGCCCGTCAGGCCGCGCATTGGCCTCAACAATGCCCTTACGGACATCCTTGTGCAGGGCGGACTGGAAGGCTTCATCGTAATGGTCCTTGAAGTCGGCATGGGCTTCGCCCAGTTTTTCGTCAAGGTCGGCGTGCATTTCGTCGCGCAGGTTCTGAACCAGGACATTGCGTTCCGGATACGGTTTACGCAGGTCTTCGCCGAGTTTGCCCTCTAGCCATTCGTCTACTGCAGTCTGGATTGATTCATCAGGCAGGCTTAAAGTATATTCCTGTTTGGTAACGCCAACTTTCTCGATTAGCTCCTGCTGCAAGGCTATCGCCGGTTGCATAGCTTCAAAAGCGAAGGATATTGCCTCGGCCACTTGGGTTTCAGTGACTTCACCGGCGCCAGCTTCAACCATCATAACGCCGTCTTTGGTGCCGGCTACTACCAGGTCAAGATCGCCTGTTTCTAATTGCTCAGGTGAGGCGAAAGCCGTAAATTTACCGTCGACCAGGCCAACCCTTAGGCCGGCTACCGGGCCGTCAAACGGCGCGCCACTGAGCATGAAAGCCGCGCTCATGGCAATCATTGCGACCATATCGGGACGAAAATCCGGGTCCATGCTGAGAACAGTTGCCACGCCCTGAGCTTCGTGCCGGTAACCCTTGGGCCACAACGGTCTTATTGGCCGGTCAATCAAACGCCCGATGAGAATGGCATCGTCACTAGGCCGCCCTTCCCTTTTTATGAAACGCGAGCCGCTGACTTTACCCGAAGCGTACATTTTCTCTTCATAATCAATGCTCAACGGGAAATAGTCCATGGCGACTGGCTTTGAACCGACCATTGCCGTACCAAGTACAACTGTGTCGCCGTAACGCACCAAAACTGAGGCGGAGGTACGAAAACCGACGCGACCGACTTCCAGGCTAAGTGTCCGGCCACACAGTTCGGTCTCTACTTTTATTATTGCTTTACCTAAAGGATTTATGGTTTGTGCCATAATGCTTTACGTTCCTTTCTAAATAGGCAGTTTCATTGGCAGAGTTCAAATATACAGTCACCCCTTGTGCGACTATGGGTTGCTATATATCTGCTGCTCTGACAAGGAAATACTCCCTTAGACTTAATTTAATGTGCACAAGCTTGTGATCTCGAATGCTCGAGAACTCTAGTCTGGGCACTAGCGGCGGATGCCGAGTTTTTGAATAAGATCAAGGTAGGCCTGGCTGTCTCGCTTAGCAATATAGCGTAACAAACGGCGGCGCTTGCCAACCATTTGCAACAAACCGCGTCGAGCCATAAAGTCATGCTTATTAATCTTCAGGTGTTCGGTTAATTCTTTGATACGTTCGCTCAGCACAGCCACCTGTGCATTTGGGCTGCCAGTGTCGTCCTTGTGAGTCTGTGAGCCTTTTATAGCCGCAGCTTTCTTTTCGGTCGCGATCATTGTTCACTCATTTTATCAGATGTTGACCCCAAGTGCAAGTGCGTCGTGGCAGAAAATGTGTTCATTCTGCCTAGCAGCAGTACTTAAGCCGCTATGTCGCGCAAAAGGTTTGGTAGTTTTTGTATATCTAACGTTTCAACTGCCGCCGCCTGGTCGACAGAATAGTCACCAATCCTGGTTCGGCGAAGTGCCGTGGTATACGCACCGGTATGCAATACCTGCCCTATAGTTTCGACTAGGCTGCGGATGTAAGTACCAGAGGACACGTCAGTCACAATTGTAACCTCTGGGTAGGTGTACTGTTTAATACTTAACTGGCTGACGACTACCTTGCGGGGCTCAATCACTACCTGTTTGCCGGCGCGGGCTAATTGATAGGCTCGCCGGCCATTAATTTTTATGGCCGAGTAAGCCGGCGGTGTCTGAGAAATAACACCTGTCAGCTTGATTGCACACCGACGGATATCGTCAAGGCTGGGTTTAGACTCTGATCCATCAGTTAAATGACCTTCGGGATCCCCCGTTGAACTTGTTATGCCAAGTCGTAAGACGGCTTCGTAGGTTTTATCAAGGTCAGAGAACTCTTTTGCCCGGCGGGTATATTCTTTACCAATTAGTAAAACCAAAAGTCCAGTTGCAAACGGATCAAGTGTGCCGCTGTGACCAACTTTTATGGATTTCGGCTTCTTGCCTTCAGCGTTGGCTACCATGCGTCGTACATAGTTAACAACGTCAAAGCTGGTCCAACCAGCCGGTTTGTCAACTAATAAGATACCTTGCATGACTTTAAGTGTAGCTTAAGTGCCGTTAGGATCGGCCGCGGTCAGCTATTTGGGTGGCTGCGAAGAATTGCCAAATTGGAATGGGATTGGGGGTGGTACTGGGGGTGGCGCCGTAGAATCCGTAGGTTGAGATGTCTGTGGCAAGTCGGTCTTCGGGCTTGGGTTGCCCGGATGAAGCTCGTCACCGAGCGGCTGAGCGTTAAGGCTGTCAATAGCCGGCAATGCATCGCTATCGGTTCCGCTAGTGTCGTTATATGCCCGTTTGACTTCGTCTCTGGCGGCATCAATTGTAGGACTAGTCGCGTGCGGACTAGCCACAGCGTGCTCTATATCTGCAAGTGTTTCGTCATCCCCGTTGCCGGTGCCGTCTGGAGGTAGCGGCAATGATGGCGGTTTAGAGGAAGGCTGCGTCGGTGGCGGCGTAGGCGGTGAAGCCGGAGGCGTCCAGTTAGGTGGTGGTGGCGTTAAACTCGGCGTAACCGGTACTTGAGGAGGAGAGCTAACAGCTGGGGCGGGCGGCAAGCTTGATGGCGGTGCCAGATCATGTGCCTTAATATCGGCTGGTTTGTCATGTTCAATCAATTGGTTGTCATCGGACTGGGGCATGCTAAACGGATCCGTAACCGGATCAAGCTCAGATTGGGCTGAGTTAGCGGTCAGTGTACCGCCGAGCGTTGGCGGTTCTGTAATTAGTTTTGCCCCGGAAGATAAGTTAGTCGTAGCACCGATGGCCGGTGTTGTTGGTGATCCTGCTTCATCAACTTTAATTTCAGGTGTTTGTTCTTCGCCGTCCGGACTAGGAGCCTGGTCAGATTCTGAGTGTTCTGAAGTTGGGGTTGCTAACGAAGTATCGTCTGAAGAGTCATTGTGATCAATCCTAATCGCACCGTCATCTTTAGGGGCTGTACCGTCCGAAGCCTGGGAATTACTGTCGCTGGCATTAGATTTATCCGATGGATCTGGAGCACGTACGGAAAGCTGCCCTTCAAGCTTGCTGGCGACGAGTTGCTGATTAGCACCGGCTTTCATAAGCGTTGCGCTCATACTCATGGTCACTGAACTGGTTTTATCGTTACTGAAACGATCGGTTTCGGCCACAATGCCAGTCAGTAGTGCGGTTGCAATCTGTTCATCAAACAGATTGGCGCCAAGTACTTGAGCTAACTCTGTTACCAGTTCACTCAGGCTGCTAGCCTGTGGTTCGGACCAGTTGATACTCCCGAGGCCGGCGTCAGTCACAATATTGATAGTAGTGACCGTAGCGTCATGCAAGATACGGCCGTGGGCCGTTATTGCTTCATCCAGATCTTCCTGTTGGCGGACGCCTAGAGCTATGACGACGTCAATGTTAAAATCACCCTCACTAAACTCAAAATCTTCTTGTGATATTGAAGTTTTATAGGGAGTTATGAAGATACGTACAACGTTATCTTCAACTTTGTAACGTAGTTTGTCGGCCTTGTTCTTATCCAAGGCAATGATAAAGTCGCGTAAAGAGTCGGTATTCTTCTCGATTGTTTCCTCGGGCTGTAAAAACTCAATCGTTGATGGTACCTCGCCGCTAAAAACAGCCGCGGCGTGCTTGCCTTGTTTGTTTAAAATTAGCGTCAAGCCTAATAGCGCCGACAAGGCGTCCACAGAAGGGTTACGGCCAACTGTTACCAATACGTTGCTAGCGGACTTTATCCGGTCAACAAGCTGTTGTTTGGTATTTTCCATGTTAGGTACCGTTTTGGTTGTTTTTAGATTTTTGTTTCTTAAGAAGCTTTTGCAGCCTAAAGTTCTTCCTGAGTGTACCATAAACGGTTTCGCTTTACAACCCCTGGTCATATCTGGTATAGTCACTGCCACAACTAAACCAAGGATAATCTAAAAAGGAATCACCTTACATGCCCATAATTGCATCAGCCAAGAAACGTGTCCGCACCGCCAGAAAAGCGACCGTTCGTAACAGTAAGACCAAGCGCAGCCTTAAAGGCGCGCTCAAGGTTTTCGATAAAAGTCCCTCTGGTAAGTCAATAAGTGACGCTCAGAGTCAAATTGATCGAGCCGCTAAAAAAGGTGTGATCCATAAGAACAAGGCTGCCCGCTTAAAGTCTCAAGCTGCCAAAAAGGCCAAAGCCGCCGGAGTAAAGTCTACCAAATCTATTAAAAAAGCCGCGCCTGCTAAGAAGGCTACGGCTAAAAAATCCACCGCGAAGAAAAAGTAATCAATCTAAAAGTTCTGCGTACTACGCTTACCCCTTAAGACCTTTTGCACTTGCCACTGTCTTCGGGCACCGAATAGATTAAAGGCAAGTCGTGATTCAAACAGATTAGTGTCCCAAAGAAAATAGCAATCCTCAACACTATCAATTAGATGTCTTATGCCTAAATTTAAGGCTATAGCTTGAGCAGCATTTAAGGACTCTGTCATGAAAGCCTGTTTGTCACCCGTAATTCCAGCTTCCCTATAATATGCTTCAAGTATGGGATAGAGTTGCGCTAGCGAACAACTTTTCTTGCCTTTAGTTATTACTTCGCCTACGGTTGATTGCAGCATATCGCCAACATCTATGAGCGGATTGGCTGTCTTTAGGCCGTCCCAATCAATAAAAGTGAACGGCTTACCCTGCCTAAAAAGTGTGTTACCTATTCTTGTGTCGCCGTGAATTAATTGCTCAGGCTTATTAACAATAGTTATCTCGTTGGATAATGCCATCATTTTCGTAGCAAGTTCGCGGCTGATTGGGTCAGGGATTTTTGTTCGTATAGTTTTGAGCTTACTAACGTAGTAGTCAGTGTCTTGGAAATGAGGCACTCTGAATTTTGGCTGGTAGTTAAACGTAGCTAACGCTGCGTGTAGTTTTCCTAGTAAGCCTCCTAATCTCTCGCTCGCCTCCAAGTCTCCCTCAAACTTACTGCCGGCTACAGACTCAATATAACTAAATGAACGCCACAGCCGCCCCGAATTATCTGATATATAATTAGAGCCACTGTCTGCTTCAAGCGCAGTAGCAATTTCCCAGCCTTTGTCTCTTAAGTATGTTGCTAACGCCTCATAATCTTCACTCATTGAGACGTCATAGATCCTACTCAGTCTTTGAAGAATGGTTTTCTCGCCGCCCCTTTTAGTTATTAATAAAGTAGTGTTAATTTCCCCGCCAGGAATTTTTGCTTGGCTATTTATACCATCCGGAAAGTACGCTTTTAAAATTTCTGGTGGGGCTAAGTCTGCCACGGCGCCCTCAAGTTTTCAATGTTAAGAGGTAGTGCTGCAGTGCTTCATCTGGGCTGATTGGAGTACGCTTCAGACGTTTATCTATTACAGCTAGGTCGGACACACGTTTTTTGAGTTCTGTGAGACTTAAACTGCGGGCTATCGATTGGCTTTTACGAACTACGTACGGGTTCATCCTGGCTTCCCCGGCAATTTGGTCGGCGCTTCTATCGCCAGCTGTTTTTACTACGGCCACTACATGCAATTGCCAGGCCAGCAGAGCAATTATTTGCTGGGGTTCTACTTTAAGAGCCCGTTGTTGGGCATAGAGCTCAAGTGTTTCCCTGCTATGACCAGCAAAAGCCGCTTCAAGTAACTGGAATATAGTGCTTTGCGGCTGCCGCTCAGTTAACAAATCTATCGTCTGGCGGGTAATGTGCGGGTTATATAAGATTAATTTATCAAGCTCATGGGCTAACAACTGCTGGTTAGCGCCGATACGATCTACTAGATAACGGGCATCGCCTGCTCCGAGTGACCCATTACGTTCTTTAGAAATTGACGTGAGCCACCCAGCCAGAGCATTGTGGTCCAGCTCTGGGAATTCCCGAAAGTTGGTGTTCTTTTTTAAAAACTTATAGTAACTCAGCCGCTTATCGAGCTTCGGTTCAACTATAATAACATCGGTCGTACTCGGCAGAGAGACTAATAATTGTTCGAACTGTTCAAGAAACTGTTTGTTTTTACCCGGAGCTCTTAGTACAACCATTTTTTGTGCGGCCAGGAATGGCAAACTCGTCAGTGCCTGTTGGATTAGAGTAAAGTCGTCGTCCTCCCCATCGAGGCGCTCGAGTGTAAGCTCGCCATGTTTAGCCACAAAACTGTCAGTTAATCGATGAAGAAGCTCCCCCAAAGCAAAGCTATTTTCTCCCGTAAGCGTAGTAATCACCTTGTTATTGTAACAATTGACACTCCGTTTCGGGGCAATATCTGCTATGCTTCAGTGGCCCCACAGTTATGGCTCAGGTAATTATTGTTTCCAACCGACTTCCCATTAGCGTTAAAAAAGAGAACGCCAAATTAGTATTTTCGCCTAGTTTAGGCGGCATAGCTACTGGATTATCTTCTTATGCGGAGGACCCGGGCAATAGCTGGATAGGCTGGCCAGGTATAGCCAGCGACGAATTAAGTGAAAACGACAAGCAATTAATTGCCAACGAGCTTGCTACCCATAACTGCCACCCAGTTTTTTTGAGCCAGAAACAAATTAATAACTTTTATAACGGCTACAGCAATTCAGTGCTATGGCCTTTGTTTCATAACCTGCCTAGTAAACGTGTCAGTTCGGAGCATTTAAACGCTTGGTGGCAAGCCTACCGTAAGGTCAACCAGCAATTTACCGAAGCCGTGGTAAGTCTAGCAAACCCTAAAAGCCAAATCTGGGTGCATGATTATCTACTCATGCTTATGCCCGAAATGTTGCGGTCAGAGGAAAAAGCCTTAAACATCGGATTTTTTCTGCATATTCCCTTCCCCGACCAAAAAACATTTGCCCGTTTGCCCGAAGCTAAAAGGCTGATGGTTGGTATGCTCGGCGCTGACTTGATTGGCTTTCATACAACCGATTACGTAAAAAACTTTGCGGATAGTGCATCGGCCATGAACGTTGGTATGGTAACCGACAACCAGGTTAAACTACCTGACCGTAGCGTACGGGTTGCCGAGTTCCCCATGGGCATAGACTATGAGAAATACGCGGCCGCCAGCAAATCCAGGGATGTTAAGAAAGCAGCAAAACGGTATAAAAAACGCTACGGCCGGCGCAAAGTCATTGTAAGTGTTGACCGTCTAGACCCAACGAAAGGCCTGGAAGAACGTTTGAGAGCCTATGGTCAGCTTTTGGCCTACCGTCCCGAGCTTCGTGGCAAAGTCGTGTTTGCCATGGTCGCTGCACCTTCTCGAACTGACATTGCCGTCTATGTTCAACTCTCCCGCAGACTGGAAGTACTAGCTAAGGAAATCAACAAAACTTATGGATCGCTCTCTTGGCAACCAGTCGATTACATGAATATTGCGCAGCCTTTTGAAGAAGTTGCAGCTTTATTCCAAATCGCTGATGTTGCCTTTATTGTCCCCATCAGAGACGGCATGAACCTGTCGGCCAAAGAATTCGTGGCCAGCAATAAGAAGCATGGGGTGTTGATTTTAAGTGAAACAGCTGGCGCAGCCCAAGAGCTGCATGATGCCATCATGGTAAATCCCGCCGAGCCGGAAAGCCTGGTCGATGCCCTGCAACAAGCTTTAACAATGCGCAAAAAGGAGCTTCGCGGCAGGCTGAAACGAATGCAAAAAGACCTATCGATTAACACCGTACAGCATTGGGCGAAGACCTTCGTCGATACCCTGCAACAACCTATACCTGGAACACCCCGCTTAACTCGTACCCTGAACAAACGACTTATGAAGGACTTACAGGCAGATTACGTTAGTGCAAAGAAACGATTGCTCCTACTCGATTATGACGGCAGCTTGGTGCCATTTACCGCCGACTATCATAACGCCAAACCGCCAAGATCCCTGCTGCAATTGCTTGAAAGCCTGGTTGCTGACCGGGCAAACGACGTAGTAATTATCAGTGGGCGCAGTGCTGAAGACTTGAATGCATGGTTCGGTTCAATGCCAGTTAATTTAGTTGCAGAGCATGGAGCTGCTACTAAGAAAGTCGGCAATAAAACGTGGCAATTGGTTGAAAAAACTAACACCGACTGGAAGCAGTTGTTACTGCCTTCGCTTGAAAAATATGCGCGTCTCACGCCTGGGGCCCGGGTGGAGATTAAGCCGCACTCTTTAGTTTGGCATTACCGGGCAGCCATGCCTTACTACGCCCAAAAATATGCCGTGATTATTAAACAGGCCTTAAAACCTTTCCTTAAAACCTATGGCTTAGAGCTCGTGCATGGCAATAAAGTCATAGAAATTAAAAACCCAAGAATTAGTAAAGCCCATGCCGCCCAACCCTGGCTAGACCGGGGATACGAATTCGTATTGGCGATCGGTGACGACGTAACCGACGAAGCATTATTTACGTCCCTGCCGGATACTAGTTATAGCATCAAGGTTGGCCGTGGCCGGACTGCAGCTCGTTTCCGGCTGGCTTCCAGCAAACAAATCATAGAGTTATTAAAGAAAATAGTTAAACTTTAGCTTGCCTTCTAACCAGCTATTCGTTGACAGTAAGGACAGGTGTGCGTTCCCCGGCCAGCGACACGGCTTTTTATTATAATAGTGCCACAACGCGGGCAGGGCTGGCCCTCTCTTCGGAAAACCCGGGCAAAGCTCAAGTAGCTGCCCTTTTTGCCTTCGGCATTTACGTAATTCCTGTCGCTAGAACCCCCTTTTTCTATAGCCAGTTTAAGAACAAAAACAAGTTCTTTATACAAAGTTTTGAAATCCCGTGGCGATAATTGACTGACTCTCGTAGCTGGATGAATTTTCGCCCCCCACAATGATTCATCGGCGTATATGTTACCGATCCCGGCAATGACCGTTTGATCCAGAATTGCAGCTTTAACTATAGAATTTGGGCGGCGCAGTAGCCTGTCGCGGAACATCTGCCACGTAAAGTCGTCGCTGAGCGGTTCTGGTCCGACTTTTTTGAAAAAATCCAGGTTCATTATCTCGATTGTCGGCAAGAGACGCATCCAGCCGAATTTACGTTGGTCATTAAAAAACAGGTAGCTTCCGTCCTTGAAGCCTAGCGTTACCCGCGTGGATTTATCTGGCAGCTTGCCAACTAACGAATCGCTTGGATGGCCTGCGCCAAACCTTTTGCCGCTGCTGCTAAATACCAGCTGCCCCGTCATTTTAAGATGGATGACCAGCGAGTAGTTTGTTGTGAGTTCAATTATTAGTACTTTTGCGCGGCGTCTTATTTTAGTAACGCTTGCACCAATTAAGAATCGCTGCACGTCTCCATCAGAATTAGGAAATGACTTGGGCCAATTAAAATCCACCGTACTAATGGTGCGCCCCGGCAACAGTTCACTAAGGCCAAGGCGCAGAGTCTCAACCTCTGGTAATTCTGGCATATTGTCTATTGTAACAAGTATACTAATGGGACATGGATTCCCTGCAAAGTATTTTAAGTAATAAAGACTATGACGAGCCGCCTGAGATAACCAGCATCAAAAAGTATGTTCTGGCCGAGTTCGGGGTAGTCGTAGGCGTGCAAGTCCGAGAACGCGACATTATTATTGCCGTTCCTAGTGCCGCCCTGGCTAATACTTTGCGTCTGCGCGGCCCGGACATCAAACGCCGCTGTCAGCTTGACAAGCGGCTGACTTTTCGCATTGGCTAGGATAAAAGTTTACTGAGCTCACGCTGCAACTTGACGGCATCATGGTACACGATAGCCAGCATACCGGCAGTGATTGCCCCATTAACGTTACGCTGCTGGTCGTCTATGAATACGCACTCGTTGAGGTCTACCCCCAGTTGCTTAGCCATTACGCCAAAAGCCTCGGCCTGCGGTTTGATAAAACCGCTCTCGAACGACAAGGCGATGGCGTCAAACAGGGACAGCTGGCTGGTCGTAAATATCTGGTGCAGGTAATTACCGGCCACATTGCTGAGCAGACCGAGCTTATAGTCTTTCTTCAGCTCGCGAACGTAGGCAAAAAGTTCCTCATCAGGTACGTTGTGAGCGATGGCCTCAACGGCCTGCTCCGGTGTTATACCGGCCAATTTGGCTATAGCCCTCATGCAATCATCGTAACTTATAGACCCCTTATCGGCCTGATGACCTATTTCGCTGGCTTTCTCGAATAACTCTGGGTCATGACCAAAATACTTGGCTTTGAAGGGCAGCCAGGCTTCAGTAGCCAGTACGCCGAAGCAATCAAAAATTATAGCTTTAACCATACCTCTATTGTCGCATACCGGGGACTAGAAGATGACGTTCTTCGTCAGAGTCTGGTAATTGGGAACCTGGGCTTCAAACAAGGCAAGCATTACAGTCAAATTACCCTCAAAACTTACAGCAACTTTGGGGCAACTGGTGGCCCAATAGCGTTCTAAGTCGTTGCCTCCCTGGATTAGTTCAAATACGTAACGGTCGCCTAGAGCACAATGTCCTTGCTCGCTGCTTAAGGCACTACTATTATTGCCCTCGGTAAAACCATTCAATTCCAGGGCGTACAGGAAAGCCGAGTAAGCATTCACGGAATTAACAAACTGCTGTTGGTTGACTACTGTGCTGTCGTAGCCCTTAAATTGGTCAAAGGTAACAACGTTCTGGTTAGCCGTTATCTGTACCTGTTGATGGTCTTCGTTGGCATTAATTGGGCCATCAATAGTCATGCGGACTTCGGCATCGGTATTAGCATAACTGTGGAGAGGCATAGATGTGGTGGGTACATTTGATTTACCACTACTGTGAAATAGTAAGAACACGAGCAATATAAGAAGGATAACGGTGACTGATAAACCAATATAATAACGCATAATACTGTCTCACAAAGGTGACAATATATATACTAACATTATTATGTGTTTTTGCAAGGGTTGTAGGGTTGTTTTTAAGGCTAATGTCTACAAATTGTCGCAGTCCATTATAATGAACGTATGCGTCTCACATACGAAACCGGCAAGGCTGCGATGATCCAGTTTATTGTGCTGGGAATCCTTAATATAGCAACTGCCCTGCAATCTATCATTGCAACCTGTGGCCATAGTGGCGGTGACTGTGTCGGGAATCTGTTATCGTCTGTCATATATTATGTTCTAATCGTTGGGTGGTTCGGAGTAATCTTACTCCTCGGTTTTGCCGCGCAAGAGGGGCGTAATAAACGCTTGGCTCTATCGCTAATTTGTGCCGAACTGGCCGTTCTTGCTGTGGCGAGCTACAATATTAAGCTTGACCATTTCGGTTTTCACAACGGCATTTTAAGCCTAATTACAAGTTGTATTGACGTCATTCTATCCGTCTGGGTCATTAGTATCGCCTACCGCCTAATAAAAGCCAGCGGCGGACGGGTTGTAAAGCGCCAGCGACGCAGTAAAAACTCTACTCATCATATATAGGCCTGTTCTTAGCTATATGACCTAAAGTTGGCCCCAATTATCACCGACGGTAACGTCGACATCAAGGCGAACGGGTAGTTTATATACGCTTTCCATGGTTTCTTTTAGTAATTCGCCAATCCGTTTGGTGTCGCCTTCTGGACACTCTAGTAAAATCGAGTCGTGAATTTGTAGCAGCATATTCGTTTCGTCGTATTTAGTGCCGAGCTGCTTATCAACTTGTGTCATCGCTAATTTCATTAGATCAGCCTCGGTGCCTTGTATCGGCATATTTATAGCGGCCCGTTCAGCTGCTTGGCGGACAACAAAATTACTGGAATGAATGTCTGGCATAGGCCGGCGCCGGCCGAACAATGTTTCAACGTAACCATCGACTTTGGCTTGTTCTTTCACTCGGTCCATGTAGTCAAACAGCGGCTGGCGTACGGATTTATAGCGATCAATAAAAGTTACGGCCTGCTCGCGGGTCATTCCAGTTGCAATCGATAAGCCATGCGGACTCATGCCATACAAGATACCGAAATTTATAACCTTTGCCGCCCGCCGCATTTGTTTCGTAACATCTTCGGGTTCACGCTCATATATTAGAGCGGCGGTAGTAGCATGAATATCGGCGCCGCGGTTAAACATCTCGATGAGTTCCGTGTCCTTGGCTAGTACTGCGGCCAGACGTAGCTCAAATTGGGAGTAATCGGCACTAACCAATTGCTTGCCCGGCCCGGCTACAAAGGCAGTTCTAATATGACGTCCTAGGTCAGTGCGCGTTGGAATATTTTGCAGGTTAGGATCGGTGCTGCTCAGACGTCCAGTTTGGGCAATTGTCAGATTGAATGTGGTGTGTACGCGCGAATGTTCATCGACCATGTGCGGCAAGGTATCGACGTAGGTATTTTTCAGTTTGGCAACTTCGCGGTACTGGGTAATGAGATCAACGATTGGGTGGGTGCCGCGCAATTTATCTAGCTCCCGGGCTGCAGTGCTATAGCCGGTTTTTCCCCTTTTTATGGTTTTGGTCGGCAAATGCAATTTGGTAAATAAAATCTCAGCCAGCTGGGTCGGGGAACTTATATTGAACTCCTTGTCGGCGTGGCCGTATATTTGTTGCTCATAGTCAGAAATTAAATCGTTTACTTGGTCGGCAAAGGTGGCCAGGTATTTAGTATCGAGTTCGATGCCAACGTATTCCATGTCGGCCAGTACCGGGATAACCGGCCATTCCACTTTATCGGCAAGTTCCGATAGTTTCACTATTTTCTGCATTTCTTTACTTTGCAGTTCGTACAGAGCTTTGATAACACCTATAATTTCTGGAGCCCGGGCAATAATCTGCTCAGGATCAAGGTCCTCGAAGGGTGAAGTTTCATAATCAAGATCAGCAATTACTAGCTCACTTAAAGTTTGCTCCCTACGGAGTGAGTTTAAGAGAAAAGCGCCGATCAAAACGTCATGCCCGACAGGCGGTAAGGCCTTGACGCCCAGTGCTTTTAGCACTTTCAAGCTGTACTTAATGTCATAGCCGACCAACGGCCGAACGTGCATCAGAGACTCGGCCTGGAAATTATTAAGCTTGGAAAGATCGAAGCTATATACTGTCTTACCGTCTGTACTGAGTAGTAAGACTTGCGGGTCACGGCCGTGCTTGCCTGCCGCCCGCGAATAAATAAACAACTTGTCCGAATTAGGTAGCTTAACCTCAGCGAGTTTTTGAGGACTATCAATGACAATGTTGGTCCCTGCTTTGGTGCTCATTTTACCGTTGGCAGTTTGGTGATTATCTATGGCTACCTGCATAACTTCCGGCAAACGTCGGGCCAGTGTCCGGAATTCTAACTTTTGCAATAAGTCCAGTACCTTCTCGGGCTGTACTTTGCTACCATCTACCTCTGGCAAGTTAAGTTTAATTGGTGCGTCAGTCCAGATTCGTGCTAATTCTTTACTTAAGTAAGCCAGCTTCTTACCCTCCTCCAGTTTTTTGCAGGTTGAGTCCTTAATCAGTGCTAGATTATCGTAGACTCCGTCCAAGGTTTCATATTGTTTTAGCAGCTCTAGAGCCCCCTTTTCACCGATACCCGGCACACCAGGAATATTATCGGACGAGTCACCTTTTAGTGATTTAAGGTCTAAAAATTGATCGACGCGTATGCCATACCTCGCCTCAAAACTGCTCGGTGAATACAATTCAATGTTCGATAGGCCAGTCTTGAGTGCATATACATGAACACTCGAATTAACAAGTTGTAGCATGTCCATATCTGAGGTTATAAGAAGAGTTTCAAGACCCTTTTTGCTAGCCTGGACAGCCAATGTACCCATTATGTCGTCAGCTTCATAATCATCAAGTTCATATAGTGGCCACCCGAAAGCCTTTAGTAGTTCTTGAAGTATGGGTACTTGTTCATAGAAGTCTGCCGGTGCCGGCTTGCGCCCAGCTTTATACTCAGGATACATAGCCAATCGTTTCCGTATATTGGTTTTGGGTTTGTCCCAGGCTACGGCTACATAATCTGGTTTTAGTCGGCGGATCACTTCGAGGGCCATGGTAGCAAAGCCAAACACACCGCCTGTAGGAGTGCCGTCTTTGGTAGTTAGATTAGGCATAGCATAGTAGCCACGATAAAAGACGCTTTTGCCATCGATAATGACAAGCTTCTTGCCCGTTACTTTGTCCTTCTCGCTCATTACTTGACAGTATACGCCAAACAACTCGCCATATGGGAGCTTCTATATGGTTATGAGTAGCTTTTATAGATATTGGATTCGGTAATGATAGTGTCGAGTGCCACGTCATGTGGCTCTTCTGGTACCTGCTGTACTCTGCCAAGATCAAAACACACCCCTATTTTTCTAGCATGCAACTGTATAGCTAGAAATTTATCGTAATAACCTCCGCCGTAACCAATACGGTGAAGGCTGGTGTCAAAGCCAAGCATTGGCACAATAACGGCATCAAAATGTGGTGCTTCAACTTCGTTATGATCCTGCCATGAAACTACTTTCCAAACGTTATCAATACGTCTTGATGTGTAAAGCTGAATTTTTGGATATTGTTTTTGTATAGTAGCTATAAAAGCAGTTATATCGACCTCTTTAAGAGGTGCAATCGGCTCATAGCAATGAAACGTATTAATATCTGCCCAGTCTAATGCCGCCAGCCGTTGACAAATTTGTTGGCTTAATGTGCTCCGTTCAGTATCTGGCATATTGCGGCGCAGGTTTTTTAAGTGGCTTCGTAACTCAGCTTTATTCATAAATGTGGCTAGATTGTAGGCTTTCGTCTATAGCTTAATCAAGGAACTCATCTCAACCGTGCGGCCAATCGGGAGTTTGTAATAGTCGCTGGTGCTGATGGCATTACGAGCCATAAGGCAGTAAAGGGATTTGCGCCAGCGGAACAAGTTATGGCGTTTGCTTGGAATAATCCTGCTGAGCGAAATAAAGTAAGCGGCATTTTCCAGATTGACGTTAAATTCCGGATTGTAGCTATGTATAGCTTTCAGTGTCTCAGGAATATTGACTTTATCATGAAAGCCGAAAGATAAGTGAACATGGCGAATGCCGTCATGTTCATAGCCAAGATCATCAATAACCGCCCGTTTATCTTCGGGGATATGCGAAACGGTTGTCAGCTCAACAGATAAAATAACAACCTCTGCCTGAAGTTCGTGAAGATCTTTAAAAGTAGCATGGAGGGCCAGCGGTGCCAGATCGGCATGATGACCGATATAAACTGCGGTTCCCGGTACGCGTCTTACCGGTGGTTGTTCGTGCTGTATTTTATCAATAAAGCCCTGAAGCGACCCTTCCTGGGCTCTCCGTTCCCTAGCGACAACCCTTTGACCCTTAATCCAGGTGGTGATTACTATAAAGAGAACAAGGCCTATGAGCACAGGTACCCATCCGCCGTGTAAAATTTTGGGAATGGTTGAGGACACAAATAGTAAGTCAATCGGCATAAATGCTAGACCTGCGAGTAGTATCAGCCGTTTTGATCTGTGCCAGACGCTTCGCATAATAACAAGGTAGAGTATCGTATCTATGGCTAAGGTTCCACTAACCGCTACGCCGTAAGCGTTTGCCAATCTTACTGACGACCCGAATAAGATTACAAGTGCGGCAACAGCGATAAATAGTAAGGTGTTAACGAATGGTAGGTATATTTGCCCACCTTCACGTTTTGAGGTATGCAGAATTAACATCTTAGGAAGAAAATCTAGTTGTACTGCTTGGCGGGTAAGAGAAAATGCTCCCGATATAACGGCTTGGGAAGCAATTATAGTTGCTACGGTTGCCAGCACAACAACCGGTATACGTAAAACTACTGGGAATAGTAAAAACAACGGGTTTTCAGCGGCTACATGGTTGTGAACTAGTAGTGCCCCTTCCCCCATGTAACATAGCAAGAGCGAAGGAAATACTACCCAAAACCAACTTTTAGCAATCGGCGCCCGCCCAAAATGCCCCATATCGGCGTAAAGCGCTTCCGTGCCCGTTATGGCCAGTACGACTGCGCCCATAGCAATGAATGCTACAGCCGTATGTGCAATAAAGAAATGTATGGCCGTATAAGGAGACAGTGCGACCAAGACCGAAGGATGCTGCAAAATTTGCCAGCCACCGCCAAGGCCTATGGTAACAAACCAAAGTAACATGATTGGACCAAATAGCTCCCCGAGAAAACCTGTGCCATATTTTTGGATAACAAAAAGCATAGTTATAATAACGAGGGTGGTGGGAATCACAAACGAGGCAAGGCTCGTATTAACAACTTTTAAGCCTTCTACTGCCGATAATACCGATATGGCCGGCGTTATGGTGCTGTCTCCGTAAAATAAAGCAACGCCCACTATCCCCAATATAAGAAAAAACCATTTATATTGAGAGCGCAATTTAGCGTTTTTTATTAGGGTCATCAAAGCCATTATGCCGCCCTCACCGTTGTTGTCAGCCCGCATTATATAGCGAATGAACTTCACCGAAACAACCAAGCCTATTGACCAAAGTATGAGTGAAATAACGCCGAACACATTTTGCTGGTTGATTGCTAAGCGGAACCCAAGTTTTCCAAAAGCAGCGCTCATGGCATAGAGCGGACTGGTGCCTATATCGCCAAAGACGACCCCAAGAGCGCCGATCATAAGTCCGATCATACCTTTTTGAAGCTTGTTCATTTATGCCTATTATAACTTGCAGCAAGTATAATTCTCTTCACTAAAGTTAAAGCTAGAGTGTTTTAGAACTGGCTAAGTAGTTTCCCGACCGATAAGGTATCATGATAATTACATGAAGGTTCTTATTATTCATGGAATTGGTGGACACGCTGGCATACATTGGCAGCAGTGGCTTCACGATGAATCGGGCAAGCTTGGATATTCTGTTATCATGCCTACGTTACCCAAAGCAGACCATCCGGACCGGCAGGCATGGCTGAATGAAATTGTACGTAGTATCGGTGATACAAAACTCAGCGAACTTGTCATAGTTGGACATTCATTGGGCGTAACGACAGCTATAGATTTTGTTGAGCAAGCTAACGGTCCGATAAAAGCCCTGGTCAGCGTGTCGGGCTTTATCTCTGATTACGGGGCCGAGCTAAACAGCTACTTCCTTAAGCTAAAAAGTGTAGACTTTGATAAGGTAAGACGAAATTTGTCCCAATCATTTGTTTTGTTTAGCGACAATGATCCGTATGTACCCCAAAAAGCACTTAATGAAGTCGCGATTCAGCTTGATGTAAGTCCCATGATCATCACTGAAGGTGGTCATCTTAACACTGAGGCAGGGTTTACTACATTCCCTAAGCTTCTAGAGATAATCCAAAGCCTAAAATAGGCAACAGTTTTTCAAAGGCTGAGAGCTTTTTCGACTGTAAGACGCAAATTAGCTTGGTCTGACTTGCTATTATCAATTTGCATATCGCTTAGCAGTTTTACGGCCGACATACTAAGTGCCGTGTCATCGTCGCTAACTAAGCCGTTCATTTCGCTTGCTTCCTCTAACCTAAACTGTTCATAGGTTTTATTATCTTCCCCTGACCTGCCCCGGGCTTCAGCGTTTGCCTGCACCCGCTCGTAACGAATACGCGCATCGGCGTCGACCCAAATGACAATTCCACCAAGCTCATGCACGCGGTCGGCCTCGCCAGGATGCCGCAAGCTAGCTATGACTATACCTTTGTACTTACCCTTGACTGCCTCGTAAGTAGCCATGGCCATATCGACGAGCACGCCAAGCCCCTGATCGCGTCGCAACTCGGCACTGACCATACGTAAGTTCTCACGGGTTATAGGCAGGTTACGGGCTTTTAGCTCATTACGCAGTGGGTCGGTTACCGACACGAATAGATAATTATGGTATTGGCTCAGTAACTGTCCCACACTGTCTTTGCCGCTGCCATTGGTGCCGGCTAGGCCTATGATCCGCAGCTTTTTATCCATGATTTATTTAATGTAATCGTGAAGTTTTTTAGCGTCGCGGTGTTTACGAAGCTTAGCGAGAGCCTTGGCCTCAATTTGTCGGATACGTTCGCGTGTAACGCTGAACTCCTGGCCTACTTCTTCAAGCGTATGGCTCTTGCCGTCCTCTAGGCCAAAACGTAATTTAAGAATTTTTTGTTCACGTTCGGTAAGCGCGCTCAGCATATCTTTTACTTGCTCCTTGAGCAGCTGGCCAGTCGCTGATTCTTCAGGACTGACAGTATCCTCATCTTCAATAAAGTCAGCCAGGACACTGTCTTCTTCATCATCACGTATCGAAGCATCTAGTGAGGAGATGTCTTGTTTAATTTTCATGATGTGTTCGACTTTATCAATATCGATCTCCATCTCTTTGGCAATTTCTTCATTGGTCGGTTCGCGGTTCAGTTCCTGGGTCAAACGGCGTTGGGTGCGTAGCAACTTATTGATGGTCTCAACCATATGGACGGGAATACGGATCGTCCGGGCTTGATCGGCAATGGCGCGGGTTATTGCCTGGCGAATCCACCAGGTAGCATAAGTTGAAAACTTAAAACCCTTGTCGGGATCAAATTTTTCTACAGCCCTGAGCAGCCCTGTATTGCCTTCTTGGATCAGATCGAGTAAGTCCAGCCCCCGGCCGACGTAACGTTTAGCTATCGAGACGACCAGACGCATATTTGCCTCGGCCATCTTATCTTTGGCGTCTTTATCGCCGGATACGACACGTTGGGCAAGCGCCAGTTCTTCTTCGGCATTTAGTAGGGGTATTTTACCGATTTCACGCAAGTACAAGCGGACCGAGTCGTCAGCAACGTCATCGTCCAGGTACACGGCAGTGTTTGTAGCCACTGCTGCTACTTCTTCTTCGGCTTCTTCGGCTTCCCACTCATCAGTAAAGTTCTCAGGGTTTGGTTCAGTAGTCGTAATTTCAAGATTGGCATCAGCCAGTTCGGTATAGAGAGCGTCTAGGGCTTCGGCGTTTTCAGCGGTCTCCGGAATGGCGGCAAAAATGTCCCGTTGCTCAATATGCCCTTCTTTTTTAGCCTTCGCAAATAATTGTTGTTTATGCTGTTCAATTGTCAATTGTTCTTCGCTTGGCTTCGATTTCTTGGCCTTGCTGTCTTCTTTTTTAGCCATGGGCTATTCCTTTCACCTTATTGAGTAGTATGTTGTATTGTTTGTCTTGTTCCTGCAATTCCCTAAGAGTGGTCTCGTCGTTGGCGTCACGCTGGCGTTCGGACAGTTGTTTTTTCTGGGTTTTAATAAATTTAGTTACCAATTCGGCCTGCAATCGAGCGGCTTCATCATGAAGCTCATTGAGCTCGAGACCCTGGTAAAGTTCCTCGTAGAGTAATGCTTCTATTTTAACATAATCGGCTAAATTTTGCACGGGTACCGCGTCTGAATTATTAAAATCGGGGTTTTGCTTTAGAAATTCCAGCAAGTCACGGCCATTACCGCTAAATAGCATGTCACCTGTAACCAGCTCCAGAAATTCGCGCAGAGTCGGCCGCATAAGTACAAGTGCCAGAAACTTGTCTTGGATTTTTTGGTTCTCAATGGCAATCTTATCAAGTTTTGCCGGGCTGACTTTGATAGTGCGACGCCGTTGCGACACGGGCGACTCGCTAATTTTTTGAAACTTTTGGTCGAGGGCTGACTGGCTGACGTTCAGTTGCTTGGAAATGGTGCTTAGATAGTGATCACGCTCCACAGGGTCCGCCAAACCGCGCACCACAGGGAGCAGAACATCACTGAACTCACGTTTTCCTGGTGCCGAGTTCAGGTCAAGTAGTTTTTGATAGCGCTTCATCAGCCAATCCAACGCATATTGGGGACTGTCTATGGCCGATTTCCATAAGTTAGGGTCCTTACGAATAAGTTCATCAGGGTCCTTTGCGCTCGGCAGGTCAATTATGCTTAAGGATGCTTTGACGCGACTGGCAATCGGTATGGCACGTTCTGCCGCAGCGGCTCCGGCCGAGTCGGCATCAAAGCACAGGCGGATGTCACCAGTGAAGCGGCTTAAGGTTTTCAAATTTGGTTCAGTCAGGGCCGTGCCGGCGGTAGCTACGACTTGGGTTACGCCAGCCTGATGGCTACTTATTACATCCAGGTTACCCTCAACTATAACTACGAATTTTGTCTTACGGATTGATTCTTTTGCCAGATGCAGGCCATAAATATGACGGCTTTTGTCGTATAGTGCGCTGCTGGGCGTATTGATATATTTAGGGCTCTGAGCGTCAGTGTCATCGCCGTCCAGCAGGCGGGCCGTAAAACCAATAACCTTACCTTGAGGATCTTGCAACGGGATCATCAGCCGGCTCCGAAACATATCCTGGCTCATTCCATTGTATGACTTTGAACTAAGGCCGGCTTGCTTCATTTCGGCCTCACTAAAACCCTTGCTTTTGGCAAAGTCGCTTAGCGCATTACCGGTATTCGGTGCGTAGCCAAGGCGCCACTTAAGTGCTGTTTCCTTGGTGAACTTTCGCTTCTTAAATACGTACTCGAGCGCTCGGCTGTGTTTGGAAAATTGCACTTGGTAAAATTTGGCGCTGGCGTCTAGCAGTTGGTACAGGCGCTCTTTGTCGGGACCACTACGCTTAGACGACGGCGAGGCGTACTGTTCAAGGTCTACGCCGGCCTTACGGGCTAGTAGGTTAAGTGCTCCTTTAAAGTCAAGCCCTTCCACCTCCATAACAAAGTCGAACATGCTACCGCCCTTACCCGAACTAAAATCTTTCCAGATCTGTTTTTCGGGACTTACCACAAAGCTGGGTGTTTTTTCGCTGCTAAAAGGGCTCAGGCCTTTCCAATTACGTCCGGCCCGTTTGAGCGGTACATACTCACTGATGACGTCTTCAATCGACAGACGGGTTTTGACCTCTTCAATTGCATCCATATCACTAGCTTATAGCGAATAGCCGCTGGTGCATAGCATAAGGGTAATGCAAACCAGCCCGAGTAGCCCTTTTTAAGAGCCTTACCTACTAAGAGCCTAGCGCTTATGGTTTAATTAGAGCATGAATCCAACGTCACCTCACCTGCCCCAAGATAGAGCAGCCTATATACCGCCCCGCATACAGCAGGAAATGGCCAAGCATATGGAGCAGACGCTACCAGCTAATTTAAAGTATTACCAGCAAAGCGGTGGCTATGTTCCCCCCAACGTGCAGAAGCAGATGGCACAGCATATGGAGCAGACTATGCCCAACCACTTGAAGGAATACATAAATCCATACATGCAACAACAAGTAGTGCCCCAACATCTGGCTTCAGTGCCGCTGGGTCAACCGACACATTTTACCCCCCATCCGCCATCACCATCACTCGAAAACGCGGTGCAGCCATTGCATCCTTTTGAAGATCAGACTCAGGCAGTGTCACAGCCTCAGCAAATATCCCCTCAAATGCAAGGTCCCCAGCCAGCCGTTCAGCCACAAGCTTACGGTAACCAGGGGCCGTATGAATTTATCACCAATCCAGCTACCTCAGAAAGGCCAGCGTCAATGCTGCCGTCACTATTGAACGGAAAATCATTACGTACCCGGATTATAGTTTTGGGGGGCGGGCTGGTTGGCCTATTGATCATTTTCAGTATTTTAAAGGGTCTGCTGGCTGGAAGCTTTGATGTCCAGCCATTTTTAGCCGTATTGCAGGACCAGCAGGAATTGATCCACCTATCAACTGAGGCAAACCAGTCCTCGACAGGCCAAGCCTCGCTGCCAGCAAGCTACCAGGGTTTTATAGCCACTACCCAGCTTACGGTAACCAGCGTCCAGTCCCAGCTTATTACGTACCTTGCTCTTAACAAACAGCAGGTCAGCCCGAAGCAACTCAACCTCAAAATTAGTACTGCTACAGACACGCAGCTGACTGGTGCGTCGGCGAGCGGCAACTATACGGCAACTTTCCAGCAAATTATGAGCAGCCAACTAAACACCTACACGGCTGATCTTCGTAGTGCCTACGCCCAGACAACCGGCAAAAAAGGCCGCGCCCAGCTTAATGATGATTACAAGCAGGCGCGGCTGCTTATTAAGCAGCTCAACCAGGCAGGTAGCACCCCTGTCGGTTAGGAGTTTATGCCGGCTACTAACTGGTAGCTGTGTCTGATCAGGGCCTGGACTTCTTCCCATTCCAGTTGTCCGGTCAAGGCTAATGTATTCCAGTGTTTTTTATTGAGATGATAGCCAGGCATAATTTCGTCATATTTTTCGCGTAGCAGCTTAGTCAATCCTGGGTCACATTTAAGACTCAACCTCACCGGGTTCTTGCCTTCTTCTATTAGGGCGAACATTTTGCCGTCACTGGGACTGTCCCCAATCTTATAGACGGCCACACCCTCGCCGAACGGATAGTCGAGCCATGAGTTCGGCATGGTCAAAATATAGTCTTCAACCGTCTTGTGGTCCATGGGCAAACCATTCCAAATAATGCTGTAGTTCGGCGATTGAGGCCTGAATATCGTCAAAGGCCCGGTGAATTTCTTTTTTCTCAAACTGCACGCCATATTTACCCTGCATAAAAACTTTCCAAGCACTAACATCGAGCATGCGATAGTGCAGCTTTAAGTCGAGCTGGGGCCACCACTTTTTAATGAAATTACGGTCATTGTGTATGCTGTTGCCCGCTAGCAGTGCCGGCTCATTGCCAAATTGTTGTTCAATAAGTGATATGAGTTCGCCCTCAACTTGCTGGCTTGGTTTCCCATTAGCTAGCTTGCTTACAAACTCATCACGGTTCTCGGGATAATCTGCCCACCACGTGTTCTTTTGCATGCGGTCAACTACGACTTCTTTGGGCTGGCTTACTATTGCCTCGTAATTAGCCAGTGTTTTGAAGTTGAAATCTGTAATTTCGGCTGCAACTTCTAAAATAACGTCTTCATTAGGATCAAGCCCGGTCATTTCCAAGTCCATCCACAGTAGCTTGGTTGGGATAGCTTTTTTATCAATCATGGCTTCAGCATACCAAAAGCTATCTCTAGCAGCTACTTTTTATCTACTCTAATCAGGTTATAGGGATTTTAGTCGCTGGAAGCCTGTTGATCGTTTGCACGCGCGGTACTTAGTGCATCGCTGTACCATTTGAGGTCTGCCAATAAGGCATCCAGGCCTGCCTTCGGGCCGTAAGGATTGGCTTTAGCCGCTTCGGACAAGTTACCGTTTTCGTCTATTATCTCGCTCATGCCTGACATAGCTGTAGATGAAACCGTAGGAATCGGGACGGCCCGGCTTTCTGATAGGATCTCTTTTAGGTCGGTCATGGCCCGGGCACCGGCTTGCGTACCATGCGATACCACGGCAGCCGGTTTGTGTAGTAGTTCCCAGGTGACGTAGTCTAGGGCGTTTTTTAGAACTCCAGGAACCGAGTGGTTATACTCAGGTGTCACAAATATATAAGCATCAAACTCTTCCAACTTTTTTAGCCAGGGAATAACAGCCGGATCAATTTTGCGTTCAGGATTATAACGTGGCGATACAGGTTCGGTAAAAAATGGCATTGGATAGTCTTTAAGATCAACTAACTCTGCCTCTACGCCCTGCAATTGCTTGGCTGTGTTGAATACCCATTTGGCCTGTTGTGGGGTCTTACGTCCTTCGCGAGTCGTTCCTATAATAACTGCTAGTTTCATACTTGTATCTCCTTTATGGTATACTTTTTATAGTATTAAGCTTCAGTATAGGCCTAATACTATACTTTGTAAAGTAATGAAAACTCTTTCTCCGAAGACTAAGCTAGAACCGCATGTTGGCTGTATTGCCAGTGCCATGGATGTTATTGGTAATAAATGGACGGCCTTGATCCTGCGGGATTTATTTAGTGGCCCCAGGCGCTTCTCTGAACTGGAGAAATCCGTAGGTAATATTAACCCTCGGACGCTCAGCCAACGGCTTGATGACCTTGAAGACTGCGGCATCATAAGCCGTAAAAGTTTCGCCGAAGTCCCGCCACGCACCGAATACACCTTAACTCAAAAAGGTCGTGACCTATTGCCTATCTTGAAGCAGATGGCAACTTGGGGTAACAAACACTACAAAGCAAATTGCTAGGCTACTGCTTTTCCTGGAAATCCAGAGCTGCGGAGTTGATGCAATAGTGCTTACCGGTTGGTGAGGATTCATCATCAAACAGGTGGCCTAGGTGGCTACCACACGTTTTACAGGTAACCTCGGTGCGGTGCATACCGAAAGTGTTATCATCAGTTAGCTCTACGGCGTCACTTTTAGCAGCATCGGCAAAGCTGGGCCAGCCCTCAAGGCCTGGGATTGTTGAGTCGTACTTACTGTCGCTATGAAACAAAACCGTGCCACAGGCTGCACAGACAAAGTCGCCATTGCTATCCTGGTGTAACAGTTTACCGCTGAAAGGCGTTTCCGTACCTTTCTCGCGTAATATATGGTACTGCTCGGGAGTTAGTTTTTTCTTCCACTCGTCTTCGGAAAGCTTCATGGATTCATATGTTTTTTTACGTTTTCTTTCTTTCCCGATTGTGGTTTATCCAGGCTATCTAGATGAAGGATCTTGACTATTGAATAAATAACTACTAGCACAAACACAAGGTCAACAACGTCGTATACAAAAGCCCCCCAACCAAATGTTTGTTGGCGGCCATGCCAGTGGATAGTGGTCGAAAGACTACTAAGCTGCTGGCCGTTAAATAGTAGGGCGTAAAGTGGATTTATAAAGCTGGCGATCAGCTGCTTGATGACTGTTTGCAGCTGTGTGGCAATGGCGAAACCAACGGCTAGGCCAACTATTGCGTGCTCGCGCAGAAAATCAACAAAGCCACCAACCGGATTGTGCTCCTGAGCCATAACGACGGTTATATTCTGCTTTTGCTGACGTGAACTCTTCGGCTGCTCTATACGTATGGTAGTTCCGGTGGTTACTGCCTGGGTTTGGTTGACAGTACGTGCGCGCTGTCTTGCTGCCATAAAATCTCTCCTTATGTTTACATTCTATCAGGTGCGGTTATACCAAGTAAGTCCAGCCCAGCCTGCAATGTGTCCGCATAACGACGAACTAAAACTAGCCGAATAGCCTCACGCGTATCGCCAACTACCTGGTTGTGCTCATAAAAATGATTAAATGTTTGGGCTAATTCATAGAGGTAAGTGCAAAGGTGATGCGGCATTAATTCGTTGACTGCATTATCGAATACCTCGACATACTCAGTTATTTTACGTACTAAAGAGCGTTCTTCGGGATCAAACTTTATTGAGCCGTTTAAGGCTTCCGCCTCACTGCCCTCTTTGGTTGCCTTATGCAAAATCGAGCAGGCCCTAGCATGGGCATACTGAAGATAAGGACCGCTATTGCCTTCCAGGCTTACAGATTGCTCCGGGTCATAGATAATGTCTCCGCCAATACGGTTTTTAAGAAAAGCGTATTTAACGGCGCCAAGTACCGTTTCGTGGTTGTTTTGATTATTGAGAGCTTGATTGGCCTTATCGGCTATCTCCAGTATGTCCTGGGCACGCAATATGTTACCTTTGCGGCTGCTCATTTTTTGGCCACCGGGTAATTTAATAATGCCGTGCGTAATATGCTTGCTGCGGGCCACGACTTCGGGATAAAAATGCTCCAAAGCTTTCAACACAACCTTCATATACTCGACGATGTCGTTAGCTGTAATAATGATCCCCTGATCGAAGTTATAATCTCGCCATTTGAGAGCTGCCAGACCAAGTTCTTTGGCTTCATAGGTGGGAAGACCCTCGGAATTTAAGAATACCCTGGTGTGCAAACCATGTGGTTCGCCAGCGAACACTACCGCGCCGTCGGAACGGGCCAGCACGCCCTCCTCCAGTCCTTTTTTAGCCATCTCGATACCGATCGGCGTTACTTCACTCTCAGCTATATAGCGCTCAAAGTCCGTAACTTGCAATTGTTTGTATAGCTCGTGGAAGCCGTCGTAGCTCCATCCCCGGCAGGTCCAATAAATTTGGGCAAACGGCGATTCATGATCTTCCTTAGCGTGCACTTCGTAGACCCGCTTATTACTCCTGGCTATCTCATCTTTAGCTTTTTCGTCCTGTTCGTAAGCGGTATTGCCTTCCACGTAACGTTCGCTTAGCCACTCGGGACGGTTAGTAGCGTCAACTTCTGCAAGTTTTTCAGGCAGTTCGCCGCCCAAAGAATTAATAATTGCCCACATTGTTTTACCAACGTGCAGGCCGACATCACCGCCATAATTAATTCTATGGACCGTCGCTCCAGCCGCTTCCAGCAAACGGGCTATGGCATCACCGGTGATCGTTGTATAAAGATGTCCGGCATGGAGGACTTTGAAAGGATTGGGGTCCGAATATTCGGCAACGATTGATTGCCCTTGAAGTGACTTCGCGGGTTTGTCTTGAAGTGCGCTTTGAAGCGAAGGGTCGTTTAGATGAAGATTAATAAAGCCGGGCCCGGCAATGGTAACTTGGCTGACATGCTCACTGAGGGTTTCGCGCAGCTTGGCGGCAAGCGTCTCAGCAACCTCATGTGGATTTTTACCTAATTGCTTGGCCAGTCTCAGTGCCACATTCGTCGTGTAGTCTCCGAACTGCTCCTGCGGCCGGCTAAGCGTAACGGCTGCCTCCACATTGAACAGCTCCTGGCAAGCTGATACAACCCGCTGCTCCAATATACTCTTCATGCTCTACTAGTGTAACAGATTAGATCAGTCCCTCTGTTTCCGGTAGACCGAGCATAAGATTCATGTTTTGGACTGCCTGTCCGGCAGCTCCCTTCCATAGATTATCTAGCGTCGATACTATAACCAATTGGTTGTTTTCGTCTATTTCAAAACCGCCAATATCGCAATAGTTGGTTTTTTGGGTTTGACTTACATCGGGTATGGCTTGGCTGACGCGCGTAAAGGCCGAGTCTTTATAAAAATCTTGGTAACGCTTCATAATTTCGTCGCTGTTAGCACCATTTTTAAGCAGGACGTGGGCGGTACACATCATTCCCTCAAACGTATCAAAGACATGGGGAGTAAAACTGATCGGCGTTTTAACAAACTGTTCAATCTCATATTTATGCCGGTGCTTGGTGAGTTTATAGGCAATAAGATTATCTTTAAGCAAGCCAGGATTTTTGGCATAGTCGCTGTCACGGCCGGCGCCTGACCAACCGCTTTTGCAATCAAATACAATATGGGCTGCCTCATCTTGGATTGGATAGGCGGCCAGGATTGAAGCTGCGGCGTAACAGCCGGGATTGGCAACGGCCTTAGCATTTTGTATTTCTGTCTTAAACAGCTCAGGCAAACCGTAGACCCAAGTGTGCTCCGTCGCTAGCGAAGCCCGGCCGTAGATTTTTTCATACACCTCAGGGTCTTTAAAACGGTAATCGGCGCTCAGGTCTATGAGTTTGGTTTTAGTCGTATCTAATTCCTTTATGGTATCCATGGATTTAGCATGCGGCAAAGCTAAGAATATAAGGTCTAAATTGAACGCATTAACCTCATCGAACGAGTAACCTGTGTAGACGTCATCTCCCTCAAAGTCATTATATAAACTACTCACTTTTTTGCCGGCGTAGTTCCGGCTATTCATAACTTTAAGATCTACTAGTTCGTGTGCATTTAGTAGCTTGAGCAGTTCGTGTCCAGTGAAACCGCTGGCACCGATTATACCTACGGATTTCACGGCTGCATCGCCTTACTTAATATCCTCAAGCACTCATCGGCCTGCTCTTTTGTAGCAATCAGCGGCGGCAGAAGCCGAACCACGTTAGGAGCAGCATTATTACATAGCAGACCGTCAGACAAAGTTAATTTAACGATCTTGGCTGCTTCGGGTTTTTGGAGCACGATACCAATCATCAGGCCTTGGCCGCGAACGTCCTTAATTAGGGGGGTGCTTTCTTGCAATGCACGTAATCGGTCCATTAAGTAGTTGCCGACACCCTCGGCGTTGCTCATTAGGTTATTTTTCTCAATGTAATCAATCGTGGCGTTGGCCGCAGCACATGACAGGCTATTGCCTCCAAGCGTTGACCCATGCTCGCCTAACTCAAGATTGTAATCGGATAAGCATGCTCCGATTGGTACACCGTTAGCCAAGCCTTTGGCGATGGTGACTATATCAGGCTTTATATTACTGCGACTATAGGCAAAAAACGTACCGGTCCGGCCGATGCCGGTTTGTACTTCATCAACTATCATCAGTATGCCGCGCAAGGTACATATTTTTCGTACTTCACTTAGAAAGTTTTTATCCGGTACTACAACCCCGGCCTCACCTTGGATTGGCTCGACAATAACTGCAGCCGTATTGTCGTTTATAAGTGACTCCAGGCTGGCAGTGTCATTATAGGTAGCAAATTTAGCTGCTGGCGCCAGAGGCAAAAACGGCTCTTTAATTTTTTGGTTCCAAGTTAGGGCCAGACTACCTGTTGTACGGCCATGAAACGCACCGCTAAAAGCTATGAATTCTTGCTTGCCGGTAACTTTTTTAGCTAGCTTAATAGCTGCTTCGTTAGCATCGGCGCCGCTGTGGGAGAAAAATACCTTCTTGAGCCCAGACAGATCAGACAGTTTTTTGGCCAGACGGATTTGTGGTTCTGTGTAGTAGAGATTGGAGACGCTGATTAATTTTTTTGCCTGGTCAGCTATAGCTTTGGTTACCTCGGGATTGGCATGACCGACGCTGCAGGTAGCAAGACCGCCAAAAAAGTCTAGGTATTTATTGCCGTCACTGTCAAAAACGTAGCAGCCGCTTCCCTTCTCCAGTATGAGGTCCTGTCGCGGGTAAGTTGGCATTATATGGGTACTATCGAGTAGTTTCAGGTCATCACTCATTTCACAATCTCCGTTCCGATACCGCCGGCTGTAAATATTTCCAGTAGCAGGGCCCGCGGTACGGTGCCGTCCAGCAAGTGGGCTTTTTTCACGCCATGGGTGACGGCATCGGCACATGCCCGGACTTTTGGAATCATACCGCCGTGAATCACGCCATTTTCAATATACCTAGGAATATCTTTAACGCTCAAATGCGAAATACGTTTGCCTTTCGAGTCCAGCACGCCGTTAATATTTGTCAGTATGGTTAGTTTCTCGGCCTTGAGGGCTTCGGCAAGCTTTGTAGCAGCCGTATCGCCATTAATGTTATGGATCTGTCCCCCAGCATCTTTGCCCATGCAAGATATAACCGGGACGATACCATAGGCTAGCGGTCTGAGTAGCGACATTGAATCAACCTTTATAATCTCGCCGACATGGCCTAGGCCGGGAGCGTCCTTAGCCTCGGTAAGGAACATGCCAGACGTATAATCCCTGGCCCTGACACCAACTTTTTTAAGGCCCTCAACGCAATCCTTGTTGACGGACTTCAGTGTTTTGACGACCACCTTTAGGGTTTCATCGTCAGTAACCCGCAGGCCATGAACAGTTTTCTTTTTAATGCCGCGCTTGGCAAGTTCGGCGTCAATTTTAGGACCGCCGCCGTGCACAACAACTATTTGCAAGCCGAGCCGTGACAGCATACTAATGTCTTGGAACACCGATGATTGAAGCTCCTCATTTTCCATAGCGTTGCCGCCGTACTTGATAACAATGATCTTGCCCTCAAATTTCTTAATGTATTTGAGTGCTTGGAGTAGGAGTTCGGCTTTTGTGGCGGCTTCGTTCATATTTTTCAAGTCGTATACTCAGCATTTATTTTTATATAGTCTTCGCTCATATCGCAACCGTAGGCTTCGGCAGCGTAGTTTCCCAGGTTTAGATCAATCGTGATTGCTATTTCCTGACTGGAGCTTAGTATAGTGCTTAGCTTTTTGGTGTCATAGTCAGCAGCCGCCTTGCCACCGTCCACAATTGACGTTTGGTTAATCCATATCTGTATCTTATCCTGTTCAATTTTCTCGGCTTGGCTATTACCAAGAGCCATCATCAGGCGGCCCCAGTTGGGGTCATTGCCATAGATAGCAGTCTTAACCAGGTTGGAGTTTATGATCGATTTGGCAACTTTCTTAGCATCGCTTTGACTGGATGCGCCGCGGGTTTCGCAGGTTATAAGCTTGGTCGCGCCTTCGCCATCACGGGCAATCATTTTAGCAAGTTCCTGGCAGACATATAGCAAAGCTTCTTGGAATTGTTCAATATCGACGCTCATAGCGCCGCTTGCTAACACAATAACTGTATCGGAAGTTGAGGTGTCCATGTCAACGCTCATCATATTGAACGATGATGCTACGCAGCTTTTCAATAGTTTGGTAAGCTCAGGACCGGCAATATCGGCGTCTGTAGCGATAAATGCCAGCATTGTGGCCATGTCCGGCGCGATCATGCCCGAGCCTTTGGCGCAACCGGCAATCGTGAAACCGTCAGCGGTTACACAAATTTCTTTCTTCCGGGTATCAGTCGTTAATATGGCCTCTGCGAAATCATCGCTAGTGCCTAAGTCCTGTTTTATACCCTTAACGCCATCTCTAATTTTTTCCATCGGCAGTTGAGGACCAATAACACCTGTTGAGCACACAAGTACGTCATCGGCCTTGATGCCGAGTTCGGCTGCCGCTATTGCAGCGGTTTCCTCAGCGTTTTTTATACCTTGTTCGCCAGTGGCTACGTTGGCGTTACCACTATTTACGACGACAGCCTGGGCCATATTATTGGCAAGGTGCTGTTTATCAACTATTATTGGCGCACCTTGGATTTGATTACTGGTGTATACGGCCGCAGCCGTGCAGACTTTGTCGCAGAATAGTACAGCAAAATCCTTGCCACTATGTTTTATACCAATGTGCTTACCAAGCGTGGAAAAGCCAGCTATATTACTGAAGCCGCCACTTAGGCGCTTCATGTTAAAAGCTCCAGGACCACAGCTTTTTGCATGTGCAGCCGGTTTTCAGCTTCTTCAAAAGCGGCTGACTGGGGCCCGTCTATGACTTCGGTGGTCATTTCTTTACCGCGGTAAGCCGGTAAGCAGTGTAAAAATATCGCCTTTGGATCGGCCTTAGCCATAAGATCGGTTGTGACTTGGAACGGCATTAGCTTCTTTAGTCGCTCTTGGCTTTCAGCTTCTTTGCCCATGCTAACCCAGGTGTCGGTAATAACTACATGTGCACCCTTAACGGCTTTAGCTGGGTCGTTGTAATGCTTAACGCTTGGCGCCTGCTTCCTAGCTGCTGGGGCCATTTCGTAACCTTTAGGCGCGGCGATGGCGAGCTCTAAGTTAAGTATCTCGGCAGCCAAGGCAATTGAGTAAATAACGTTAGCATCGGCGTCACCTAAATAGGCAAGCTTTAGGCCTGTAAGTGTGCCGAATTTTTCATAAATGGTCATAAGGTCTGCCAATACCTGGCAGGGGTGCTCGACATCGGTCATAGCGTTAATTACAGGGACCGTAGAGTAGCGTGCAAGATCGCTGACATCCTCGTGGGAAGTAACCCGGGCGATGATAATATCCGCCATGCTACTGATAACTTTGGCGGTGTCGTGAACGGTCTCCCGCTTGCCTAACTTTATATCGTCGGGCGCCAAGTAAACGGCGTGGCCGCCCAGCTGGGTCATTCCGATTTCAAATGACAGCCGGGTCCTTAGGCTGGATTTGTCGAAAATCATGGCCATGCTTTTATTCTTTAACGGCAGTTTATCGTGCCCGCCTTTGTTCTTGATTTCCGCTTTCAGGGCAATTGCTTTGTCCACCAACTGCTTGATTTGGTCGGCAGATAAGTCAGAAATCGAGAGAAGGCTGTTCATATAGCTCCTTTATGAGTCATTTTCTAGTATTTTAAGCGTTATTTTTTCAAAACGTGTTGTTTTGGATGGTAATTTGTACACTTTTTTAAAAATATTCATATATATTTCAAAAATTGTAGTATATCCGGCCTACTCTTGTCAACCTGTACACCGATATTACAGCTGGCTTTTGACCAAGCCGTAGGCATCCCTAAAGGGCATGCCCTGTTCGACAAGCTTATTGACCTTGCTAACACTCTGCATTTCATCAGTCATCGCCGCATATAGCACCTCGTGGTGCAACTGGATCTGTGGTACGGCTAGTAATAGGACTTCTAAGGTGCTTTTAGCGGTTTCCATAGAAGCTAGCAGTATAGCTTTGGTCAATTGTATGTCCCTGTTATAGCCGCTGCCTGTACCGCTGACTACGGCTTGCAGCTGTTGGATGTAGCCGCCGAAAGCATTGGCCTGGCCTCTCATAATCTCGAAGAGGTCATAGTTATGTTTGTGAGGCATGATTGACGAGCCGGTAGTCAAATTGTCCGGCAGGCTGAAAAAGTTAAACTCTTGGGTTGTAAACAGCAACATGTCCTGAGCAAACTTGCCGGCCAGAGCCATGATCGGGTTTAAGGCTTGTACGGCCATAAGCTCAAAAAGTCCTCTCGATAGACCACAGTACATTGGATTGCTTTGCAGCTTCTTAAAGCCAAGGCTCTTAGTCGTATGCTGTCTATCAAGTGGCAACGAAACGCCAAACCCGGCCGCTGAGCCAAGTGGGTTTTGGTCAATAATGTTGCGAGTTGCTACTAGGAGGTCGCTCATATCGCTAAAGCCGGCAGCGAATGAATCAAGCCAGGTACTGACACTAGTCGGCATGGCCTTTTGCATATGGGTATAGCCAGGCATTGGCGTATCGCCGGACGCCTTGGCAGCCTTGGCGTATGAAGATGCCACCTGCATTGCTAGAGCAGTCAGCTGCTCCAGCGTGTCTTTAAGATAGAGCCGAACCATGACCAGGCATTGGTCATTTCGGCTACGGCCGCTATGAACCTTTTTGCCTACGTCGCCGAGACGATCGACCAGATAAGCCTCAATAGCGCTGTGGCTGTCTTCGTCATGTTCTCCAACGATAAATGAGCCGTCCAGCCATAGATCATGTAAATCATCTAGGGCGGAAGTTAATTGCTTCAGTTCGGTTTTGGTTAAAATCCCAATGGCGTGTAGCATCGCGACATGAGCCTTAGTAGCTATGATGTCATAGCCCAATAGCTGCTGGTCAGCTTGCTTGTCAGAACCGACAGTGTAGGACTCAATCAGCGGATGTAAATTGCTTAAAGTGGCGGGTTGCCAGAGTTTTGTACTCATAGTTATATTCTCCAGTCTAAAAGCCTGAACCTCAGGCTTTTGGTATTAAAAAAGCTCCCTGTTGTACCAATGGGAGCTGTCTGGAGCCTTGATTTTTTCAAAGAATTACGAAGGACAACTCCCGGATATACGTGAGCTGCGGCGAACGATAATAATCGAAGTCTGATTGTTCATAACGGTGTGTATAATACTACCTTCTAAGCAAATATGCAAGCTGTTGCGGGTAGCCAGCTTGCCCCGCTTCTATAACGAAGCTATAATCAGGGCTTACATGTCCCGGGTCGTCCAATACCTTCATCGAGTTTCGTTACTCCCATTTGGGAGTCTTATTTTTTTGGAGTACGGATTATGACCCCGGGCGCTCTGGTATTACAAGATGGGACGGTTTTTGAAGGCTATGTCTTCGGCAGCGAAAAATCTATAAGCAGCGGCGAGGTCGTCTTTCATACGGCTCCCACGGGTTACCAGGAAATATTGTCCGACCCAAGTTATGCCGGCCAGATAGTAACTTTCACCTACCCTCACATCGGCAATTACGGAATTAATAATGCCGATAATGAGAGCCGGGCTATCTTTGCCCGGGGCGTGATCGTCAGGGACTATCATGAAGCGTACAGTAATTACCGGGCCACAAAGTCACTCGACACGTGGCTGAAACGGACTAATGTTGCAGCTATTACCGGCATTGATACCCGGAAACTGACCCGGCATATCAGAGAACAAGGCGCCTTGCCTGGCGCTTTCGGTTCAGCCAGTTTGCGTGAGCTTCAGCTCGCCGCAAAAAAAGAACCCGGCACAGCCGGTATTGATCTAGTAAAAGCCGTCTCAACTAAAAAGGCTTACAGCGTCGGCTCCGGCAAACTACGGGTGACCGCCCTGGATTACGGCATTAAATCTTCAATTATCAGCCAGCTGGCAACCTTCGCCACGGTGACTGTGCTGCCGGCCGACTCTACCAGTGAGCAGGTTCTGGCCTCCCGTCCAAACGGAATATTTTTAAGCAACGGTCCAGGCGATCCCCAAACCGTTAACTATGGCGTGCAGACAATACGAAAACTGCTGGGTCACGCCCCAATTTTCGGTATATGCCTCGGCCATCAGTTGCTAGCAACAGCACTTGGCGGCAAAACAGTAAAAATGCCGTTCGGCCATCACGGCGGAAATCATCCGGTCCAGGATCTAAGCACCAACGTCGTGGAAATTACCAGCCAAAACCATAACTTTGCCGTCATTGAAAGCAGCCTAAAGGACGCAGTTGTAACCCACCGCAATCTTAACGATAACGTCGTTGAGGGACTAAGAAGCACGCTGTACCCGGCTTTTAGCGTGCAGTACCACCCCGAAGCCGGGCCCGGGCCGCATGACGCCCGCCACCTTTTTACCGCCTTTAAAAGCCTGATGGAGCAAACGTAGCGTGCCTAAGCGAACCGACATAAGTAGCATACTTATTATTGGCAGCGGGCCAATCGTCATTGGCCAGGCCTGCGAATTCGATTATTCAGGCACTCAGGCCTGCCGGGCACTAAAGGGCGAAGGTTATAGGATAATCCTGGCTAATTCCAATCCGGCAACGATAATGACTGATCCTGATTTTGCCGATGCTACGTACATTGAACCGCTTACCGTCGAAGTTCTGGAGCAAATTATACGCAAAGAAAAGCCTGACGTTATCCTGCCGACGTTAGGTGGCCAAACAGCACTTAATTTGGCCATTGAACTGCACGAAAACGGCATCCTGAAGAAATATAAGACAAAATTAATTGGTGCCAGTCCCGAAGCTATAGCCACAGCTGAGGACCGCCAACTATTTAAAGATGCCATGAGCGAGATTGGTATCGCTTCGGCGATATCAGGTTCCGCCCATAACTTAAGCGAGGCCCAGGCCGTTGTATCAAAGATCGGCTTACCGGTAATTATTCGTCCAGCCTACATTTTGGGAGGAAAAGGTACTGGCATTGCCGAAACTGAGGAAAGTTTTAATGACTTGGCCCTCAAGGGTATTGATGCCAGTCCGATCAACGAGATACTTATTGAGCAAAGCGTCAAAGGCTGGAAAGAATTTGAGCTGGAAGTTATGCGCGATTGCCGCGATAACTGCGTTGTGGTGTGCTCAATTGAAAACGTTGATGCCATGGGCGTACATACCGGCGACTCAATCACTGTTGCCCCGGCTCAAACATTAACTGACGTCGAATATCAAAAAATGCGTGACTCGGCTTTTGCCTGCCTGCGCCGGGTCGGGGTTGAAACCGGCGGTAGCAACGTGCAGTTTGCCGTAAATCCCAAGACCGGCGAACAAATTATCATTGAGATGAACCCCCGAGTCAGCCGTAGCTCAGCCCTAGCTTCAAAAGCCACCGGTTTTCCTATCGCCAAAATTGCCGCTTTGCTGGCCGTTGGCTACAGCTTAGATGAAATACCGAACGATATAACAAAAAAGACACCGGCCAGCTTTGAGCCGGTTATTGACTATGTCGTAACTAAGATTCCGCGCTGGACATTCGAGAAATTTCCCGGCACACCGGACATCTTGGGCACCCAAATGCAATCAATCGGTGAAGTAATGGCCATTGGGCGGACATTTCCAGAGAGCCTGCAAAAGGCTATACGCAGCCTGGAAATTGGCAGGACTGGCTTAAACGCCGATGCTTCAGAAGCAGTTTTTGATAAAACAACCACCGCTCGTCTTCTAAAGTCGATCGCCTTGCCCAGCTCAAACCGGATATTCGAAGTGGAATCACTGCTCAGGCGTGGCCAAAAACCCGAGAAACTAAGCCGACTATGCGGCTATGACCCGTGGTTCTTGCACCAAATGAAGCGGATCAGCGATGCCCGGACCAATTTTGCCGCCCAAGACTTCCGCAAACTTTCGGCCCGTGATTTGAAAGCGATAAAGCAATTAGGTTTCTCCGATGCCCAGCTGGCCTATCTTGCCAAAGTAGATCCTGAGGCCATAACCTCACGCCGCCATGCTCTAAAAGTTGAGCCGACATATAAGATGGTCGACACTTGCGCCGCCGAGTTCAGTGCCGATACTCCCTACTGTTATTCAACCTGGGAAGACGAAACTGAAGTGGTCAGGAGCAAACGCAAAAAGGTCATGATACTTGGCAGCGGACCAAATAGGATCGGCCAAGGCATTGAGTTCGATTACGCCTGCGTGCATGCCAGTTTTGCGTTAGCAGAAGCCGGGGTTGAAAGCATCATGTACAACTGTAATCCTGAAACAGTCAGTACTGATTACGATACCAGCGATAAATTATACTTTGAGCCCATCACTCTTGAGGACGTCATGAACGTCATAGCTGTTGAAAAACCTGATGGCATTATCGTCAGCCTGGGCGGCCAGACACCGCTGAAACTGGCCAATGTTCTGCCCCAAAAGTTAATACTTGGCACTAGCCCAAAAGCTATTGACCGGGCCGAAGACCGTAAAGAGTGGAGTAAGCTGTGCCAGAAGCTTAATATCCCGCAACCGCCGGGCGGCACAGCTACAACCTTGGAAAAAGCCCTGGCTGTCGCCAGGCGGGTTAACTATCCGTTATTGGTTCGCCCCAGTTACGTTTTAGGTGGCCGAGCTATGCGCATTATCTACAATGAACAGCAGTTGGCAGCTACCTTCAACGAAGTAGCCGGCATCGGAGCACTCATCCAAGAAGGTGGTCTAAGCGCCGAACGGCCGGTTTTAGTGGATCATTTTTTGAGTGATGCTATAGAGATTGACCTGGATGCTCTGCGTGACACAAAAGGCAACGTGGCAGTCGCCGGTATTATGGAGCACGTTGAAGCGGCTGGCGTGCATAGTGGCGACAGCGCCTGTGTCTTGCCCGCTCAAAATCTATCCAAGTCAACGCTTGCCATGCTAATAAAGTACGCTGAAGCAATCGCCAAAGAATTACAGGTTGTAGGGCTCATTAATATCCAATTTGTTGTTCGCGACGAGCAGGTGTACGTCATTGAGGCTAATCCCCGGGCCAGCCGTACCGTACCTTTTGTTGCTAAAGCTATCGGGGTACCTTTAGCTAAATTGGCAACTCGGATAATGCTCGGAGAATCACTTGATAGTCTCAAAAGCATATACGACTTCAAGGTCAACGGGCAAAAACTACTGCAAAGGACCAAGCCAAAACGCTTAGTCTCAGTCAAAGAATCGGTCTTTGTATTCAGCCGTTTCAGCAACACCGATATAGTACTCGGGCCTGAGATGAAAAGCACCGGAGAGGTTATGGGCATTGGCGAAAACTTTGCTGAGGCCTTCGGCAAAGCTGAAGTTGCAGCCAGTTTTAAAATTCCTAACGCCGGTTTTATTGTTATAACTGTAGCGGATTTTGCCAAACAAGCTATATTGCCAATTGCCCGTTCGCTATTGGGCATGGGATTCCACTTAATCGCTACGAAGGGTACGGCCTCATTCTTGCAGGAAAACGGAATAGTTGTCAGCCAGACTATTGCTAAAGTAAGCGAGAATTCAAGTGACAATATCGTAGAGTTTATTAACAATAACGAGGTGCGACTGCTTATTAATGTCCCGAACGGTTCGACCAAGGCCCAAACCGATGGCTACCAAACCCGGAAAGCCGCCTTAGAACGCCATGTTTTTGTAGTAACATCTCTCCCTGCTATCAAAGCTATAGTTGCTTCCATGCAAGAATCCAGGCATAGACGGCATGTCGTTCGTTCGCTGCAGTCTCAATAATTTACCAGGCACTCTTTAGGTGTTGCCGTCATAAAAATAGACCCAGGCTAGTACCTTCGGCTTCGATAGCTCGACCAACACGCGGCTGAAGCCGGGTTTTGAGGGATTGACGTTATCAACTGCCTCATATTCATCTAGTTGGGGCAGCACTTGTAAATCTTTAAGGCGGTACAGCTCGCCGACAACGTCACCATTACCGGCTTCTACGCCCACCAGCCGTCCAAGTTTGTATAACCTGCCAGGTATATGACAGTGCCCCAGATAGGTAAGATGCTCCCGCAGTATTGGGTGCATTACCGTCCTGCCATTGCGTTTAAGCGTTCCGTAAAAAGCAATGTAGCGGACTGGGCGTGAAGACGGCGGTTGCCGCTGAAGCAGACCTATGCCCCGCCAAAGCAGGCTGTACATACTGGCGAGCACAATGAAAAAAACAGAGATTGTCATAATCATCTGCGGATAAGATGCCGGGTGCTGCAGACCATTGGATATATCAAAAAGCAAACCCCCCGGGTTGGTTATAACGGCCCAACTGTTCCAGCGCAAATCACGCCCGAGATAGATAGCAGAGCTCGAGATTAACAAAGTTATCGCTACCCAGATACTGGCTTCATAGGCCATCAGCCGACGCCGAAGTTGGACATGAATGAGATAAAGACTGCTAAAACCAAGGGCGACGCCGGTGTAGATAAAGGACGTAAACATCAGGGTGTCATACAGGACATTGACCCGTTTAACGTCTTCGAGGTGGATAAAGTCACTGATCATGTAAAAGCTGTTCGGCAGAAAAACCAGCCAGAGAACACTTAAAGCCAACCCTTCCCAGCTCGACCACAGTTTCCGTTTTAGGATTGCTATAAGACGCAGGGCAAAAATAAGTGGCAACCAGGCCAGTACCAGGTTCCACGATAAGTAGCTAAACTCCTCAAAGCTGTGATTGCGCCAAGCTCCATAGGCGAACAGGCCCAGACTAACTAGACTGGAAGTCAACAGAGCTAACAGAAATTGCCTGCGGGGGGTCCGCCATGCCACCATAACTCCCCAATTATACCTTAAGCTTTATCGACTACTGATTAAGCAGTACTTTGAGTTTTTCTACGAGATCTACTGGTGTTGGATTGAGTCCGTTAAGCAATGCCACGTACAAGCTGACATAGTCACCGAAGTTTGAAGTCCACAGCAGTTGTTCAAGTAAAGTCTTGCCTTTGGGCGTAACCACTTCAGGAGCTGGTCGTAAACCGGACAGCAGCCGCTCGGTAACCTCAAAGCGCTTCTGAATCCGCTCATGTTCCAGGTTGGAACGAATTTCCACCACGGCATATGGTTTTTGGGTTGGGTGGCTTGACCAGCCTATAAACTCATTGTGATTAAACTCCGGGTACTGGTTAGTCCAAGCTACGTTCTTAGCGTTTTCATTCATACAAATTTTCCACTTATTCGCCACCGGGAAAAGTTTCGGACCGCTATAAACTACAACCGACTTGCCAAAAAGTTCCAGCGCTAATCGTTTTGCCGGATTCTTGGTCGTCGGTACATCGGCCTGCCAGGACGCAGTTTGGTCTTTTAGCCACTTTGCAGCAGTTTCCAGTTCTGCCCTTTTGCCTTTGTCAATTAAGCCCAGCGGCTCTAAGATCTGTATAAAAGCAGTGAGGAAGTAAAATGATGACATACGTGGCTGGATACCGCTTGGTATGAGAAACAAGGGGTGGTTTTTGGTTTTGGCATGCTCTGTCAGTTTACCTCCGGCGCTCAAAACTACAATACGGGCCTGTCGGGATTCAGCTTCGTGTAGAGCCGTTAAAGTTTCCTCGGTATTGCCCGAATAGCTTGAGGATATAAAAAGAGTATGCTCATTAACATAGTCCGGGACGTTATAGTCTCTGACAATTTCAAACGGCACCCGCGTTCCGGGCCATGAACGCAAGAACACACCCGGTAGCGACGAACCGCCCATGCCGGCCAGTACAATATTAGTTATGCCTGTTAACTCTGGCAGTTTGACATTGTAATCGTGAGCCAGCTGTTGCCACTGTTTTTCGGCTACACCTAGCGCATCTTGTGCATCACGCTTATGAATTAATTTGAGATCATCAAGCATGTTACTTCCAAACTCCTTGTGCTTTTATAGGTCAATTGTATATAGTATAGCCTAAGCAACTAGTATTTTTATAGGGGGGGACATGTTTGGGCACCAAGATAATCAGTCGACAGATCAAAGCGATCAAGCGGCTACAACAGATAGTGTTCAGGACAAGACAGCTACACCACTTAGCCATACGCCTACTGACCAGACAGCTACGCCGCCGAGCAGCAGCTTAGATACTCCATCAGATCAACGTCCGCAAACGCCCAGCGATACTCCGGCTTTGCAGCATCCGGTAGGTGCTATAGGAGGCCCAAACGACCAGAAGGACGATATCATATCTCCGGCTGGAGGTTTTCCGCAAGCCCTAAGCAGCAAGGAGCCTTCACTCGGCCTAGTGCCGCCCGTAGGCAATCATGTCCATTTGAACCCCCCCACCTCCGTAAGCGACAACCAGTTGACCGAAGCTACGGATGATAACCTTATTGAAGTTAAGCAAAAAGCCCTCGAAGATCTGTTCCCTTTGATCGACAAATTAGATCAGACTCCTGAAGAAGAATTTAAGACACTCATGATGATTATCCAAGCCAGCGACAACCATACTCTCATCGAGAAAGCTTACGATATAGCTAAAACTATTGATGACGAGAAAGAACGTGCCTTGGCCTTGCTAGATATCGTGAACGAAATTAACTATTTCACTCAGCAGCCTGAAGTCTAAAAAGGTCTAAGAGGCTTGGTGGCCTGTTCAGATTAGGCGGTGCTCTTAAGATGCCCGGCGGGTTAAAAGTAGCTGTTTCCGGTTCAAATTGGCGAAGTCCACGAGTTTCATGGAATACCTCTCTCATAACAGGGTCCACGTCTTCATTATCCGTTTCGCCAGCTTGGAGTAAATCAAAAGTCTCCCACCATACATATTCATCGAGATTAAAAAGGTCTAAAACTGCACCGCCTGATGCCACTTCAAGCTCCTGGGCGTTCAACTTCATTACTTGAGTCATGAGCTGTAGACGGGACTGTCTGTTTTCCTCATGCGTAAGACCCGGCATCATTGCTACGTGAGTAGCAAAACCCAGAGGAAGCCAGTTGCACTCGGGTGTTATGAGATACATGTCTATATCGTGTCCTTCTCCCGATTGTGCCACACTACCGAATAAGAAGACGGCTCGAGCACCTAGATCTGTAAGAAATTGCGCTGTCCGAACTGCCTGCTCAGTAGTAGCCAGTCCAACTTCAGGATCAAGCTCGCTCATACATAGACCCTTGTGCTACATCATTCCGCCCATACCGCCCATTCCGGCGGCTGGGTCGGCCTTTTCTTCCTTAGGTACTTCAACGACTAGTGCGCCCATTGTCATAGATGTACCGGCGATAGATGCGGCGCTTTGAATTGCTTCCTTAGTTACGCGTGCCGGATCGACGACTCCGCTGGCCTTCAAGTCAACGAGTTTACTGGGATTATTGAGATCTACGCCAAAGCCAGGCTTGCCTGCTTTAACTTGCGGTAGCCATTCATCAGCATTCAAACCGGCATTACTCAGTAAAATACGGAACGGCTGTTCAAGCGCCTTAACCAGCAGCTGTTTACCGGCCATGACCGAATCGTCATCGTCATTCTTAGTCACAACAGTGGTTGTGAGATTAATCAGCGTCACGCCTCCGCCCGGCACAATACCCTCTTCCAGGGCAGCCTTTACGGCATGTACCGCGTCGTCAACCCGGAATTTCTTCTCCTCAATCTCGGTTTCCGTAGCGCCACCAACCTTAATTACGGCAACTTTGCCTGAAAGCGCCGCCTGGCGTTTTTCTAAGTTTTCTTTATCGTACTCGCTGGTTGCCTGATCAGCCTGCGCGTTAATCTGCTTAACTCGGGCCGCGACTTCTGCCGGGTTGCCACCGCCTTCTATAATGGTGGTCTCGTCCTTGTTAACAATCACCCGACGGGCCGAGCCGACGACATCAATCTCAACATTTTCGAATGACATTCCCCGGTCTTCGGTAATGACTTCAGCGCCAGTTAGAATTGCGATATCGTTCAATATGTCCTTACGGCGGTCGCCAAAAGCCGGCGCTTTTATAGCTACGGTGTTGAAAACGCCTTTCAGACGGTTCAGTATCAAGGTACCGAGCGCTTCGCCTTCAACTTCCTCGGCAATCAACACCAGGTCTTTCTTCCCTGATTGGGCAAGCTTCTCAAGCAGTGGTAAGAACTCCTGGATGCTGGAAATCTTCTTGTCGGTGATGACAACAGCCGCTTTATCATATACGGCCTCCATGCGGGCTGTATCGGTAACCATATAAGGACTCACAAAACCCCGGTCAAAGGTAAAGCCTTCTACTACTTCGCTCTCCAGCAAAAGCCCCTGCCCTTCTTCGACTGTTACGACGCCGTCTTTGCCAACCTTTTCGATAACATCAGAAATAAGACTGCCAATCTCAGAATCACCTGCCGAAATAGTCGCAACTTCAGCGACACGGCTTTTCTTACCCTGTATATCTTCGGCGAAGCTAGGTAGTTTACTAATAACGTCATGAGCTGCTGCTTCAAGGCCTTTGCGAAGAAGCATTGGGTTGTGGCCGGCGGCAATTAATTTATTGGCCTCGCTTAAAATGTGATACGTAAGTACCGTCACCGTGGTTGTACCGTCACCTGCAAGATCGTTCATCTTGCTGGCTGCTTGCTTGATAAGCTCAGCGCCTACTTTATATCCCAAAGTTTCATCATCGACATCAGCCAGATCAACACCTTTGGCGACCGTTACGCCGTCATGGGTAACTGTCGGTGCGCCATACGACTTACTAATCACGACGTTACGCCCTTTGGGGCCCATGGTCATTTTCACGGCATTGTATAAAATCTCCGCACCAGCTAGTACCCGTTTGCGGGCATCGTCATCATAAAATACTTTCTTTGCCATATGCTTAAATTATCTCCCTATTTAACCGTCGCCAGGACGTCTTCTTCTTTAACTAAAATATACTCATCCCCGTCAACTTTAACGTCGGTGGTGCTGTAGCTTTTATAAACTATCCTATCGCCCACTTTAACTTGCTTGGCGTGGGGACCAGTTGCTACCACTTTAGCGGTTTTAGGCTTTTCCTGGGCTTTGTCAGGTAAATATAAACCGCTGGCTGTCTTGTTATCAGCCTCTTCTCCCACGGCGACAACATAGTCGCCTAACGGTTTCAGGGGTGCACTCATAGTAGTTAAACCTCCATTTTAGATTACGCTGTAACAGCTGCTCTCTCGCACCAAACACCTGTTTCTAGCACTCACTATACTAGAGTGCTAGAAACGAGTCAACCTTGGAGTAGCGCTACTTAGTCGTGCTCGTGGCGTACGCGACTTAATGAGGCCTTCAAACCGCTGTCGAGAATATAGTCCCTGACTTTCTCTTCGACTGCGGCCAGCCGTTCGAATGCGTTTCCGTCATCACTGGCCTCTAAAAATTTTCCCATGTAAGGATTAAAGATATACTCTCTGAAATGCTGCCACTGCATCCATGGCGTAAAGCTATTTAAAAGCCCCACCCCTTTATCCGCCTCAGAGCGGGCCATACTGCCAAACAGTACGAGCAAATCATGCGCCGACTTTTTCATAAGCACATCTTCGGGAGCTTGATCGCCATGAAAAGATGATGATTCCCAATCAATGAAAAACACGTTTCCGGCCACATCATTCACGATATTCTTAAACTGGAGGTCGCCATGAAAAATACGGCGAGCGTTGAAGTCGCCAAGCTCTGCACCCACCTTTTTTAACAAAGCCCTCTGTCCGGCGTACTCCGGGTTATCTTCATCCCATAAAGCTGTCGTCCAATCAGAGTTATCTAGCGTCTCGGCGCCTTGTCTAAGCTCAGTTATCGAATAGTTGACCTTCTCACCTATCATGAAGCCGACCGGCTCAAAGTGATTCTGGTTAATCTGAGCGATTAAACTGTTGTTTAACCAATCCGCATAAGCGTTGGCAGGATTTTTCCGGCAGGGTTTGATAGCGACCGGCAATGCCCACTTTCCTTCTTCGCCAGCTAATAATCCAAAAAACACGCCATGGGCCGATGTCTCAGCTCCGGCCGTTCGAACTACAGAAAAACGACTGACCGTGTCCTCCCCCAACCAACCGAAATCGGGGGATAAGTAAAGCTGCCTGCCGCCGCCGGCTACTTGTCTATGAATGTTGTTGATCATCTGTATGTTGATTGGTTTTACGGATTGTATATTTTCAGCAAATGCTTCTGCCCGTATAACTAAAGCGCCGCTTTCCTGGATATGTTCCAGGTCCTGGCGAAATTCCTGCAGCCGGCCATGCGGAACTTCTTCCAGCTCACCGGACGGAATCGTCTCCCAAGAAACGTCAGCCTGCTCCCTAATCCCAACCCCCGGCATGACAGTTGCCCCTTACCTTTCTTCCCAGGCCCGATTGGCAGCGTCAAGCAGTCGTTCATAATCGCCGGCTGGCGAACTAGGCAGTAGTAGTTCTTCGCCCATGGTGCTCAAAAAATGATCTTTAGCTACCTCGGGCTGGCCAAAATTCATCCAGTCATAAGGCGGAATCGGGAAAAGCCTGGTCTGGTGACCTGAAAACTCTAGCATACCCGTGTGTCTCATTGGCGTTTCCTTGGGCAAGCGCCCAGTGGCCGCATAAATACCTTTCCAGAGCGACCCTAGCACCTGGCAGAGTTCCTCGTCACTCACATAAGTCTCCGTAGAAGCTCGATCTGGGAAGAATCGTTCATTAGCAAGGGGTTTCGCCCCGATCTGGATTCCATAAAATACTTTGCCGTCGACCATTCCGGAAGGTTTTAGCATTTCGATTCCCGCTTCCTCAAGATCGGATTCTATGTCACTGACCGCCGCGACTTCGTCAATTATTAAGAATCGGGCAATGGGCACCCCGTCGTCAAGCTGGGTTACATCAAAAGATTTGTCATCGGCAGCGAGGTTATAGCGCCCGTTCGTATCGATTACATCGGGATTCTCAGCTGTCAATAACCGCCGCAAGATATCGGGGCCTGAGGTGTTATGACTGGGTTGGTTTTGTTCTGCCATTCTGGATATATTATATCACAAGAGTAATCTAATTACAATGGTTGTTTTTGCGTTTCTAAGAAGAACTACGTGTGACAGAATATAAAGTTCTTACGATGATAGTGAGCGTAAAGCGGAGCGGGCTGTGCCGACTTCGTCCCAGGGGTGTTCGCCATCGGCATGCTCGATAGTTTTCTCATGGCCTTTGCCCAGCAACAAGAGGATATCTCCTGGCTTGGCCTGCCGTACGGCGAAATTCATAGCTTCCGTACGGTCATGCACCAGGAAAAGGTCTTTGTCTCGAACCTTTCCCTTCTCTTGGACTCCAGCTGCAATTTCGTCCATGATAGCCCGTCCGTCTTCCTGGCGGTCATCTTCTTCGCAAATAACAACCTCGTCGGCATATTCACCGGCCAGCCTGCCCTGTTCTGGCCGCTTACCTTTATCACCTCCGCCTAGCGAACCGAATAGTACGATTAATTTGCCCTGCGCGACTGGTTTTATATCTTTAAATAACTTCTCAAAACTATCGGGTGTATGGGCATAATCCACTATAACAGTGAATTTCTGGCCTTCGTCTATAGTTGTCATGCGGCCCTCGACGCCCTCAAGGGCAGCAATGCCCTGCTCTATCTGCTGTTTACTCAGGCCGATTGCCCGTCCTACGCCAACTGCAGCCAAAGAATTATAGACGTTAAAAGTGCCTGGTATTTGACAGTGGATAGCGTAATTATCGTCACCGATTTCCGCCTGATAGCTCACGCCAGAGGCGGTAAGTTTGATATTGCGAGCCCGGATGTCGCCTTTTTTGATTCCGTATGTTAGGGTGTGTGTGACCGAATTGGCAAATGCCTCAGCGCTCGGATCTTCGGCGTTGATAACGCCGATGCGTAAGCCTTTTTTATTACGGTCTGTCAGTGTAAAGAGTCGGCGTTTAGCTTCCCTGTATCGCTCAAAGGTCCGATGATAGGTCAAGTGATCATGGGTAATATTCGTCAAAACCGCCACTGAATATGGTACGCCCCAAACTCGGTTCTGGGCCAAGGCGTGACTGGTTGTTTCCAAGACAAGCCACTCCACCTCCTGCTTTCTCATCCATTTTAGGCGCCGCATGAACTCAGGCGTGCTGACATTCGTCATGTGATGCATTTGCGGGGTAATATTGGCGCCGACACCATAGCCTACTGTACTCATAAGCCCTGCCTTATATCCGGCCTCGTGAAGCATGCGGTGGATCAAATAGGAAGTCGTGGTCTTGCCATTGGTTCCTGTAACACCGATAACTTTTAAACCCCGTCCCGGGAAGCCGCTGATCGTGTTTAGCAATACCGCTTCAAACAAGTGCCCATAAGGCTCTACTCCGGCAAACAGTCTGCGAGGTATAAGTGATTTAACAATGTTTCGAAAACTCATTCCTCTCAGTATACTGTAAACTGATGAGAATTTTGGGTATTGAAACTAGCTGTGACGAGACAGCGGCAGCGGTGGTTGAAGATGGCCGGCGGCTGCTAAGTAACGCCGTGGCCTCAAGCATGGATTTACACGTCCAATACGGGGGTGTGGTACCTGAGGTGGCCGCCCGCAGTCATATTGAAGTTATTCTGCCGATCATCCAACAGGCATTAGATGATGCCGGTTGCACTTGGGCTGACATCGACGGGATCGCCGTTACCTACGGCGCCGGGCTCGGCGGCAGTTTACTGATCGGCGTTTTGACTGCCCGGACACTGGCAATTGCTCACAGCAAACCACTCTACGCTATAAACCACGTGGAGGCTCATGTCTATGCCAACTTCTTGACGGAGACTTCCCTTCCCGGTTTAGCTATGCGTATGGAACAGCCGTCGTTCCCAATGTTGGCAATTATAGTTTCTGGCGGCCATACCCAACTGGTTCTCTTCCGGGATCATTTTGACTACACCCTCCTTGGCCAAACCCAGGACGATGCCATCGGTGAAGCTTTTGATAAAGTAGCTAAGATTCTTGGGCTGCCCTACCCCGGTGGGCCTTCGGTTGCTAAAGCCGCCGCCCAAGGTAATCCTACTGCTTTCCGATTGCCCAAGGCCAAGATGAGCAAGTACGACTTTAGTTTTTCCGGCCTCAAAACGGCCGTTCTACGATTAGCACAAGCTCAAATCGGGGAAGATTACGGATTCCCTTCTATAAAGCTGCCTGGGCGCCTCTCCGTAGCTCAGAAGCGCGACATTGCTGCCTCATTCCAACGGGTAGCAATTGAAACGGTAGTCGATAAGGCCAAACTGGCCTGTGACGAATTCGCGCCGAGCAGCATTGTCATTGCCGGCGGGGTGGCGGCTAATGCCGATCTGCGCCGCCAACTCACTGACAGACTCCATATTGCTATCGAATACCCGGACATTCGGCTCTGCACTGACAACGGCGCCATGGTGGCGGCTTTGGGCTGCTTCAAAGCCAGTCTCAACCAGCCCCAGGCCGACCCCTATTCCCTTGGCATCGAGCCCAACCTGTCGATGTAACGGGCAAGGGCTGATCGTTACTTCTTGAATGCTTACAGAGGTGATATTATGATAAGCATGAAATTGCCGAAAAACTACGAGGCCGGCGAATATGAGTCGGATATCTACGCTCTATGGGAGAAAAGCCGTGTATTCGTAGCCAATCCTGACAGCGATAAAGAGCACTACTCAATAAGCATGCCGCCGCCCAATGAGACTGGTACGCTGAGCCTCGGCCACGCGCTGTTTATTACCTTGCAGGACATCCTGGCACGGCACGCCCGCCAGCAGGGTAAGGACGTCCTGTGGCTGCCAGGTACCGACCACGCCGCGCTACCTGTAAATGCCATCATTGAAAAACAGCTTCTGGATGAGGGTACTAACAAGCACGAGGTAGGCCGGGAAGAGTTCTTGAGGCGCACAAGGGAGTTCGTAGGCAATAGCCGTAATACAATGCTCTCCCAAATGCGGGCTATGGGGGCCAGTGCTGATTGGACCCGGCTTCGTTATACGCTTGATGACACCCTTAACCGCTGTGTTAATGAAACCTTCGTTAAGATGTACGGCGACGGCCTAATTTACCGGGGTAACCGCATTGTTAACTGGGACCCCAATCTCGAGACCAATGTATCCGACGATGAAGTTATTTACACCGAAGAGAAAGGCAAGTTCTATACCTTCAAGTACGGTCCGTTTGAGATTGGCACCGCCCGCCCGGAAACCAAATTCGGCGACAAGTACGTTGTCATGCACCCTGACGACAAGCGGTATGCCGAGTACAACCATGGCGACACCTTTGAGGTGGAATGGATTAATGGGCCGATTACCGCCACGATTATCAAGGATGAGGCAGCCGACCCCAACTTTGGCACCGGAGTTATGACAATTACACCCTGGCACAGCCTGGTTGACTTTGAGATCGCCGAGCGTCACGGACTTGACAAACAGCAGATAATATCCTTTCACGGGAAATTGTTACAGATAGCCGGGGAGTTTGCCGACATGCCGATTCACGACGCCAGGCCTCTCATTGTGGACAAGCTTGCCAAGAAGGGCTTGTTGGTCAAAACCGACGATAACTATGTCCACAACGTGGCCATAAATGAACGCGGTAAAGGTGTTATTGAGCCGCAGATTCGTCTGCAATGGTTCGTTGACGTCAATAAGACCGTAGTCCTTTGGAAAGGGAAGCGGCAGTCGCTGAAAGAGGTACTGCAAAGCGTTATCCGCGACGAGGATATTGAACTCATCCCAGAGAGGTTTCAAAAGGTTTACTTCAATTGGATTGATAACCTCCGTGACTGGTGCATAAGCCGCCAGATCTGGTGGGGGCATAGGATACCGGTATGGTACCGTAGCGACACCGACGGCAAGGAAGAGACGTACGTGGGCGTTAAGCCGCCGACGGATCAGAGCGAGGGTTGGCATGAATGGGAACAAGACCCTGATACTCTAGACACCTGGTTCAGTTCGGCTCTGTGGACTTGGAGTACGCTTATCGACCAGCGCCTAGCAGAGGACTACAGCTTATCGCTTGAAGATCTACTGGAACGTAGCCCGGACTTTAAGGCTTATCACCCGACGAATGTTATGGAAACTGGTTGGGATATTCTGTTTTTCTGGGTAGCAAGAATGATCCTGTCAACCACCTACGTAACTGGCCAGATACCCTTCAAAGACATCTACTTGCACGGTATGGTCAGGGCTGAAGACGGCAAAAAAATGAGTAAGAGCCGTCCGGAATCAATTATAGATCCGGAATCAATTATTTCTGAGTACGGAACAGATGCGCTGCGTATGGCGCTTGTCATGGGAGTTAGCCCGGGCAATGATCAGAATTGGGGCAGGGGAAAGGTCGCAGCTAATCGCAACTTCTGCAATAAACTCTGGAATATCGCCAGATACATTGAGAGTGTAGTCGACGAAGGATCAAGGGGTGGAGACGCCAAGCCGACATCGGCTGCTGACCACTGGATTACTAACAGATTGCGAATCAGCCAGGAAAAGATTACTGACGACTTGGATAAATACCGTTTTAGTGAAGCCTACGCCAGGCTATACCGTTTTATCTGGGATGATCTAGCCGACTGGTATATAGAAACGAGTAAAGCCGAGCCTAACTCACCGCTGTTAATTTACTTGTTGGAGTCGGTGCTGGTTTTGGCGCACCCTTTTGCGCCTTTCGTTACGGAAACTATTTGGCAGACCCTCGCTTGGCATGACAACGCAGTATTAGCCAGCCAGCCTATCTCTACAATTATTAATAGTGACGACGACCAAGCCCGTAATTTTAGCGAGCTTCAAGCAATAGTAAGCGAGGCACGTTCCATCACTAAATCACTGAAAGTAAACAACGTTAAGCTTTTGCACGAAAACCAGCCATTTCTCGAGGAAAATTCAGCCATTATTAAACAGCTTGCCCGCTTGCAGGCCGTATCGCCGGCCACTAATACAGACAGTCACGACGGTATATACCTAACGGCTACCCGGTATAAATGCTGGCTGGACATTGATAAGGCCAAAGCCAAAGCTTACGTACGGGAAATTGCTGCCAAAAAGGCAATCCAAGAGTCTAGCATTGCCCAACTTGAGAGCCGTCTAAAAAACAAAAACTATCTTGAAAACGCTCCCAGCGCTGTAGTAGACCAGACCAAACAACAACTTGAGGCCGCTCAGGATTTGCTCGTCACCCTTCAAGCTGAAGAACAACGCTTCAGTACTTCTTAATCTTCGGCAGGTTCAAGTGCCAGGCTGGCCCGATTTACCGACTCCTCAAGGCGGGAGTCGTCAAACCACAGCACGTGCCACCCAACACGATTGGCGGCCGCTAGGTTAGCCCGGCTGTCATCGATTAGTAGAATTTCCTCAGGCGGGCAGCCGGCCTTCTCCCCTGCAATTTCATACATCTTAGCTTCAGGCTTGATCGTGTCGATCTCTGACGAATCAATGATTGCGCTGTAGTTAATATTGGGCAGCTGCTGGTTACGCCGCATAGTTTGTAAAAACCCCGGCATTATATTGGTTAATAAGCCGACGTGGTACCGTTCGCTGGCCCAGACCAGCAGTTTTTGCATTTCAACAATTGGTTCGACATTCTCAAGATAATATTGCTGCCACTGCACTCGCTGCACGCCAATATGCTCGGCCAGTTTAATGTTGAAATCGTCCAAGCTCATTTCGCCCCGGCACACGTCATCGTTATAGCGCCAGAAAGCCGATTCTACCACTTCGGCATTGACCCCTGTATCGGCAGCCAACTTGTCAAAGGCGCGCTGGTAAAAGTAGATGAGGCAGCCGTTGACATCAAAGTATACGAAACTGACGCCGCCTTTGGTTTTTTTAAGCCTTCTATGGCTACCCCCAGACACACTCTGGCCGATAAGCTCATCGAGACTGACATTGAGAGCATCGGCGATGGCTTGAATCGTAAAAATAGAAGGGGACTTGATGGCACCACGTTCAATTTTGGTCAAAGTTGAAAAACTAAGATTAGCCTTATGGCATAGTTGCTGCTGCGTTAAAGAAGCAGCCTGCCGTGCCGCCTGCAATTGCTTGCCAAGACTCAACTCATCCATGAGCCGTATAGTATCAACTACGGCTACTAATAACAAGTAAAAATAGGTACTAAACGGCTACTAAATATGTACCAGCGTCGTAAGAATAATGAGGAAAAACAAAGTAGTTAAAACGAATATGACGCCGACAATTGTTACGACGTTTTGCGTATTGCCGTACCCGGCCCGTCTTCCAAGTTTGGTATATGCAAAACCCGCCACACCGGCGCCAAAGAATAGGGAGTATAGAAGTGCCATATCAATCTTATTGTAAACTAAAAGGCAAGTTTTTTGGCCATTTCAGCCAGAGCGGCGTGATCAGGCTCCGCCGATTGGTCAGGTACAAACCGTGATTGCTCGTTTGTCGAAAACGGATAGACGTGCACATGGGCATGCGGCACATCTATGCCCACGACCAGCATGCCAACGTACGGACTAGCCAGTACGGCCCTCAGCTGCGCAGCCACCTTTTTGACAGTTATCATAACCGCCGCGAAGTCTTCATCGTCAAGATCCCATACAAATTCAATCTGTTTTTTTGATATTACCAGGGTATGTCCGGGTTGTTTAGGGTGTATGTCAAGAAAGGCGAATGTTCGCTCGTCTTCGTATATTTTGTATGCTGGAATCTCGCCTTTGATAATCTTAGTAAAAATACTGTCGTTCATATAACACTAGTATAACGCTTTAGGGCAGGGCAGGTATGTGTAATCTAGCCATCTAGAGCGCCTAGAATCGATAAAACGGCTTTGGGCAATGAAATACAAGCATAATCATTAAAAACCTATGAAATAGCCCGGTTTCGGCTATAATGAGCTTATGAAGTGGGTACGACGTATACTTGTGTTCCTATTGTCGATTGTCTTGTTGGTCAGTCTGGTCGGTATAGCCCTGGCGACCAGTGCCCAAGTTAGTCTGGCCCATCCCAGCAAAATAGAGAGTTGGCTTGATCAAAGTAACCTTTACTCAGGCATATCAACAACTATTACCAACAAAGCCCAAAGCTCTATAGAGAACAATGTTACTGGGGGAGTGTCGATTAGCAAAACAGTGGTCCAGCAGGCTGCCCAGTCAGCCTTTCCCCAATCACTACTGCAACAAAGCGTACAGACATTTATTAATAGCAACTACGACTGGCTCGAGGGAAAGACCGCGACTCCAAACTTTAATATAGACTTGTCAGGAGCCAAGCAAGCATTTGCCACCCAAGTTGCTGAGACGTCAGTCGTTGCTCATTTAACAGGTTTACCGACATGCACAACCGCCCAAACACTACAGCTGAAAAACGCCAACCCCCTTCTACTCAGCTGCCTACCAGCCGGCATCAGCCCGCAGCTTGAAGCGTCCCAAGTCAGTCAGCAGGTTGTAAGTGGTAGCGGCTTCTTAAGCAAGCCAGTTATTACTGCCGGCACTGTAAGCACCAAGGGGCTAAACGGAGGCGAACCTTATTACAAGAAGCTGTCGGTATTACCTAAAAGCTACCAATTAGCTCAGAAGTTGCCTTGGATTTTGGGCATAATAAGCCTCCTAAGCATTCTGGTCATTGTTTTCTGCTCTCGCTCGAAACGCATAGGCCTACGCCTCATCGGTATTATTCTGCTGATAAGCGGCCTGCTGATGATAGCCGACAAATTCTCAACCGACTTTGCTTTCAACAAGCTCAAGGACCGGGTCTTCAATAACGTCGGTAGTAGTCAAATCCAACAAAGCCTTACGACTTTTGTGCACTTCATGGAAAAAGAATTGGTCAAGATTGATCTGTGGTTCGGTATTGCCTATGTAGCTCTGGCAGTGGTCCTGATCGGCATATTGATACTTACCCGCCACCGCACTTCGCAATCTAAGGGATCAAATACTAATAAATCAGCTGACGAAGCAAGGGCAGTAACCCCGGCAGATAACATTTATGGGGCAGGAAGCCCCGTACGGAAGCCCGAATTTGATACTGTAGACCCTGATACTAAGATAGTAGGGGCAACAAAAACAACTCCTCAAAATTTAAAAAAGCGAACGAACCGCCGGCCACCACGGGGTTTGATTCAGTAATTTAGAGCTCCTTTGGTTGGCGGAGAGGGAGGGATTCGAACCCTCGGTACGGTTACCCGCACACTGCTTTTCGAGAGCAGCACCTTCAACCACTCGGTCACCTCTCCCAGCCAATGGTCTATTTTAAACCTAGAATGGCTTTTTTGCCCTAATCATGCTAGAATTACCCCTGTTGATTTATTGTCAAAGTTAAGTATGCACCCGTAGCTCAGCTGGATAGAGCGTTGGCTTGCGGAGCCAAAGGTCGTAGGTTCGAATCCTATCGGGTGTACCATTTTGCTTATGCTTGCAAATAAGTTGGATATTCTGTATAAATTACGTCCGTAAGGAATCCATTATGCCAGATACTGAAAAGGTACCGGAACAAAGTGAAGCTCCAGTTGATGTTGGTGATGTTGAAGCATTACAGCATCGTGCGGCAGAAGCTGTTATAAATGCCAATGTGGACCCTTCTTCACTTACACCGGAGGAGCATGAAGATGTTACTGCGCTGCAAGCTTTGGCAAGCCACGCCGCTACTGAAGCGAATCTTGTACTACTGTCTTAATCCAGAGTGTCCTCTGCCCTAATGACATATGAAGCAAGAGAATTTTCCATCATCAGATAGGGATAATGAAAGTGTTGCCGTAATTGGCAGCGGCATAGCAGGAAGCATGGCTGCTTACGAACTTGTCAAAGAAGGCTATGAAGTGACCGTTATTGAAGAACGGCCCGAGTTGTTTAGTGGAACAAGTCTCCACGCAACACAATTCCATTTGGGTGCCGAATATTCCGGTAGTTTTCAGACTGCTCTGGAATGTCTGGCTTCAGCCGTAGCAATGAAAAAGGCAATGCCGGAAAGCCTTACTGATCAGAGGGTACAATTTTTAGTAGCCGAAGACTCTCAGATTCCCATGGACGATTTCGTTCATTTCTTCACGGATTTGGCTGGTCGTTATGGTGACTTATCGGAGGGTGACCAGCAATTTGGTCCCCCCGAAAGTTTCTTCAGAATTCTAGAACCGGAAGAATATTCGTTTGCTAAAAATATAGCAGGAGGTATTGTTGGCCAAGAAGTTATGCTTGATATAGTTGCTGTCCGGCATACACTTTTAAATGGTTTAGAGCGGCTTGGCGTTAAGAGTATGACCAACACAAGTGTAGTTGGGGTAGAGGTGCGCGACAACACTTTCGGTCTAAGTATAGAGTCAGGTAACGAGGCGGGGACTCTCATGGTCGACCAGGTAGTGAATGCTGGTGGCCATAAAGCCCGGTTGCTCGATGACCAGTTAGGCGACCGCACTCAATACCACTGTGTTTTAAAAACCTGGAATATGGTAGAAAATACTGGAACGCCTTTGCCACCTTTTATGGTTGTACGTGGTCCTTTGGCAGTGCACCATCCACTTGCAACCGATAAACATGTCAGTGCGCTCAATTCCGCAAATGCCGGCTCGGTTATAGATCAGCGCATGTATAGCGCAGACGATGCAGCCCTACCGCCAGAATGGGATGAAATATTACTCTCTGGCGTTGTCCCTGATGCAACCGCTCGCCAAGCAGCAATCATGGAGTACGTGGGGGATAGCTTCCTAAAGGATGCTGGCGTCTTCACTCCCCTCAGGCTCATTCCGGGCGTTGCCACAGCATATAGTAGTACAGAGGCCGACCGCGCCCAGAAGAAAGGCGCTAATGTGATTGTGCCAGGCTGGCAGACAGTAGTTCCTACCAAAGCAATGCATGGCCTAGTACTGGCCCGCCAAGCTACTGCTAATGCGCTTGCTCATTCCAATAGCTTTGGCACTTAACGGCGATGCGACCTGCTTACATAAAAGTGTCCGAACATCGTCGAGAACGCTGTACCAGATCAATAACACCCAGCACTAGGTCGTTTCAGTTATTTGTTGGCTCTACTGTTCCACTGCCGCCATATTAGACGGTGGATCGGTATTAGGCGGGGTATATCACGCAAGCCTGGCAGGAAGGGCACTGCCAATAATAGTGCGGTTCCCAGGCCGGTCATATAAATAGCGATCAGGTCAACATTAGCTGAGGAGTTAAATCCTGGCACCTGGTACCACAAAGTGTAAAGCCATAACCATGGTTGGCCAGGGTAACTTCCTGTTTCATTCATTACTCCCCATTGGGCGCCTTTCAAGTGTTGTCCTTGAGCTAGGGAAGAGAAGTAGCTTCCGTCCTCAATGAACAGTAGTGGTTTAGTATAGTTTGAGCCGTAAAACGGCCGTTGAGCTAGTAAATCGGCATCGATTGCACCAGATTGCGCAAGAATTAATTCAGTCGATACGAGTACGGGTATCGGCCCGTCTTTAGCGGCTGGCACTTTCGGCCCCGAGGCACCAAACGCCACATTGGTTAACGCGTTTGTGTAAGCCTGGTTCCAGGCTTGCTGTTGAGATCGGCTCGCAGCTTGGTAAGTAGCCAAAGCCTTTTTTAGAACAGGGTCTGTCGGAGCAATTTTTGATAAAGGCGACAGCACAAACGTCTGGGCAGCATCAATTGATTGGTGTACCCCTGTCAGCATCTGCCATGACACGCCAATTTTTTGAACGTTAGCTGACCCATTATTATACGGCGGTCCATAATTGGCAGTTTCACTGGTGCCAGCCAGCTCGCTGGCAGTGGTTCCCATAAAATCTGCCGGGGCAATTTTAGACCAACTTGAAACAGTAACCGGTGGATCGTCCGGCGATGACAGGACTGCAGCAAGACCTATTACTAGTAGAAATACTACTAGCGTGGCAACCGTAGCTTCCTTTAGAATGTCGTAGCGTTTAGTTGGGCCGCGCCATTGAGCGGCATCGGCCGCCCTTAAAGCTTTGCGGGCTGCTCTGCCATGGGGTCTTTTTGTGGGGAGCGGATGAGAAACGCCTCGTACCCTCACGAGTAGTACATGCCCGCCGACCAACGCGACCAGGGCTATTGGTATAAGAACTATATGCCACATCAACATCTGCCCGACGTTTAGTAGATTAAAGAACGAGCCAAGGCCAGTGGCATTAATGGCGTCTTTGCCGTTAGTAGCTATCCACTGTGAGTCGAAATTTTGCTGCGATAAATAGCCAGTGAAGCACTCAATTATTGACGCCAAAAAAGCTACTACTCCTGTTATCCAAGTAAGCGTGCGCTTGCCTCTCCAGGCAGCCATCCAAAACTTACCCCATAGATGAATTACCATAAAGGCCATAAAAAGCTCAACACTCCAAAGGTGCATGCTATTGAAAAAATGCCCTAGTGGATTGGTGTGCCACCAGTCAGGTCCGCCTACTGCTAGAGCCGTTCCCGAGATTATTACCATGCCAAGAGCGGCAAGAGTGGCCACGCCGAAAACATAGATCCACGATGCCACATATGCTGGTTGGCGATCGGGCATTAATTTTCCGGGCGGCAATATTCTTAACGCAAAATTCCTAATCTTGGCAGTCCACATTTTATTTTCGCCCCGAAACCCCTTATTGTAGGCTGCTAACTCTGCCCTTTCTTGTAGGCGTGAACTATCTGACTCATCGTTTTCTTCACGGTGGCCTTTTGGAAAGGGTAGGAGTAAGGCTAGTCCAAATATAATTACCATGACGGCAATTATTACTAAATTTGCTACTGAGACAGTGAAGATTGACCAATGCAAATAATGTCCAGGCTGATTCAGATTAACTACAGAAGCAAACGGTATAACCATTACCCTAATCATACATCAGGCTGTTTAATGTTCGGGTGCGTTTGGCCTAGGGTAATTAGCTTCGATTAATACTAAGCGTTGTTATAGAATATATTCATATGAGCGGGCTGTAAGAATCGTGCAGGTCAATATAACCTCCAAGGTTGATATAGGGGTTAAGCCTAGTGAGATATTCACTTACCTGACTGATCTTAAGCGCCACTATCTATGGAACCCTCATTTGCGAAAGGTGGCACCGTTAAATAGCCTTAAGCTAGGCGTAACCTACAGAAGTACAAGCCTACTCTTAGGTATTGAGGTTCGGGGCTCAAATAAAGTAGTCAAATACATACAAAACAGGGAGATTGAGATTGCGAATAGTACTGGGACCATTCACTACCGCGTAAACTATAAGCTCCTCAACAATACCAGTAAGACGCAGGTTGTATGTACTACTCACGTTTCCTCAGATCATAAGTCTTTCGCTTTCACCCAACCAATACTCAAATTGTTAGCCCGCCGCGAGCTTCAATCGGACCTGGAAGCACTTAAAATAGCCGTCGAAAACCAACTTCAATAGTTTTATCAACCTGTTATTTATCACATGGTGCAACCTCATTGACTTTTTATCAAGCTTATGCTATTATACCTAATTAAGGTATATGGGAGCATTATGTTAAACCCCAACATCGCACCACCAGTAGAAGATCCAGATATGAGGCAAGATCAGCTAGATGAGCCTGAATTAGCTATTGCTGAAATGCTTATAACTACTAGGCCCGAAGTGCTCGAAATGGAGTTATTGCTCATGGGCGGGGCACTGGCAATTTCAGCGCTCGTCGATCAGATAGACGATTAAGCTCGCGCCTCAGATAACTTAGACAATTTGACTAAGCTGCTTTGAACGCTGTTATATAATGGCGGTGTATTAACTTAGCGGTCATAGGAGTCTATATGGAAGAACAAGATACTCAACCATCACAAAAACCATCTAAAGGCTATGGCAAGCGCCCAAAATGGCAGTGGATATTACTGTACGTTGTGGTAGCTATTATTGTATACGGTCTAATTTATTTGATCTTTATTCATAAGAGTGGTAGCACTTCAACTGGCGGTTATTAAACGCTACTAAAGACTTGATCGACATAGATTCTAGACTTCCTCGGTGAAACCTTTTTTCTATTCATCACTTTTAGTGCTATTGGAGTCGGCTATTTGTAATAATAAATACTAAAGTGTTGTATTGATTCTTACAGCTTGATTATTGGCATGGTTTTATCATATTTATTGAGAAAGTATCTAAAGTTGAAGGAAAATATGATGGTACCGCGGGAGATAAAGCTAGGATCCACTTTGTCGACTGAAGCAGTTCAGAAGGCCTTTATGAAACTAGGCTCAAAATCGATGTCGGCTGGGCGAGCGGTAATCGAGGTTGCTACTGAAATGGTACCGGTCCGAAGTCCTAGTCCTGGACGTCTCGTGGGAGATTTTGTAGCAAGACGAGAGTTGCAAATACCTACAACAGTGGGTACACCCCAAGAAGATTCTAATGTTACACCACTTCCTGTTACCTACAGGCCAAATGACGTAGAAGCTGAAATTGGTTTTCCTCTAGACGACGCCGCTTAACTCTTATATTTTATTTACTATTACATACAGCGAAGATAATGCTAGTTTGAGGGCGTTGTGAGAAAACTCACAGCGTTAATACTAGGGTGGCTTTACGCTAAGGGTGGTGGTTTTTATTGTCTGGGGGTTTAAACATGTCATTGAATCAGCAAACAACTCGTAGTAGAGCCTCGGGTCGGCCTAGGGTCTGGTGGCGAGCTTACCTTAGTTAAAGTTTATTCTTATTTTTTAGTTGCTCATCTACGGGTGTTGGGTGGTTGGCTTCAAGACTTCGGGGCCATAATTTTTGCGAGCTAACAACGGATATCTCCATGGCATAAAACAACATCTGGGACTGCAAGTAAATCCAGAATAGGAGTCCCAGGGAGATAGCAAAATAGCTATACAGTGCGTCAAGATTCTTTAGCTCGTGGGCTAAAAGGTAGCCGCCGAGCAATTGCAAGGTAACAAGGCCTATGGCTGCGAAGGCGGCACCGATTCGTGTTTCGGCAAGCGATACGCGCCGGGGCAGGCTAAAATTTATCATAAATGTAAAAACCCAGAAAAGTATGATTAGGTTTATAACGACCGACAGGCTGCGGAATAATAAACCATGGCCGGCAGCACTAGCCAAACCCGCGCTAATGGATGCCAGCAGAAATCCCAGACCGCCGACTACAAGAAGGGCGAGGCTCTTGAAAACGGACTTAGGAAAGCCAGCCTGATCCTGTTTGGGAATTTGCCAGATATGCTGGACCCCATGGCTGAAAGCACCTGCCACGCCTCGTGCACCGTAAAAAGTAAACAGTATACCGATAAATAAGGCAGCGCCGCTGCGCTTAAGGGTGTGGATGTGGGCTGCCAGCTGGTTTCCTAGCAAGGGAAAGTAATCTGTCACACTTTTTATAACCCTGGCGTCTAGCTGCGGGTGCCGGGCGAGCAGCGTATTGGTAAGGGTCGTCAGTACTAATAGCAAGGGGAAGAGCGCCAAAAAAGCATAGTAGGTCAATAACGCCGCCTGGTAGCCGGCAGCGTCATCACCATACTTTTTAATTACGGCGTAACAAAAAGCCAGCGAATGGTTTCGTTGCTGATAGCGATTAAGTCGCCTTGACAGGCGTTCTAGGTGGTTCACTAAACCTAATTCTAGCGAACAAGTGAAAAAGTTTACAGCTTTGTTGCAGTCATAAGCTTAATAATGGTCTCTACAAACATAAAAGGAGTAATTAGTATGTCGAATGAAGAAGCCGAAGCCTTGATGGAGAGTTTTGACAAGTGGGACGCTAAGCACGCTAAGCAGGATTTTTTGCACCGTATGGAACGTAAGTTAAGCCGCAAAGAGCGATCGCAGCAGCGATAAGTTGAGTTCTGGCCTTATAAGCTAAGCGCGACGCTAAAAACGTATGCGTTGCATGAGACTATCGACTAAGTCTGCTCGGCGCTCTTCAAGTGGCAAGTGATCAGAGAGCATATTCAGAACTTTTTCCTCAAGATCCGGAACATACCGAACACTCAGCGGAGGCATGAAGCGCTTAACAGGTATAAGCGTAACTTCATGAGCGGACGAGTTAGTCGTCACAACAAAAAGCTGAAAGTCGTCGTATAGATATTGTTTGGTGCCGATGCGTATGCCCTTATTGTTCATGGCATATTCAAGTTGGTTCGGTCTGTGCGAACCGTAATATCCCAGTATGATACCGCAGATTACTATAACAAGAGGTGACATTATGCCACCCATAATGAGATAGAAGGCGGCAGCTACCGCAATTGTTGCAATGGCTAGAGCCAAATACCAGGCAATTGTTTTTTCATGTGTATGAAATTCTGAAGAGGTCCATGTAATAACCTCGGTGTCTTCGGCCACTGGTGAACTATCTGGCTTAAATAGTGAGTCTTCAGGCTCAGGCTCCGGATTGGCAGGCACCTTTGCCGGCTCAGCTTGTGGAGCCTGTGGCGGTGCCACTGTAGGTGGTGGGTTTATTGCAACGGGAGGAGTGGTATTCGCCGTAGTATTGGCAGGTGTTATTACCTCGCCGGGATTGGAGGCCGGAAGTGCGGTCTCTTGACTATCTTTTTGTGGTTCGGCCATACGTGCCATTGTAACGCACACTTGTGGCACTATAAAGCTCCAGCGCAAGCAAAATATTACTAAGTTAGCTTTGATTATAGTGCAGCCTGGGTTATAATCACCTCTGTTATGGAGAGGTACCCAAGAGGCTGAAGGGGTCGGTTTGCTAAATCGATAGGGGGGAGCAATCCCCCGCGAGGGTTCGAATCCCTCTCTCTCCGCCAAGCATAACGTTCAAAATGACCGGTTTACTAAGTAGGTTGCGTGTTCTGGAGAGGTGTCCGAGTGGTCGATGGAGATAGTCTTGAAAACTATTGTACCGGCAACGGTACCGTGGGTTCGAATCCCACCCTCTCCGCCAAACATTAAGACTTTATAAAATAAAATGTATCAACAGGTAGAAATTAAATACCCCGGAACCAAGCAATAACATTTTCATACCTCCGGACAGCTGACTGTGTTTTTTGCGGTACATAATCATGAACAGCAGAAACAACTCAGGCAAGAAATCCAAGGAATAACGGTAGCCAAACTGCATTAGGCCGATTCCAAAGTACGTTAACACCAGCAACGCGCTGAGCGATGCAGCGATTAACAGGCGCCGTGCTCTAGCGTCAAATGACGACCATTTGTTTGTAAACAGCCATAGCAAATAAGGTGACGTTACAAAAATGCTCATGCCGTAAATATTGTTCTCGATATAGGGAAATTTTAATAACCATGAGGTGTTATCTCGCAAAACGGGGTCGGGCGCCCTTAAAAGGGCACTGTAAAGGTTAGCCGGTATGTGCATCAAGCTAAACATCCCGAAAGACCGGGATTCTATGGCACTTGGATAGAGCAGCTGGTGTGCATATCCGCCGTTTAAGGGGTTTTGGAAGCGTAGAAAATTGTATAGGCCCAGTAGTGCAAGCGCTGCAACGACCGGAAGAGATAGTTGCGCAAATTTTTTTAATTTTTTGTTAGTTGCTATGGTAAGGCACCAGATTTCTAAAGCAAAAAATATAAATACTGGTGCGGCTGTCGACCGGGTCATGAGGATTAGGGCGCTGATCAACCCGAGTAACCACCAACGTTTATGTTTACGCGTGTAAAACTCGTACAAGCCCCAAAACAGTAAGAAGGTTGTTACCACCTGGGCAAAAAACCAACTACTGGATACAGAAGCTACGCCTATGAAAACGCTCCCCAGGGCAAAGCCGAGAGTTAGGATGAAACTATCTTCTTTTGAGTAGGAAAGAGTCCTGGCCAATTTGAATATAAAAAATATTATGCCGACTATCAAAAACCAGGTGAGGTAGCCTTGAAAGAAAAAATAGTGGGAAATGTTCCAAAGAGCTACGAACGGCATGAGTAACATTGCCGGAAAAGGCCCATCGCCCCAATAAACTTTCCCATGCCAAAAAATAGGATCTTGTCCAAGACCGACAATAGGAGAGAGGAAGTTAAGATGCCCGTGCAAAAAGGACTGCGCCAAAAGAGGGAACTGCTGGCTGCCTTCAAGCACAAAACTCATGGCCAGGAGGAATATCAGTATGGCTACAGGAACAGTGAAAATAAGAATTTCGCGGTAAGGGGTTATCAGTAGACGATTTTGTATTTTTCTCACCCTAATACTATAAGTCTTGTAAAAATAAAATGGTAGTGTTGTGCAGTCCACTAAAGTTAGAGATGCTCAACAAATTGTTCAACTAAATTTAATAGTTTTGGTAATTACTCCCCTAATAAGATGGTGTTGTGTTTAATGTGTTGTAAATATGTATCTCATTCATTGCACATGGTTTGTTACCTAAGCTATACTGCTACTAACACAAAAATGCAAGAACTTTCATCCTTACAACAACGGGGATGTTAGATTGCTTTGACACTAATTAACTTGTGGAGGGTACAACTATGGCGCGACGTAATCGCGACGACGATCTTTTGCTCGAGGAAGATGAATTAACTGCAGCTTTTTTGGGTGATGACGCCAGTCTGCCCGTCGAAGAGCCTTCGCAAGATGCAAGCGCCCCGGCGGCTGACGATGAATGGGATGAAGAGGAGACCGTGCCAGGACAATTGGCGGTAGATGTCTACGAAACTCGTGAGAAACTTGTTGTTAAAGCAAGGACAGCGGGTGTTAGTAAGAACGATCTTGATGTGAGTATTTCTGACAACCAGCTAACCATTCGTGGAACATTGACTTCTGGAAACGAAGAGGGTGTTGAGAATTACTTCTTGCAAGAATGTTACTGGGGCGAGTTCTCTCGCACCATTGCACTGCCGGTACCAGTAAAAGAAGAAGAGATTGAGGCTGTCCTCAAAGATGGAGTTCTGACCATAAGCTTCGGCAAAGTCCAACAGGACACGGTCAAGAAAATCCAAGTCTTATAGTCCTCGCTGGCCTTTAAGGCTGAACTGAAGAAAACCCCCTTTTAAACTAGGGGGTTTTCTGTTGGGTCAGTATTACAACGGAAGCAGTATTAGAGCTTAAGTCGAAACGACAGTGGAAGTTTGATTGAGTACAAAGTGTACTATTACTTGGGCAAGGGCTACGATTACCAGGCCGACAATGGCATAGATGAGAGTGTTTTTGGCATTACCAACCCTGCCGCTATCACCACCCGAGGTGATATAACGAAATCCACCGTAGATTATCATGATAACTGATACAGCACCGACAACTATTGAAAAAAGGTTGACTAACTTTCTTGCATCAGTAGAAATAGCACTATTAGAAACCCCAGCACTGCTACCACATGTTACGGCACCGGTTGTGGTTCCCAAATTTGCACCGGAATTAACGGCACTACCAGTAGTTGAACATGTAGGAGTAGTTGGTGCAGCGGCTGCGTGAGCAATGGCAGGCACTAGCGTTGGAGTCAGGAAAGTTAACACTGTAAGTATACTGAGCGCATAACTTCTAAATTTATTGATCATAAAGGTTACCTTTCTATTCTATTTTTTAGACTTGCACTTCCTTAACTTATACTACAAGCGTAAGCGGGAATCAAGCTTTTGCATTTGTCCATAACCTACTAAGGCTGTCGCTATGCAGTTAATTCGTAAATCTTCAGTAGTATTTTTCAACTGTAGGCGTTATGGTTGTTGAACTAATCGCGCTTCTGGATTGATTTAGGGCAAAATGGACTAGAAGCTGAGCGAGTGCCGCTATAGCTACGCCAACAAGAGCGTATATTAGGGTGGTCTTGGCGGCGCTGACTTTGGCGGAATCGCCACTGGAAGTTATATACCGAAGACCACTAACTACTATCATGAGAACAGCTGCCGCTCCTATGATGATACTTAAAACGGTGACGGCGGCCCTAACTATTTTAGTAATGCCGCTGCCACCACAGTCCGTACCATTAGGATTAGCTCCGTTTATTACCTGATCCGTAGATGAACCGCTCGGATTACCACATGCGAAAGCGCTCGCAGGAATAATTGCCTGGCCGCCAAGCATACTTAATATGAAAAATAGCGGTAGGAATATTTTTAACTTTTGTTTGATGTATTTCATAAATAGATGAGCTCCTATAGTCTATTTTATCTTAGTTACAACAAATTCTATTATTGAGGCGGCCAACACGATAACGATTATACCGACGAGTGCGTAAATTATAGTGTTTTTGGCACTGCTAATCTTATTACTATCGCCGGCCGCAGTTATATATTTTAGGCTGCCGGCTAAAAGCATTAGTACAGCTGCAGCCCCGGCGACATATGCAACGATGAGGGTAATCTTCTGAAATCTGTCAATTATAGGGTTAGTGGAGGGATTAACATTCTTAGTATCAGTACAGACTGCCGAGCTGCCCGTATTATTGTTGCCGTTACAAACTGTGCCTACTATATTTGAGCCGGCTTGTGCCGAAAGGGGAGCAGCCACAATACAGCCGCTGATAAGTAATAGTGTAAATATTATTCGCTTGATCATAATTTATTCGCCACGAACAGAACTATAGATTCTGCTGCTACTGCTACCGCTATCCCTACTAATGAATATACTATGCCGTCCTTGGCCCGGGCTGTTTTCTGGGGGTCTCCTGATGAAAGCACGTAACGTAAGCCCGAAACTGTTATCATTAGCAGCGCAAAGGCCCCAATGACACCAAACACTATGGTGAGAGCTTGTTGAATTACCCCAGCAGTATGTGGCATCGGTAAACTTTGAACTTGGTTTGAGGTTATTGGGGCGGTCGCTAAAATGTGTAGAATTGTGCTCATTTTATTTTTGCCTATGTCCCTATATTATTCCCTATGAAGTTGACTACGACAACCGCAATCGTAGCAACTGCTAAACCGATCAGGGCATTGATTATCATGGATTGTGCCTTAGCAGTAACCTCCGAATTCCCCTGGCTGCCTACGTACTCAAATGCGCCATAAATTACGAAAGCGACGGCGGTTATTCCAGCAATCCTGAGCAGGTCATCCACAACTGCAAGTAAAATCAGGGGGATGTCGCTGGAAGAGTTTTGTCCGCATTTGTTGGCTTGTTGGCCAACACCATTACCAGGAGTGAATATGTTAAAACATTTGAACTCACACGAGCCGTTAGTGTTCAGCTCAACACCAAGATACTGATACCAGGGCTCTAGGCCAAAGAAGTCTTTTTTGCAGCTTGCGACAGTTTGGGTCGGTGATTGAGCGTGAACTTTGGGGCTACCAAAGATATTAAAGCTTGAAAGACAAACAGCAGTTAACGCAAGTATAGTTAGCAGGTGTTTAGCTTTAATCCTTGTGGCAAACTTGACTAGTATCACTGAAATATACCCCCCGGTATTAAGAAGTTGAGGAAGGCGTACAAAAACATAAAGGCGACAATAGAAAAAATGGTGTTTCTAATGCGCGTCTTTGCCCTTGAGACTTTTTGCGGATCGCCTTCGGAGGCAATGTAATTAATAGCTCCTAAGAGAAGAGAGATCACTGCAATTAGACCAAACGCTACCGATAGTAAATTTATGGTCGGGACAACGTATTCCTGGATGAGATTGCAGTTACTACTAGAGCAGTCAATGGCTGTATCTTTACAGCTGCTTGGCGTACAGGCTGCAGCAACGTTGCGCAAATGTACAATTTCAAAACCCAACGGTCTTGTGCTGCTATTTTCTGATCTGCTTAGTGCCTGAGCCTGATAAGGACTTACAAGTGCAGCTAAACCAAATATGGTCAGCAGGGTAACAGCCGTAAGCAGTATGTTTTTATTGAGAGTCCGGAGCATAGTTGTGTTTGTGTTGAAAAATGTTTCCAAATACAGCTGCTATTATGGGATGTCCATTATAAGAAAGCAAGTTGCCCAGTAGAAAACGCCTGGTAATTTTTTGTTTGACTTTGTATATCATAGGCGTTTTCTATAACTATACTATCGACAATACCTCCACGCAAGCCAATGACCCCAGCTAAATCATTAATGATAGTTGTTGTATTGTGCTATAGTTAATAAGTATTCATAATTGAAGACAAAAATGTGCAATTGTATGAACAGGTTTAGCATGAAAAACAACTCAGTCTTCTCTGTCAGAAGTGCTTTTTGTCATCTAGACGTTTTAATAAAGCCAATCCTGTGAAACGTCGTTTAACCATAAGGGTGCTGGCATTATGGTGATGCATCAAATGATAGGTCTTTATCGCTCATGAAAGGAATTACCAAAAAATTCCTACTACTTGCTATAGGTAGTTTGATACTTGTTACGCCAATCATGCCGCTTTTTGCAAGTTTTGCAAGCGGAAAAGCCTCTGCCGCGTCATTTACCGGGCAATGGGTTGATGAAAATACCATAATAATTGGATCTTCAACAGGGAAACATGCTACTTACAATAAAGATGGAACCGGTAATTTTGACTACTACGCGCCCAGTCCTGGTCAGACAATTGGCCCTAGTGGTACCGTGACAAGCGGCGTTATTTGCCCCAATACCATAACTGCCAGTAGTAGTGACCCCTCAAAAGGAACAATTACTTTAAGCCATTGGGTGAAAATGAACGTCGGCAAATCCACGGGGTATAAATGTGAACCCGAATATGGTGGCGCTCCGCAACCTATTACGCTTACCGATACTACAAATGCTACAAGTCCGTCTCCTACTACCGGAAATGCTAGCAGCAACCTAAGCTGCACCCTTGAATGGGACAATCCTCTGACCTGGGTCATATGCCCTGTTGTTGACGCCCTAACGGGCATAGTCAGCGGTGTTGATAATTTAATAACCGCGCAGATGAATATAAAAACGGGTACGATTTTTTGTTCCAGTGCCACATGTGGCGCATATTATTCTGCTTGGCAATCATTCCGCGACATTGCACTGGGACTCTTAGTAGTTGCTGGTCTTATCATTGTAATATCCGAAGCCTTGGGTATGGAGATACTTGATGCCTATACCATAAAAAAGACCTTGCCTAGGTTGTTGGTGGCGGCCATCGGCATAACTATTTCTTGGCCCTTAATGAATTTTGCCGTCACGGCCTCCGATGTTCTCGGTATTGGCGTAAGGCATCTTATATACTATCCGTTTACCCAAATACATAACGCCCCTGATTTAAGTTTCGGCGGCAATGCGGCTAACTTCTTCTTTGGTGCTGGGGCCGTTGCCGGGGGCACGTTAGCAGCCATTCCTGTTTGGATTGCCTTTGGAGGTCTTGGGGCACTCATATCGCTTGCCGCTACCGCCGCTTTGGCGGTCGTTGTGGCTATTTTAGTCCTTACGCTTAGGCAGATTGTAATTATTCTGCTCATCCTGGTGTCTCCGATTGCTATTGTCGCGTACATACTGCCGCGCACCCAGCAAATGTATAAGTTCTGGTGGTCGAATTTCAGTAGAGCCCTGCTAATGTTCCCCATGATTGCCGCAATGATTGCCACTGGCAGGGTTTTTGCTGCCGTTACGTTCAGCAGGCCAGGGGTTATTAATCAGTTTATTGGTTTCATAGCTTATTTTGCTCCGTATTTTATGATACCGATGACCTTTAAGCTTTCTGGCGCCCTTATGGGTCAGATCGGCGGCGCTATCCAGAACCGCGCCCAAGGCGGCTTTAAAGCTCTAAGCGAACAGCGTAAACGCAGGACCCAAGAGCGCGTTAAGGCCGCCCAGACTGGCGGATTATACCGCAACGATCACCGTCTCGGACGGTTTGCCAATAGAGTCGGTAACTACTCTATTGATATTGGCGATAGCGGATCGGCATTCCTTGGCACCAAACGAGGTTTTGGCTGGGCATTTGGGCGCAAGGGCCGCATACTGGAAAACAAAATTGCAGAGCAAAGAGTCCAGCATAGCCAAAAAGCCGAACAGCAGGCCAACCTCCACTACTCATCCGGACGAGCCCTGGCTGGCCTGCACCACTATGCTTTGGATGAATTTACTGACGGTAAGAATGAAGATGGCAGCCTAAAGTTCAAAAAGGATGCTAATGGCTCTGATGCCGCAGCAAGGGCAGGCTACGATAAAATGCATACCGCCTTGCAACATGACTTTGGCGTTAAGAATTCCGATGGATCGCCTGCATTAGATGGAAACGGTAATGAAATATTTAGGGCAGCTGAGGGCGAGAAAGATGCTCAAAGGCTCGGTGAAATTTATTCCGAGGGCTGGGGGCAAAACTCTCACTATGCAGCTGCCGAACTACAAGGCAAGGCATCTTTGTTGGGTAGCTTCAAGGGAGCTGGCAAGGAAGAAACTCAGCGCGCCGACCTGGAGACCGTTGGCTTGCTTGCAGCCGCCAAAGCCGGGCGTTTGGAGAATGAAGAGATATCAGGTACTCAGCAAAGGGCGCTTGGCGTCACGGGTGGTTTTGCCGTAACCCGAGAGAACTTGCTGCGTGACGCAGCTACCCAGAAGCGTACCGAACAAGCCAGGGGCCATGGCACCCTATATGTTAGGAATGAAGATGGCACCATGGGGTCCACCGACGTTTATCAGAATCCTCTTAGTTCGGAAGCCCAAAAGTCATTTATGCGCATATCGGCTCAAGAGCTGGCCAGCGGTAAGTCAGAAGCCGTAGATGCTTTGAGGGATACGATGATAGTTGCAGCCTCACCTTATGAGATGGAAATGAAAGATGGCAAATTAGTTCCTCAAGAAAATGGCGCCGGCGAAAAGGTATTGAAACAAGATCCGGTGCAAGCAGCTCAGGCCCAAGCTGCTCAGGAACGCATCCGTTACATTGCTTCTTACGCTGTTGGCGACACCGATGTAGGTCGCAAAGTACAGAGTATTGCTGAGGAAGTAGGTATGAAGAATTTGGGCTTTGGTGGACGGGCAGCTTCACCAGACATGCTTAATCCCCAGCAACCTGAACCTCCAATGCCTGACTTAGGACCGTAATAACCATACGCAATTCAAGTAATAAGATCTAAACCTTTCAACATTCTATAACTGAAACTTGACAATTTACAAATTTTACTCTATAATGGCCTCTGTAACTTAAATATCAAATACATGCCATGCTAGAACACGCTCCTCCCTCAGCTGAACCAATACCGGCTTCGGAATCCGATCCGACCCGTTTCTTGAATGTCAACAAACACATGGCTCAGCCTGCGTCACAACAGATTCAAACTACCGAAGCTAATCTTGGAATTGTTGATCACAACGGCTTGTCCTGGGTAAATGACGGCAGAATCTATGTCGTTAGAGATCGAGGTGCTGAACGCCGGGCTGTTATTGATCCCCAGACCGGTAAACCCGTCTCAAGTACGCGCCTTGTAGGCCCTATAGTGCGGAAACGGTCAGGCCTAGTTGGCCGTGGTCGTCGCGAAATACACGAAACAGAGACCGAGATTGCAGATACACTATACGTAGATGTTTATGATGGTAATCGGCCAGCCGATGAGCCGGTTAAGGACAGACTTGTTAAAGTCGAGGCATTGCCTGCTACAGAGTTTGATGACTACATAGATACTCTTGTCAACAGGGATAAGTCTGGTTACGGAGTTGACTTTTGGTGGCAGGAAGAGCAACGGAAAGAACCGCCACGAGACCGCCGTATTAATGTTCGTGTCCCCACAAATATTACTCCGAAAGAAGATGATAAAACTACAGTGCAGTACGTCCAGGAAACACAACAAGCCAATGACCTTAGCGACTGGAGCGGCCTTCACTATCGAACGTATAATACCGATGGGGAACTCGAGCAATCGGAGATATTGCGAGATGTTACCATCTCAGAACGTACTTTTGATGGCTGGGTTAAAAAGCGCTACTTTGAGGTCCAAAAGTCAAATAACGACGGCCCGCTTAGCCGAAGCATGATATCGGCTTCTAATGTTCGGCAAGTCCTGGACCGTACCGAGAGAAATATCCTTGACATTCACTTCCGTGTCAACGGAGCAGAAATGGACCAGCGGGCACAGTTCCGCAGGCTTGGCAACATCACCCTAAGCAGAGCCAAATATAATTGGTATGGTCCTAAAGTCAGCCACATAGGTGGAAAGCTTGATGTGAAGAGTGGTCTTATTGTAGGCCACGTTCTTGATGCAGACAATGCAACTGATCTATTGAGCGGTGGGGATATTTATACTGGTGCTGAGTTGGACGAACGGAAGCGTCAGTTTAATGAACACCCTCATCACGATGAACGTGCTCTAGCTTTGATTGATTTATCTGAAGAATTTGGCCCTGCGCGGTTGATTGAGCTGGCAAAACGCATTAAAAGCAATTACGCGGCTGACGCTAAAAAGATAGGCTTGCCGCCTGAAAAAGATGACAGCGTTAGCTGGGTTCTATGGGATCTGGCTAAGCAGTACTATCTGGCTCAACCCCAGTACGCAGATCAGGTTACGTCAAAGGATGCTGGTATTGAAGAGGGTTCGCCGTTTGGCTATGGACCTAAGCATATGGAGAAGCAGCAAGAGCTTATTGATGATCGTGTAGGTGCGGCCTTCGCTAATATGTTAGTTAAGCGTAAACTAGCCCAACTAGGTGAGGAAATTGTCCAATTGCCTAACGGCCAATTCACGAAGGTCATAAAAGAGCGGTATGTAGTTATTAAAGATGATAAACTCATGAAAGATTTGAAAATGCCACACGCCATTAAAAACCAGCTTGACGCCATCCTAAGCAAAATTACATCGGAGGACGGTGAGCTTGGCTACAAAGACAAGGTGGAAATTGGCCGGCTGCTACGCCAGGAATTTGCCCATTAAGCTCTAGCTCTATAGCGTCACTTTGTATATACTATAAGGTGTCGTGGCAACATACAAACTCATTCAAGATATTGAGGCTGAAGATAAAATTCTCGGCCCGTTGACGCTAAGGCAATTTATCTTTGCGCTAGTAACAACATTCTTTGCATACCTTTGTTTTATTAGCATAGTCAAGCATGTGTTTTTCTTGCTTATCATTTTTCTGCCCCCGTTACTATTAACAGGCTTCTTTGCGGTTCCTTTTGGTGGTGACCAGCCAACTGAAATTTGGGCTCTAGCTAAGCTACGGTTTTTTTTCAAGCCCCGTAAGCGTATGTGGAATCAAAGCGGCGTCAAGGAACTGGTTACCATAACCGTGCCGAAGAAAATTGAGCATGTATATACCGATGGCCTCAGCCAAACAGAGATTCAGAGCCGCCTAAAAGCCCTAGCTAGTACAATTGATAGCCGTGGCTGGGCAATTAAAAACGTTAACATCACCAACTACGCGCCAAATCCATTAATCTTTACCAGCTCTGATAGGTTGGTAGACATCAGTGACGTGCCAGATGCTGTGCCGGACACCATTGTCCAGGCCAGCGATGACATGCTTGACGAGCAAAATAATCCTATAGCCCACCAATTTGACAATATGATTGCGCAGTCCAGCCAACTGTACCGCCAACAATTGGTTGCCAAGATGAACGACACTGCTGCGCCGCAGCCTTCTGTTGCAGTAGCTTCTGATCCAACGTGGTTTTTTATGGGAAGCGGCGGTACTGCAGCTGTGGCTACTGCTCCTGTAACTGCGGCAGCGGCAGATGACCCCGACTTAGCTGCTCAAATACATGCTAACGCTGACATTAAACAGGCCATTTATGGCAACTTGCGCACCCTTAGACCTCTTAGTGACAGCCGGCAGGCAGTTAAATCGGCTAGCGCAGTAGCGGCACCTGCGCCTCAACCTAGTCCAACTGCGATGACAGCACCACCTCACCCTGCTATACTAGCTTTGGCAAATAACGACGACCTCAATGTCTCTACGATCGCTCGCGAGGCAAAGAAAGCCAAAGATAACGAGTCTGGAAATGGCGAAGTTGTCATTTCACTCCACTAACAAATACGAGTAAGAGGAGTGTCGACAAAAAGGTGGGCTAACGTACGATATGAATCCCTCAATAAACAACCCTGACCCCGCAACTGGCGGACAGCCAGTTGGTGAGCCTGCTTATGATCCATCGCAAGTAACTATTGTGAGTACGGCCGAACCGCGTTACGGCCTGACGCCAGAACCTCCCCAGTATGCAGAACAGCCCCTACCGCAGCAGCCAGCACCCCTGCCGCCAGCTCCCGCCGTATATCAACCATCAGTTCCGCCGCCACCGCCGCAAACGGCTAGTCAGCCGCCTGTTCCTCCGGCACCTGTAGTTGGAGCTGCGCCCTCGGTAACGACCAGCCCAGGCAAATCAATGCCTAAACTCAAGACAAGTCCGAACAGTACCCAAAATACCTTGCAGATCGCCGAGGTTCGCGACGGTTTTGTCATCATGAACGATGGTTCTTACCGTTCGGTTGTAATGGTTAAAAGCATCAACTTCGACCTGATGAGCCCGCAAGAACAAGAAGCAGTCGAATACGCTTATCAGGGCTTCTTAAATTCATTGTACTTCCCGGTCCAAATATTCATACGCTCCCGCAAAGTTGATCTTCGGCCTTACATTGAGCGGCTCGATAAAATACGCTCAGAACACGATAACATGCTGCTGGCTCTTTTGATGGAAGATTACATCGACTACATGGATGCTCTTAGCCAACAGACCAACATTATGGACAAGAACTTTTATATAGTAATCCCTTACTTCCCGGTTGTAGAAGTACAGAAGGTCTTAACCCAAAATAAGAACTTTCTTTCGGGCGTAACCAAGCTGTTTGACCGCAGCGATCAGCATGTCGTAATTAACGAAGCCGATCTCGAAAAAGCTAAAACAGAGCTACGCAACCGGGTGCAAGCTGCGCTGGCTGGTTTACAACAGTGTGGTATCCAAGGTTTACCGCTTGATACCCAGGAACTAATCGAGCTGTATTACGACAGCTATAACCCTGACACCGCGACGCGGCAGAAGTTGAAACACTTTGACAGCCTGACAGCCGATGTTGTCACTAAGGGTCAGGGAGCCGCACAGCAGGCTCATTTACAAAGGGAGCTTAAGTAATGGCCTTCGGTAGGAACAAGAAGCAGCCGGTAGATCCGGCGGCTGCGGCCCAGGCGCAGCGCGTCCAGGAAGAACAAGAGGTTCAGACAGCCTTTCAGAAAGGTATTACTGCGCTGCGTGACTTCATTGCACCCAGTTCGCTTGAGTTTAGCAGCACTCATTTTCAACTCGGAACAAGGTACGCACGCAGCTACTATGTCTATGGTTATCCCCGTCAGGTCTATACGGGCTGGCTGAGCAGTATGGTAAATCTTGACGAAGTCGTAGATATAAGCATGTACATTTACCCGGTCGAGAGCCAAGTTGTGCTGGAAAATCTCCGGAAGAAAGTTACCCAGCTGGAAGCGGGTATCCAAATTGATAGCGAGAAAGGCCGAGTGCGTGATCCAGGCAAGCAAGCCGCGATCCTGGACGCTGAAGAGATGCGCGACAAACTGCAAGTTGGCGAAGAAAGGTTCTTCCGCTTTGGGCTATACTTCACTATTTATGCCGGTAGCTTAGAGGAGCTAGAATTCATATCTCACAAGGTTGAGTCAATGCTAGGCCAACAGCTTGTTTATAGCAAGCCGGCTAGCTCGCAACAAGAACAAGGATTGAATAGTACGGTGCCTCAGCTGGTTGACCAGCTGCAGGTCAGGCGCAACATGAATACTGGGGCCCTTAGTACCAGTTTTCCGTTCACAAGTGCTGATTTAAGCCAGGACAGCGGCATTCTATATGGCATTAACATGCATAACTCAGGGCTAGTCATATTCGACCGTTTCTCCCTGGAAAATGGCAACTCGGTAGTGTTTGCAAAATCCGGTGCCGGTAAGAGTTTTACAGTTAAGCTTGAGGCCCTGCGGAGCATGATGTTTGGTACCGAGATATTTATTATCGACCCAGAAAACGAATATCAGCGGATGTGTGACGCAGTCGGTGGTGCATATGTACGGCTCAGCCTAAACTCAAACACCCGTATCAATCCTTTTGATTTACCTAAAGTCGTTGACACCGAAGAGGCCGACAACGCCCTTAGAACTAATCTCATAACTTTACACGGGTTAATCCGCTTGATGATGGGTGGCGCACAGATCGAGATGCAAGGGGGAAACCAAAATATGATGCCGGCGCTCGCACCAAGCGAGGAAGCCGACTTAGATGCTGCCCTGATCGGAACTTATGCCAAGGCCGGTATTACTAATGACCCTCTTACGCATAACGGTACACCTCCGACTATTAGCGAACTGTATGACACTCTGCTGCACATGGGCGGCACCGGACCTCAGCTAGCCCAACGACTTCGCAAGTACACCACCGGTACATTTGCTGGTATCTTCAGCCAGCAAAGCAATATAGACATTAACAACCCTATGGTTGTTTTCAATCTACGCGACTTAGAAGATGAACTAAGGCCAGTTGCTATGTACATTGTTCTTAACTACATCTGGAATAAGACCAAGACCGATCAAAAGCGCCGTATTTTGATTGTCGATGAAGCCTGGCAGCTTATGAAATACGAGGATTCAGCGAACTTCCTATTTAGTTTGGCCAAACGTGCCCGTAAATACAACTTAGGAATTACTACTATCACCCAGGATGTTGAGGATTTCATGGGTTCGCGAATGGGCCGGGCAATTGTGGCTAACGCTTCTATGCAGTTCCTGCTCAAGCAGTCGCCGACTGCCGTGGATGTATTGTCAGATGTCTTTAAGTTGACTAGTGAGGAGCGGAAACTTCTCAGCCAGTTCCCCGTGGGGCAAGGCCTGTTCTTTGCTGGCCAAAGCCATGTACATCTGCAAGTTATAGCCAGTTCGACCGAAACCGGGTTAATTACAACGGACCCCGAACAAGTACAGGCCGCGAACGCTGCGGATGAGTCCGGTGAGCTTAATCAGCAGCAAGGCACCGTGGACCTCGGCAACCGGCTATCTCCAGGAAGTGCCGGAAGTGTATAATTACCTGTGATTGGGGTTAAGAGAAACCAACATGCCGCAAAACGTTTACGGTCCTGAGGCAGACGAAGAATACGCGCCCGCAGAAGACTCGGGCGCAGGTCAGAATACGCCTGCGGGCAATCCAACTGATCCTCGCGGTAATGACGTTGCAGCTAACAATCCGTCAGATCCCCGCGGGGGCGATGGCCTTGATAATGTGCGCCGTGGTGAAGCAGGTAAATCTAGAGCCCATGGGGCAGCTAGCGCTATTGGCGATGCTCTTGCCCCTGAAGCCCTTAAAGAGCTTGAAGGATTTGTTCAATCAGATGAATTCGAAGACGAGAAGGCCGACCTCAAAAATGATTTCTCTTTCATCAATGATGTGAAGGGACAGTCTCCTCGTAGCTTATCCAGGAAAATCGGCGGCGGCTTACTCCGCAAGTACCGTACCTACTTCCTGATTAGCGGCATCATTGGCGGCATCATGAGTTTGATTGTTACGGCATTTTTAGTATTGATACCTCTAAAAATCGAAAGTATTGTAACCAATTTAGAGCATCACTTTATGTCAACGGCCACTAGTGCCACTCAGAGACAAACAGACAATCTCTTTACCCACTATATGACAGATCATGTGCTCCCCGCACTTAGAGCTTGTGGGGCAAGGTCAACTGCGGTTATTGACAGGCACTGTAACGCTTACCTAAACAATACGCTTACTGGTGGTACCTCAAACCCTGTTCATGCGCTTTATAGAGGCTGGAGAAATGGTAACCTGGAGAATAAACTTGCCAGAAAGTACGGTATAGAATTTCAATTCGACAGAAGTGCAAACGGCCGGAGAGGTCAGTGGTATTTAAAAACACCCACTACTTCAGGAAAGGGCGACCCTATTGGCGCCAATGGAGACGGCCTGGCCGGCGAGTTTAATAAAGCCAGCCGTGCCGATATGCGGGCGTCTATACAAGATGCAACCAGTTTTTATAACGTCATGATCCGCTACAAAGCTGGTCGTCTACTTGAAGAAAAGTACGGTATTAAACGTTGTGTGGTCTATTGTGGAGTTAGGGATTCCTTCGCCAACGCCAAGGTTCAGGCAAAGTATGCAGCCAAGATGTTCTTGATTAACCGTGTTGTCGGGCCCCGCAGTGCCGCCCTCAGCGCAGTTTTAGGCTGCATTCTGGTAGCTAATAACGGCTGTGACGGCAAAGCCCCGACAACCTGTGCTGCGTCAACTTGTGACGAGCTGGCTGGTGAAACAGAGGACGTAGCAGCCGCCAATGTTGAGCAGGCCATTGGAGAAGCATCGTCAGGCTTCGGATCAGAAACGGCCGATAAATTAATTCAATTAATATCTGACGTGCGAGTAGAGGGAGGCCTCCAAACCTATGTTGTGAACAAAGTCATTACTAAGTTTACTAGCACTAACGCTATTGACGAGGTTCCTGTCGTCGGTGAACTGGGAATGTTAAATCAGGGCTTATCCTTTGTAAATGAAGCCGGTGGCGCCGGCAACAAACTACAAACATATTCTTACCTTGTGAACGCCGCCGCCGCCGTTAGTATCTTTACCTTATTTCAAAGTTATGCGGACGAGATACATACCGGACACGTTACAGCTACTGAGGTTGGGTCATTCACCAACTCCTTGGGCCCAGGCGATCAATGCCAGCCAGAAATTGAGACGTGTAGCGGTCCGCCCGTAAACGGTACGGCCGAGGCAGAGAATACACCGCTTTATAGTTCGCTGATTGAAGGCAATCCTTCGCCCGGCCAATCGAAAACTTATCTGTGCAACGACAACAAACCCGTTCCGGCAGGTAAAACAGTATGTCCGGAGGAAAATCTCGGAGCAAAAAATCAAACGATCAGTTCAATCGACAGTGTACTTAGTAGCACGGGCATATTGGCTATAGCAAACGCCTATGAAAGTAGTCCTGTCGCTACTGTTTTTAATGCAATAAGCAGCGCAACTAGCTACGTTGCAGGCACAATCTTGAGCGGAGCCGAAGCCCTTCTCAATTTAGTTGATTCTAGCCTGGTATCATCTGCGAAAAATGCCGCCGCATCAATATTCAAAGCTCTAGCTAACGATCTTATCCCCTCGATAATATCGCCAGATGAAAGTGGCGGCCGGACCTTTGACATGATGGCGGCTGGGGCGGATGTTTCCGGCAACGATTTTGCGCACACCGGCCTAGGCGGCCAGAAACTAACGCCGGGCCAAGTGGCAGCTATAACACAGCAGCAAGAGACAGAGGCCCAGAAGGAATTTCAAACCCAGCCACTGTTTGCCAGGCTATTTAGCACTGACACCCAGTATTCGTTAATATCTAAGGTGGCTGAAGCTATCCCATTTGGCGTATCTACCTCTATCCAAGATGGGTTTGCAAGCCTGCTTAATCCGCTTAGTGCTTTGTCTAGCAGTTTCGGGTCATTACTAACGGGCAGGTCGGCTGCAGCCGCCACACCAGGACCCGATGCTTTTGGCGTTACCCAGTATGGTTACCCAGGCAACAGCGTACCTTCAGACCCTGAGGCTTACTGGAACGCTAATTGTTCGGATAATGCCGCCCAGGGTTATCAAAAAACGCTTACGCAGGCACAGATAAATGCCGGGGATAAGTACTGGAACGATGACACTACAACAGATCCTGACAACGGCCAGCCGACAAACGCTACAGTCAATCCTTGCATGCTTATTAAGTCTGCTGTTGGCAGTGCCGGGGCAATATACGACAGCAGTCTGTTAACTCCGGATGACCAAGCTGACATTAATGGGGGCACGAGCAGTGGTAGCACATCGCCAGGACCAGGATGTGGCGGTAGTGGAAAATATTCTTCCCTTGTGGGTTCGGGTTCAAGTTTTGCTGGCGTTGACCAAGGAATCGATTTTGTTCCCTCTGGAAGCAGCGGGTTTGATATTTGCGCGCCCGCGTCCGGAACCATAACGTTAGCCGATCAAACAGGGCATCATTTTGACCGAACCACTGGACAGGCCGAGATTATAGAAAAATTGGATCAACCTCCAAATGCTCCCAGTAGTAGCCAGTTCATTTATTTTGCAGAGCTTATCCAGATCAATAGTAGTATAAATGTTGGGGTACACGTAAATAAGGGTGATGTCATTGGCCATAACGACCAGAGCCCAGGAATTGAGATTGGTTGGGGGAAAAGTCCAACCGAGGGATTCATGTGCCCGATTGGCATACCGACTCCATGCGGCACAAGTTTCGATAGTTGGGTGCAGGGTCTTTAAATGAAAAAAAGCGCCAATATAGTTTCAGGTATGCCGAGTAGGACTGTCGCTGCATTAGTGCTTGCTATATGCTTTTTGCTGACTTTAGGGTCGAACGATCACCATGCTTTTGCTGCGCCTCTGCCCCCGCCAGTGCCACTCCCGGCATCTGAGCTCCAGGCTCTAAACACATGGACACACTGGGTAGCTTCTAACTGTGGTGGCAGCTCTACTGGTGCTACGGGGGGGAGTATAACATCGTTGACCGGCAGTGATCATGAACATGAAGCCTATAATTTTTTCATTGCCGAGGGACTAACGCCAGCTCAGTCTGTTGGTATTCTGGCCAACTTAATAAACGAGTCCGGCGTAGATCCTACGAATGGAGCACCTCCAACAAATGGTACTGCTTTTGGAATTGCACAATGGACTTACACGGCTAGGCAGGCTCCTTTAATAGCTTTTGCAGCCGCCCAGCAGCCGCCCAAGCCGGTAACGGACATGTTGGTTCAGCTGCTATTCATGTGGCAAGAACTTAGCACAGGTTACAAGAGTACCCTTGATGGCTTAAAGCAGATAACCGGTAATGACGCTAACGCCGCAAGCCAGGCTGCAGTTTTGTTTAGAATTGGTTATGAGGCGTGTAACACAGCTGATATAAGCTGTTCGGATCGGGGTAGCGTTGCTGCAAATCTGTTCCCACAATACGCAACTGGCGGTAGCCCAGGTAGCCCGCCCTCGACTGGTGGGAATTGCTCTAGCACTACCACCACCACAACGGGCTTTACTAGCCCCTTCCCTGGAGGGTGGACGCCGAACCGGTTGGATATGGGCTACGACGGAACGTTTAAGGGACAGCTCGTAGCGCCGTTTTCGGGCACGATAACCTACGCCGCCAATTCCTTCTCCAACTGGGGTGGTTATATGGAGATTAAGGCCGACCAGCAGCCACAGGGGCTACCAACCTCTACCCTTTATTTCGCCGAGGGGCTTAAGCCTATTGTAACGAGTGGCCATGTCACTGCCGGTACACCGATTGCCGACCCAGCGCCTTCGCCATACGGGAATGCCTACGGTACAACATCGGACGGCAGTGGGCAGATCGAGTGGGGCGTGGCTGTTGATGGATCCGCCGGTACGCCCACTAACCCCTTGGCAGAGAGCGGGGTATCCAATCCGTCCCAAATGGTGCTAGACTTTGCCACATGGGCGGAGCAGACATTTTCTTTACCTCCGCCCTCGCAGACTAGTCACGCAGGCTCTCCGTGATTGCTACTTTTATAAATCTAAGGAGGGATTAAAGTAATGCAGAAAAAGTTAATTCTTACGGGGTCAGCAGTAGTGGTACTTATTATTCTCGCCGTGCTCGCGTCTGCCTACTTCTCTAACAAGCCTGCATTGCCTACCAATACAAACACTAGCGGCCCGGTCAGTAGCCCTACCGTAAGCACGCCAACCTTCACAGGCGAAGACAATCTTACAAACATTGGTATAACAAGCGAACAGGTAAGCAGCTTGGAGCAAGTGCTTGAGCAATACTTAAGTTCTGCCGGCAAAACCCCAAGTCAAGTTAGCTTTAATTCAGTGCAAGAAATATCAGTGAACAGAAATGCTGTTATGCCGATATGGACAATATCCTTTGCAGTCCAATTAAATAACATTGCTACTTACAAAGCTAAAATGGATTACTTTAATTTAACGGGGATCAGGCTATATTTGTACAGCCTAGACGGCTCGAAGCTGATTTATGATTCCCAAAACGTTGGGGGATCCCCAGGGTAATAGTCTATGAAAAAAATTCTATTTCTATTAATCCTGGGTCTCGCCGGTATTGGAGTACTGGCGTGGCTTTTTAACTATCTTTCTACGGGCACTATTATTCTCACAACTAATGAGAGTGGCAGCACAATAACCTTGCAGAGAACCAGCCAAGGAAAGCCGTTCGTTAAAATAGGTCTTGGCTCGCTTAATGTAACCGCAACTCACGGCCAATACCTTGCTACGGTAAAAAATGGCTCACAAGTAAGTGAGCAGGTTATTAATTTTAATTCGGGGCATAAAACACTTAGATATTCAATTGCTCTTTCGAGATTATTGCAAGTTGAACCTGTGGCTTATCAAAATGCCTCCAACATTGCTGCCAGCAATACCGAATTGGTTTATCTAGACTCTGGCAATGAAAATATATACAAAATTGATGGCCAAAATAATCTTGCTGCAATTAATTCATCCCAGCAATTCCGAAGTGTAAAATGGGCTAATGCTTCCTTTGGAGTCGGCCAGGATAACAATGGGCAACTATACACAATAGATGATGGTGCGATTAGCCCGCTTAGGGTACCTTTTTCTTATGGCGCTACGGCAGTTAGTTTTGATGTGTCAGAAAACAAACAAATTTATGTGTCTTATGGCGCAGACGTTTACGCGGGCGGTCCGGCTGGAAACTTTAAGAAAATATATACTGCCGCATATTCCAATCTATTGCTTGCGGCAGGCGTAAATAAAGTAGTGGTTGCCGATGAAGTAGTAGGGCAAAGCGTCAATACCCCTAGTCCCGTACTAGCTGTTGTCGACACGTCCGGCAGTGTGATTAAAAAGAATGAGGCTGGAGAGATTGTCAAGCTGGCGTTATCACCAAGCGGCCAATATTTAGTAAGCGTTAACAAGTCATACGTAAGTGTCTATGACTCTTCACTAAATCAAATTGCCATAGTCCCGAACAGTTCATCTGTGGGCTATATAACGTGGCTGGATAATAACAAGTTCTTATACACTTCAGGCAATGAGCTATGGTCGTACGATTTAAATAATCAAAGCGCGGAGCTGCAGGCCAACATGCCATTTTTTGCCAGTTCTATAACAGGCCTGAGTCTCAGCGGCGACAGGTCCTATGTCTATCTAACCGCTAACGGCCCTAGCTTTGACAATAAATACGCCCTTCTGCGCGTTGGTCTGAATGAGCAGCAGTTTCCAGATTACATAAATAAGCTACAAGGGATCCTCCCCATGACGTTAAATGATTGTTCGCTAAGCCTGGTTAACTTTACGCAGCCTCCAACTATCTTAGTAACGTCATTCCCAAACAGTAATTTAAGCGCTCAGGCCTATCTGCAAGAAGCTCAAAACGAACTTAATCAGGATGGTTTTGATTTAAGCAAGCTCCAGTTTAAGCTTGTGCCAGGTAGTTAGCCCAGTGGAATAATGTTGCTCTTAGCTGTGAAATGTTTAGTAACGATGTCGGCGTCTGTTGTAGTGATGAAAGTTTGATACCGCACAAGGTAGTCGGTCAGAGCATGACGACGCTTACCGTCAAGCTCACTAAAAACATCATCTAATAGGAGTATTGGGGGCTGGCCGTCACGAGCAGCTTGAATAACCTGGAGTTCAATTAGTTTGAGCACCAATACTGCCGTGCGTAGCTCGCCACGCGAGGCCGATTCCTGGGCTGGGCGACCATTAAATAAAACTGCTAGATCGTCTCGGTGGGGGCCGGCGGTAGTGAAGCCTCGCAGCCGGTCGGTCTCAAGGCTGGTCTCCAGCGTTTTCAAAAGGTGGCTTTGGTAGCTTTCGGCAGGCCAGGCGCTTTGGTAGCTGAGATTAAGATCAATCTTGGTATCTGATAAAGCTTTGTAAAGGGAGCTTGCCTGGCTGCTGTTTTGGTATACTAGCCGGCTTCGCGCCCGGGCAATTTGGCCGGCTAGTTCGCTAAGGCGCACATTCCAAGGAAAAAGCTGCATCTGAGTAGGCAACTTGGCTTGTTTTAGCATGGCGTTGCGTTGCGCTAGTGTGCGACGGTAACTACGTCGCACAGCACTATAGCCTGGGGTTACCTGTTCTAGTAAATCGTCCAGATAGTCGCGGCGATTTTCCGGTTTACCAGATAGTAACTGTAGGTGGTTTGGCTCAAACCAAACAATTGGCAAGCTATTTGTTAGGCTCAGACGTTTATAGACTTTGCCATCTAGTTCGTATGTTTTGCTTGGTTTTGGGTCAGCCACTAACTTAACGGTTCTCTGGCTACTGTTTGCAAGGTTGCAGTCAAGCCGGGCCCAAGCTTGATTGAAGCGAACTAATTCGCCGTCTTTGGCCCTGTATGAGCTACCATGAGCCATTACCAACACGCCCTCTAGAAGGTTTGTTTTACCGCTCGTGTTAGGCCCAACAATAATATTCACTCCCGGGCTAAACTCAAACGATTCGTCTATATACGAGCGAAAATTCTGTAGCCTCAAATCGGTTAACATAGAGGTATTATACGTCTTGGTATGCCTGGGTGAAGCCCTAGCTCTTAAGCGGCATTATGACATGCCGGTAGTCTGGGTTGTCTGGTGATTGTAATAAAGTCGGCTCCAACTTTCCGTTAAATCCAAACGTTACATTCTCGCCATTCATAACACCAAGAGCATCCAGTAGATAGCGTGAGTTGAGGGTAATAGAAGACGACCCCGTCACTTTAGACACCTCTGCTGTGGCGGTGTTCTCACCGAGCTGTGAAGCTACAGAACGAATACTAAGTTGTTTAGATTTTTCATCAACTTCAATGGTTACGCTACCAGCACTTTCCCTGGCAAATAAGCTAGACACTTTTGTCACATTTACCAGATCGGCACGTTTTAATGTGGCCTTGGTAGTAAAAGTTTCGGGGATTAGTTTCTGGTAGTCTGGGTACGCCCCCTCAACAAGCCTGGTAACAAGCTCGATGTCTCCCACTTGAAACAGTACTTGTTGTTCATTATGGGTAACTTTTACTTCTTCGTCAGTGTCGCTGATTATCCTTAGTAAATCATGCAGCGCTGAAGCGGGTATAAGTAAATCTATTGCTTGTTTTTGTGCACCAAGCTGCTTCTCAGCAAGCCGGTAGCTGTCTGTCGCCACCATTACTAGCTTTCCGGCTATTGTTTTAATAAGCACTCCAGTAAGGACCGGTCTGGTCTCGTCTGATGAAGCTGCAAAAACAACTTGCTGTAATGACCTTTTAAGCAAGCTCCCCTCTATCTTCCATTTCGTACCGTCGCTCATGGCTGGCATAACTGGAAAATCGTCAGCCACTATCCCGTTAACAACCGACTGGTACTGGTCGGTGTTTACATGTAGTTTTGTTTCTTTTAACTCCAGGTTAATTACGCTCTCTGGCAAGCTCCCAACAAAATCTTGCATTAAGCGGGCTGGCACGGTAATTGACCCCTCTTCACTAACTTTCGCGCCAATGTAATGCGTTATGGCAATATCTAGGTTAGTAGCTGATAGGCTTAGCCTATTCTTGGTGGTCTTAATTAGTACGTTAGCGAGTATCGGCAGGGTTCCACGAGAGTTCGCTACCCGGGCGACAGAACCTAGCGCACGGTTAAGATTTTCTTGAGTTACTTGTAGTTTCATAAATATACCCCGCTATAACAATTAAACTTAAATAAATTTATAAAACTTGTAGTAGTATTTGTTGGTCTTGTGGAAACTGGGTAAAAACCAGAAGCCAACAGACGGGAACTGCTCATAAATGGGGTGGATAACCATGTGGCAGTCCAACGTATAACTTGTTGCAAAAGCCGGCTGCTTATGAACAAGACTCGCGACTCAACGTAAAGGTGTGTGGGTAAAACCGCTAGCCGCGCACATACTGACCACAGCTTACACACAGGCTTTGTACAACCAAGCACCACTCTACGCATATAAATGCTCTTTGATTTCCGAAATTGCATTCCTTAGTGCAGCGTCAACCTGCGACTCCTGAGTTATCTTGCGGACTGAGTGCATAGCAGTGGTGTGATCTTTGCGGCCAAGCTCTCGGGCAATTTTAGGATAGCTCAATCTCAGCTCCTCATGAAGCATGTACATGGCTACTTGCCTGGGCACCACAATATCTTTGTCGCGCTTTGGCCCAACCATCTCCTCAAGCGGTATTTGAAAATGACGGGCGGTTTTCTCAATAATTTGTTTGGCGCTAAGATGTTTCGGACGGGTTTTATTAACCTGTAGCAGACTTGAAGCAATAGCCACGGTCGGTGTCAGGTTGCGTACGTCACACCAAGCGAGAAGCTGGTTTAAGGCCCCCTCCAGCTCACGTATGTTAGTCTGTACTGCAGTAGCTAGGTGTTCTATGACTTCTGGGTCTAGTGTGACTTGATGCCCCTCAGCTTTAAGCTGGATGATGGCACAACGCGTTTCAAAATCCGGCACTTGCATGTCAATGCTCATACCGCCAACAAAGCGCGACTTAAGTCGGTCTTCTAACATGGCTATGTCTCTAGGCGGCTTATCTGAACTCATAATGATTTGCTTGTCAGCCTGGTGTAGAGTATTGAACGTGTGAAAAAACTCTTCCTGAATCTTGTCCTTACCGGCTAAAAACTGTACATCATCAACAATCAAGACATCGGCAGATCTATAGTTGCTTGCGAAAGCGGCAGCAGTTCTCCCGCGCAACGACTGTACAAACTCGCGTACAAACTGCTCGGTCGCTATGTATAAGACCTTGGCGTCGGGGTTGCGTGCCTGCAGTGCATTACCAACAGCTTGGATAAGGTGGGTTTTCCCTATGCCAACACCGCCATATAGATACAGAGGGTTATACTTCGTGCCGGGCTGCTGGGTAACCGCTTGGCAGGCCGCAAAAGCCAATTCATTTCCGTCACCGACTATAAAGTTATCAAGAGTATAACGCTCATTCAGGCCATTGGGGCTTTGCCTTAGATTTTGAACGGAGCTGCCAGCATTGGCAGGCATGGCAAGTGATGTCAGCTGGGAAGACTCAAAGTCTTTTTCGTTGCCAAGGTCACGCCGCCGTCCGGCTGCCGGCGTTATTTTATACTCGATCTGTCCAACAGTAGCACCTTGTTTGCGCAGAGTGCTTTCGATTAAACCCCCATATTTTTTCTCAAGGTGCTGCTTAACGAAAATATTAGACACGCCGATAATGGTTAAGTCTTCTTCCTGTTTAAGCAGGCAAGTGTTCTTGAACCAAGTCAAGAAACTACCGCGCGATAGAGACACCTCGATCTCTCCCAAAACAGCCTGCCAAATATCGTCTTGCTGCACTCCTTGCCCTTTCATGTGCTTGTTACTATAGCGGATAGAGCAGGAGTTTTCCACATATTTCTCAGACCTTCTAGCGTTTTTTTGAGCCGAACAAATAGATTTTAGTATACGGAGGTGGATTTATACACAGCCTAATGACACATCTGACAGGTTAGTGGATAAAAGTTACTGTTTGGTGGAAAAGCAGCCATAAAAGAGCGGGTAAACATTGTCAAAACTACGCTACTTGAAGCAGGCATGTGGCAAGCATACTTTGCTGCAGCCGAATGTTAAAAAAGTATTAAATACCAAGAAAAGCTTTTGCGATTAAAGCAAGGTACGTGCTAAACCTGATAACACAAAAGGAGGTGCGAGCTCATGATAAGTAGCAAAAAACTACAGGCCATAGCGTACGTGATATTGGTAGGGGGACCTTGGATATTTAGTGGTTCGGCATTGGCTGCAAGCGGTAGCGTCGGGCAAGTTGAAGGTTTTATGCAAAGCGTAATTCAGGCACTTGCGGGCCTAGCCGGCCTCGTTGCCACGGGTTTCTTTGTCATTGGCGGCTTTCGCTATATTACAAGTTCTGGTAACCCAGAACATTTGGAACGTGCAAAAAGGACTATCATGTTCTCGGCCACAGGGCTGGCGATTACTATTGCGGCATTTGTCCTTAGTAACATTGTAACCGGCCTTGCCACTAGTGCATTTGGAAACTAGCATTACTATGATTTTCATCTCACATCACTTACAGATCTTGGCCAACACATCAGCTGTGGCTACGACCATGCAGTCGGTAGTCACGCCGCTTATGAGCGTATTGATTGCAATAGCCGGGCTTATTTGTGTCTTGTTCCTGATAGTCGGCGGCATAAACTACATGAGTAGCAGTGGCAAACCGGATGGATTGGCCCATGCCAAGAAGGTGATTCGTAATTCCCTCATTGGGCTCGTAATGGTTCTGGCCGCCGCTACACTTACCGCAATACTGGCACATGCTTACGGCTCGTCGGGAGGCAGCGCAGCGCAAGCTGTTCCCCCGCTCAATGCTATTAAGCCAGCAAGCACCTCTTTAAGCCTAGTTGACCTGATAATTAAAGCCATCGTTGGGGTGCTCAAGAACATTATTGAGTCGGTTGCGGCACCGTTCATAAGTGCTCTGCAGTATTTCACCACCGCCACACCACTTATGGCCGCCAATCCCAGCGTCTTCAACTTGTGGTTGGCAGTACTAGCTATAGCAGACAGCTTGTTTGTTCTAGTAGTAGCTGCTCTCGGGTTCAATCTTATGAGTGCCGCTAGCCTTGGCCTCAGTGAAGTAAACCTCAAGCAAGTCTTGCCGCAACTAGGTTTAGCGTTTCTTCTGATGAATAGCTCCATATTTGCGATCGACACCATTATTGGTTTAAGCAATGGTATGATTGACGCGTTGCGTGCTGGTTTTGGGGCCGCCCCCGTTTGGCAGACGCTTATATTGATTACTGACCAAGCCGGCGGGCTTGGCCTTGCCGCACTGCTAATTATGATTGTTTTTGTCATCATGTCAGTCATACTGCTTGTCTACTACGTCGGTAGGCTGATAACGCTTTACCTGGGCGCAATACTTGCCCCGCTTATACTCATGCTCTGGCTTCTGCCTAGTTTTAAGGACTTTGCCTCGAGTGCTGCAAAAACATACCTAACAACGATCTTTGTTCTGTTTGTCCACGTTGTCATCCTTGAACTAGCAGCCTCTATCTTCGCAACTCTTATAACTAGCGGGCCGGACAAGACGCCCGATACGATTATGGCGCTGGTTGTCGGGTTGTCTACACTTGTGGCTCTACTCAAGACCCAGGGCGTTATGACGCAGCTTACTTACGCCAGTATTGGACCAAAAGCCGCTCGCCGGCTCGGCACACAGTTCGTTAACGGCATCAGCCATGCATCGAGTGCCAGGGGAGGGTTCTGATGAAAACAGCAACCGTGCCAGCACAGATAACAACCATTGAAGACAAAATTGCTGGCAACCTAACTCTGCAGCAGGTAGGGTTACTCGCAAGTCCTGTATTCATCGACTTTGCCTTGTACGCGGCGCTACCGGCCACGTTGAAGCTTAATGCCTATAAGCTTGCCCTCATGGTCGTAGTGACGCTTACCGCGGGCCTATTGGCGCTCAGGATCAGGAGTAAGATCTTACTTACTTGGGCCATAACGATGCTTAGGTACAACGCCAGGCCACGCTACTATGTCTTCGACAAAAATAGTGCCCACTTTCGTAGCGAAGACAGCTTGCCCGTTAAGGAAGCCAATGTGCAAACAGAGGCGGATATTAAACAGGCTACTCAGCGTGATGCAACAAGGCTGTCCGACGAAGATGTTTTCAAGCTGGAACACATTCTAGCGCACCCGTCGGCCAATTTAAGTTTTGCAACCAGCAAGAAGGGTATCCTGTATGCCAGTGTTTCAGAAGTCGAATAGAAAAGCATCCAGCCGTTTGCAGATAAACATTAAGCAAATAAAAGACGGAATCATGACGCTTTCTGGTAATCGGTACCGCCTAGTACTCCACGCATCATCCGTCAACTTTGAGCTTAGGAGTGAAGATGAGCAAGATGCACTGATTGAGGCCTATCAAAGCGTTCTAAATTCACTTGTTTGCCCTGTACAGATATTGATTTGCATCCGGGAAATGGATCTAGATAAATACATCGAAGACTTTCAATCTAAGTTACAAAACGAGGCCGAAGATATATATCGGCAACAAATCACCAACTATAGTGAATTTGTTAGCAAGCTTGTGGCTAAAAATAAGATACTCTCTCGCCACTTCTACGTAGTCTTACCGAGTAGCGAAAAAGATGCGGGCGACTTTGACCTGGCGCGTGAACAACTTGCCCTGAACGCCGATATTATTAGCAAAGGACTAGCCCGGCTTGGCATGCAGACTCGCCGACTTACTTCTCTTGAGCTGTTAGATTTCTTCTACAGTTTTTATAATCCTAAGCTTGCAAAGACCCAACTGATAACCGAGCAAACACTCAAACTTCTTAAAGAGGCCTATGTATGAACAGGCTAGTTGGTCAACTAGAAAAAGTGCGACGTCGTAAAACCGATAAGCCCAAAGAATATATTTTGAGCTACGGTGAGCAGGATTTTATAGACCTTATATCTTATTCTGGCCTGGAGGAGCAAAAAAACTATGTAGTCATTGACGACCAATACATACGTACGCTCTTCATTTCAGGCTACCCCTTTGTGGCATCTTCCGGCTGGCTTAATAACTTGGTTAACTTTAATCATAATGTTGACGTTGCTTACCATATACACACCGTAGATGCCATTCAGGCCTTACCGAAGCTACACCGTAAAATTACCGAACTCGAGTCAACAAAACGGGCTATGATCCGCAACGGCAAGATCGTTGGCCCCGAGATTACAGATCCTTTGCAGTCTGCTATGACTTTGCGTGACAAAATTCAACGTGGACAGGAAAAATTATTTCAAATCTCGATATACATAGCTGTTAGGGCGGGGTCTTTAGAAGATCTCAATAAGGTAACTAAACTGCTTGAGACTGCTCTAGCGTCCCGTATGTTCTACACTAAAGTAGCCAGCTATCAACAGCTTGAAGCCTTACAGTCTATCTTACCGCGTGGCGAAGACGTGCTATCGCAAAAACGGAATCTCGATAGCTCAACAGCCGCCTTAACATTTCCGTTTATGAGCTCTGAGCTCGTACAGGAATCCGGTATACTCTACGGCGTCAATAAGTCGAACAACTCACTGGTTATTCTTGACCGTTTCTCTCTCCATAATGCCAACAGCATTACTTTTGCCCAAAGCGGCAGCGGGAAAAGCTACGCCGCTAAGGTTGAAATCCTGCGGCAGCTAATGCAGGGCACCAAGGTTATTGTTATAGACCCGGAGCGTGAGTATAAGCTGCTAAGTGAATCCGTCAAAGGCAGCTATATAAAACTATCGTCCAGGTCAAAGCAAAAGATTAATCCTTTTGATCTTGCAACTACGTTTCATAATCCTGACGACCTAGCCCAGCACACCCAGGATCTTACTGAAATCATCTCACTGATGGCCGAAGGTCTAAGCGCTACAGAAAAGGCTGCTTTAGATAAGGCTATTCTTGAGATATACAAACAAGTTAAGCGACCACTACTAGAGGACTTGTACCGAGAACTGCGTACCTTGGGACAAATGAAGCTCTGTGATCGCCTGGAGAAGTATATATCCGGATCACTGGCTGACGTCTTTAATACCCAGACAAATATTGAACTGGATAACCGTCTAGTTATTTTTGACATCAAGGACTTGCCTGAAAGCTTAAGACAAATCATGATGCTGATTATCTCTAATTTTGTAGAAAATCAGGTCAAAGCCAAGCCCCAAAAGCGCTTGCTGGTTATAGACGAAGGCTGGATGCTGTTGCAGCATGAGGAAAGTGCCCGCTTTGTGTCCGGTCTTGTTCGGCGGGCCCGAAAGTACTACTTAGGGGTTTCCATTATCTCCCAGCAGGCCAACGATTTCTTGAGTAACGACTATGGGCGGGCTATAGCTTCGCAGAGCAGCCTGCGTGTTCTGATGCGCCAGGATACAACAACCATCAAAAACGTGGCGTCCGAATTTAACCTCAGCGAATACGAGCAGAATTTTTTACTGACGTGCGAGAAGGGGGACGCCCTAATTATTGCTGACCAAAACCATGTGGCTATAAAAGTAGTAGCCTCAGGCAAAGAACACCCCCTCATTACCACCAATCCGGCCGAAGTCTATCATCTATGACACCGTTTCTTTTAATGAAAGCCACCAAATCGCTAAAAAAAGAGTTTGGTATTTCTCTTACTGTGTTGCTTCTGCTGCTCGCTATGCCAATGATAGCGTTGATGAGTCTTACCCACACTGATTCATTGAGTAAGGCAAGTGCTATTTATGATGTCGCTAGTTATCCGGGTGACAATTACGACTGGGGTAACTGTACATGGTGGGCCGATATGCGCCGGTCACAGATCGGTGAGCCAATATCTAACTCTTGGGGCAACGCCGCAACTTGGGCGGTGCGGGCCCAAGCTGATGGTTACCAGATTGACCATACACCAACCTATGGAGCCATAATGCAAATTCCAAATGTAGATAACGGCCTTGGTCACGTGGCCTTCGTTGAAAGTGTTAACCCCACAGATGGCAGTTGGACTATTTCAGAGATGAACGTTCAAGGTCTCGATGTGGTTGATTACAAAACACTGTCGGCAGCGGACGCAACTGGCTATAACTTTATTCACACTCAATGAGATCCACGATTGCAAACTTAGCAAACAAACAGCAAACTATATGGTTATGAGCCATCTAGAACAATTAAGATTTCTTAACACCGAAGACGTTAAAGGTGTTATAGGACAATGGGGTACTTCCGTTTTTGTGTATGACGAAGCAATAATGCAACAACAAGTACAACAAGCATTAGCCTTCAGCGCTCCCTTCGGATTGACGGTTCGTTATGCCATGAAAGCGAATCCTAACAGTAATATCTTGCGCATGTTTAGCAGTATGGGTGTAGCTATTGATGCAGGTTCCGGATGGGAAGCAGACCGAGCGCTTAGGGCGGGCATAGACCCTAAAGACATTCTAATTACTGGCCAGGAACTGCCCAAAAATTTAGTCGAGCTTGTAGAAAAAGGAGTGCAGTTTAACGCCTGTTCCCTGCATCAACTACAAGAATACGGCGCTAAATTTCCTGGTACCAACGTTAGTATTCGCATTAATCCTGGCTTAGGTTCTGGCCATTCCAAGAAAACAAATGTTGGTGGCTCGGCGTCTAGTTTTGGCATCTGGCATGAATATATTGACGAGCTTAATGATATCGCTACAGAGCATAAACTTAATATAAATCGGCTCCATACTCATATTGGTTCGGGCAGCGACCCGGCCGTTTGGATGAACGCAGCAAAGATTAGCCTAGAACAAGTTCGGACTTTACCCAACGTTACAATACTCAATCTTGGCGGCGGTTTCAAAGCTGCTCTCACACAGGGTGAAGCGCAAACTAAATTAAGCGAAATAAGTAGCGTAGTCGCAGACGCCTTGCAGACGTTTTATGATGAAACTGGCCGTAAAATACGACTAGAGATTGAGCCAGGCACTTTCTTAATAGCCAATGCCGGGTCACTTATAACCACTATCCATGACATTGTCGATACCGGGTATGACGGCTACACTTTCTTAAAAATTGACAGCGGCATGACAGAAATATTACGGCCTACCTTATATGGGGCGCAACATCCCCTGGTAGTTGTTACGGATGGATCTGAGGATGAGCAGTATATAGTAGCCGGGCATTGCTGCGAGTCAGGAGATATTCTCACGCCGGATCCAGATCAACCAGATATGTTAAAGACACGGCTACTAAAAAAGGCTAGCAGGGGCGATGTTCTTGTTATTGAAGGTGTAGGTGCGTATTGTGCCGCGATGAGCGCGATAAACTACAACTCATTTCCTCGTAGCCCAGAGGTCGTGAAAAAAATCGATGGATCACTGGTTGAAATTGCCCGACGCCAGACGCTAGAAGAAATGCTGCAGTTAGAAGCACAGATATAATAGTTATTACTCAGGGTTATCTCTTTACAATTCACCCCAGAACAGATATAGTCATCAGATATGCCAAAGGGAACCCACCAACCAAAAAAGCGCTCAAGAGCACGTGAACATGGATTCATGAAACGTATGGCCAATAAAGCCGGACGCAATGTCTTAAAGAGACGCCGTATTAAAGGCAGAGCTAAACTCTCAGCCTAAGGAACGCATGCTTAAACGTTCGCACCGCTTCCATGGTTATGGCAGCTTACGTCGCACGTACAGCCACGGGCAGACCGTGCGCGGTTCGCTTATCAGTCTACGCTACGGCTCACGGCCTGCCGGGAAGCCTTACCGCGTTGCAGTTGTGGTAAGCCGTAAAGTACATAAGTCGGCCGTAGTGCGCAACCGTATAAGGCGTCGCGTCTACGAATGGATGCGCCAGTCCGAGACTGTACCACTGGCTACAGACCTTATCTTCACGGTTTTTAGTGACCAAGTAGCAACACTTGGAGCCGAACAGCTAAACTCGTTACTTAGTGAATTGCTAACTAAAGCTAGTCTGCAAGTCAAAAAGAGCGTCTAAACATCGGTCAAACATGATATAGTAGGAGTCAACTATGTTTACGACGTTTATTGTTCAGCCGATATTTAACCTGCTGGTTTTGATCTATGCCCTGCTGCCTGGCCATAATTTTGGCCTGGCGCTCATTTTGTTCACCGTAGTGATTCGTCTGCTGCTATGGCCAATGCTTAAGAAGCAGTTGCACCAAGCCAAAGCCATGCGCAAACTTCAGCCGGAGATTAAGAAGGTGAAGCAAGCCGCCAAAGGCGATCGTACCAAAGAATCGAAAATGCTAATGGAACTGTACAAAGAGCGCGGCATCAATCCGTTTGCTACGTTTCCGACCCTCATATTACAGCTTATTATTCTTATTGGTCTCTACAGTGGTTTACGTCGTATCATTGTTGACCCGCACGCAATAGTGACTTTTGCCTACCCAACCCTCCAGCATCTAAGCTGGATGAAAGAGCTGTCGCATAATATTCATAAATTTGATGACACCCTGTTTGGTGTTGTTAACCTCGGACGGGCCGCACTAAATAAAGGCGGGCACGGAGTATATTGGCCAGCCATGTTAATAGTTTTCGGCAGCGCCGTGGCCCAGTTCTATCAAAGCAAGCAACTACTGCCAACCTCCAAAGAACATCGTGGCTTGCGGTCTATACTGCGTGATGCCGGCAGTGGGAAGCAAGCTGACCAATCAGAAGTTAATGCTGCCGTCGGCCAGAGTACCCGATACTTGCTGCCAGTCATGATCTTTATCTTTACGGTCAGTATAGCCTCGGCCCTGAGCCTTTACTGGCTAGTCGGAGGTATCGTGGCCTTTATCCAGCAGAGTATTGTGCTACGGGAAGATGAAACTGAAATGGAAGCTATCGCCGATAAGCCCACTAAAGACGTTGCTAATATACCCGAAGCAGAAATTATTGATAAACCTTCAAAGACTAACAAAAAAGACGCTTCCTCCAAAAGCAAAAAGCACTCTAAGAAACGGAGAAAGCGATGAATGAGTCACTGGAAGAAGCAATTGTTTATGCCAAAAAATATCTTGAGGACTTACTGTCCTTTTTTGGTTTGAATACGGATGTGTATGCGACCAGTGATGACGAGGTTATACAACTTAACGTTCCCAGTACACATCTGAACGGTTTTTTGATTGGCCAGCGGGGCGAGAACATGCGTTCGCTCCAGTATCTAACCAGCACGGCCTTAAAAAACAATAACTATGTTCATAGCAGGGTTAATGTTGACATTGCTGAGTATAAAAAGCAGCGGGCTGACCGCCTGCGGGATAAGGCCGAGGACTGGGTTAAACAAGTGCGTGATTCGGGCGAGCCGATGAATTTGGATCCTATGAATGCAGCTGACCGCCGCGTGGTACACCAGCTTGCTGCTGAGTACGGCCTGACAAGTGAATCAGACGGTGAGGGGCGGGAACGGCATATCGTACTTAAAAAAGAACCAGAAGCCAGCTAGTCGCCAAGTACTTGTGAGTAGATTTGAAGCGTTTGTTCAGCCATACGTTGCCAGGAATATTTTGCAGCCTGCTCACGGCCTTTGTAGATAAGATCCTCCCGAAAGTTTGTGTTAATTAAAACCGCGTTAAGGGCATCAGCCATAGCCTGGGTATTATAAGGATCAAAATAGTGGGCAGCATCACTGTAGATTTCCGGCAAGCAGGTAGCGTTACTGCTCACTACAGGCGCTCCGTGCATCATGGCTTCCAGGCCTGGCAGGCCAAAGCCTTCACTTAAAGACGGAAAGACGTAGGCAGCGCAATGCTCATACAGCCAGCGCAATTGACCTTCGCTGACAAAATCAGTGAAAATAACGTTTTTGACTGAGTTCTTATGCACTTTTTTTTCAATATGTCGATAGTTAGCATCTTTTTTGCCGGCCAGAACAAGTATTAAGTCGTGATGCTGAGCTTGGATCAGCCTAAAGGCCTCAATCAGTCTCTCCAGGTTCTTGTGGGGTGTCGGGCGCCCAACATAGAGCAGAAACTGCCTACTAGCTAGATTATCAAGTGGAACCGCGGCCGCTTTAATGGGGCTGGCTGCCTCATAAGTCACTATAATTTTCCCCGGGTTGATGCCAGTGAATTGGACCAGGTCTTTTTTTACAAACTCCGACGGCACAAAAATAAACGCCGATCGCCGGGCTACGCGTTTAATGACACGTATATAAACACGTTGCTTAAAAACAAAGGTAAGGGGGTTTTTTGACGGATTTCTAAAGCGGGCAGTCGTTAAATCGTGGATGGTCGTAATAGTTTTACCGCGGTATCGCACTGGTTGTTGGGTCATGCCGAAGTGCACTAAGTCAGGCTTAAGTGACTCCAATTGCCACTTGAATCCAAGCTGTTCGCCTAGGCTAAACTCTTTGTATAAGCTACTAACCTTTTGGAATTTTTGGTTCGTAGGTTCCCATAAATCCACGTCGCGCGGTTTTAGCAGGATGCTGTAGTCATGCTTCTGATCAAGCTCCTCCAGTTGTCGCACCAGATTACTAATATAACGACCGGTACTCGTATTCCATTCGCGGGCATCGATAACAATCCGCTTCATACGTTTTTACCCACTAGCTTTCCCAAGTTTGTACGCAATTTTCGGAGAGCTCTGGCATTTGGTGGTAAATCATGCACAATCAACTTCCAAACGTAATCGTCTGAAACTTTTCTGGCTTTTTGGATCCTACTGCGCTCCTTGATTTTTTTAATAAGCAGGTACGTGCCTTCAAGATCACCTCTAACAGCTGTCCAACCCTGTCTACGCGTAAAAGCCCGCGCAATAAATAGTACTTGCGCCACGAAAAGCCGCCAGCCAACTTTGAACAAAAATCGTCTGGGTACGTTTTTGTAATATAAAAGCTGTAAGTTTTTCATCGTTTGATATGTAGTAAAGCCTTTTAGCTTGCCACTGGTGGCTCCTATCTGGTGATAGACAACGGCTGCAGGTACGTAAGAAACCTTATGCCCGGCCAATTGTGCCCGAAAACTAATATCGACATCCTCATAGTACGCAAAGAAGTCTTCATCAAATAGCCCAATTTCTTCAAGCATACTAAGCCTATACAAACTTGCCCCTCCACTGGCCCCAAAAATTTCAACGCTGCTATCGTACTTATCAATATTTGACTCATTGCGTCCGCGCGGATAGGGCAGGCCCCAGATTGTGTAATAATCACCGGTACTATCGAGTTTATCACCGGTACTATCTAAAATTTTGCTGGTGACAATGCCGGTCCGGTCATGATTATCCATGTACGAAACTAGCTCAGCAAGCCAATTCTTATCAGCTACAGCATCATTGTTTAGTAAGGCTACATAAGTAGCCTTCATTTTAATAGCTAGTCGGATACCGGCGTTAACGCCACCGGCGAAACCTTTATTTTCAGCGTGTTTAATAACCTCAACCTGCGGATATTGTTCAAGCAGCTTGAGGGACTCGTCAACTGAGCCGTTATCGATGACAATAATATGCGGTTTGAAAGATTGCCCCAGCAATGAGTCAAGGCAACTTGGCAAACTATCAGCACCATTCCAATTAGGGACGACCACGCAAGACTTATGCATCGACTTACCAGCTTTCATCTTCTATAATACCTTAATTGATGAAGCGATTTTTCACAAAGCAAAACAGGGCGCTACTGAGTGAACTAGTACGTACCGATTTCAAGCTTCGCTACCAAGGTTCAGCATTGGGATATGCATGGTCACTACTGCGGCCCCTGCTACTATTCGTCATTTTGTACGTAGTTTTCGTTAAGTTTCTGAAACTCGGCACTGGAGTGCCACACTTTCCGGTGTATTTGCTGCTTGGGATTGTTATATGGAACTTCTTTAATGAAATGACCGTACAAAGCCTTGGCTCAATCGTTGGCCGTGGTGATCTGATACGCAAGATCCGTATTCCGCGCTGGATTATCGTGTTGAGCAGTAGTATATCTGCCCTTATAAACCTGCTTTTGAATCTGGTAGTGATTGCCATCTTCATGGTTGTTAATCATGTTGATCTTATGAGTACGATACTCTGGCTGCCGCTTATTCTCGCCGAAGTTTATTTACTGGCTCTGGGGTTGTCGATGTTTCTGGCGGCGGCTTTCGTCAAGTTCCGAGACGTTAACTATATCTGGGAGGTGATCCTTCAAGCTGGCTTCTACTTGACACCGATACTCTACCCGCTATCCCGAATCCCTAACCTGACTTTCCAGAAGCTGATCATGATTAACCCGATGGGCCAAGCCATTCAGGACGCCCGTTACGCCACCGTGACGCACGAAACAGTAACAGCCCATACACTTTTCCAAGGAGGGTGGTACCAGTTTATACCGTTCTTAATCGTTGGGCTGGTACTGGTTATAGGCATTAGCTACTTCCGAAGAGAATCAAAATATTTCGCGGAGAATATCTAGCCATGGATCGCGAAACAGTTATCAAAGTCGAAAATGTCTGCAAAACGTTCGCGCTACCACACGAGAAGAACGCGTCGATCAAAAGCACAGTCGTCAATTTCTATAAGAGAAATAAGACATATGAAAAGCAGCAAGTCCTACAGGACATATCATTCGAAATCAAACAAGGCGAATTCTTCGGCATAGTCGGGCGCAACGGCAGTGGCAAAAGCACGTTGCTTAAGCTGCTAGCCGGTATCTATTCGCCAGACAGCGGGTCAATACGGGTTGATGGTAAGCTGACGCCTTTCATCGAACTGGGCGTTGGGTTTAACCCCGAGCTTACCGGGCGCGAGAACGTCTTCTTGAATGGTGCCTTACTCGGTTTTAACCGTCGCGAGATGGGCGCCATGTATGACGATATCGTAGCTTTCGCAGAGCTGGAACGCTTCATGGACCAGAAGCTCAAGAACTATTCATCGGGTATGCAGGTTCGCCTAGCTTTCTCGATTGCTATTCGCGTCCAAAGCGATATCCTTATGCTGGACGAAGTCCTGGCAGTAGGCGATGAAGCTTTCCAACAAAAATGCATAGACGTCTTCGAAAAATACAAAGCCCAGAAACAAACCATCGTGCTGGTCACGCACGACATGGAAATCGTCAGGCGTTTTTGCTCGGGGGCTATGCTCATTCACGACGGAGAAATAGTGGCCATCGGCGAGCCAAGAGAGGTGGCCCAAAAGTACTCCAAATTCAACGAGGAAAAGATCGATAATGAGCTAGAAAAAGAAAACACAGAAAACACCAAAAAAGAGAGTAACATTAGCCTCAAGATCCTTACCGCCAGCGACAAACAAAAGTCTGGCTACGTAACGGATGAGGAATTTACGGTGGAAGTTTCCTGGCCCAAATCTACGCCTAAGGTCAGCAATGTCGGCGTCGGTATTGTGAAACAGAGCGGGGAATTCGTGTTTGGTGCCAACACTTTCAATGAAGAGGTAAAGCTTAGAGGGAAAAACAAGATAACGTATTCCGTAAAGCTCTCTTTGGGCCCGGGTAAATATTACCTTATGGCAGGGCTTTTTGGGGATAAGCAAAACCAGACTATAGATTATTTGAACGAAGGCCCGCAGTTCATCATTAGGCCTAAAGAAGACGACGTTAACCAGGGGTTGAGCCGCCTAAAGTATAAATGGACGGTATAAGCTGATGTTGGACCACAGGCCGGCGGTAAAAGTTTTTTTGCCCGATGGCAGTAAGCAACGCATGTTCGCGGGTCGCGTTAAACAAAAGGTTTTGGGCACCAACCGTCATCGTTATAGCAAATGGATCAAAAACTACGAACCCCTGTCTTTCTCGGGCACATACGAGCGTCTTAAAGCAGTGAAGTCAAAACCCTTGATCAGCATAGTAGTGCCTTGTTATAACACACCGCAACGCTATTTGGACGAGCTACTACAGTCGGTTAAAAGTCAGATTTATGAGAACTGGCAACTCTGTATCGCGGACGGTTCAACAGATGGGCAGGCCAGCAAATACCTGAGGGAGGCATGTAAGCAGGACGATAGAATAGCGTATATAAAAGTCGGCGAAAACCTCGGCATAGTCGGCAACACCAATGCCGGCCTAGAAGCTGCAAAGGGCAAATTCGTGGCTTTCATGGACCACGATGACGCACTGTCACAATACGCTCTGGCCGAAGTCGTTATTGCCTTGGACGAAGATCCCGAAACAGATCTTATATATAGCGACGAGGATAAACTTAGCGATAATGGCAAGACCCGTTTGTTGCCCTTCTTCAAACCGGACTGGTCGCCCGAGCTGCTCCTAGGGATTAATTACATTACTCATTTCGTAGTTGCCAGAAAGTCGATTGTCGACCAGATTGGCGGCTTACGGCAAGGCCTTGATGGCGCCCAGGATTACGATTTTTTACTACGCTTTACGGAAAAGACTGACAAGATCAAGCACATACCGAAGATTTTGTACCACTGGCGGCTGGCCGACGGCTCAACCGCTAAGAACGTCAGCGAAAAAAGCTATGCCCACTCGGCTGGGAAGCGGGCATTAGCCGATGCTGCGGAACGGCGTGGGGTAACGGCCGAAATGGTAGAAATCCCCAAGCGCCCGACTAACTACCGGCTTCGGTTTGGACTGACCGGCCCGCAACCGAAGGTTTCCATAATAATTCCATTCAAGGACAAGGCCAATCTCCTAAAACAATGCGTTGGCAGCATACTGCTCAAGACGACGTACAAGAACTATGAGCTCATATTGGTTTCGAATAATAGCACCCAGACATTGACCCACGACTACTTAGAAGAATTGAAACAAGACAAGCGCTGCAAAATATACTATTGGGACCACCCGTTCAATTACTCGAAGATAAATAACTTTGGCCGCAAAAAAGCTAAAGGCGAATACCTAGTACTACTTAACAACGACACCAAAGTCATTACGCCGAACTGGCTGGAGGAGTTGATTGGCGTGGCCAGCCAGCCGGGGATTGGCGCCGTAGGCCCGCTGCTGTATTACCCTAACAAGACCATTCAACATGCTGGCGTAGTGCTTGGCATGACAGGCATGGCGGGACACGTATTTAGGCGTCTTGTATCGAATAATTGGACGGATTTCGGCATGCCGGCCTGGCCGCGCAACTACCTGGCGGTCACTGCTGCGTGTTTGGCTGTCCGAGCTAAAAAATATGACGAAGTAGGCGGCCTGGATGAAACGTTTACCGTTGCTGGCAATGACGTGGCTTTTGGGCTAAGACTATACGAGGCCGGGTACCGCAATGTCTATTGGCCGTTCGCTGAACTTGTACATTATGAAAACGTATCGGTCGGATCATACAAAAATGTGCCACAATTAGATTATGATCACTCACTGGAATACTACAGGCCGTATCTCGATAAGGGCGACCCGTACTTTAATCCCAACCTTGACCTTATGCACGAGCAAATAAGCCTGAGGAGATAAACCATGATCACAAAATCAAGGTTAGGAAAAGCCAAGCGGTCCATCCAAAACGAAGGGCCGGCGGTGTTTACAAAAAAACTCGTGCGATATATTCCTTGGGCAGTTGGCCGCACCCACGTTAAGTACAGCAAGTACCTACCTAAATATCTGCAGGCGAATAACGGCAAATACAGCTCGGACTACATCTATCTAACGAATCCCCTATTCAATATTACCGATAAAGACCTAAAGCTTAGCAAAAAGGTCTTACAGCAACCCAAACCCGACAAAATCCAAAGCGCCACCTGGTTCGTTCCTTACTTCGACCATTTGTCATTCGGTGGCATTTACACTATCTTCCGATTCATTAATTATTTTGCCGAAAAAGGCGTCTCTAACCACATTGTTATTTATGACAACCCAAGCGTTGACGCCGTGGCTATGAAAGCCGAGATTGAGAGAGCCTTTCCGCACCTGGCAACAGCCAAGCTAGTTATATATGACCCGCACAAAGACAAGATCAAGGATCTGCCGGCAACGGACATTGGTATTTGTACGTTCTGGGTCTCGGCCTATTTCTTATTGCACTTCAACCAGACCAAACGCAAGTACTACTTCATTCAGGATTATGAGCCGCTGTTTTACGAAGGCGGCTCGATCTCCGCCCTGGCTGAATCGACTTACCGTTTCGGCTTCGAAGGCATAGTCAATACTCCCGGATTGCTGCGGGCAATCAACCAGCGTCACGGTCTTCAGGGAATTAGCTTCACGCCGGCCGTTGACGCCCGCTATTACTACTCCCCCAAGCAGAAAGATAATGAGAGGCTTCGTGTCTTCTTCTATGCCCGTCCAAACAATCCGCGCAACGCTTTTCACCTGGGGGTCATGATTATTAAAATACTGTTGCATAAGTACGGCGACAAAATAGAAATCGTTACCGCTGGCTCGAATTGGAAAGAAAAAAAGTTCGAACTAAAAGGTTTGGTTACGAACCTTGGCTTACTAAAAGACCTGCAGGAAGTCGGGGACCTATACCGTTCATGCGACATAGGCTTCGTGTACATGCTATCCAAGCATCCCTCTTACCAGCCGTTTGAGTTTATGTCTACCGGCGTGGCTACGGTGACCAACAATAACGAAGATAACCTATGGTTTCTGAAAGACGGTACTAACTGTCTGATTTCTGAGCCATCACCTGCAGCTATGGCCGAAAAAATCGGCTGGCTGATCGAAGACAAAGACCTGCGGCGCAAAATCCAAAAGGGTGGCTATGACACGGTTAGCAGCGACTGGACTAAACAGCTCGACATCATATGGAATGATCTGACAAGCGGCTAGCTAGAAAACCGACTGGCCAAGCGTGAACAGGCCGATAGCGGCATTGTTAACGACAGCAATCGGGCTACGGGTGCCGCCGTAAGCGGCAAAAGCACTGTAGGTAGCGATGTAATGAAGCGCCCCGCCGGACGCGTAGTATATGCGGCCGGTATCGGCATTGTAGATAAACCGTGGCAAAATGGCCGCGTTGCTGTTCCTGGCAGTTTGATTGCTCAGGCTCTGGAACTGCGTACCTATTGCCCCAAAGTCCGCTGCCGTATTCGGAGACATCTTATACATCGTATTATTACCGACTACGTAATAAGTTCCGTCAGTAGCAATACCGCTTGATAAGGGTGAAGAGGCCAGCGGGTAGTCATTAAGAATCGTGCTGGGATACGTTAATATGTTATTCCAGTCAAAGCCGAAGGCATTAAACGTATTCGAGTCGGATACATGGGTAGTCTTGCCGTTGTTAATGACGTATAAGCCTTGGTTATCGGTCTGAAGGGCAATAACAACGCCGTCGCCTAAAGCATCATTACCTTGAGTAATTCCAGCAAGCTTATCCGGCTGCAAGCCTGTCGTATTGCTATTGTTTATGCCCAGAGCCAAATAATCGTCCCAGCTAGGTACATAATGCTTTGCGCCATTGCTCAGTGTGTAGATACCCGGGTTTGCCCATATAAATTGCTGTAACGTGGTTTGTGGCAGACTATTTGCTAAAGCCTGCGGCTGGGTGACAAAAGTTTTTGTACTCCAAAGACTCTGCAAAGAAGGCGGTACCAGTACACGACGACCCCCGTCTATAATGTACTTATTGCCACCCCCGTCCTGATACCATGAGCTAAGGGTTTGGGAAGTCGGCGGAGTCGTATTATAGCTGGAAGTCGGCGGCAGTAACTGGGGAGGACTGCTCAGACTCCAGTCGGTATAGCTTGTCATGCTCGGGGCGGCGTAATACGTCGTACCGTCGTAATAGTAAATCGTCGGATTTGGGGGAAAGCTCAGCACCAGAGGCGTCGTTATAAGTAACTGGCCTAAAGGCTGGCCTGAGTTGAGGGGTGCTGTGATTAAGATAGAAGTATTTGCCAAACCAAGAGCACTAAGAGTTTGGGGGTTTGCGACCGGCAGTTTTTGGCCGCCCGACATTTCGTAAACAACGCCATTTGACGCTTGAAGCTGCGCCAGATCCCAGCCAGTTTGCAGATACTGCGTTTGGAAAGCGGCACCCAGACCCTTGACTATCGTATTGTCAGAGCAACTGAAACCCCAGGCTGAACACATAGGGCCTGGAACGTGGTAACGCGTCCGGTTGTTGACCAGGTATACACCAGTGCCATCCCATATCAGGTTACTCAGAGTACCGCCATCAGTAAATTGCTGGATGGTAGTATCGCTAGCTGGTATCGGCGGATAGGCGTCAAGACCATAGTCGGTCATTACCGCCCAACTTGGTATGTAATAACGGGTCGAGTCAGTCACTAAGAATAATTTACCAGTTGACGTCTGGGCATAAAGCGATGCTCCAAGGGGCTGGGCATAATGGGTTGAGCCGAACCAGCCACTAAAGATATTGAAAAAGTTTTGGTTACCTGAAAAATGCGGCGTATACCAGTACAGCGCGGCTGTCGCCCCATCATCCATATGCACAGCGGTGCCATCTATAGTAGTGTAACCGTCATAGTATGTGGTAGCACCACTTGGACAAATTTGATAGGTACCTTGCGTCATAGGTCCGCCGTAGCATGATTGCGGGTCATCAGAATTATTCCAATTACCTTTTATAACTGCCCAACCGACATTACCCTCCGAGCGTTGCTCGCCGAATTTCAGCAGCCAGGCTGCGTGAATGACTTGCTGTGAAAAGCCAGCTTTAGCGGCAGTATTAACGCAGGTACCGCTGACAGAAGTCACGGCCGCACCATTAATCGAATAAAGGTCAACGCCGGAATAACTATAACTTGCTCCGCCATCGGGGCAGCCATAACCTACTGCTGAAGCATATTGTAAGGTACTACAACCTGAGCCTCCAGAGACCAAACTCTCTTCTTTCTCCAGAGTTGCTAACAATACCTGGGGATTAAGACCATACGCTTGAGCTGCGTCATAAATAACTTGCCCGGAGCTTACATTGCCGCCGTAAAGGAAGCCGTTGGTCGGGTTATATCCGGTCGGATCGGGCGCGCTGAAACCGTGGCTGGTACTGATACAACTGCCGCTGCCGAAGTTGGAATTTAGCCAATTATCTATCTGGGCGGCACCCATCGAGTTAGCGTTATCAAAAACAGCATCGTCAATAATATTATTTTGATTGAATGTGTCTGCACTGGTATGGCTGAAAAACGGCAGCACGATCGAAGCGGCTATTAACAAAACAGCGCCAAGCCGCAGCGCGTACCTCATTGCGATACCACCAGGTCCAGCGAGTCAGAAGCGGTTTTAGTTTGCCCGTTTAGGCTGGCAATAGCTTGGATATTCCAAGACCCCACAGTTAGTCCAATATCTTGGAGCTTCCAGTCCCAAAACACCGAGCCGTCAGAATCAGCGGTTCGGGCGGGCAGGGATTTGACAACGCCATCCATTGTGAAAGTTATTTGACAGGATGCTCCGGGCGTCGAATTACAAACCGACGACAGGGCATTAGGTGCGGGCGAGCCGCTTAAATTCGGGTGGTGGTTGCTAACAAAATCACCAGAAGGCGTGATAAGCGCTAATGCGGGGCCGGCAGGCTTATTGTTGGAACCGTTGGCGCTACTCGCGGAAACGGAAGAGCCGTTTTGGGTGGCGCTACCCGTCTTGGTAGTTTTGGGCTCACCTTTGGTATTAAACGAGCCTCCGGATACTACCGCCGGAGTTTGCTTGTGGAATATGTGCGTAACACCGGTCAGTTCCAGCCCGGCCATGACCACTACCAGCACCAGCAGTATGGTAACCGCTACCATGCGCTTGCTTAGGCCTGCTCGCTTACCGTATTTACTGTATTTATAGCCCATATTTTATTTTAACTGTCCTTCTTATATTTTAACACAATACCGCAAGCCTTAACAGGTTAAACTTAATAGAGTTTATTATTACGAATCCAGCTGCAAATGCTAAACTGTATAAGATAGTGGAAAATATATTTAAACACCTCACTAAAGCCGAGTATCTATTTGTCTTAATAGCTCTTTTTTTTGGCGTATGGTTTGCCAAGATGACTCCGCCGCTCTGGGGAGTTGACGAAACTGCTCACTTTGCCCGCGCCTATCAGCTGGCTCACGGAGATTTTTCCCCTAAAAAAAACCTAGATGGCACCTATGGTGGTGCTCTGCCAAAAAACTTGGTTACCTTATGGAACTATACTAAGTCCGATCTTTTGGATAACAAGGGCGGTGGAATTTTTTCTCGCAAGGACGTCGATAGTACGGCTACGTACAACAAACTTGATAGACAGCCATTTTCAAAACAACAACAAACCTCCCCGGGCTCGGCAGTCTATTCTCCTGTCGCGTATGTTGCCCCTACAATCGGAGTAGTAGTAGCCGATATATTTCATGCCTCTATTGAGCAAACAATATTCCTGGCAAGGCTATGCTCGCTCCTGCTGTACATAGCACTTATCTGGCTAGGCATTAGATTACTAAGGAACTCCAAGCTGAAATGGCTTATTTTCACCATTGCTTTGCTACCGATGTCTCTGTACCAGGCATCAATAGTCACCGCGGACAATATGATCGTGGGGCTGTCACTGCTGCTCGTCTGTATATTGGTGAGGCTTTTCCAAAATACCGGCACGGCAAAAGACAAAAGACTGTTCTACGCTTTAGTCGCCGTTGCGTCGATTATACCCTTGGTAAAGTTAAATTATATATTACTTAGCTTTGGTCTGGTTCTTGTTCCCAACAGGCTATTCAAGTCAGCAAAGACGGCGATTGCCGCCAAAGCAGGGGGCGTCTCCTTGGCAGTCATTTTAGGATTGCTTTGGGCAATGGCCTCAAAGGTCACAAGTAATATAGCGGCGTCTCAACGGTCTGATGGGGCTAAGCTGGTTGCTTCAGCCCAAATCTCCTTTATGGCACATCACCCACTCCATTTCTTCGAAGCTTGCGCAAGGAGTATTGCTAACAGCGGGGATTCATATTTCCAATCCATGATCTCTCTTCTAGGATGGAATTTCGTAGGCATACCGATCATCATTACCTGCTTGCTTGTTATAGGAATTCTGCTCGCCGGTTTCTACGCAAAGGATGAGGTCATTGCCATACGCCAAAAACTTATTTTGTTTAATGTTCTCGTTTTGGGTGGAATTATAGGTGTTTTTGCCTCTCTTTATATTGCTTTCAACCCGACGGGGAGCCGAGCCGTTGACGGTATACAGGGGAGATACTTCCTTCCGTTTATTGCGCCCGTAGTCATGCTGCTGGCAGCGTTTATACCCATTGAAGTAAAGATAAAAGCCAGGCAGGCTCCATACATTTTTGGTACTATCAGCTCCTTGAGCCTAGCCGTAAGCGCAGTGTACTACCTGCTCGCTACGTACGGCAGACAAGTTTTATAAGCTGTCAAAATACCTAGTCTATTTTTTGAGGTTTAGGAATATTAAACCGACCACAATCATAGCAATGCCTATGATTTTTGTGGCGGTAAAGACCTCTTTAAAGACGACCGCCGAGGCGATAAAGATAACGATATAGACGAAAGCCGCGGCCAACGGGATTATGTATCCCAGGTCGTTTTTAGAAATCAGATAAACGTACAGCATAAAACTTAAACCATACAAAACTATCCCGGCTACGGAGTAGAAGTTCATATTGAAATGGAGCTTATTATTAGCGTAACTGACCGGTAGACCCGAGTTAGTCCCTAGCTTCAGAATAATAAGGCCAAGAGAGGTGGTAATTATATACAATGTTAATATGATTTTTGACACGTAGATGTATTATACGAAAAATCTATCCAAAGATAAATCTGTATAGTTGATTTAATATAATGTTCCTTTCAAAATGCTTGAAGTGGTAAGCCCGGCCGCGGGCTCCCATTACTTGTCGGTCCTTGGCCGGCATCGCGTAAATCCTATTGATGTTTGCGACCAAGGCAGCGGCATCTTCGGTAGGGCCGGAAAAGCCGCACTTGATGGTATTGTTGACAAGCTCCTGGACCTCACCGTCCATTGCTAGCACCATCGGCTTTCCAGAAGCGAGGTAGGACATTACCTTAGCGGGTATTGTAGCTTCCAGCAAATCGCTTTTAACCAGGCAACCTATTAACAGATCGGCAATATCTGTGTACTTGGGGATATCCTCGATCGGCTTAAAACCTTCAAAGAAAAAGCTGTTGCCCAGGCCGGCTTTTCCCACCTCGCCCTCCAGCCAATTACGTGACATGCCGTCGCCAACAATTATCCAGTTGATGTCCGTAACGCCTGTCTGCTTAAGCTCTTTGGCCGCGGCTATGATGGTTCTGAAAGACTGGGCGGGGCTGATGTTGCCAGTATAAAGAATGTTAAAGCCGTTTTTGAATCTAGAAGATAGGGCTTTGTCGTGCATATCTTTTTCAAATACCTTCTCGCAAGCCTGCGGCAGAACGATGATTTTTTCCGGATCGATTTTCGTTACATCAAGCAGGCGGTCTTTCATCTTTTCCGACAAGACGACCAATTTATCAACTTTCTTGTAATGCCAATGAGAAACTTTAGTGGCTATTTTTCTCAATAGAGCGCTCCTAGGATTGATAACTGAAAATAGGTTCTCCGGCCATAAGTCCAATACGTACATAGTTGTTTCGGTCTTTTTAATTTTGCCGATGATAATGCCGGCAATTGACATCATGACTGGCGACAACTGGTAGATAATTATCTTATCGTACTTCTTGGTTAGTAAGCGGGGAATATGAAATAGGCTGGCCAGCGGGAACGACAGGTAGTTCAAAAATATACGCAGATTTGAATTATTGCCGCGCGGAACCTCAAAAGCCCGTCTAATATTGACGCTGTTATGTCGTTGCTTACGGTTCCGAAAATACGAATAACCGTCGAAGAACCTACCTTTTGGGTAGTTGGGTATGCCGCACAGGACATCGATCTCACAATCTTTCTCAACTAAAAAGTCGCAGATGTCGTTTATGCGGAAGGCCTCGGGCCAAAAATGCTGACAGACAACTAAAACCCGTTTTTCGGTTTTCACTTCATAAACTCAGTCAGAACTTAGTTTTCTCTTCTCGAACAACCCAACAAAAATATCACCTTTATTTTTGAAGGATAAATAGCGGAATAGAAAGTACCATATGTCATGCATTCGCTTTGACAGAAAACTCATCTTAGCTTGCGGTAGCTCAGCGTAGTCTTTGTAGAAAATATTTGTCAAATCTCGGAGAATCGGCGAGTGGAAGGGAAAACCAGCGTAAAGGGTCTTAACTGTTTTATAGCCTTGGGACTCCATAAAATCTTCAATTTCCCTTCGCTTGAAGTTCCTTACATGGCCTATATGGACTTCATAAGGTCGCATTCGTCCTACTGGCGAAGAAATCAGCATGTAACGGTTGTTGGCTTTAATAAGTTTTTTAGTAAGCCCTTTCCAGTCGTCTATATGTTCCAAAAAATCAAAAGCTGTTATAAGGTCAAACTTCTTTTTATACTTAGCTTCGGTTATATCTTCCGTGGCAAAATGCACGTTCTTTAACTTATGGAATTTTTTTGCCGCCGCAATACCTTCCTTGGAAAAATCATATCCGGTTACCCCCGCTTTAGGGTAGTACTTTGCCATAAATGCTGTTTTGATGCCAACGCCACAGCCCACGTCTGCTACTGAACGGACAGAGTTTTTGGAGGTTTCATTCAAGGTTAAAAGGAGGAGATAGTCAAACCACTTAGCGCCTGCGCTGTTGAGTAGATACTGGAGCATATTATCGTTCCAGTAAGTTTTATAATACTCCCGGTTTGTCTCTTTGCTACTGGCTTTATTACTCACCTGAACCTCTTCTTATAAATTCCATACTAGTCTAGCATAGCCTCGTAACATTTCCCGGGCAATAGACGCCACCGTCTTGATAACCCGAACACATCTATGAGATAATCAAATGAAGCAAAATCAAACGAGGTAAAAAGAAGGAGAGTGTATCTTGAAAGTATTGGTTGTTGGTGGCGCAGGATATATCGGCGGTGCTTTAACAGATATTTTACAAAAATCGAAGCACGATATACGAGTTTACGACGCGCTGTTATTTGAAGAAGAATACCTAAAAGATATCCCATTTGTCTTTGGCGATATACGCAATAGAGCACACCTTAAAAAGCAGCTTGACTGGGCAGACGCCGTAGTATGGTTCGCCGCGCTCGTGGGTGATGGCGCTTGTGCTATCAATCCTGAAATATCAACCGAGCTGAATCAGGATAGTGTTAAGTGGCTGGCTAAGAACTTCAACGGTCGCATAGTCTTTATGTCAACCTGTTCTGTTTATGGTGAGCATGACGCAGTACTGGACGAGGATGCGCCAACTAACCCACTGTCGGTTTACGCTGTTACTAAATTGGCAGCCGAGGACTACCTAAAAAATAAGAACGCTATCATTTTTCGATTAGGCACAATTTTTGGTCTAGGCGACAGCTATGCACGCATTCGGCTCGATCTCGTACTTAACACATTAACTACACGAGCTATAGTTGACGGCCAATTCAAAGTCTTTGGTGGTGAGCAGTGGCGCCCATTGTTGCACGTACGCGACGCCGCCCAGGCTGTGGCTGATAATTTAGAAACTAAACACACCGGAATTTACAACCTGCACCAAGAAAACATTAAGATCATAGACCTTGCCCACCAGGTAAAGAAACATGTACCGAGCGTGAAAATGGAAATAGTGGATATCAAGTTCCAGGATGCACGTAACTACAAGGTTAATAGTAACAAAGCCCGCAAGACACTTGGCTTTAAACCCAAATTAACCGCCGAAGACGGCATTAACGAGGTTAAAAAGTTAATTGCGGGGAATCGGATCAAGGATGTAAATAATCCCAGGTACTCGAACCAGAATTTCTTAACCATGTTTAACACCCACCATTACATAGACGGAGCGGCCTAATGGCGGAACTTAAATTAACCAACGGCGGTTTAGCAGTAGATGACCGAGGGCAGGTAAGCTTTGTCAATGATTTTGATTTTAAAGACGTAAAGCGTTTTTACATGGTCTCAAACCACTCCGCCGGATTTGTCAGGGCCTGGCACGCCCATAAGAAAGAAGCCAAATACGTCCTGGTTGTTAAAGGCGCGGTCGTAGTAGGTGCGGTGGCAATTGATGATTGGGATAAGCCATCGAAAAATGCCGAGGTCAAGCGCTTTGTATTATCTGAAAAAAAACCAACTGTTCTCTACATTCCAGCCGGTCATGCCAACGGCTTTATGTCGCTTACCAAAGATGCGCAGGTTATGTTCTTTTCGACATCAACGCTAGAAGAGTCATTGGGCGATGACATACGCTACGACGCACGCTACTGGGACATCTGGTCGGTAGAGGAAAGGTGAGATAATGGCTAAACCAAAAGTAGCAATTTTGGGCTCAACCGGGATGTTGGGAGCGATGACCCTGGAGTCTTTCGCGAGAAGCGGCGAGTTTGATTTAATCGCCACTTACCGTGATGCCAAAGAAGCCGCCCCGTTTATCAAAAAATATTCGTCAGTAAACTTCCGTGAGCTGGACGCCGAAACCGCCGGTCAAGCGGAAATCGCCAAGGCTATTGACGGTGCCGCATGGGTAGTTAATGCTATAGGCGTCATAAAGCCATACATCCATGACGACAATGCCCAAGAAGTAGAGAGGGCCACTCTTATCAACGCTCTTTTTCCGCACTCGCTAGGAAAAGCCGCCGCTAAAAAGAGTGCCAAAGTCCTACAAATTGCTACTGACTGCGTCTACTCTGGCATTAAAGGTAGCTACACCGAAGAAGACCTTCATGACGCGCTTGACGTCTACGGCAAGACTAAGAGCCTGGGAGAAGCTTATCTAGGCAACATGTATCACTTGCGTTGCTCTATCATCGGGCCCGAACTAAAGGCTCATTTGTCCCTCATGGACTGGTTTCTCAGCCAGCCAAAAGGTGCCAGCCTAAACGGCTTCACAAATCACCAATGGAACGGTGTCACCACGCTTCATTTTGCCAGGATATGCCAAGGCATTATCAAGCAGGATATTGAGCTTAGCCACATCCAGCACGTTATACCCGGTAACAGAATCCACAAAGCTAACCTTTTAAAAAGCTTCGCTAAAGAATTCGGGCGTGCCGACATAGTAATAAACTCCGTCGAAGCACCGAAAATTATTGATCGAACTCTGGCTACGAATAATGAAGAGATTAATAATCAAATCTGGCAAGCAGCTGGCTATGACACCCCGCCTACTATAGAACAAATGGTAGCCGAAGTTGCCGGCTTTGGTTTTCCTGATGGGAGCCAAAAATGAAAGTAATGACAATCTTGGGTACCCGCCCGGAACTTATCCGTTTATGTCTTATCGTAGAAAAACTAGATAAGCTATGTGATCAAGTACTTGTACATACCGGACAAAATTACGACCCGAACCTTAATGATATATTCATTGACCAACTTGGTATTCGTAAAGCCGACTATTACCTAGATGCAAAAGGCACGTTTGGTGAACAAGCCGGTGTCATACTGACTAAGCTGGAGGAAATTATCCCTAAAGAAAAGCCAGATGCTTTCCTTGTCCTGGGGGACACAAACAGCAGCCTGGGGGCCATTATGGCTAAGCGCTATGGTATCAGGGTCTTCCACATGGAGGCCGGCAACCGTTGCTATGACGACCGCGTACCCGAGGAGAATAACCGCCGTATCATTGATAGCCAAAGCGACATATTGCTGCCTTATACTGAGCGCAGCCGGGCCAACCTTCTTAAGGAAGGTATCGCTGGCGAGCGTGTATACGTGACAGGTAACCCTATAAAAGAAGTTCTTGACCATTTTATGACACAAATTGACAGTAGCGACATTATGCAAAAACTTGAGGTCGAAAAAAGTAAGTTCTTCCTTATGACACTTCACCGGGCTGAAAATGTTGATCCTGAAGACAGATTGGCCAAATTCGTCGAAGCTTTCAATGGTATTTACGACCAATATAAATTGCCAATGATCTGGAGCGTGCATCCGAGAACCCGCAAACGGTTAGCTAATCAGCCCGAATTAAAACTCAGGGATGGAATACGGGTTGTTGAGCCTCTGGGTTTATTTGAATTTAATAACCTGCAAAAGAACGCTTACTGCGTCCTAAGCGATAGCGGTACTGCGCAGGAAGAATGTGCCATTTTTGGTGTTCCGACCGTCACGCTTCGCGATGTAACCGAACGACCAGAAACAATGGAGGCTGGCAGCAACTTTATATCGGGCTGCGAGCCAGAAGCCATTTTACGAGGCATAGCCACCGTAACAAGCAGCGAAAACAACTGGTCAGCACCACCAGAGTACTTAACCCAGAACGTTAGTGATGTAGTAGTTAGGATTGTGCTAAGCTACTGGCGCTAACTACAGTTTACTTAAGGCTTGTTCGGCGAGTTGTTTACCGAATGGCAGGGAACAGGTTAAACCCGGGCTAACCGCGTTCAGTACATGCACGGAACGAGCTGTCTCTCGGACCACGATGTCGTCAACTAAATTACCTTGTCTATCAACAAGCTGAGCCCGGTTACCGGCGTAAGAACGTACAAAATCCCTGGCTTCCAGTTCAGGCACAAGTTGAATTGCTTCTTTGGCTATAGCTCTAAGCATCAATGATTTTTTAACTTCTGTCCGTGCCAGGCTTTGAAATTCCGAACGCATCATCATCCGGTAGAATCCCGGCCACCCTAATGTTTTACCTAATCCGCCACCCTTAAAACTGCTAAAGTCGTAGGCTTCCCGACCAAAAGCCAGCATTGCACCAGGACCAACTATCACTCTCCCATCAGTCCTTTTAGAAAGATGAACACCGAGAAACGGAAAATTCAGGTCCGGCGCTGCATAAATGTGGCTGTTAACCAGAGGCGTCTTAGCCGGGGACAGCTCAGCGTAATAGCCTCTGAAAGGTATAACCCTCATGTCATCCGCCAATTCATCCGCCAATTCATCGGCGTAGAGCCCGGCCGCGTTAACTGCCACTTTCGCCATGAAGCGTCCTTTAGCCGTGTTGACTGTCACTGCCTTGCCAGACTCTTTTATAGATCTGACTTTGGAGTCATAGAAAAGGCTAGCGCCGGCATTGCTGGCGTCACCGGCTAGGGCATGTACATAGGCCCGTGAATCAAATGAAGCCCCTTCAATTGCCTGCAGTGCCCCAATGCCATGTGTATGAGGCTCCACATCTTTTATTTCGTCCTCACCAAGTACTCTTATGTCTGTGCCATTGGCGCGGCCCCGGCTGGCTAATTCTTCAATAACCATCATTTCAGGGTCAGAGCGGGCAACAATCAAAATGCCCCCTTCTCTTATAGGTACCCCTCTATCTTGGCAATATTCTCGCAGTTGCCGGTTACCCTCCACGCAATATTCAGCTTTTAGTGAGCCCGGCTTAGGGTTATAACCGGCGTGAATCACGCCCGAGTTACGTCCGCTTTGATGCATGGCAGGTCCTGATTCTTTTTCAATAACTGCCACGCTAGCACCTTCTTGTGCCAGATGATACGCCGTACTAATGCCCACCGCCCCGGCGCCAACTACCAGGGCGTCAATTTCTTTCATTTTTTACCGGACTCGTCTGACCCACCTTCTGAAAGACGAATTGATAATTCCTGGTGTAAATCTTGAATCCGCCTTTCAAGCACCTCTATTTTCGAACGTGAGCGACTACTGATAAAGATCACGGCTACAATCCCGGTTATCTCTGCTACATCAAATAAGCTTAAGGGCTCAGTTTGTGTCAGATGGTTCGAGAAAAGAAACTGGTATATCGGCTTTACCAATGCCAGACCAGCAAAAATTATAATCCACATGCTTAGTTGATAGACAAATTTCCTTGACGACACCTTTTTAAGCTTATAGTTTACTAAAGCATTAAGAAGGCCAGCCAAGATAAACGGCGTATTAAGCAATAAGAGTATAAGATACCTACTCACCGATGATCTCCACTATTCTCCTACGCACCAACGACTTAACAATGTTAAAAGCATTCCAATTATTTTGACCTTTAGCCTTTGAATAATCCGTATAAATTGCCTGGACAGGGTACTCACCAATATCTAGTTTTTGCTGCTTGGCACGCCACAACATTTCCGAGCAGAATTCATAACCGCTAGTTTTCCATTTTAGTTTATCAAGTGCGCGCGTTGAGAATATTCTTAATCCGGACTGTGAATCGGTAGTATTAACGCCAAAAAGTAGGTAAGTAATAAAACTGAGGCCTTTGTTGCCTAATCGTTTCGTCCGTGACATGCCGGCGTTGACAACCAGCCGACTGCCTATAAGCAAATCATGTTTGCCCTTTCCCATTAGGCGGACACCTTTAAGCACGTCCTCGGCATGATGCTGACCATCGGCATCAAGAGTGGCTGCCATAGTATATCCATGCTGCTGGGCATAGCTTAAGCCTGTTGCCGTTGCGCCACCGCTACCGATGTTAATTATGTGTCTGATAACATGTACTCCGGCGTCAAGCGCAAGCTGGGCTGTAGCGTCTTTTGAACCATCATCAACAACGACAATAGTGTATGTGTAGGCTGAAGATCCAAAAACATGCTGCACTTCTCGTATTACTTGAGCAATGCTTTCTGCCTCATTGTAGGCAGGAATAACAATCGCAATTCTTGCCGAGTTTCTCTTAGCCGCCATCATCCTGTCCTAATATTCCCAATAAATATTTCCCGTAGCCACTCTTTACCAAAGGCTTGGCAATTTCACTAAGCTGCTCCTTGGTGATAAAACCTTGTCGGTAAGCTACTTCTTCGATGCAGCCGATTTTAATGCCGGTACGTTTTTCAATAACACGAATATATTCACTGGCATCATTCATTGAACCGAAGGTTCCGGTATCCAACCAAGCCGTACCACGATCGAATAAACAGACCTTTAGTTTACCATGTTGTAGGTAAATGTCAAGTACTGAGGTGATCTCTATTTCATCACGGGCGCTAGGCTTAACATTCTTAGCGATTTCAACCACGTCATTATCGCAAAAATAAAGACCGGCGTTGGCATAGTCCGACTTCGGTTTTTCCGGCTTCTCTTCAATTGACAATACGTTCATGTCTTTATCAAACTCGTAAACACCGTAACGCTCGGGATCATTGACTTGGGCTGCAAAACCGACCGCACCAACGACATCAGTAAACGACTGCAGTTTTTCTTCAAGGCCAGTACCATAGAATAGGTTATCGCCCAAAATCATGGCAACTTTATCCTGGCCGATGAAATCGGCACCAACAATATATGCATCCGCCAGACCGCGCGGTTCTTCCTGGACTTTGTAAGAGAAGTTACAACCTATCCGAGAACCATCACCTAGCAATTGTTCAAAACGCGGCAAATCGTGAGGCGTAGAAATTATAAGGATATCTCGGATACCAGCGCTCATAAGCGTGCTCAACGGATAATATACCATTGGTTTATCATAGATTGGGATAAGCTGTTTGCTGACAGCCATGGTAATGGGATATAGCCGCGTGCCTGAACCCCCAGCTAAGATGATTCCTTTCATGCCCGTGCCTCCTTCTGTATATATTTTGCCAAATCCACGTTCCAGTCGGTTGATTGGAAGCCTGTAGCCTGTAACTTAGATAAATCTAGAGTACTTTTCAAAGGTCTAGGAGCTATTCCTTCCTTGCCTTTATAGTACTCCGCTGTGGTTGTATCAGTAATTTTCTGCTCAAAGCCAGCCTCCTTAAAAATAGCCCTGGTAATGTCTGCCCAACTAGCCGGATCGCCACTGTTAGTGACATTATATGTACCATATGCCGCCCCACTCGTAAGCAGATGATCAATTGCTCGGACCAATTCGCTCGTGAAAGTTAGTCTCCCAACCTGATCGTTTACCACATTTGGCTCGATACCTCGCTTACCAACGTCAAGCATTGCGCGGACAAAATTTTTACCCTCACCAATCACCCAAGAGGTGCGCAATATGTAATATTTGGGCAACAGACCGACAGCAATATCACCTGCAGCCTTGGTCTGGGCGTAAACACCTAGCGGCGAATACGGTTCGTCCTCGGTGTGCTCATCCTGGGTGCCGTCAAAGACGTAGTCAGTTGATAAATGGACAAGGGCTATATCATGTTTGAGCGAGACGTTGACCAAGCTGGCTACCGCTGCTGCGTTAACTTGCCAAGCAGTTAAGCGGCCTTCGGCAGTTTCGGCGCCATCGACGTTTGTGTACGCCGCAGCGTTAAAAATTATCTTGATACCGCTCCAATCGAAATTTTCAACCGAGTCATGGTCGGTAATATCTAGGGCATCAATGTCAGCGCTTTTTGCACCAGGATATTTGGACTTGAGGGCACGGCCAAGTTGCCCGTTAGCGCCGACAATAAAAAAAGTAGCATCGTCCATAACTAAAACTCCATTGGCTGGACATCAACCAGTAGCGGATTATTACGGTCTTTTTCTGAAACAATAGCCTGGTCTTTAACAATCGGCCAATCAATGTTTAAGTTAGGGTCAAACAAATTAACACTGGCATACTTTGCATCCGGCGACCAGTGCGCATTAACTAGATATGTGTAGGTGATATTTGTTTCAAGTGTTTGGTAGCCGTTAGCAATACCGCGGGGCACGAACACGGCTTTGTCGGGTGTAATTTCCATCGTGAAAACCTTGCCAAAACCGTCGCCTTGGCGTAAGTCTACCCAGGTACCAAAAACCCGGCCGTTGGCCAGTGAGATAAACTTTTCCCATGGCTCGGCGTGCAAGCCCCTCGTTACGCCTTTCTCGGCGTTGAAGGAGAAATTGTTCTGTATGGCTTCAAAGTGTGGCAGGCCAAGCGCCTCCATTTTTTCCCGTTGGTAATTTTCTTTGAACCAACCCCGTTCATCGCCGTGCAGCACCAGGTCAATTACGTACAGACCGGTAATATCAGTTTCACGAACGGCTAGTTGATCGGCCATTATCGTCCAATCTCCTGATATTTAGCCTCTGTGGAGTCCTTTTGAGGTTGCCACCAGTCAGAGTTTTGTTTGTACCAGTCAATGGTCTCACTGAGACCGGCCCGGAAGTCGGTGTATTTCGGCCTCCAGCCTAGCTCGCCATATAGTTTGCTTGCATCAATGGCGTAGCGTAAATCATGACCCGGCCGGTCCTCGACGTGTTCATAGTCATGAGGATCTTTCCCCATAATCTCTAAGATTAATTCAATGACGTCTTTGTTGTTTCTCTCCCCGTCGGCGCCGATTAGATAAGTCTCACCGTTCTTGCCATTCTCTAGAATTGTGAGAACGCCCGATGAATGATCTTCGGTATGAATCCAATCACGAACATTTTCACCCGTTCCATAAAGCTTTGGTCGTCTACCCTCTAGGATTTCGGTGATTTGACGGGGGATAAACTTCTCAACATGCTGGTATGGGCCATAATTGTTTGAGCAATTACTAATAGTTGCTTGGATCCCGAAACTGCGCACCCAGGCACGTACTAAAAGATCCGAACTAGCTTTGGTGCTGGAGTAAGGGCTTGATGGGTTGTACGGAGTTTCGGGATTAAATTTTGCCGGATCATCTAGGGCAAGATCGCCGTAGACTTCGTCGGTAGAAATATGATGCAGTCGTTTACCGTGCTTGCGAACAGCTTGCAGAATTTGGTAGGTACCAACGATGTTAGTGTCAATAAACGGGCGGGGCGAATGAAGCGAGTTATCGTTATGTGATTCGGCAGCGAAGTGAACCACGGCATCACAATCAGCTACTGCTGCGTCAATCGAGGCTTCATCGCAAATATCAGCTACGACTAGCTTGACCCGGTCTTCGCTAAGTCCGGCAATATTAAGCCTATTACCGGCGTAGGTTAATTTGTCATAGACAACTATTTGCCAATCAGGTCGTTCGCGGCCGACGTAACGTACAAAGTTTGAGCCGATGAATCCTGCACCTCCGGTAACGATAATCTTCATGTTCATATTATTATACCAGTTAGTCTACGGCTGACATTCTGGTATTATTTGTAGGCAATGATTGTAGTAATAATAGCTGGCGGGTCAGGTACGCGCCTTTGGCCGCTGTCTACGCCGGACCACCCCAAACACTTGCTTAAGATAAACGGCAACGACTTGTCGCTGCTGCAGCATACCTATGAGCGTGCTAAGCAATTAACGGACAAGATATATGTTGTATCTGAAGCTAGCCATATAGATATTGTCCGGAATCAGCTCGGCGAGCTGGATGAAGATCATTTTATCGTTGAACCAGCACGGCGCGGCACCGCTAACTGTATAGTGGCGGCACTAATCTATATAGGTAAGTACCATAATCACGATGAACCAATAGCCTACGTTCACGCCGATCACTATATTCGTGATACGGCAGGCTTTATCCATAGCTTCCAGGTAGCTAATGAAGCTGCTGGCTCAGAAAAAAGAATTGTTCTAGTCGGCGTTGAACCAGACTACCCGGCAACTGGTCTTGGCTACATTCAGAAGGATGATCCGCTCAACAAAGATCAAACGGTCTTTAACGTGCATAGTTTTAAGGAAAAGCCTGATTTTGATGTCGCTAAAGCCTATGTTGCAAGCGGTAACTATTTATGGAATTGTGGCTACTTCATAGGTTCCGTTAACACCTTCAAAACGAATATGGAGGCACACGCTGCGGAACTGTATGACAATTATCAGGCCCTAGCCGCTGCATCACCCGAGGATTATGATAAAGTCTACCTCGGATTTGAAAATGCAGCCATCGACTACGCCTTAATGGAAAAAGTACCTGACCTTTTGGTAGTACCTGCATCTTTTGACTGGATGGACTTGGGTTCGTTCGGTGATTTCCACAAAGCCGTTGGCAGCGATGAGCAGGGTAACCATGTTCACGGAGCGGTTGAAATAGAGGAAGTTTCAAACACGCTGGTGATTAACCAAGAGGAAAAACCCCTGGCAGTCATTGGACTGGATAATGTGGTGGTCGTCAATACGCCAAACGGCATCTTGGTAGCTCGTAAAGACCAGGCTCAAAAAGTCGGTGAGTTGAGTAAAAGGTTTAACAACAAGGAGGATTGATGAAGAAATTAATTGCCTTCGATTTGGACGGGACGCTGTCTGAGAGCAAATCAGTAGCTGACGATAGAATGTTAATTGCTCTGGACGGGCTGCTTGTAAAATTTCAAGTCTGCGTCATATCGGGCGGCAAATTCCAGCAGTTTGAAAAGCAACTTCTAAATAGGCTAAAAACCGAGCCGGGCAAACTCAAAAATCTCCATTTAATGCCAACCTGTGGAACACGCTACTACACTTATTCAGCTGAAGATAATGGCTGGAGCCTGGTATATGCCGAAGACTTCGACGATTCACAGAAGGAAAATATCACCGCAGCCCTCAATAAAGGTTTTGACGACCTCGGTTACCGCGAGGAAAAAATCTATGGTGAGACTGTAGAAGACAGAGGCAGCCAGATTACCTTTTCAGTTCTAGGTCAGGATATTGTCGATGAACTCGGCGAGGAAGGCCTTAGATTGAAACATGAGTGGGACCCGGATAATAAAAAGAAAAATGAATTACGTGACTACATAGCCCCGCTAATACCTGAGTTTGAAGTCAGGGTTGGCGGAGTGACCTCCATAGATGTTACCAAAAAGGGCATAGACAAGGCCTATGGTATCCAAAAGCTAATCGATATGCTGGGAATTACCAAAGAGGATGTGCTCTTTATAGGCGACCGCTTACAAGAAGGCGGCAACGATTACCCGGTTAAAGCTATGGGCGTTGATAGCATTGAGATATCGCACTGGAAAGAAACGGCCTTAGTCGTAGAAGTTATCCAGCACGTGGTATAAGGAGTTTGCTACTCAACAGTAACTGATTTTGCCAAGTTGCGTGGCCGGTCAACGTCACAGCCGCGGGCAGTGGCAATATAGTAGGCGAATAGCTGCATGACAATGACCTGTAATATAGGCTGGGTTTCCAGTGCCGTATCCGGAATATAGATAACGTCAGTACATAAATCCTTTATAGTCTTATTGCCTTCAGTAGCCAGGGCTACGACTGGACCATTGCGGGCCCGGATTTCTTGAATGTTGGAGTAGGTTTTTTCAAGCAAAGGAGAATTTGTGGCAATGGCAAAAGTTGGAAAGTTCTCGTCTATTAAAGCCAGCGGACCATGCTTCATTTCTCCTGCTGCGTAGCCCTCGGAGTGCATATATGATACCTCTTTCAGCTTTAAGGCGCCCTCTAGAGCTGAGGGAAAAGCATTATGCCGGCCAATGAATAGAAAGTCCCGCGAGTCAGCATATTTTTCGGCGATCGCTTTGATAGTCTCGGCTTGGTCAAGGATGGCTTGGGCCTTACCCGGTAATGCGTTCAACTCCTCTATAAGTGGCTTGAAGCGTTTGCTGCGCCCGTCATTGAGGTGCAATGCAATCTCCAGCAGTACCGTTACCTGAGCCACAAAAGCCTTGGTGCTGGCTACGGCTTTTTCCGGGCCGGCATGACAGTAAACGCCGGCGTCGGTCATTCTGGCAATGGTGCTGCCAACGGCGTTGACGATTCCAAGCCTTAACACCCCGTAGTTCTCAACTTTCTTGAGTGCTGCTATGGTGTCAGCTGTTTCGCCGGACTGGGAAATGGCCAGTAGAGCAGTGCTGCGCGAAAAGGGCTCTTGGCGATAGTTGAATTCGCTGGCTAACTGAACTTCTACAGGTATATCAGCCAACTCCTCAATTAAGTACTCACCAACCAGGCCGGCATAGTAAGACGTGCCCATAGCGACAATTACAATCCGGTCAATATATTTTAATTGACCTAGCACGCTCTCTAAGCCGCCGAGTTTCACCAGTTTTTGGTCAAGTACGGCTCGTCCCAGAGTGGCTGATTTTATAGCGGCCGGAGTTTCATAAATCTCTTTGAGCATAAAATTAGGAAAATCACCGAGCAAAGCCTGCTCATTCTCGTAGTCCAGCAGTTCGACTTTAGGCTCAGCCTGTTTATCCTTCTTGAGGTTGCGCACAGACACTTCAGTCTTAGTTAGTACAGCTATATCGTAATCTTCCAGATAAATTACCTTCTTGGTATGTTCCATGATGGCCGAAGGGTCAGACGCTAGAAAGTTTTCATTCTCACCAACCCCAATCACCAGCGGGCTGGACAAACGGGCTGCGTACAAGGTGTCCGGCTCACCGGTGCAAATGGCGACAATCGAGTAGGCGCCTCTTACATCCCTTAGCGCGGCCTCAAAAGCCGCCTCAAAAGTCGGCAACTGCTTTTGGTAATAATCTATAAGGTTAGGGATGACCTCGGTGTCGGTTTCGGAAGTGAAACTATAACCAGCAGCCTGCAGGCGTTGGCGTAACTCGGCGAAGTTTTCAATAATTCCGTTATGCACGACAAAAATTGTACTGTCATTATTACTTTGCGGGTGGGCATTGGAAATCGTGACACCGCCATGAGTCGCCCAGCGTGTATGGCCGATTACTAGACCGGCGTCGCCATCGTTGTCCTCGATCTCTTTGATGAGACCGGTGACTCTACCGACTTGCTTAAAGACCAATCCTTGCCCGCCACTCACCATANNAGCTGAATCATAACCACGGTACTCCAGTGCTTCCAGGCCTTGCAGAACAACCTCTTTACCAGATTTATTGCCAATGTAGCCTACAATTCCGCACATTTTACGTATCCGACCTTTCAGCTAAACGATCTTTTATATAGTTTTGCATATTATGGACAAAATGTACCGCGGAAAATTGTTCTGCCTCCCCAGCTATTTGCCCGTAGTCCCAGTTTTTATTGCTGGCAGTCTCAAGAGCTGCGCTTAGATTTTTAACTGTTTGGCGCTCAAAAAACAGGCCAGTCTTGCCTGGCACCACGTAATCCTGGGCACCGCCCTTATTATACGCAACAACCGGCGTACCGGCCGCCATAGCTTCGACGGCCACAATCCCGAAGTCATCCATATTGGGCATAATGAAGCCGAGCGCGCTAGCGAAGTGCCCAACAATTTCAGCATCATTAACTTGAGTAAGAAACGTCGTACTTCGGCCTGCTAGTTTTTCAAGCCGGCGGTGATCGGGCCCGTCGCCGATGACCACCAAGGGTATCTTGAGCTCATTACAAGCGGCTATAGCCAAATCGAACCGCTTGTAAGGTGTCTGCCGGCCAGCTACGATAAAACCATGGCGCAAGGCAGATTTGTCACGTGTTTGAAAACGGGCAGTATCTACCGGCGGGAAAATGACAGTTGACTCACGCCGATAGTAGCGCTTAATAACTGCCTGGGTATGAGTTGAGTTGGCAATCAAGAAATCAGGTTGCTTGGCGGCGTGGCGGTCCCAGCGCTTCAGCGGGTCAATTAATAGCTTCAGACCTAACTTGGCCAGCCAATTGAAACCGAACGGAAAGCCTGGGTTATCTAAGTATTCGTCATGGCGGATCCAGTAGTAGTGAGTAGGCGAATGACAGTAGCAAATATGAGTAGTATTCGGTCCGGTCTTTATACCCTTGGCTTCGGCCCCGCTTGAGGACAGTACTAGATCGTAGTCGCTGAGATCAAGCCGGCTAAAGGTCCAGGCCCGCAGCAACGGCAAAAATTTTTTAAAACTGGTCGGTAAGCGCTGTAACCATGTAGTCCGGACATCTGCATCCTCGAACCAATCTATGCGGCTCGGGTCGTATTGCGAAGTAAAAATAGGAGCTTCGGGGTAGAGTTTATGGAGTTCCAGCACTACCCGCTCAGCACCACCGACACCCGTCAACCAGTCACAAACAATAGCCACGCGTAGTTTGGGTTCAGCACTCATCCGCGGGTACCTTGATGGAATAATACGACCCAGAAAGTTTTGGCAAGGATAATAAGGTCGCCGCCGAAAGTCCAATTTTGCACGTAGTAGAGGTCAAGTTTGCGGCGCTCGCTAAAACTGAGATCGCTCACGCCGGAGATTTGAGCTAGTCCGGTAAGGCCTGACTTGACGCTTAAAATTAAATTCTTTTGCTTGGACTTTTCTAGTTCGTACGGTACCAACGCTCGTGGCCCGACCAGGCTAATATCGCCACGGACCACGTTAAACAGTTGAGGCAACTCATCAAGGCTATACCGTCTTAAAAATCCACCGATGAGACTCAGCCGGGGATCGTCCGGCAGGTGGTCGCCGTTATCCCGGTACTGGCGGATGAGCTCCGGACTATTCATTTTACGGAACGCTTCCTCGGGTTCCAGGCCGCTATAGGCAGGTTTATGCGTGCGGAACTTATGCACCCGGACCACAGTATCGAAGCGGCTTAGCCGCTTCTGGGTAAAGGCCACCGGACCGCCATCACTTAGTTTAATAATTACCGCGATGATGAACATGAACGGCAGAGCAATAATTAAGAGCAGTCCCCCCAGTAGCAGATCGGTAAGGCGTTTTACCACGCGCCCCCAACCGATCAGGGCAGTTTGGTGGACGGCAATGATAGGTACCGCATGGAAGAGATCAACCTCAAGGTTGCCAACGAACAGCTCACTGTTACCAGGTACGAAGCGGTAAGCTATATGATTTTCCTGGGCGTAGGTTAATATTTCGTCATTTCGCTCACCTGAAGCATACAGTTCAGTTTGGATAATAGTGTGCAGCTGTTGGTTTTTGAGATCTTCAATCGCTTGCTCAAAACTGTCGTATTGCCGGAATGATTTAGTGGTATGCGGACTATGTTTAAGCCGGCCGACTATACCAAGGACCAGATAGCCGGTAATGTTAGAGTTACTTAGTGCATCAATAAGGCGGCTTGTAGTTTTGGTATCGCCAACAATTAGCACGTTGTTAATACCAACGCCGTAGCTAAATAATGCCCGGCGTAAACCGCGGGCTATCGTGCGAAAGGCCAGCGCAAAGAAAAAGGCCAGCGCAAAACCGTAGACAGTAACCAGCCGTGCCGGAAATATAGCGGTATTCGTAAAGTAGCTGAAACTAATTATGAACAATATGCCTATGAATGCCCCGACAAGCAAACGGCCAAGCTCACTAAAGCGCTTGTCATAAACCCTGACATTGTAAAGTCCAAGTAAAACAAAAATCAGGATCCAAAAAGGTAACAAACTCACCAGTATTGCTAAATACGTGTGTGCATGTACGTTGGCACTGAGCGGCCGGTGATTAAGAGTAACCCTAAGAATGTAAGCAACCGTGAAAGCAACAGTGATCGCCAGAGCGTCACCAATGATCAAACAGACGTTAAAGATAAGCGAAGCGTTATTTTTCATGCAGGTTCTTATAGGTGAGCTTTACGGCGATAGACAGAATTTATATTTAAGACGTCTATTTAGCCAGTAAGCTATACTAAATTGTAGCATTATGAAGGCTTCGGCGCTTAAATACACTATTTTGTCTTGGGTCAGCGGTTTCACCATGCTGATTTTACTGCTCATGCCTTTGTATGGTTTTTTGACTGTCTGGGGCGCCAGTCTCTTCGGCCACTATACGGCTATAAGGCTCTGGGGAGAGGGACTTTTGATTGTTTGCACTATTGGTATTTTGTATCTACTGGCTTTTGATCACAAAATTCGTACCCATACCTTATCGCGCCGTTTGGTTTGGACGATTCTAGCCTACATCGCTCTCAATTTAGTAGGTGGATTAATCGCCTACAACAGGCACTACGTAACTGCCAAGGCGCTGGGTTATGGCTTAATTGTTGACCTACGGTTTGTAGTCTTTTTCCTTGTTACTTGGGCTGTAGCTCTACGTATGCCACGGCTAAGACGTAACTGGCAATGGCTAGTAAGCTGGCCGGCATTCATTGTAGTGATTTTTGGTCTGTTGCAGATCTTCATTTTGCCGCACGACTTTCTCAAACACTTCGGCTATGGACCCAGGACCATCCCAATACAAGAGACCATTAACCATAACCCGCATTATTTGCGTATTGCCTCGACGCTTAGGGGGGCAAACCCGCTGGGAGCTTACCTTATTATCCCGATAAGTTTACTCACCGTGCAGCTGTTAAGAGTAAAACGTAACTGGCGCCAGGCACTATTTTTAGCCGCCGGCTTGCTTGTTTTGTTCTACAGCTTTTCTAGGAGCGCCTGGGCCGGGGCGGTGATTAGCGTTGTCATAGTTATGATGATTAGCATCAAGTCCCAAAAAATGCAGCGTCTGGCTTTAGTGTCAGCCGGCCTATTGTTAATGCTGGGCGGGGGAACTGGTATTGCTTTGCGCCATAACGCCACTTTTCAGAATTTTATATTCCATACCCAGACTAACTCATCGGTGAAGTCTACTTCAGACCAAGGCCATACTTCGGCGCTCAAGGCTGGCTTGAGCGATCTTTATCATAACCCTCTGGGCCGTGGACCGGGCAGTGCCGGCCCGGCCAGTGTCTATAACAATGGCCATGCTCCGCGTATTGCCGAAAACTTTTTCGTTCAGATTGGACAGGAAACTGGTTACCTCGGCCTATTTTTGTTTGTGCTGATTAACCTAGGCGTAGGTTATTTGCTATGGCTGCGCCGGTCTGATCCACTGGCGCTGAGTCTATTTGCCAGCCTGATCGGTCTGACTCTGGTCAATATGCTGTCTCACGCCTGGGCTGACGACACACTGGCATACATTTGGTGGGGGCTAGCCGGTATTGCCATGGCACCACTGCCTGAATCATCAAAAAAAGATGCAAAGCAAAAAACTTAACCAGTTTTTCAAGTACTTAGCCGGCGGCAGCGTATATTTTTGGAGTGGCTATGCTATCTTCGCGGTTGGCTACTCCGTTTTTCACCTATGGTGGCTATGGGCTAAAGTGGCTTCAGACATTGTCGGTTGGACCCTGAACTACATAGCCCAGCGTTACTGGGCTTTTGCCGGCGATCACTTGCGTCTCAAGGAAATGCAGCATGTCAGGCGGTATATGATTGTCGAAACTATCGGCTTTATCCTGGACTATGCCATCATTGGCGGGCTTAAAGCCATCGGCATTACGCCATACGTAGGCTTCTTTATCTCAGCTGCCTTTTTCACCGTTTGGAGCTACCTCTGGTACAAATACTGGGTCTTCCCGAATAAAGCGCCTAACATCCTTCGGTAAAATATACACTTCGCATTGTGGCATAATGTAAACATGAACGAAAAACAAACACCTGATCAGAAAAGGATCAGGCCAACGAAGAAACAGCAAGAGCTGCTTAGCTTCATTGAAACGTTTATCGCCGAGCGCGGTTACAGCCCCAGCTACCGCGAGATTATGGGCGGGCTAAACTATACATCAGTTGCCACGGTCTCGCTGCACGTCAACAACCTTATTAAACGAGGGCAACTCCATAAACGCGACCACTCAGCCCGGTCGCTAGAACCCGTCGGCAGCTCGGAGCCAGTTAAGGTTACTTCAAACCAAGTATTGCCCCGCGAAGAAAAATGGCTGGTCGAAAAAGTTGAGCACGCGTTTACGCAAGCCGAGAGTCTCGGAAGCGAGGCGATTGAAGCCGGCCTGGATAATCTGTACGTACTGGTGGGAGCGCTGAAGATTCTCGGCCTGGAAGGCGCGGCCGCTAGCTTTACGCCACGCCTTAACGCCCTAAAGAATCAGCGGGCGCAGTAAAAAATACTATATCTAGCGTATTGGCGCAGTGCTACACTACTAAATAGAGCGTATTTAACAAATAGATGCTGGAATCCCGTGTAAATCGGGAACTGTGCCGCAACGGTGAACCCTTGGTGAGGGAAGTCCGATACAGCTGTCAAAAGCCTCTCGAGCAAGAGCAAGTTAGCGACTTATTGTCACTTACCTTAGGCTCTCGCTCGATAAGAGCAGAGGGTGTTTTTATGAAACCTAACCTAGCCGAAGTCCTGCCGTTTCAAGGCCTGTCAGTCCCAGAACTTGAGACTGGTCCGGGTATACATGCCGTTCCGGCTTTTCCGGGCCAGCTAGAGATTACTCCACCCACCGGTGTCTTATCCCTTGTACCGAATCCCATAGACACAACTCCAAGCGAGGCAGAACCAGCACGTCTGAACAGCGCGGATGCTATCCCGGAATTATTCGCCAAACGAGTAGCAGCGAGAGAACGTGCCGCGAGGATCCTCGCCCAGAACAGCTACCTGCTACATAACGGCCGGCCCCAAGAAGTCCCGGGTGCCTCTGATCCCCTCGGTACCGCTAAACAAGTTGTCGCAGTAGAAAAAAAATTTGGTACGGATAGCCCAGAGCATAAGGAAGTTTCTGAGGGCTTAGATGAGGATAACGGAACACTACTAGGCGAAGTAGCTACTGCAAATCAAGCCGTACATTTTCGCCGTGTCCGACGAATATTCAAAGGCGCAGATCATGGATATTTTGCCAAGGGCTTGTCAATCTCAACGATGGCCGATAATGGCCTAAGCCCGTTGGCAAAGCCGGAAGAACAGCCCAGGCGGATCACAGAGGCTGTCGAGGAACACGGGACGCTTGTGCCAATTGGCGGTATCATTGCTGAGCGTGGACTTAAGGGCATGGTCGAGCTACTGACAACAGAAGCTGAACCGGAACCGGAACTGCCAACGATTAGCGTTCAAGTGACAACCGTATCCAGATGCCCGTTATATGCCATAGAGGATCACAAACTTAATCCTAAAGACTCACATGGCGGCTTACGACCAGCTATGGAGGGCATGGCAATTAGACGGTATCACTTTGAGGATGATACCGGTGACCGTGAAGACGAGCAGGTTATTATCTCCGGCAAGTACATCACCAAAGAGGTTGTAGAGGCAATTTTGGTTGAGGACGGCGTCATAGAGCCGGGCCAAGAGTTGACGGTAGACGAAATGCTTGCCATGCAGCTGATCAGTATAAATGGCGGCGACGTCATGAACTTTGTTCAGAGACTGGATAACAAGGCCGGCGAGGTACATGGCATAAACATATTCATGGGAGAGGAAGTGCCGGCTGATCATCCCAAAGACTATGGTCAGTTTATGGAAGAGTCAGAAGAGCAGAGAAATAAACTGGAACCGCTGAAACCCCAGCTAGCTAAACTGCAGATAGGCTTGGAAAAAAAGGGTGCAGACGACCAACTGGCCGAAGCTTTGATCAATAAATTTCTCAAAACCAAGCTGCTAGCCTTATCTAAAAATAATCCTGAACTGGCTGCAGCCATCTTTGATAAGGTCACAGCCGACGGGTTTGCTCAAGTTGCCCGCTTGGAAGCTGCTGGACGGACATCCGAAGCCAGAGTATTACAGGCCCAAGTAGAGAAAAATGCGCCAGAGGTCTCATACTGCAGCGGTGGCGGTGGCGGCTGTAAGGACCTGGAGTCAATCGATCCGCAAAGTCCGATCGGCAGGTTAGCAGTAGAGCTTGGACTAAAGGGCGCAATTGTACGTAACCTTGCTTCAGCCTGCCCAGACTGCCATACGATGGGGCTTGTCCATGACTACCATGGCAACACTGCTTGTGCCGGTTGCAAGGCTAGCAAGTTAAGTGGCCAAAATGTGCAGCATGATAATACTAAAGAAAAATCATCAGACGAAGATGAGGGACAAACTACTCAGGAAGCTAACAAAGTTGCCCCGTTAATATCACTAGATGATATACGTAGCAAAAGTGAGAAAGCTGCGGAACGTAAGCTGGCACCTTTACCACAAAAGGCCGGTGAAGTCGTGATGCTTAACCAGTGGCTGGCCAAACAAGTACAGACTAATTAGTAAGGCTCTATACTTAAGATTATGAGAGCCAAGCAAAAACAACGGGTTGGAATTTATGCTGGGACATTTGATCCGGTGCATGCCGGACATATTAGTTTTGCCTTGCAATCGCTGACAGCGGCAAATTTAGACGTAATATATTTTGTACCGGAGCGGAAACCGCGCGACAAACGCCATATTGAACATTTTGCCCATCGTGCTGCCATGATCAAACGTGCCATTAAACCGCATAAGAAATTTGCAATTCTTGAGCTAGTAGACAGCAATTTTAGTGTTGAGCGCACCCTGCCAAAGCTTCATAAGCACTTTCCAGGCGACGAGCTGGTCTTTCTATTCGGCTCTGATATCATACCGGGCCTAGCCAGCTGGCCGCATGCCGATAAACTACTCACGTTGCACGAGTTGGTTATCGGTCTTCGCAACCAAGATAACCGGTCCAAGCTGCACGTCTTGATTGAAGCCTGGCCTTATCAGCCTAAAGCCGTGACCATGTTTCCAAGTTATGCGCCTAGAGTCTCATCTGGCAAGGTACGCGAGGCACTCCGGGCTCATCAGCCGGCCGAAGGGTTACTAGCTAGCGTGGAACGTTACTGTGACCACAACTGGCTCTATATCAAGCTCGCTTGAGGGGAGAACTTGACACGAGCACAAGCGTTTTGCTACCATGGTCCTACTTCATTGTCCTGCATAATCTGTAGGACCACATGAGAGACAAAAACGGGAGAGCAAAAATAAAACAAGCTGCTTTATAGTCTTTTGAATGACCTAAAGCGGCAGGGTTAGGGGTAGGAGTGTCCGTAAAAATAAAAATTATTAACACGCCGTTGAAGCATGTCGAGGTCCATATTAAACGGCCGCAGTGGCGTAAGTTCCTGTACTACTAAGGCTACTTGGATTACTTATGTGTTTGGGTAGTAGTACCGGCACTTGTGGAGTTGGTAGCCGGGCTGGCCTTGCCAGTTTTCTTGGCGATCTCAGCATTAATGAGGGACTGGAATTGAGCCGCACTTTCGCCGACGTTAATCTGCTTTCCGTCCAAAAAGAAGGCTGGCGTACCGCTGACACCTAGCTTATTACCCTCGGCCTCATCGGCATTGATAGTTCCGTTCACCTGGTTTGAGGCGTAGTCTTGGTTGAATTTTGTTAAGTTTAAACCGATCTGCGTAGCAAACTGGTCAAAGTATGTTTGCGGATTGGGGGCGGCGATCCAATTGTTCTGAGGCTGGTTATTAGCGTAGTATATTTCGTTTTGTTGATAGAGCAGGTCATGCATCTGCCAGAATTTACCTTGCAAGGCGGCCGCTTCTGCAGCCCGGGCACCGGCAAAGGCGTTGGGGTGAATGCTTGTTAGCGGGAAGTTGCGGAACTGGAAGGTTATCTGGTTTTTATATTGTGTGGCAATTTGATTCACAATTGGAAAATACACACCGCAGTAGGGGCACTCGTAGTCGCCATATTCAACAAGCGTAACGTGATCCTGGCCTAACCCCTCAATATGCTGGCTGATTGAGCCGTTGCCGCTGGTAGGCGTGTTGGCTGCTTTATTGCCAAAGGCAAATATGGCTACAAACACCAGAATAACGGCAAGAATAACGGCTAGGAACTGTTTGGACATCTAAAACTCCTTTAATCTTCGGGATAACTTACAACCACTTAGTATACAACATTGCTTATTAGTTTCCCCCTACCGTGCCTTTATTTGCTATGCTGGTTATGCTATGTTTTACACCCCGCTTAATGGCTTTACCTGGTCTTTAGGCTCTATCGTTAGTTGGCAGTTCGCTATTAAAGCCTTGTTCTCTTACAGATCCAGCCATAACCCTTTGGCCAGAATTTACTGGCTGCTGGGCGTAGCATTAGGCATGGCGTTATTTTTCTTCGGCGTGCCGGCGTTGGTTACTAATAACATTCACACGCTTAAGTATACTTACTTCTTAGCCGACTTCTTTGTCCAAGTTACTATCCAGCTGGAAGTCTGGCTGCTGTGGTTCATCGGGCTCCGTACTTATATGAAGCTACGAAACCTGCTGGTCGTGACGCTACCCTTTTCGGCCGTGCTGTTAAGCGCGCAACTACTGACCTCTTACGTTACCATCAGCACCAAGCCCAATCTAGTGATCTATACTGACAAGCCCCTGGTTCTGGCGCTTAAATCAATAATCTATATGGCCATAGCCCTGCCTATAGGTTATTTCTTCTTGCGGCAAATTCCCAACCAGCCTTCGTTCCGTGCCAAAGCTAAAACGCTTTTTTCGGGCCTCATATTCATAATTCTAAGTTCAGCTGCCACCTCCAATAATATCTTAGATAAAGGCAGCGACACCGTATCCTCGGCCACAATTTTAGGCATATTCTTTGCACTATTTCTAATAGTTAACTTGCTGCCCAGGTCAAGCCCTACCCCAGTAGTAAAGCACTAGATATTGTTAAAGAATTCTTTCGCTTCAGCCGAGGCTACTTCCGCTTGATCTTTTCGGTCACGACTATAAGGCGGTATCCATAAATAAAAAGTGCTACCTTTGCCAAGGTCCGTTTCAAACCACAGAGAAGCAGTTAGACGGTCGGCCAATTTCTTGGCTATGTATAGGCCAAGACCCGTACCGCCATGAATCCTGGTCATGTAATCTTCGGACAAAAAGAACTTCTGGAATATCTTTTTCTGGTCCGAACGGGAAATCCCGATGCCAGTGTCTCGTACGCAGAAGGTTACACCATCCGGTTTATCTTTTTGGTGAACCAAAGCAAGCGTAATTACGCCCTGCTCGGTAAATTTTATAGCGTTACTAATAAGCGCAATCAGAATTTCCTGGACAACATAACGGCTCGTTAAGGTGGCAGGAACATCAACCGATGGATCAAACTCGGTAACTAAAGACAAGCCCTTGGCTTTAGCTTGATCACTAAAGTCAGCTTTTAATTCTTCCAAAAGCTGCATCGGGTTTAATGGTTCAACCTTAACGTCAAGCTGTTCGCTGTCAACCCTGGATAGATTGGTTAGATCACTAATAATGTGCGAAAGCTGATTTAAGCTTCTCATAGCGCCGTTCAGCATGTGAACGGCCTCGGGGGCGGCGGGCAAGTAAGGCGGTGACAAAAGAAATGACACGTCGCCCTGGGCAATAGTTAACGGTGTTCTTAACTCGTGGGCGGCAACGGCGATAAATTCACTGCGTTCTTGTTCTATGGTTTTATCTTTTGTTATATCCCTGATTATTAATACATAGCCTTTGTGCTGGCCGTCAACAATGTAAGGAGCCATGCTAAGGTTTACATTCATATAACTGCCGTCGGGCACTTTTAGCCTTAAATCCTCCCTTTCCGGCGTAGAGACTAATTGTTTAAGGTCAAACTTTTCTTCTTTATCGTCGGCGTTCTTAAAAGTTAGCAAATCTTTAAGCGACTTGTTAAGTATTTGGTCTTGGCCGACTAACTCGCTTGCCAAATGATTAGATAGAGCAACTATGCCTTTAGTGCTAACAACGAATATGGCGTCGCCCAAGTTGTTAATTAGGGTCAGCAGTTGTTTTCGCTCGTTTTCGACCTCTGATTCCAAAGTCAGCAATTCTCTTCGTTCCGACCGCTCCGTTTTACTCAGCATACCTATGTACAGGCCAACCGTAATAAATAACGAAATTTGGACAATAAAAGTTTTCGGGAAAACCGGATTAGCAGATTTTAGATAGTAGTAGCCTAAGATAGGCATGGCTTCCATGACACCTATAGTCATAGCCCATATATTGCCGTACCAGAATACTCCACTAACAATGATAATCGGGAAAATAGCCAAATATGGACTATTCACGTTGCCGCTGCCAATAATTAGGATGATAGTCAGTATGGTATCGATAACCAGCGTCACCGCCCGACTGATTAACGGCTTACGGCGCAGTTTGCGCTCCAGGTGAAGCCCTAGATTGTAAGATACCGCTAAAACGAGCAGTATATAAACCACTTTGTGGTGGATATTCGGCAAAAACCAGAAGCTGGCTGAGACTATAACGATTACCAACCAACGAGCATATAGAGTGCTCTTTAAATAGCTCAATAGTTTAACGTCTAATATGGTTTGTGATTTTGGCATTTTAAGCTGTTAGCGTAAGGGTAGTATAGCAAATTTATCTTATCTTGGGGGATCAGCGCGCTATAATAACTTTGGTATGAACAATATTATCTTCGGTATAGTTTTCTTAGTATTGGCCTTGTTTGGAATAGTACTGCGAAAGACCTACTTTTCACTACCACTCCGTGAGTTAAAAAGACGCGCCCAAAAGCATGGTTCACATGACGCAAAACTTTACCGGGCAGCAGCCTACGACAGTAGCCTTAGGAGCTTACTATGGCTATATATTGGCCTGACCAGCGCACTAAGTCTAATTCTACTCGCTCGGCAGTTGCCGGTCTGGCTTGGCGTATTAATTATCGGACCGCTGCTATGGATCGTATTCTCGTTAGTGCCTGCCAGTCGAACTACTAAATTCGGAGTCGCCTTAACCCGGCTAGTCACTCCTTTAATCGCTTGGCTGCTAAGTTTCCTTCATCCGCTACTCAGCCGTGGTGCGGATTTTGCGCAGCGTCATTTTGCGGCACCCAAGCACACCGGCCTCTTTGAGCGCGACGACCTTTTGCAACTTATTGAGCACCAGCAAAACCTGCCGGATAGCCGTATAAGTAGCGAGGAGTTGGAAGTTTTTAAGCGGGCCTTGAACTTCGATAAATATAAAGTACGCGACGTATTATTGCCTAGGAAGCATGTTAAGACAGTCCTTGAAGATGATGTAATTGGTCCGATCTTGATCGACGAGTTACATAAAAACGCCCAAGATTACGTACTGGTGCGTGAAAGTAAAAAAGGCCCGTTCGTAGGCACACTGGCATTTAACAGGCTCAGTATTAAAAGTAGCGGGCAGGTTAAGGATTTTATGGACACTACAGTGTACTACCTGAACGAGAATGACACTCTGAGTGAAGCTTTGCATGCCTTTTTTACAACTAACCACCCGCTTTTCGTGGTAGTGGACAGCCATGAAGAGTATCTTGGGATTGTTTCGGTCGGACACATCTTAAACAAGCTGTTAGGTCATATTCCCGGTGATGACTTTGATCAATATAGCGATTACGCTGCTGTCGCTGCCCGATATGCAAAAGTCGAAAAACCGGAAGAAACGGCTGAACAACCTGTGAAAACAGAGGACGAAGTGATAGAATAACAGATGGTTATTAACTAAGATATAGATCCATTTCTTGTAAAAAGCCAGGGCAGATAAATCTTAAGCGGAGTGAGTATGACCAGAGTTTTAAGCAGTGCGCTCAAAGATCATGTTGACCAAACAATTCATATTGAGGGCTGGTTGCATAAGAAACGGCTGCTGGGTGGCCTGACGTTTATTAATGTACGAGACCGTCATGGCCTAGTTCAGGTTGTTATTAAAGACAAAGATGAAGTTGAGAAGTTACGGGGCCTGCAAGTAGGCACCGTACTGGCAGTCGACGGGCAAGTAGTAGCCGAACCGCGGGCACCCGGCGGTGCCGAACTGCATGACGCCAAGCTCACCATCCTGGTACCGGTAACAAGTGAACCGCCGATCGAAATCGATAAGCCCCTCAGCCACAAGCCGGACAATCTCGATACTCTATTTGAATACCGTTCCATCGGTCTGCGCAATTTGCAAGAAACAGCTATTTTTAAAACCCAGGCTGCTATTACTCGGGCATTAAGAGACTATTTCTATGATCATGACTTCACCGAGATACACACACCAAAGCTACTAGCTGCGGCTACAGAAGGTGGTGCCGAAGTTTTCAAGATAAACTATTTTGGCAAAGAGGCCACCTTGGCCCAAAGCCCTCAGTTCTACAAGCAAATTATGGTTGGCATTTTCGAGCGGGTGTTTGAAATCGCACCAGTCTATCGGGCTGAGCCAAGCTCGACAACCAGGCATATGACCGAATATACCTCTATTGACGGGGAAATGGGCTTCATGGATATTAATGGACTCGAGGAGGGGCTGAGCGACTTACTAAACTATGTTAGTGACTATATTTGGAAAAATCACGAAGCTGAGCTGAAACTTCTGCAGGCTACAAAACCACAGCTGCCCCAAAAAATACCATCTTTATCAATGTCTGAGATCCACGAACGTTATAGCAAATCGACCAATCAAAACACTGTCGGCGAAAAGGATCTACGGCCCGACGAAGAGCGTTGGATATGTGAATACGCCCAAAAGGAGCTGGGCAGCGAAGCAGTATTTGTGACTGACTGGCCGGCTGCGGACATGAAATTCTATCACAAATCCCAGACTGACAACCACGAATTAGCAGAACGTATAGATCTATTGTTTCGCGGCGTCGAGATAGCGACTGGTTCAATGCGTGAGAATAACTACGCTGAAGTTCTTAAGCAACTGCAAGAAAAAGCCGGTGGTAATCCTGATGATCCCGGCTTCAAGCCATTGCTAATGGCTATGCAAAATGGCATGCCGCCGCACGGCGGTTTCGGTATGGGGCTGGAGCGCCTGACTGAAAAGTTTGTCGGCTTGAATAATGTTAAGGAAGCAACTCTTTTCCCGCGCGATATCAACCGCCTAAGCCCCTAGAAACATAAGGATTGTCGCGGATATAAAATCGCCAAGGTACATCTTTTGCCCTTGAGATACCGATTCGGGTGGTCTGCGTGGTAACGTTAGTTGGCAATTTCTCACCCATAATTAAGCGTAGCGGCTGATTCTTAAGGTCGTGGCCATTTAGTAGTTTGTTGATAGCTAGGGCTTGGCATAACTTGGCTGGGCCATTGGTTAGCGCAACACCTGTACGGTCATGGCGGTTAGCCGACATGATATCTTCCCCCTCAATTGGCTCGACGGCCCTTATGAGTACAGCAGAACCATGACCCTTAGGTCCTACAACCACGTTGCAGCAATAGTGCATACCGTACGTGAAGTAGACGTAAAGGTGCCCAGACGGCCCGAACATTACTTGGTTCTTAGCCGTTTGGCCTTTATAACTATGACTGGCTAAGTCACTTTGGTCGTAAGCTTCCGTTTCAACGATCCGTACCAGCAACCGGAAACCGTCAATTTCACGTTCCAGCAAGCAGCCAAGCAAACGCGGCGCTACTTCCGGCGCTGTGCCTAATAAACCGGACAGCGTAGATGAGCTACTCATGTTTTTTTAAAACCCAAAACCTAACTGTAAATTCATGATCCCCATTATAACTAAATGCCAACGCTAGCGGCGTACGGATAGTAAACTGCTTATAGTTATGTAACAATAGGCTCATGGCTCGTAAAAAGACGGATCCATCGGAATCTACCGAGAATAAAAAGCCTGCTGCTGGTAAACCAAAAAAGCCTGCTAAATCACCTAAAGCCGTTAAGCTGCCGACTGACGATTCAACGGCGCAGAGCATTACGGTACGCCGGACATCGACAGCCAGTCCGCCACTTGAGTCAACAGAGACCACCGTACCTATAGTCGATAACCTTGAAGACCCAGAAACCGATAAAGCCGTTGATGACATTATGGCTGAAGAGAGTGACATTGTGCTGGCTGTTGGGGATAGCCAAGCCGATCAAACCCCCCAAGATAAACCTGAATCTAGCTGGAGAGGCCTACTCCGCAGCAAGTGGACATGGATTAGCGTCGTAGTGATATTAGCTATTCTCTTTGGCCTGCCAGCTTCGCGTTACAGATTGCTCGGCCTGGTTATTAAAAAGGAAGTCAGCATAACGGTTATAGACAGCCAAAATAAATCACCAGTCAGTGATGCCCTAGTCAGCGTAGCAGGTACGACACTCAAGACTGACGCCAACGGCAAAGCCATGGTTAAGGCTGGTGTCGGGGAAAGGGCTATGGTTATTACCAAACAGTATTATAGGACCACGGACTCCAACTACTTTGTCGGGTTTAAGAGCAATCCGCCGGCTACTATTAAATTAGTTGCAACCGGCCGTTTGGTGCCTATAACGATCAGTAATATAATTAGCGGCAAGCCGCTGGCTAATGCTGTTATTCACGTACTTAATACAACTGTCAGGACCAACGCCGAAGGCCAAGCCCGGGTTGCACTGCCAGCAGGTGCTCTGAGCGATAATGCTTCAATTAGTCTTAGCGGGTATAACACCAAACAAGTCAGCGTTCAGGTAACCGACTTAAGCGTGACTGCCAATAGCTTCACGCTGACACCGTCAGGCACGATCTATTTCTTATCTAAGCAAAGCGGCACCATCGATGTCGTAAAGTCTAATCTGGATGGGAGCAACCGACAAACGGTTCTGGCTGGCTCAGGTAACGAAACTGCCACTACCACAAGATTACTGGCTTCAAGCGACTGGCATTACCTGGTGCTCCAAGCGGACCGCAGTGGCAGTGGGCCGGCTCTTTACCTTATTAATACTGCCAATGATCAAGTTAGTGAATTTGACAGCAGTAGTGCGACGTTCAATCTTATAGGTTGGTCCGGGCACAGTTTCGTGTACAACCTAACGAGTACTAATAAAGACCAATGGCAGGCCGGCTACGAGGTAATTAAAGATTATAATGCCGACCAGTCTGAGCTCAACCAGATCGATCAAAACCTGGCTGTAGGCAGCGCCGCGACCTATGCCTACCAGAACTTTGCAAACTTTTCCCTAGTTAGTGGCGCACTAGTCTATGATACCCAGTGGATTGCCCAAGGGGGCTACGACCTGGTCACTAACAGCGATACCATCCGCGCTTTCCAATTTAACTCGCAAGTCCTTAAAGATTATCAATCATTTCCGGCTGACAGTACCCAATCTATCGCCGCCAACCGCTATCAACCGGAAGCTGTCTACTTTGCAGTCTTAAACAGTACTAGTAGCGTTACGTCCTACTACCAATATAACAATCAAAACGTATCGTCCGCCAGCATTAACCAGACCATCTTTAACCAAACCAATCCCGCCTATTTATTATCACCATCAGGCACTTACAGCGTTTGGTCCGAACTTAGCAACGGCCAGGACTTATTCTTCATTGGCAGTAGTAGCGCAACCGACCATAAACAAATTGCCGCGCTTGATAATTATTCACCTTACGGCTGGTACAGCGATAACTACGTACTAGCCTCAAACGGCAGCCAACTCTATATTCTTCCGGCCAGCGGCCTAGCTGCTAGCCAGCAACCGACGTTGATCACCGCCTACTACGAACCGACAGGCAGCAGTAACTACGAATACGGCGGTTTTTAAAGTTAAGGCTTTTTTGAGGGAAGCCAAATAATAGTCATCAGGCCGTCAGTATGCAGATGGCCCAAGACGGCACGATTTATCAAGCTATAGGGTTTATCAAGCTTAATGCTTGTGTCGCGCTCAACCAGTTTCTGAGCTTGTAATTGTTCCACTATAAGATCCCGCTCCCGATTGGTGTCAGGATGTATCATATGGGTTAGCTGTAGGTTGTGCCTGATTGGTGCTAGACCTACGTCAAGCGAAGCGGCACCGACCCACAACAAGTTATCTCCTTCGACACGGCTGTTACGATGATGCCAATGTATACTACGCACAGTTAATTTCTTACCTTCCTCATAGGTTGTGGCCCAGAAACGTACATGATGCCGGTTGCCTACACCACTAACCGGTATTTCAAAAGCCAAGTCCTGTTTACGCCCAAACAAATACAAGTTACTAAGCGGGGCGTTTGGATAATCCCAGCCGAAGACGAAGCTGAGCACATGTCTCAGCACGTTTCTGCCACTATGCGGGTCAGCCATGTACCAGCCAGCCTTCATCATGGCATCTATGAGCTGTTTCCTAGTTCCGATAACTCCAATATTCATAGGATCAGAAGCAAATCCGTCCGGGGTTACACAATAAACCGGCAAGTGATCAGCCGGCCGGAAGATTCGGTAGGTTCTTAAAAGGGCAGGTACAAATATATAAGCGCCTAAGACGTAAGTTACAAAAACTGCCAAGGCAACCGGCAAACGCCGTTGAAAATACGGAAAAACGTCGCGTACTGATAAATAAGCTATAACTATGCCAGGCAATAAAATAGCGAAGCGTTTAACCAGCCGATTTGTATAATGAATCATTGACTGCATCTATAATACAATGGACACATATGATTAACGAATTACATAAAAACGCTCATGTTTTCGTGATATAATTTCACGCGGAGCCAAGAGGGGCATCCACGCGTAGTAATAAGCGACTCTTTATTTAGAAAAACAATCATGCCTAGCAACGAAAAAAGCCAGCAGACGCTTGAACCAGTACATGTTCGTGCCGGCCAGCCGTCACTTCTTACCGATAGGCCCACGTCAAGCGAACCCGTAGACCCGGCGCTTGCCGCACAAGAAAAACCGCAGCCTGTTGCTACTCCCGCAGCAGAGCAAAAACCACCGTCCCGTGAAGTCAAGCAGGCGACTCAGCCCGCTAGTAACAGCGTAGTACCAGCCATTATAGCTACCGTCATTATCGTCCTCGGCATTTCCGCGTTAGCCGTACTGGCCTATATCAAGACCAAAAAATAGAGCTGCGCGCGTTAGGTTTCCAAAAATTGCTGACTTTAGGTTAAACTATTTGTCTATGCGCCGTTTGTTAAGCACACAACTTCAAAAACCGGGCGCCGTCGGTGTGATACCAACCGATACGGTCTATGGTATCGTTGCCCGCGCGGCTGATCAGTCAGCGGTCAAGCGGCTTTATGGGATAAAAAAAAGATCTCAAAAACCGGGAACGGTTATTGCAGCCTCGATAGAACAGTTAGAGTCGCTCGGTCTCAAGCACCGCTACCTTAAGGCGGTCGAACAGTTTTGGCCGGGAGCAGTGAGCGTTATCATACCAGTTTCCGACCCCGAACTTGCCTACCTGCACCAAGGCAAGCTAGGCCTAGCTGTACGCATACCCAAAGACCCAGAACTGCAAAGCCTATTGAACAGCACCGGCCCGCTACTTACCAGTAGTGCGAATCAGCCAACAAAACCAACGGCCGCGAATATTGAGCAGGCCAAAGCCTATTTCGGTGACCAGGTTGATTTCTACGAAGACGGCGGCGACCTGTCGGACCGCCAAGTCTCAACGCTCATTCGGATAATCGATGACGCCGTTGAAGTGATCCGCCAAGGATCTGTCAAAGTTTAGCTGGTGCTACAATAGTTAAATGAACATAGATGACTATCAGAAACGCGCCCTAACGACCGTTATAACCAGCGGCGATATGTTTAAAGACTCCCTGCATTGGGTACTCGGCATAAACGGTGAAGCCGGAGAGGTTGCCGAAAAAGTAAAGAAAATTATCCGCGATAAAAACGGTAAAATGACCAAGCAGGACAAACAGGAACTAGCCAAAGAAATCGGTGACGTGCTCTGGTACCTAGCAGTTTTTGCTCACGACCTGGGTTTCTCCCTGGAAGATATTGCCCAGCAAAACTTAGATAAGCTAAAGAGCCGTAAGGCCCGCGGCGTGCTCGGAGGCGCCGGCGATAACCGCTAAGCCCATGAAACCTGAGCAACTCATAAGGCAGTATCTGGAGCAAACCCAAGTCATGCAACTGGCTACTTCTGCGAACGATCAGCCCTGGGCCTGCACAGTCCATTATTATTCTGACGCAGCCTTTAACCTCTACTGGATAAGCACTTTAGAACGTAATCATTCCCAACAAATAGCCGAGAATCCAAAAGTTGCCGCCGCTGTATTAGTGCACCTCAATACGCCTGAGGAGCCATATGTCATAGGTATATCCCTGCAAGGCACAGCCGAGCTTATTGGCGAACAACCTCCTACGCATGTAGGCCAAGCCTACATTCAAAAACTTGGCAGACCTCCCACCCTATTATCTGACATTGCCAGCGGCAAAGATCCACACAAATTTTATCGGCTTACACCTTCTAAAATAGTTCTGTTTGACAGTAAAAATTTTCAAGGCGACCCGCGCAGGGAACTACAACTTAATGCTTAAACGCATTTTGCACACTTGTAATAAAAGCTAGATTTATTTTTGGAATTCCTGGCGCAGCCAGTCATCAAGGCTATTGCCACCACCACCAGCCATACCAACCACCATATAGCCGTCATCCAAATATCTTTGTATCGTGCGCTTGAGCTTGGTATCACGCTCCACCGGTTGGGCTATACTTGGATCGTCTAAATGTGAAACTAGTTCCGCCGGAGAAATTACAGGCTGGTTGGCATCCTCGCGCGCCAAATAGCTTGGCAGCCAGTATAACTTTGCAGCGCCTAAGAAGCAGTCCTTATAGTCGTTAATCATATAGTGTTGCCGGCGGTTGGTCAGCGGCTCATAAACTACGATCAGCTTCTGGCCGGTTTTGTCGGCCATTTCCATGGCCACGCTCATGGCGCCACGGATTTTCTCAGGCGTATGAGCATAGTCACTATAGAGGTTGGGAATAATCTGCTCCATACGGCGCTGCAAGCCGGGAAAACGGTTGGCAAGTGCAACCAGTTGCTCCAAAGGCTGCTTAGTCGCCTGGTGGACGGCGCTCAAGGCCAGCCAGGCATCTAGACGGTTATACTGGCCAAGCAGGCTTAAGTCCTCTATACCGGGCTCGTTACTGCTTAAAACAGCTAATCGGTCAGTGGACTCTAGTCCCAGGTAATCATAGTCTTCCTGCCAGATATAAGTTTTTTGGCTCTGGGAGATAAATTCACGAAAAGCTGCTTGGTAATCTTCACGAGTCGGGAATATCTCGTGATGGTCCCAACTAACACCGGTGATCAAACTAATGGCCGGCTGGTAGGATAGGAAGTTACGGTCAAATTCGTCGGCTTCGTAAATAAAATACTGGCTTGATGGATTATAGGCACCAAGCTCGGCAAAACTTGTCTTGGCGGGCAGCAGGTAACTGGCTGGCTGCTGAAGTTGGGTGAACAGCCATACAACCAGAGCGGTCGTGGTAGTTTTACCATGGGTGCCGGCTATAGCTATGAGTTTAAGCTGTTTATCTCCGAGTATCTCATTGAGTAGTTCATCACGCTTACTGATTTTAATACCTTGCTCTTTGCAGTAAACGAGCTCAGGAGCATCCGGATTCTCCAGCGGCAGGGCTGAAGTGTAGACGAACCAATCGATTGGTTGATCGGCGTGAACTTTCTCGATAGCTTGCCGAGACTGGCCTATGTGGATATTAGAGATACCGTGGGACTGCAAGTAGTTAATGTAGCCTGAAGCCTGCTTATCAGACCCGGAGACATCGAACCCGGCTTGATGGGCAACCATAGCCAGCGGTCCAATACCTGCGCCACCGATGCCTGAGAAGTAAATATGCATAGCTATAGAGTACAGCTTGCCCAAGAAGGCGTCCAGCTGAGCTATAATCATAGGTGGTATGAACAAACGACGTCTACACCACCTATGGACTAAGTTACGGTGGATCAAACCAAGTTACTTCCTGATTCTGGCGATTGCCATGACTATCACCTGTGTTTTTGCCTTGCGGGCCAACAATGAACACATGGTCAAACTTCGAAGTGCTGTCTACGCAGCCGATCAAAATAACAGTAACGTTGAGTCGGCTCTTGAGCAACTGCAAGCTTACGTCACCACTCACATGAACACCAATCTTGATAGCGGTAACGGCACTGTTTATCCGCCCATACAGCTAAAGTACACCTACCAGCGTCTATTGCAGGCTCAAAGCCAGGCCGCAGCAGACGCCAATACGCAGCTGTATACACAAGCTCAAACTTACTGCCAACAACAGGATTCAGTTGATTTTTCTGGCCGCAACCGGGTTCCTTGCATTGAACAATATGTGCTGTCACATGACACCCAACTTACCGCTATACCGGCTGCCTTGTATGAGTTCTCGTTTATATCGCCTACGTGGTCATCCGATTTGGCTGGCTGGAGTATGCTAGCTGCTATTCTAAGCGGCGTATTATTCATCATCTCGGTATTAGCTTTGTTGTGGTTTGAGCACTACGTTAATTGAGGGTGTGGTCGCGCAACCTTAACTACTAAATAAAACGTCCCCCGAGAGTGGAGGACGCTCTATAACGTTCTTTTTGTTAACTATCTACTAGGGCTTGGTGTTGCCGGTAGCGCTCTGGGCGCTTGAGCCAGTTGATGTACCGGCGCTAGTGCTCTGATCGACACACTTCTGCGGGCCTGGGTTGTTCTTTTGGTAAGTTGCTACTGCGGTTGCAACCTGGCCGTCGGATTGCAGGTTCTCCCAGAAAGTAACTTGTGAACGGTTGATGACCATCTGGTCATATGGCCTGTGCAGCTCACAACCAAGCTTGACTAGCGTAACGTTGCTGCCACTAGTGCTGCTAGAAGTCGAAGAACCGTTTGAGGATGTCTGTAGGTAGAAAATATCGCTCAATATAAGGAAGTTATTGTTTAATGTCTGAATATGACCAAAATACACTTGGCCGGTGTTGAGGAATACGGCTTGCATCTTGCTGGTCTTCGTGTAAGAAAATTCAGTAGAGTCTTTGCTGTTATTGTTATTTGAAGCTACCAAGACGATAACCCCAACAATGAGAATAACGACAGCGGCAAGACCAGCAAGTATGCCGATTCGTGTCCACTGACCATTATTTGTTGATTTGCTGTTACTATTACTACGCTTCAGATTATTACCAGGAGTCGTTGAAGGTTCGACATCTAGGTTTTGCGTTGGCCCACTGCGGTTAGTAAAATCCATGATTCCCCGTTCCACCTCTTTTATTACTTTTATGGTTACCGAGACAGTGTAATACAGGTCTACCAATGAATGCAAGATAAAATATCCATAAATTATAGATAATGGCTGTGCATAGCCTGTTTGAGTTCTTGGTATTCTGACCCATCTCCAAGACGTAATTCTTTGGTAAGGGGTTGACAAACAAAATGCCACCAGAGTATGTTAGGGTTACATTACTAATGGTAAGAAGAGGGAGCCTAACTTATGGCCTACAAGCACACGAACTCAAAGGGTGTCACATATTACTTAAACTCCAAGGATGTAGTCCTTCGCGGTGGCAAGAAGCAGACTATCTACTACTTCAGCAAAGATCAGCGCCCCGAGGCAACTGACTTGCCAAGCGGTTTTGAAGTAAACGAGAATCCTCGTAACGGTTTCTTGACAGTCAAGCGCAAGTAAGACAAGCGATAGTTCTCTAAAGATAAAGAGAACCATTACTTTCAAAATGCCCGGCTCTTTATCTGATAAGGAGCTTGGGCATTTTTTATATAAATCATAAAATTTAATGATCCAAACCTATCTGGTATAGTAAAACGAATGTCCGAACCCATTCTCAAAGTTAAAGAGCTTACCAAGGCGTACGACGACAAGCTGGCCGTTGACGCCATTTCCTTTGATGTTAAAAAAGGCGAGACCTTTGGCATTCTTGGTCCGAACGGGGCCGGCAAAACTACTACGTTGGAGATGATCGAAACATTGCGTCCTATCGACAGCGGCAGCATAACTGTTGACGGCATTGATGTCAGTGAGCGGCCAAACGATATCAAGCAAATTATTGGCGTACAACCGCAAACCGCAGCTTTTCAGGACAAACAGAAGCTGAGCGAAATTATTGAGATGTTTGCTGCGGCATATGGCGAAAAAGTTAACACCCAAGAATTTTTAGAGGACGTTGAACTCGGCGAGAAAGCCAACGATTTTGCCGAGAACCTATCTGGCGGCCAACGCCAACGCCTAAGCATAGCGGCGGCCCTGGTACATAACCCTAAATTATTTTTCCTGGACGAGCCGACTACCGGGCTAGATCCACAAGCGCGGCGCAACCTATGGGACCTCATCCGTGCGGTGCGTGCGCGCGGCGTGACCGTTATCTTAACCACGCATTATCTGGAAGAGGCGGAACTGTTATGTGACCGCGTCGCGATCATGGACAATGGCAAAATTATCGCCCTTGATACACCTCGGAACCTAGTCAGACAGCTCCTAAAACGTGGCTTCACCAAGGAACAACATACTGAAAAAGCCAATTTAGAGGACGTTTTTATTGATCTTACAGGAAAGGCCTTAAGAGACTAATGGAAAAAAGACCAGCAAAGTCATTTCAGAACCAGCTCCGGACAGTGATGGTTTTTACCAAGCTGAGTACCCGGCGCTTTTTCCGTGACCGTTTAGCCCAGTTCTTTAGCATTCTATTCCCGCTAATATTTTTGTTCGTATTCGGTAGCCTGACCAAAGGTAACGGCAACGTTTCTTTTAGCATAGCTCTTATCAATCAATCAAAAACCCCTTTTGCCACGCAGCTTACCCACAACATAGAAAGTAGTAAGACCTTTAAAGTTAACACCTCACTGACTACTCTTAGCGCTGCCGAGAATAAAATGCACCAAAACCAACTCGATGGCATTATTGTCTTGCCTAGTAACTTTGGGGCCATGCAGCTGGGCCAATCATATCCTTCCGGACAAGCTAAAGTGCTGTATGACGAGACCAACTCCGGCACCGGCCAGACCCTGACTTCCTTGCTGCAGGCTACCTTCGCTAAAATTAATACCAAATTCGTTAATGTTAAAGAGCCGCTTGCGGTTAACGGTCAAGTGCTTAATACCAAGCGCTTAACCTCGTTTGACTATACCTTTTCAGGCTTGCTTGGCTTCTCAATCATCGGACTTGGTATATTTGGCCCGGTCAATGTCTTTCCCGAACTAAAGAAGCAAGGCATTCTGCGCCGCCTTCATACTACGCCGCTAAAGACCTGGCAATACTTTATGGCAACGATGTTCAGCCAGGCGGTTACCGGTATTATCTCCATTGCCGTTATGTTTGCCGTGGCCATTGGATTCTTTCACCTCAAAGTTGACGGCAATTATCTGGAAATCGCCTTATTTACGATTTACAGCATATTCATGATTCTTGGCCTGGGACTGGCTATTGGCGGCTGGGCTAAAAATGAACGCCAGGCCGCTCCACTCAGTAACATTATTGTCTTTCCCATGCTCTTTCTCTCGGGCACGTTCTTCCCGCGTTACTTAATGCCGCACTGGCTGCAAACAACAACGAATTATCTGCCGTTGACCCCAGTTATTGACGGCTTGCGCTTGCTTACCACAGAAGGCAAGAGCCTCCTTGATATAGGCCCCCAACTCGGCCTCATAGCCGTTTGGTTCGTGCTGATATACGTTATAGCTTTCCGTGTCTTCAAGTGGGAGTAGTGTAAAAGAGTAAGTTGTAATATTGGTATAAAAATGTTACACCAGTGTTTATGACACCAAAGCAGGTTCCCGGCCAACAAGGTACATTTTTCCACCAAGGTCATTATGGGAATGAGTCTGTTGTAAGTGGCGACCGTCAGTTTTCTGAGGTCGCTGGACCAGTCATCATGCTTGACGAAGCAGGGTTGCCTATAGGCTACGAGGGGGCGGCTATGAATGTCCAAGAACGTAACGTGAAACTTACCGCCGTCCTTAACCTGTTAGCGTCGGCCGGCCGTTTCGAAGGCCTGGTTAAGGCTGGTTATCTAGATGATGATAGCGAACACCATACACAGTTCGAGGGGCGATATGGCCCGAGCGCACCTTATATTAGGCAAAACTCTATAAATAAAAGAGACAGATTGACCAACCAGGCTAGGATAATCTTCGCTAGGGCTGCTGGCTATATAACGCCCGAACAAGCCGCTGATTACCTATCGCTATACCCCGACAAGCGTCCCCCCAGACAAGAAGACCAGCCCCCATACAAGGCACCTAAAGAACCGCCTTTTCCTGAAGACGTAAAGCCTAACATTGATCGTGAATTTAGAAAATTCCAAAGACGTTACGGTGTACCCGCAAGAGAAGGGGCAAACGATGCGTATCACAAGCAGAACGTTGCGGCGCATGCTAGAGCCCGGGATGTTTATTTAGGCCGGCTGCATGACTACCTTGGGTTAATAACTGTAGACTAAGCTGTACACAATAGGCTGAAGTACCTTGGCACTAACTTAATTAATCCGGGGAAGACCATAATTGCAAATTAATACATGTTATTGTATAGTGTAACTCCTGTGATAAGGGGAGACTCATTTGAGCAAGATAGCAGCAATTAACCCAGAACAATTAGCGATACCGCCATATCAGGCGGAGCTAGTTAGAGAAGAACAGTATCCAGACATAAATCCTGATAGTAGACTTGTTCTACCAAGCCTGATTGACATTGTCAGCACTACTGTTAGATTTGGCCGGGAGCCAAAGTACAGTGACTACATGCATGCCGATCCAGAGTATATCAATGCTGGACTAGTTATTGCTCCAAAAGATAAGGACTATGATAAGGCGCTTCACGTAGTACGGATAGGAGTATGGCGGAACGGACGCCACCCAGACCAAGTAGGTGTTGTATTTCCGCCACATGAGTATAGTACCGTAGCCCGCAGCGCCCGTGACCTTGGCCAGCATGTAGCTAACCGGACACGTGATAGTCGCTGGTCAAGCACCGACCGTAAAGAATCCAAAGAGGGTTCTATGCGTTCAGCCGGCCATGCACTGACAGAAAAAATTGCAAAACAGACAAGTCTAGCTACTCGTTTTAGCGAGGAAAGCGATATTATGCGTAAACTGCTCGAACACCTTTATAAACCCTCTAAGGTTCGGATTAGAGCTAAGACCCTTAAAAGCTACCTGGCTCTCACTGACGAAAGGGTACATGAAACTGCTGAAATTGCCTCAATTGCGTACGGCCTAGACGATAATAATTTCGCCGTACTTGGCCTACACAAAGCCATTAGAAAGAACATGTTTGGTGGCAACCAATCCCATGCCCAACGTACCTATCAGCTTGTACGCTACATAAAAATGGTCGGGGTACATATAGCAAGAAAGACGGGGAAACTTGAGTTAGCCAACGAGCGATGTGAGCAAGAGCTAACACAGTACCAACCCTATCTCGACTCCAAAGCAGAGCTTGAGCGTCAACAAGCGGCGACTGCATAAGCCACCGCCCAAGACAATTCCTGAAAAGCGCGAACATGCCAGACCCTTATTCGACAAAACAAAGCACACTGTGATCTATAATTAGCAATACATGAATGTAGTTCAAAATTTACCAAAGCCATTCTTCATATTGGCGCCTATGGATGATGTGACCGACACGGTCTTTCGCCAGATTGTCACCAGTTGCGCTGCACCGGACCTGTATTTCACAGAGTTCATCAACGCCGACGGCTTACAAAGCCCTGGCCGCCCCAAGCTATTCAAAAAGTTACGGTTCACCACTGCTGAACAGCCTTTAATAGCTCAAATTTGGGGAAAGGAGCCTGACAATTTTTTCAAGACCGCCCAGCAATTAGCCGACGGAACCCTAGCCCGTGAGATGAAACTGCCTGACGGCATTAAGTTTGCCGGTGTCGACCTGAACATGGGCTGCCCGCAAAAGAACGAGGTTAAGAATGGAACCTGCGCCGCTTTAATGAACGACCGACCGTTAGCCGAGCAAATAATTAAAGCTACCCAAGAAGGCCTGGCCGGTAGGTTGCCGCTCAGCATTAAAACCCGGCTTGGTTTTTCGCAAGTTGACTATACATGGATTGAGTTCTTGTTGGCAAAGAAGCTATCGATGCTTAGCGTTCACGGCCGCACCAAAGCCCAAAAGAGCAGAGTTCCAGCCGATTGGGACGCTATCGGTAAGGTTCGTGAACTGCGCGACCAGATGTCTCCCGAAACGCTTATCATAGGCAACGGCGACGTTATAGACCGGCAAGATGGGCTGCGTTTAGCTGACAAGTACAAACTGGATGGCATAATGATTGGCCGAGGTGTATTTCATGACCCGTTCGTTTTTGCAGAACAAACTCCTTGGCCACAATTCTCGGCTGAGCAGCGCATAAGCCTTTATAAAAAACATGTAGAGCTTTTTGCTAATACCTGGAAAAACCGGGAAAGGCCAGTTCAAACCCTCAACAAGTTCTGCAAGATCTACATTAATGGTTTTGATGGTGCCAAAGAACTGCGAGAACGGTTTATGGACGCCACATCAATCGACGAACTTATAACTATACTCGAAGCCAATGAGAAATAGCTAGGCAGCGAATTCAAGCAAATCTGAACCTGGAACAGGCGTAAATCCTACGCCATCCAAAACTTCCTGGGACACATTAGCGGAGCTAGGATCAAGTATTCCTATTGCCACATCATTGCGTATCATTGATTTCTTGAGAGTACCGCGTATCCAAGGCACCTGGCGTGAACTTGATCTTTCTACATGGTTATCTATATCAAGTACTGCCCGTCCATTATTTATATCCTCTAGAACGACAGCAACCTCTTTTTTACCGGTGCTGTCGTCAGTAGCCACATACACACGTGTATCTTCGTCCGACAAACGCCCTGACTCCGAAACCACACCTTGTTTAAGAGTGCCCCTTACCACGAAGCTGCCTACCGGAAAACTAAAAGTATCTACTCGTCTTCCTGGTTCAACTTGTTGTAGTTCTTCTGCGACAGTCATTGTTATTTATTGTTGTTTATTTAGTTAACTTATCTAGAATTCAGTATACACCTATTCATCAAATTGTCAATATTGTTGACTAATAGTTTTTTCATGTTTAGCGTGGACCCAATTTAGAACATAGGTCAACTCCAGCGTAGGTGGTGGGGGTGCCTGGATTTGAACCAGGGACCAATCGGTTATGAGCCGACTGCTCTAACCACTGAGCTACACCCCCAAATTGATGTACCAGTGCTTTAGCTAACAGAGGAGAGTATAGCAGATTTTGCCAGAAGTTATATAATGAGGATGCAGTTTTATGCAAACAAAAAGCCATTACAAAAATACGGTACTAGCTATCGTTAATAGATTAAACGACATCCGCTTTGTCGGACAGCTGCTGTTTTTGATAATAGTTCTACTTGTAAGCTGGAGTGGCGTTAAGGTAATACAGGCAAACTACGGATTGCAGAAACAGATCTCAGTGTTGAAACAACAGAACAATATACAACAGCTCCAGAATGAAAATCTGGCACTGCAGAACCAGTACTACAACAGCAACCAGTACCTTGAATTATCGGCCCGCGAGAATTTTGGTTTAGCTGCTCCCGGGGAAAAGGAAATTATTGTGCCCCGGCAAGCAGCCCTAAACTATACCGTTAATCTACCATCAATCAATGCGACGGCTGTTTTGTCCAAATCACACCAGCCAGCTTATCAGACTAATTTTGAATCATGGGTTAACTTTTTCCTGCATCGTCAAAATAGTAATAATTAAGCCTATAAGTACACCAACGCTTTGACATATCTACCTCTGTTTGATAAACTAATAACTCCATTCGACGCGGGGTGGAGCAGCGGCAGCTCGCGTGGCTCATAACCACGAGGTCGCAGGTTCGAGTCCTGCCCCCGCAACCATAAGCACTTTTACCTCTGTTGATCGTAATTCTACTTTAAGACTCTAATTCTTGAGAAGTTCTTTCCCTTTAAGCCTTCAATACTGACAGACTCCCAGTCGAAATTAGCCGCAGCTAGCTGATGGGGTGTCAAAACGAGCTCATTAAAGCGCTCACCGGATTTTTCTAGTACACCTAGACCGACCCAAAATTTAGCATACGACCTTTTTGTGCTGCCTACAGCAACCCAGCCTTTATATATTGTTGGACAGGCCAGGATGAGACTGTTGTCATCAAAGTAACAACGTTGGAATGTTTCGGTAGCCTCAATACTTTGGTGGATGAGTTCCACCTTCTCGCGCCACAAGGGGTCCTGATCCTGGCCGGGCAGTAAACGAACATTCAGTTCAGTTGCAATTTTCTGCTTCTCACTAAGCTTTGGAAGTTTGCCGCCATTTACTTTTAGAGTCTTTTGTTTGGCGGCTTCGAGTTCACGCACAAAATCAGCATAACTATGAAATTCATCAGCGTATTCCCGATACGTAATGGTCACCTCCTTAGGAGCGTAAGGTTTGACCCAGTCCAACATAGCCCGAAAGGTTTTGGTGTAATTTTCGGTTTCAGTCAGTGGTACGTTGTTCATAATTGCAACGTTGAGTGCCTGTGAGTAATAATCAAGCCTTGCGCCCGGTGGGTAGACGGAAGCAATAGATTTCATCCAACGGATAAAATAGATTAAGCTAAATAATTCAGCCCATTCTATCTCAGGTGCTTCCTCAAATCGCCATAGTTTATTGCCGCCAAATAAAAAACTAACAGTTACAGGCTTATTATTTTTAACAGCCAAATCGATGGCCCTTTTAGCAATTCTGATAGTCTCATCGTCAGCTTTAAGTTTGCGAAATTTCTTTGACATGACTTTGGCAAAAATTGCTTCCTGGGGCGACGTGTTGCCAATATCTTCCATTCGCACCGGTTCCGCCAGCGCGTGAAGTGTCGATATGATATATTCTTGTGCCGTCATAATCTTTGGAGATGCGGGGTAGACATGAACCTACCGTATGTGGCTTTGCAAGCCACCACCTATTCTCAGTCACCGCATCATTATTAATTTAACAGGTTCTAGTATTGTGCGGTAGGGTATATCTACCCAAAACCCCTAATTTTAGTTACGGTTGCTTTGGGGTATCTGGGGGCAAAGGAGGGGCTATAGGGATGGCATCATTCTGGTTTATGAGCTGCAACGCATCGGGGGTGTAGACGGTGATTACCATGTTGTAGTTGTTGGGAATGCAAATTGCCTGGCAGTTACGGTGCTCATTAAATTGGCTGGTATCTATAACCAGCGTACCGCTTTTTACGTAGGTCTTAATTGAAGCTAAATTCGGGTGCTTATAGTAGTTTAGGCTGACATAATATTTACTCGACGGTACGTAGTTTATACCAACATCCGCATCGCCAATAACGTTGACGGCCGTAAAAGGCTTGCTGACGCGCACAGTAGTATGGACGTTGGCATTGTAGCGGTCGCGGATATTCGGGTAGACATCGGCGGTTAGAGCACCGCCGATAGCTAAGCCTATAAAGATTAGCCCAACCATCATGCCGGTTACCCAGGTGCGGATAGGCCATTTCCGCCTAAATATTGCTATGCCAAAAAGTATTATAAACAAAGCTATCAGGCCAACTACTACCATGGCTATGTCCAGCACCAAGTGTTCACGAAGACCGATTGGGAAAATATTATCCTGCAAAAGAGCGTCGCTGTTTAACAAAATATATGTTTCTGTAGCCACCAATCCGAATAAGGCGCTCAGACCGGAGAATACGAACACCAGGCCGACTAACTTCATAATTATTCTAAAAATATTATTAATCGGACCCGCTAGCGTATCATTCGCCCGGCGCGCTGCACCTTTGACGTCGGCCCGTTCTACAATTTCCTTAAGGCCGTCAACTGTCACGGGTCTGCCCGCCATTAGAAGGCGGTCGCTTGAGGTTTTAGCTTCAGGAACTAGCAGCCACAGGACTATGTATAGAAGTATTCCCCAGCCGACGGTAATGATGGTGGCAAGTACGAACAGTATTCTAATAAGCAACACGTCCAAGCCAAAATACTCAGCCAGTCCTGCAGCCACGCCGGCTACCATGGCGTTGTCCGTATCACGGAACAGTCTCTTGCTATCCGGCCGTTGATGCTCGGTAGCAGTAGCTTCATCGTCATCTTCTTTAAAATCTTTGGGGTTACCCAGCTGTTCTTTAAGAAAATCCACGTCGCCAGGTAATATCACTTTGTTGGCATTAAGCCCGTGTTCAACCAGCAGTTCCGCCATTCTGAGCTCAATTTCGTCTATGACGTCTTTGTCCTCAACTTGTTTTTTAATAGCTCCAAGGTAGCTTTTTAATTCATCATGGGCGTCAACTGAGATTGTAAACGCCTGGCGGCCTAAGTGGATTTTGGTCACTTCGTTCATTTAACTTTTCCTTTCTCTAGAGTCTTAATCGAAACATGCAGCCGGTGATAGGTGGTCTTTAAATCGTCTAATAATTTTTTCCCGTCGCTAGTCAGCCAGTAATATTTACGTGGCGGCCCCTGTTCACTTTCTTGCCATTCGTAAGACAAAAGTTTGTCTTTAGCCAAGCGGTTCAGCAGGGGATACAGGGTGCCTTCCACTACAATTAATTCGGCCTGCCTAAGGGCACGAATAATTTCTGAGGTATAAACCTTGCCGTCTTTTAGAAGCAGCAGAACGCAGTAAACCAACATACCTTTACGCATCTGGGTTTCCGATTGGCCTAGACTGCTATAATCAGTATTTTCATTCATATACTACTATGCTATACAAGGTACTATAGAATGTCAAGCTCTGGTTGAATTTGACCTAAAGTTGTAGTGTTTTCAGGCTCCAGTCGTGACTAGCCTTTCTGTTTGTATAGTGCCCCGTAGG
>PKXF01000010.1 GCA_003133385.1 Candidatus Saccharimonadota bacterium | reverse complement strand
GCTCATGTAGTGAACCTCCACAGTTCGTTGACAGCGTATGCATATGGCTGCTACACTGACGGTGCTAGAAAAGCTGCTAATAACATTTTGTTAGGTTCTAGAGATTTTAATAAGTAATTTAAGTATAAAAGCACGTGTTCGTTGAGGCGCAGCTAACTGGTTTGCCAGATTACCTCGGACTGCACTAAGGAGAGATAAGAAATGGCAACCAAGTTATTTATTGGTTCACTGGCATGGACAACAACCGACGATAGTCTTCGTGACTTCTTCGCAACCGTTGGTACTGTTAGCTCAGCAAACGTAATTGTTGACCGCGACACCAACCGCAGCAAAGGCTTCGGCTTTGTAGAAATGTCAAGCGACGAAGAGGCCAAGAAGGCCATCGACGAGCTAAACGGCAAGGAACTTGACGGCCGGGCAATCGTAGTCAATGAAGCACGACCCCGCGAAGAGCGACCCCGCGATGGCGGTGGTGGCGGTGGCAACCGCTACTAAAGTAGCAAAGCCTATATATAAATATATATAACGCAAAAAAATGAGCGGACTAATAAAACGGTCCGCTCTTTTTATATACCAGAAAAACTACTTAAGCTGCGAAATGATGCTTTTGGCGTCAGCAAGAGCTGTTTTAATGTACCCTTGGGCGGTTTTCAGTTGCGTTCCATCACCGCTGAGTACGCTATGGTTAGAGTTGTAATCACTGGGTACCAGCCCGATAACGCCCGATTCGATAGAGCTGCTAATACTTTGGTCATCAGCCGTCTTGCTATTTAAGTCGTCCAGTGACGCTAGCAGAGCAGTAACATTAGTACCTTTTTGCTGGGCGGCCGTAATCCGGCTGCTTAGCTTGCCTGACAAACTAGTCAGTTTGCCTTCAGCCACCTGCTGGTCATCAGCCGTCTTGATTAGATACACCTGCGGTACGACCAGGGCATATACCCGGTAGCCGTTAATAATCGACTGGGCATCGATGGTAGCGGTAGCTACCGTAGTGTCGGCATCAAGCTTGGCCTGAAGGGTGGTCAGCTGGCTGATGTCGCTATTAACGGTATTGCTCAAAGAAGCCGCATCCGCCGGACTCAGCTTGGTAGCGCTGGTGATCTTAGCATTAAGCGTTTTTAAAGTCGCCAGGCGCCGGTTTATTTCGGTATTGCCGCGACTTATGATCCGGGCCAGCCGGGCTTGGTTAGCTGCCGCCTCGGCCGATGCCTTGGCAGTCGCTTGGGCTTGCTTTTGGGCTGCCTGGTTAGCTTCGGCAGCACTCTTGCTAGCGGCGCTAGCATTGGTGGGTGTATCGCTACCGCTCGAGGCGGCAGTTGTAGTCGTCTCGGCACTAACAGGCAGGGCAGCTAAGCTAAGGAGGCTGAAACCAACAGCGCTAAAGTATCCGATCTTTTTTATGTAATTCATGCTTTTCATATACAACACTCCTTATTGTGGCACCGACGTCATCGTCGATTGGTCATTAAGGCTGTTAGTTGAAGCAGACTCGTCCTGGCTGCTCTGCGCAGAAGTATTAGTAATATTGCTGAGATCGGACTGAAGGGCGCTATTGCTGTTCCCGGCCGACAGCGGCGTTGTAACCGAAGCCGGCGAACTAGCAGAAGTCGTGGCTACGGGTTGGGATGACGTCCGGTGTTTATATACATACCAGCCGGTTCCGCCGATTGCCACTAGAATAATAATTATGACCAGGCCTTCAATTGCGCCTGAGCCCCGTTCGTTCTTATGTAGAGATATCATCTATATTGTTCCTTCGGCTAATCATGTTTGTGCTTAAGCTATACTTTAGCTTAAAACTTTTTTGACAGCAACCATACCAGAGTACTTGACTATATGGCCGCCAGCGCCGTAGGCTAAATAAGTATGCCCCTACGAAGACCAAACGCCAACGACATAAAAGAGCTGATGAACCAGAGCTTCCTATCTTTTCGCGTGGATAAGGAACTTACGCCCGAGGACGTCAAAGCGGCCCGTACCTACGTAGCCAGCTACTGGAAAAAAGTCGAGCGCTTCCACCCCAAAGACGACGAGAGCTTGCTGGGTTTGCCCAAACCCTACCTGGTTCCAAGCTACCGCCTCAAGACCGGCTTCGACTACAACGAGCTGTACTACTGGGATAGCTACTTCATGGTCCAGGGCTTGCTTGATGAAGAGCATAAAGAGTTGGTCGTCGGTATTTTAGAAGACCTTATGTTCCTGTTCAAACGCTACAAGGTTATTCCTAATGCTTCCAGGACCTACCTAACCGGCCGCTCGCAACCGCCGTTTCTGACCAGCTTCATCTTTGACGTCTACACCGCCTACAATATGAGCGATACTTGGCTGAAAGATTCCATGGCCGTAGCCGAAGACGAATACAACATAGTCTGGATGGGTACGAAGAAACCCAACGAACGCCAGGTGTACAAGGGCCTTAGCCGCTACTACGACGTTAACTACTTGCATGACTTGGCTGAAGCCGAAAGCGGCTGGGACATGACGCCGCGTTTTGACCGCCGGGCCTTAAACTTCCTGCCGGTAGACCTAAACGCGCTTCTCTATAAATATGAAACCGATTTTGCCAGGGCCGCCCGCATATTCAAAGACAACCGGACGGCCGCCTTTTGGGACGATGTCGCCAAGCAACGAAAAGCCGCTATGAACAAACTGATGTGGGACCGTCTGCGCGGCCTGTATTACGACTATAACTATGTCAAAGAGAAACGGGGACCGACTTCCAGCCTAGCCGCCTACTACCCGATGTGGGCCGGCATGGTAGACGATAAACAAGCCGCAAGTATGGTCAAAGCCCTGCGCCGCTTTGAGCACAAAGGCGGCTTAAGTACTACTGACGCCCTGCCTCTCGGCCAGTTCGTACTCGGCACCCTGCCAACCCAATGGGCTTACCCGAACGGCTGGGCGCCACTGCACTTTATGGTAGTCAAAGCCCTGGAAAGATATGGTTATCACCAGGACGCTAGAAGAATAGCTATGAAGTGGCTGAAAACCAATGTGCATTGGTTTAACACCCAGCACGTCTTCTTGGAAAAATACAACGTCGTCTCCCCCGAAAAACCACCATTAAAAGGCCTTTACCCGTCCCAAACCGGCTTCGGCTGGACCAACTCCGTTTTTGAGCGCTTCTGCCAGGAATACGTCGACCGTCCGCTTTAGCAGGACTTCAAGCATACTATTGCCAGCCGATAATTTATTAAATCGAAGCGTTAGAGTTCCCTAAACAAACTTGAAAATTCATATTTGTCCAGACACAGGCTAACATATCATTTGCGCCATACGGTGCATCACTGCTCATAAGCTTAGACATCATTCGCCTTGAGTATTCTTTTGATCTTTTGCTTGCCTCACCCGCTGAGTTACCTTTCATCAAGGATATTATCGCTTGGTTTGACGGTCCAAGTACGTATGCGGCGATTTTATCTTCAAGTGGATGGTGAGTCTTATCTTTATCAAAGCATAGCCAGAACTGTTCCGAGTAACCAATATACGCATGTGTGCCTTTACTTACGCACTGAGCACCCAGTATTGCCGCTGAATTACAAGATCGGGCGTATACTATTGCTCGACTAACCTTTTCCGCATTGGCAGTATGTAGTATTGGTTCGTTATTATGGCCGACAACAGTTGAGCTGTTACCGTGACCATTAATTACAACCAGCTCAGGCTGCATTTTCTGTAAACGACTTTCAAATTCTTTAGCGGTAACTTTTGAGTCCCTAATATCCAGGACATTAAGGCCTTTCTTATGCGCCTCATCAATTATTTTCTTAGACCAATAATAAAGATAATTGGTAACTAAATCATAGTTTGGTCTCGTAACGAGGATGGTTTTATTTAAAGAGCGAGCCATCTTTTAGTGACCGAAGAAAAGTTAATTGCATCTCAACATATTTTTTACCAACGGCATCTTCTTGTTCAACATGATTCCTAAGCTCAACTTTAGAAAATTCTTCATCTCCGATCGCTATGCCCATATTGGAGGGCATAGTTTCAATGCGGGCTAGAATAAGCTTCTTTGCTGTATTGTTAATCGTATTTTGAGTAGCAGTCATCAGATTATACCTAACTCCTCTAAACTATTAAGAATCTCTTCACCCTTGGCAGTGTTGTTAGCAACTTCCACGTAAGCAGCGTTCCAGGTTATCGGGCCATAGTCATCCAGCACGGCTACTACATCGCTCCTAACGCCAAGCGGCAAATCAGCATATAATTTTAAAAATTTTGTTTTCAGTACTTCCATAGTTACTGCTTTCTACACCCACTTAGCTGAATCATTATGTCCCCCTAAGCCTACTAACCCTAAGATTAATAGACAAAGCTGATAAATGCAATTATATTTGCAGGGTATTTAACATTTATTTAATAGATGACTGATAGGCTAAAGAGCATGGTTTGGGAAATTGACATACGCAGGCTGACTCGATAGTATATATGCATAAGCCACCGCACGGAGCAGTATGTTCCTACCGCGGTGACTTTTCATTTTGGAGCACAAATAGAAGAGTCCTGACTTTGTAGATCACGCACAGCCAAACCGCCTAAGCTTATAGTCACATATATTTGACCTATACACAATCTAAGTGCTACTATATGGATTACCTAAGTGTAAGGTGATATGTTTCTACAGCTCCCATTCCAGTTCTGGTCCCAATTTCAGCAGACAGTGCTGGTTATAAACACCGTACTGCTGTTGGGCGTCCTGATAGTCATAGAGCTGGTATATTCCGAAACCCCCCGCGCTAAGCGTGCCCACCTCAAGTACTTCTACCCCTTACTGTTAGTACTGATCGGACTGCTGATCTTTGCGGCTTATAAACAAGTAGGGAACGCGTAAAAGGGAAGACTATGCCAGACGATACCACCCAAGCAGAAGCCACAGGTAAATCAGACTCAACATTTAAAAAGCTGATAACAGCTCCAAATAAATTTGCCAAGCTGACGTATCAGGACCTAAAACCAGTCTTTAAAAACGGTTGGGCCATGCTGGCAATCGTAGCCGTTATAGTCGCTGCCCAGCTCATGCTGCTAGACCGGCCAATCGTCGGCGTCTACGTAAACGCCGCCGCCTTAGCCCTACTTGTAGGCCTAGCCCTATGGAAAGAAAAAGTCCGCCAGCTGGCCATAAGCGTAGCCATAATTCCTGTCTCTACCATGATCGTCCTCAGCTTGCCCCAAACAACCACCTTCGCTAGGGAAGTAGTATTCTATGACGCCATCTTGATACTTGGGCTTATCTACCGTTTCATGTTTACACTGGATTACCCGCTTGGCTTCACCAAGCTAACAATGAAAGGTTACGCACAATCTCTGGCACTTATGGCCGTATTAGGGGAAGTATTAGGACTTATTGGCTACGGAATGCTGCGCCACCAATACATCTTTAGTAAAACCTCACTGCCTCTAGTTGCAGCCACCATCGTAGTCTTTGCCCTGGCTGAAGAAACCCTCTTCCGCGGCCTGATCCAGCAACGGGCGCACCAAGCCATGCACCCCTTTCTAGCAGCCATGCTATCTACAATACTGTTTACCTTCGCTAGTATAAATACCACTACCTATCTAGCACCACTCTTCAGCCTAATCCTAGGCGCAACCTTAGCTTACACCTACGCTAAGAAACAGAACCTGGTACTGACATTCACGATTAACGCTGCTGCCAAACTCACCTACTTAGGCCTGATGGCCACTTTCATCTTCCGCTAAACCTTTCTTTTGATTCTTGCGCTTGTTTTTTGCCAATAATCATAACTCCCATCATGCCACGACCATGTGCGTCGCTCTTGCAGACTACGTCTTGAATGCCATTGTTTCTAAATATTTTCACTAATTGATCTAATTTATATATATTCATCTGCATATTTGGTGCAGTAAGCGGTCTTCGTATGTATAGGTTTACTAACCAGTTTACGAAGAATATTTTATGGCTCAACCTACGGACTAATTTAAAAACGATTCTATCTGGTTCATGAATAGTAAAATGCAAAGCAGCAAAACCACCTTCGTCTAAATTTTTAAGTAGTTCATTGGCTATTGCATACCCTCGTTTTTTAGGGATATGCTGGAAAACAATATAAGAGAATATGAAGTTGTAGTTTTTGGGCAAGTTTACTAAGTTATCATTCAGCTTGATGAACGATACTTTTTTAAGAAGCTCAGGTGGTACGTTAGCTTGTGCTTCTTTGAGCATTGATTCTGAAACATCCAGCCCTATGGCATGTTTAGATCTTCTAGCTAAGGGTATAGTCAGACGACCTACTCCGCAACCAAAATCAAGAGCCGTATTAACCGCATAGCTCTTATCCATTTTGGCTACGGCTTTAAGGGTGAGACCAATGTCGTATTGGCCGGAGGCAAAGAATTCAGCCTTTAGTTTTTTGTTGAGATTTTTATTATGAAACTTGTCGAGCGTTAAGACGGCGAAGTAAGGGTCGTTTGCACCCCACTTCTCCCAAGCTTTATCAGTAGATGACATCTATATGTCCCAAACCTCACGTACTTGAGGGACTTTGTCTAACTCATAAAAGGTAGCTACGAGTACAGTATCCTTAGGCTTGTTCATGCAATGCATTATACAAAAATAATTTCACTTTATAAAAGATCCGCCCGTTTATAAATATTAATTATTTCTTGATTACGTGACCGTCTTTAATAAGGTTGTAGACAAAGAAACTAGTAAAAGAGACGATAAAGCATATTGCCCCAAAGGTGTCTTCATGCGGCCAATTAGCAAAGTGGGTAAGATGCAAGTGAAGGGTATCGGGATGAAAAACCGCGTTTTCGGCAATATACACCCAGCCAGCGAACCCGTACACAGCAAGAGTAAGTGTCAGTACCTGGAAAAACTTTCGGATTGTCATGTAATATTTATTATATCAAAACACCTCTTAGGCAGGTAAGATGTTTATTGCACCACATATTTTAGTTGCTTTTTAGGACTATCTGCAACATTATGTAATTAGATAACAATATAATTACGTTAAAGCAGGGTGCGCATAAAGGAGGCCTAAGAATAAAGCATGAAGAAGTCACTCTTATCAATTCTCGCCACGCTCAGTATAGCCGTAATTCTGCCCGCAGCAGCCTTTGCTGACAATACAAGCACTATTAGCGGCACTATAACTAATGCTAGTAATAGCCCACTATCTGGTGCTAGTGTGACTGTCATCTGTGCCGGCCACCAATCCTTAACAACATCTGGGGCACCGCTTGCTGCAGGTGACTACAGTGTAACTTTCCCGACAAGCAAGTGCCCTCCAGGCCACACCGTTAGCGTATCAGCCACCTTCGATGGCAAAACAGGAACAAATAGCGGTACACTTACCTCCTCAAACCAGGATCTAAACATCAATGTAGCAACCGTCAATGTGCAAATAGATATAGTACCCGAGCTTGGGGCCATAACTGGCGCCAGCGCAGCCGTCCTAGGCGGAGCTGCCTTCATGGTTATTCGCCACAAGCATCTTAAGCAGAACTAAATACTACAGCTAGACCGTGCGATATTTGTTCTATTAGGCATGGCGTCAGATTAGGAATTGTGGATAACTAATAATTATTTGTTAAATTTTACCTTGCATTTTTCGGATATATACCACATTATAGACACAGTATAAAAAGTGTGAAAATCAATCAGTATTAAGGTAGTGGGGAATTAGGGGGAATCAGTGAAGAAATTATTATTATCAATCGTAGGTACACTAGCACTTGTGCTTATTCCCATGGCAAGTGCTTCTGCCTTAGATGCAGTAGCCGGTCATGTTTCGCAGGGCGGTGCAGATGTCAGCGGAGCAACAGTTACTGCCACCTGTAAAACAGCCAGCGGGGGTCCTGTTACTACCAAGCCGAACGGTGATTACTCCTTGACGCTAAGCCCGAGCGGGGTGTGTACGCCGACTGACAAAGTTACAGTTAGCGCATCAAAAGGGGCTGCAAGCGGCCAAACTAGCCAACCGTATGGTACTGGAACTCTGGCAGAAGGTGTTAACATAGCACTTGTTAACGTATCAATACCGGAGTTCGGTGTTATAGCCGGTGTTAGCGCAGCAGTCTTAGGTGGCGGTGCATTCATGGTAATCCGTCGCAAGCACCTCAACCAGAACTAAAATACCCAAAACAAACCTAAAGAGCTACTGCAACCGTAATCAGGGCAAGCAGTAGCTCTTTGCTTATTTAGCGAGATTAGTATATTAAACTTGCATACACCATGCACTTAATGCATATTAGTAATTAGTTTGTACCTAGGGGTGGCATAAGGAGTCGGCTTAGCGTGAGAAAGAGAATATTGATTACACTGTTCGGCAGCGTGGTGTTCGTTATGTCATTGTCGGCGACCTCTTTTGCAGCTTCAGCCGGAACCGAAGCAATCACCGGTGTTGTAACCAATAAGGATAACGGTAGTGTAGTCGTTGGTGCACAAGTTGTTGTAATCTGCGAGGGTAATACAAAAACGACCACAACTAGTAGTACCGGGATCTACTCAGTGCAGTATACGGCAACCCAGTGTCCTAATAAGGCTGTAGCTAACGCTACAGCTAGCTACGGGGGTCAGAGCGGTAGTAGCAGCGGTGAAATTAAAAATGAAAACCTGTCGCTGACAAAAACAAATAAGCCAAACGTAACAGTTGTTCCCGTATTTGGTCTTGTAGCTGGTGTTGTCGCAACAGTTATCGGTGGCGCGGGTTACCTAACGATACGGCGCAGTTAAACAAGTGACCGCAAAACCTAAACAACATTCGTCTTCCATAAGACTTACTGTCCCATTTCTCAAGCGAGCAACGTCTTTTTTAATCATCTTTGTAATCCTGTCCGGCATCATAGGCCCAAGAATAATTAGTCATGGGCTGGTTGGGCGTGATGGTTTCCAAATCTACGGAGGGTCAGGCAAAGCCTTACTATTTGGAGTGATGGCATTCCTGCTGCTTGTTTACCGTAAGGGTGAACTACCAAAACTAATAAGATGGCACCCGAAGCTTATCATCTGGTTAGCTCTGTCAGGACTGTCTCTAGCTGCTGCCTGGACTGGAGTTAACCACTTAATAACAGGCAACTCAACAATTTCTTGGGTGCTACTATCTCAAGCAGGTATAGTAGGCAGTGTTCTGCTGGCTGCAGGCGGCACAATTGGCCCACGAAACTTAAGGGTGATAGCTAGGATATACAAAAAAGAGATACTTTTTACCTTAGTCTTAGCAATCTTGTTTTACGCTTTCCTATATGCCGTCTATGGTTTGTGGCGGGTATTGGCGACAATAGTCTTACATTCAGTAAGCTGGCTGCTTGGTGTAATAGGGATACACTCAACAATCTTGCAACCGCGCACACTCATACTAAGCAAGTTCGGCATTGAGATCGCCCAGTACTGCTCTGGCATAGAATCAATAGCCTTGTTTACGGCGCTCTATGCGCTCATAGGGGTACTAGACTGGCGCCGATTTAACCATAGTAAATTTCTATGGTTTTTCCTGCCAGCTTTGGCAATGTTATTTATCTTTAATATCCTTCGCGTATTCATTCTGATTTTAGGCGGTTACTATATCAATCCCCAGATTGCTTTTAGTCTGTTCCATACATATGCCGGCATGATATTATTTATCCTATACTCAATAATCTTCTGGGGGTTAGGATATAAGTGGATGCTTCGTGAGAGTTAAGGTAGGTATTATAGGTCTAATCCTATTAGGCGCCATAATCTATGCCGTTATCCACTTTGTACATAACGCAAACGACAACTTATCGGCTGCTATCCCTACCAATACGTCAGCACGAAGCGGAGCCATGAACTATGGTATTGCTGCTGGCGGTGGCCTAACCTCAGACAGCCCAGCTGTTCTTAATCGGCGGCTTGCGACGATGCAAGCCCTAGGTGTTGGCTGGGTACGGTTTGACTTTAGCTGGGCGATCATACAACCTAAAAACTCCATATCATATAACTGGACAATCACTGACCGGGCGGTAGAAGCAGCCACTGCACACCACTTAAAAATACTTGGTATCATCGATAACACTCCTGCCTGGGCTCGTGTGACTGGGTGCACTAGTCCCCACTGTCAGCCGGCCAGCCCAGCCGCTTTTGGAAAATTTAGCGGCTCTGTCGCAGCTCACTATGCCCATCATGGTGTGCATGACTGGGAAATTGAAAACGAAGAGAATTTAGTCACCGCCTGGCTGCCAATGCCAAACGTTGCCACCTATGCACAAATTCTTAAGTCTAGCTTCATCTCAATCCAAAAGGCTGACAGCTCAGCGTTTGTACTGATAGGCGGACTATCTAGTGGCAGTTCGAGCACTCATTACATTACGCCCAACAATTTTGTTAACAGTTTATACGCGGATGGTTCTAAGAACTTCTTTGACGGCATCGCTATACACCCTTACTCATATCCTAAATTGCCAACCGCTAACGATCCTAACGGACCTTTTGCTCTACGCAAGGTTGTTGTAGCTCATGGGGATAGCGCAAAGCCCATCTGGATCACTGAAATTGGTGCTCCGACCGACGGGCCTGACCATAGCTACGTTACCGAGTCTTTCCAGACCAAAATTTTGACAACCTCAGCCCGGCTCTATAACCAGCCTTGGCTTGGCCCTTTATTCTGGTTCAGCGATACAGACATGGGGTCATCAAAGACAACCAGTGAAGACTTTTTTGGACTGGTTGCAGCGAACGGTCAGCATAAACCAGCTTACAATAGCTTAAAAGCGATAACCTCTGGAAATTAAGATAATATGATCAAGATTGTTCACTTTAATTTTAATAATAAGTACAACTTGAATATTGGCGATCAGGCACATGTGTATGCCATTCAGGAAACTCTTAGCGATCTGAGTGACGAGCCCATTGAATTTAAAACTAAATCAATAAAACTTCTAGGGCGACAAGTAATCCCCAACTTATTGCGGTACCCCGCAGCCCGACACTACCCGACTTTTATTCAAAATATATATCGAATCCTAATCGGGGAGTCATATAACAAGCTCGTCAGAGAATGCAATGAAGCCGACCTTGTTCTCATTGGCGGGGGAGGTTTTTTTATGAGCAACTTGTTCCCCTTAAATAATAAGTTGATCAACCAATTTAGTGTGCCCATAGTACTTTTTGGGGTTGGTTATAATCAAAATTTGGGGTCTCCTGATTTTACAGAGCAGCAAAATGAAAGCGTTAAAGTGCTTGCCGACAAGGCAAGCCTCATCGCTGTTAGAGATGCTAGATCAGTTAATTTTCTAAAAAAGCTTGGTATCAAATCAAAGCTTATGTGCGACCCTGCAATATTTCTGCGTGAGACTAGCTTCAACGCCATTCCCAAAGATAGTCATCTTAAGATAGGTATCAACCTTGCTAGGCATGAATGGAATATGCAAGCACAATTAACGGATACTCTAGTTGATAGCTACTCTCAACTAATAAAGGATGCAAGACTAGTGAAAGATGTTCGTTTGTATTATTTCGTACATCAGCCTACTGAAGAGTTATATATTGAACTGTTCAAGCAGAAAGGCGTACTCTTTGACTACATAGTCAAAACCGATGACTCACGTGAACTCAAGGCTGCATATGGTGAAATGGACTTAACGGTATCAATGATGCTCCACTCAACGATTCTCGCCTTTGGCGCCGGTACACCGTCTATATCCATCGGTTATGATAAAAAGAATGCAGCATTTATGAAGCTGACAGATCAGTACGATAGATATATGAGCATAGATAATCTTAGCAATGACGCACTAAAGCAAATCTTTTATAAAACTATTAACGACATAGATGCTGCTAAGAAAAGTGTACTAATAACAAAACAACTTCTTCGGCCGCTTTATATAGAACTAGCAAAAGACGTTATCAAGATAGCCAAAAACAGTAAGTTATAAAAGTTTACTGATCACTTTTTGACACCAGGAATATTAGTAGGGTATATTAGCTGCTGACATTTCGATAGGAAATCACTAATGCTTTGTGTAATTACCGGTGGCATTCCCCTGATTACAAAAAGGAAAAAGGCATAAACAACGCATATAATGATAGCGCCAACCACTAAGTTAAAAATCATAATCTTTGTAGCCCAAAATTTATCAATATTAATTAACACGAGAAATGATAGGCTTGCAGCTATAATTGGGCGAAATGCCGAGAAGGTATTTATATTAATTTTTGTATAACGTTTGAATTGTATTATTATGGCGAAAAGTGAAAATAATTCGGTAATTGCCGTCGCCGTCGCCGCTCCTATAAGACCATATCGGGGGATTGCAAATAAGTTGATGGCAATATTAAGAACTAGAGTAGCGAGCGCGATAAGTAATAATCCTTTTTGCTTGCTTAGTGCGATGCTTGTACTGATAAATGTGGCCGCAATATATGAAAACATCGTACCAATGGTCAGAATAAAGAAAGGTAATGCTGCAGAAGCATAATGTTTATTCGAAACGAAAAGTACCATGTCTTTGCCCAGGAAATACGAAATAATTGGTATTAGCATGCCCGTGCACGCCAATAAATAAAAACTGTTTTGTATTAACTGCCTAAGCTCCGACTCGTCTTTTGTCTTTATTATAATCGGCATAAGGTTGATCATAATGTACCCGGGGACGTAAAGGAAGATACCTACCAGAGAATAAGCCACCGTATAAATTCCAACTTGCGATATACTGCCAAGCACAGAAAGCATGATACTATCTGCCATATGATAAATTTGTTCCAAGGCATTAATAATTCCCAACACGATAGATATACCTATGGTTTGACGCCAAATCCGTAGATTCACCATGGGGCGGATACGAATATGTTTTCCGGTAAGTGTGTAGGCTGCTAGAGCCGTGACAGCAAACGAAGACACATACGCCATGACGTATGCGAGCAGGCCCTGTTTCGATATTACTGCCAGAACAACAAACAATAAGAACGCTAGCTGTTGAATAACCATAACCGCCGAAGTAATATCGTTACGCACTTTTGCACTGAAGTAGACAATACAAGTCGACCAGACAGCATCAAAAATTAGGTAACTCGACATTAAGAGTATTGCTATTCTAAAATCATGAGATGCCTGAGGATAAAACAAGAAACCAATTAATGAAATAAGAGGTATAGCTATTAGGCATACTGCCAATCGCAGCCCTATATTATGTCCAATGACTGCGCTTGCTTTGTTAGGAAATTTTGCAATTTCACGTAGCGTTACGGTATTAATACCAAGATTTGTAAAAAGAGCAAACGTACCAACAAGAGCAAATGTCGTAGAGTATATACCATACTCATTTGAATCAAGATGTGTAGTCATAATTTTTACCAAGACAATGCCAAGTAGACCGACAAGAAGTTGCCCAACTGTTTGTGCTATAACACCAATCTTTGCGCGATTTAGGGCATTACTATTAGCGAAACTTGTCACAGGGCAACCTTTTTGTACAACTTTATATGCGTGTCAACGTATTGTTTTATAGAATAAGCCTTAGCTTTGTTTATTGAAGCCCTGCCCATAGACTCTATCATGTTGGGATCAGTCAATAATTTGATGATGCCAGAACCTAATTCTATGGCACTGTCTGGTCTAACCAGTAAACCTGTTATTCCGTCATCCACCAGTTCAGATAGCCCTCCTGCATTACTAGCTATTACGGGTTTGCCATGCATCATTGCTTCTACAACCACTAGACCAAACGATTCATAACAAATAGAAGGTACTACAACTATGTCCGTCACTTTAAAATGATGTATAATTTTATCTTGCATTAAATTTCCAGTAAAGTGTACAGAGTTCCTGAGGTTGTATTTTTGCACAAGGTGTTTTAATGAGTCAGCTTCAGGACCGTCACCAACTACCGTTAACGTCACATTGGGAAATACGTCCAATACTTTTCTTATAGCCTCTATAAGTATGTGTAACCCCTTCTCAGGTGCTAGTCGACCTACGAATAGTATTTTGGACGGCCGTTCGTTATATTTCAATTTTGCCGTTGCTTTCACCCTCAATTCCTCTTTGCCATTTGGAACGATAGCAATAGGTGATTTTATCATACCTTCACGCAGGATTGTTGCCATCGCGTTACTTGGTACAATAAATAGATCAATATTTTTTTGTCCCTCACGAATTATTGCGTACCTTAACTTCTGAACGAAATAGGGAATATTCTTTTTGAATTCAAAGTATGAACTGTAATTTTCTTTGAAAGGATGCAGAGATTTAAGTTTGGAGAATATGGTCTTGTCTATGCATTCGATATCGTGTGCAGTCATGATTGTCGGGTAGTTCTTTAAGCAAAATAAGATTGATGGGGATGCCTTACTTATATTATGAAGGTGTACGACATCAGGCTGAAATTCTTTCAATACCTTTTTCAGCGCTATGCGAGAGAAAGGATTATATATGTATAGCAAAAATCGACCCCAAGAATGACTAGCAAAGCTCCTGAACTCATAGTCATTGATTAGCTTTTTTTGAGGGTATTCATTGCCTGACAATATTTTGACATCATGCCCTCTGGCTATTAGTGACACTTTTAGTTGCTTGATCATTGCTTCAGCACCGCCCATCTCACTACCTATGTCATTGATCATTAATATCTTCATCGCCTCAGACCTGTTGCAACTTATCTTCAATTGTAATAACAGATAACACCATAATCAGGACACCTTTTACCTATATATTGCAGCACTGTTATTGCTATACAGCTTATTTTTAAAATTATTAATGCTCCTTATTGGATAATTATATTCACTTATGCCACCACTAATACTAACCGTTCCATTGCCATTGAGATTAGATGCGTCGGAATATATATATGAGTCTTGACGAATTAAAGGAGGGAATACTGGCTGTTTGACAATAAGATTCTTTGGAAAGGCTGTATCCAATGCTAGTTTTTGCAGTGCCATTCTGTCCGTATATACAATATATGCAGAAAGTTCTCTATTGTTAAACCAGGTTGCCGCCACTACCTCACCTGTATTGACATAATTTATATCATATTGAGTACCGTAATTATTATATGTTTCTGCAATGGGTCTACCCCCTACTAATTGCGATATAATTGATGAGTTAAAACCAAACATTAACAATAAAGTAATTAAAACGAGAATAGTTCCTAGTCTCAATTTCTCAGATAGCCAAGTTAGGCCGATCACCGCTGGCACAGCCAGCACAATAAGAAGTTGTTGGTAAGCACGACTAATGTCATAGTCTATTGATGCAAATGGCAATAAGATCACTATGGCAAGTATGATAACTCCTACTAAGCAGAGCATAACAAAGTTTGCATCTAATTGATTGATCCCTTTAAGGAATTGCCAGATTAGTATGATTATGCCTACCAAGAGCAGCATTTTGACTAGCACTTGAAGGAAGCTATCGCCTGAGTATATTACATTTGTTATACGATAAGGTATCTTATACGGTGCCACATATTCAGGCGTTGCTTCAGGTCTATAATCGCTAGCAATCTTACTACTTTGTAGTAATTCCTTAGTGTATTTGTTCATACTAATTTGCGGGTTTGGATTTGGGTGAAATGGATTAAATTGAGAGCTTGCTGAGTCCTGATTTGATTGAACATCGCTTGAAAAGATGTGCCCCGTATTACTTATACTTTGTAGTATAAAATGTGTTGCGTTGGATGAGGTGGTTGTCAGCTGGGCGCTCCATGCAAATGCTGCCAGAAAGAACAGAATAACAATTGGTCCTGTAATAATTGGCTTAAACTCTCTTGCCGCACTCAGAGTCAGGTGCTGCCTTATGTTCCATGACTTCCAAATCACGCCGCTTATGTATGTAAGTAAAATTATAAGACAACATAAATATGTTGTTGAATAGTGTGATAGCAGTACACCAAAAAAGAAGACTATAATTAGTAGTCTCTTTAACCGCATGGGGATTGCTGATGCGTAGGCTAAGATGACCAGACCAAAGAACAAGAGCGCTATTTGTTGTCGTGCAGGTATTGAAAGCGACGATAAAAATGCAAGCTGTACAGCATAGAATAAAGAAGCAAATAACGAAGTTGTTTTAGATACGTAACTTCTTGCAATACAATATATAGCAACAGGGGTCAGGGCGAATAGCATTGGGTATATAAGTTTGAATATAAAAACATCGTTAATTGATAAAAACGAGCTTAAGACAGTCGGGAGTATTGTGATGCTGAGGCAGGCATTATAGGCATTGCCAGGAAAATTTCCTGGTGACCAGCTGGCTAAGTGTTTTGTAGCTTCGAAAATATGATATTCAGTGTTAACATCTACGCCGCTTGGGAATAAGCTCCTCAACCACCCAGACAAGAGAACGGACAACGCTATCATGTACACGGAAAAAATTATGTAAGTGTCTTTTTTAGATCTAACAAAAGCTATATTAGTTATTAAAATAATAACTAATATACTGCTCATAAGTGCTAGGTAATTTGACCCACCGTTATTTAAGATAATCGCTCCGAGTATAGATGTAGCCGGAAGGATAAATAGCGCAATATACCTAAGTGCCGATCTATCATAACAGTAAACTTTTGGGAAAAAGTTTACTGTTTTAAGCTTTTTTCGAAAATAAATAAGTAGTAAAACCGCCATCTCAACATTAATAGCAATAAGAAGCGGTATTTTTCTAAGATTTCCAGTTGTGCCTGAGTGTGGCAAGAAGTTGACTAATAAGCCTATAGCTATCAGATTCATGATGCCAAAGCCCACGGCAAATAAAAATAACCTGGTTTTCTCTAAAGATGTTGAGTAGCTCAACCTAAAGTAGCTAAGGATTATATTACCTATTATAGGTATCAAAAAAATAAGTGAGATGGTATCGCCAACGAACCCTAATTTCATAATGGAAGAAATGTCGAACAAAGCCCAAATGAGTAAAGTAGTCACCGGAAGATGCATAAGCCTAACATGCTTACGCCTATTCAATTTAGCTATGTTTAAGGCTTGCATTTATTATCTATCCCCCAGGATTGTATGGTATTTGGGCTCAAACCAGGACGCTATTGATTCATAGGTCTGCATACTTAAATATTTTGACCTCATAGATTACCTCTTAAGATGTGCTTATGTAGCATGATTATTCTTTCACTCATGGAGCCCCACGAATAATTTACGATGCTCTTGCGAGCATTGCGCGCTAACCTTTTTCTTTGCGCAGTAGATGCTATGAGTTTCTCTAGTGCGTTTTGTAGTTGAGCGACATCCCCTACGCTTACAAGGAGTCCATTTTGATCATTTTTTACAAAGTAGGGCATTTCGCCAGTCTTTGTGCAAATTAGGGGCTTGCCACAGGCAAGCGCCTCTAATGCAGGTAAACCAAATCCTTCAAATGTCGATGGATAGACTACAATATCGGCGCAAGAATAATATTTTGGTAGATCTGTATATTTAAGTTCACCAACCCATATAAACTTATCTTTAAAGTTAGCAGCTTGAATAGCATGGTTTAACTCTTGCTTCCAACCAAGTTCTCTGCTTTCGCCAGATATTATGCATTTAAAATTTAAGTCACTCATTCCTGAGAATGCCATTATTAAATCTAATGCACCCTTTCTTCTGGCGCGTGCCCCTCCAGGAAAAAATAGTAAAATCTCGGTTAGAGATATTTTCATTTCTTTCCTAAGCTGCCCGGCTGAAAGTTTTTTGAAAAGACTTAAGTCAACGCCATCAGGAACTAGAATAATGTTTTTCAGTGGATACAAACTCTTAAGCTGCTTTTCAACCAGTCTGCTAACAGTTATGATTGTTGACGATCTTTTTTTTGTAAGTTTTTCAAAAAATACATCTGGGTAATAGATTAGTCGTTGAAAAAATGACGCGTATTTAATTTCATCTGATGCAAGATGATGAATAGTACTTAACAAGGGAACCTTTTTATAGCTGAATGCCCCCGCATTGTTGTTGGAGTGTATCGAACTGATGTTATATTTTTTTACAATTTTTTTAGATTTTTTATAAACTTGAATATGATGAGTAGGCACTCTTAAGAGTGGCAAATTAATAACTCGGTGCGTATGAATATAAAAGTTGGATGTTATTCGTTCAACACTATTCTTACTGCCCATAGTCATTACGTGTACTTCGACGCCAAGTGCTACGATGGCTTTAACAAGTTCGCGTGCATATACACCTGCTCCACCAGAAAATGAATCAGAAAATTCCTGTGTAATAAAAAGTATTGAGTACCTAGGTTCAGAAAAGTGATAATTTTTCATACTAAAGTCTTCCAACCTACTGATCTACCCAAGTAGTAGCTAATTATAAGAAAGTAATTAGTCACTACCGCTCCTAAATAACCACTTTTTCTAGAGGTGGAATAATAAAACCTAGACCTTATATGTAATAACGATGTAATCAATGGGTAAACAAATATTAAAGAAAGCATGAACCATTGTTTAAGAAGCATTGCAATAATTAAGGAAGACAAAACTACAAGAACAAATCCAAAGTAAGCAATGTCAGGGGTTCGAATACGTCTGTACCTAATAAGCTGTCTAGTTGCTCCTATACCGCTCTCAAAAAGCCATTTAATAGATTTAACAAAAGACTTGGTTTCTTGGTGGTGAACTAACAAATTTGGAATTGTTTTTGAATTTAAACCTTTTGCTTCCAACTGATGATTAAAATCTACGTCTTCTCCTTCTCGAAGTTTCTGATCAAAGTTCGTTTCTTTAAATACATCTCTTCTATACAAACCATTACCACCGGAAACGGTTGTTGTATGTGGGGTTAATTTTGGACTAAGCTTGAATAGACTGTGCACATATGACACGTCCCCATCAGGTGTTGCTACTCCCCCCACTGCATCATAGCCTGTAATATTTTTTAAACAGTACTCTAGCCAGTGGGTAGGCAGACTTATATCGGCGTCTACCATCGCAATAAATTCACCCGTTGACTCTAAAATTCCTTCATTACGAGCATAACCTCTACCGCAATTCACATTGTAACTGATCAATTTTACCTTACTATTTTTCTTTGAACATTTCGTAACAATTTCAGCTGTTTTATCACGTGAGCCATCGTCTACAACAATAATTTCATAACTGCTGCCGATACCTTTTTGATCTACAATTGACCCAATACATGACTCAATAGCAGTCTCTTCGTTATACGCAATAACAACGAACGAATATTTCACTGTGCATACGCCTCAGATAGCTTGTCCACTAGTATTTCCCAATCAAATTTTTTGGCAGAGTCTACGCACTTTTTTTCAAGTTTTTCACCTTCGGCCATAGCAGTCTCCAAGGAACGAACGAAGAGTTCCGAAGTCTTATCAAAATGGAAGCCGTTATCGCCATGCCTAACTAAGTCTTTAGCTGCATTGTTATCAGCCAGGTTAGTTACTACAGGTGTGCCGCAAGCGTTAGCCTCAATCGCTACCATACCAAAACCCTCCCGCTCTGAGGGAAGGGCAAAGACTTTAGAAGCCTTCATAAGACTGTAAATATCACTATCTTTTTGGTAGAAATCGTGAAACTTAACAAGTTTAGTAATTCCTAGAGTATGCGAGAGTTTTTTGAGATAAGGTTTCTCGGGACCCTCACCAACAATAATGCAGCTGATTTTCTGCCCGGACTTCTTAAGGTCTGCTATGGCTAGCAAGATAAGATCGATGCGTTTATGTTGTAATAGCCGGCCTGCGTACATTACGTCATTTTTGATATCCTTGGCCTGCGCGGACACAATCTTCTGAAAATCCAACCCGCAAGTAATGGTAGTAACAGGCTTATTATATTGCAGTTTTTGCTTGAGCTGCTTAGTAGTGTGTTGAGAGTTAGACACGATTGTGTGCGGTAGTTTAATACTAATTCGTTCTATTAGCCCACCGATTTTTCCCTTATATCCACCCAGATATTCTAACCAATATTCCTCCCCCCATACTTCGTGCCACGTGGCAAACATCTTTTTACGTCTTAGCAGGCAGACCAACCATACTGTATAGAGAGGGAATAGGGGCATATGATCAACGTCAACAACATCGAACTTTTTAAATAACAGTTTGAGGCAATCAACACTAAAGAATACGCCTTGCTTGATCGAACGTCGCTCATTCACATATAAGGGGTGGAGCTTACCTATGCCGTGTAAATGTACGCCATGCTCAACCCGGTCCTTGGGACCACCCCACCACTTCATACAATATATATGAACGTCGTGGCCCATAGCTGCCAGACGTGTCGACATTTCATAGAGGCGCTTTTCTTTTCCTCCTTTGTTGTACGGGTAAATAGCGTCAGATACAAAAGCGATTTTCACGCGTCAGCCTCGGCTTCTCCCCCCAGCTTTTCAGGAACCTGCCAGCGCAAATTCCTAAGTAGCATTCTCAAAATACGTATACCATCCTTGAACGGTCTGAGGTGGGTACGCCCGCCTCGCGGGTCATAACTAATCGGTACCGAGTAGACCCCGCACTTCATCCGCGAAAGTTTAGTAATCATCTCCATTTCAATTGCAAAACCGTTAGCATGTAAGAACGGAACCATTTGATCTACAACCTCTCGTTTCCATGCAAAGTAGCCGCTTAGAACATCAGTAACGTTAATCCGGTAGATAATTCGTACCAAGTGAGTATATGCCCAATTGCCGCCTCGGTTCATAGAACGCATTGCATTGCCGTTTATCTTGCCCCCCCAGGCGGGAGCCGACTACCACGTCACAAAAATTGTTAGCTAGTGGCTCAAGCATGCGCAGTACTTCCACCGGTCGGTAAGTATCATCCCCGTCGATCATAACAACATATTCAGCGCTAGGCTTGATACTGTTAAACCCAGCCCGCATAGCACGCCCCTTACCCTTACGTGGCTCACTGACTACTCTGGCACCTGCTAAAGCGGCAAACTCGGCCGTTTTATCTGACGAGCCATTGTCTACGACGATCAGATCAAAACTGAAGCTTGCCTTGGCGAGCCGGGCTGTAAAAAACCCACGTATGACTTTGGCAATGTTTTCAGCCTCGTTATAGCAGGGAATAATAACTGCAACTTGATGTTTGGTTGTCTTCATGCTCCCTCCCTCTGTAGCAAATAGTCGATTGACTCGTTAACATTCTCCAGATCCACCTCTAACTTAACATGGCTTCCCAGATCAACAGTGGAAATATTCACAGCCTCTTTTTTATAACCATTTTGCAGCAGGCCAAAGCTGCCGCTAGCTAGCGTCTGACTTTGGCTGCCATCCTGGCTTGTTTCAATAATTTTGTACTTATAATCTGTCGTTGCATACTCTAGATTGTGCACTGTAAAACCGACTGTTTGTGGCTGACCCGGAGTGTACTTAGTCGGTAGAGAATTGGGATTCGTAAAATACAGCTCGGTAAGCTTTTCCGGCTCAGGCAATAACTTCCAACTTCGCATCTGACGATCAATTGATGTGTGGAAAATCACACCAATAACTATAATGATTACAACAGATGCCGATAGTAATACAGCCGGCTGCAGTAGCTGGTGTTTCAGAATAATAACTCCCTCTTAGTATATGTATCTGTTCAAACGAACCTATTTTTGACTAAGTATGTGATTTTAATCCATGGTAACTGTTATGTACTCTGTTGTAAAGAGTTAATGCTCTACCGAGACTAAAGATCCTACCCTATTACGCCCTTATTATCTAACACTCTTCCGCGAACCACGGCTTTAACTTGCCTAATCCGCTGAGCAGTCAGGCTACTTGCTACCATGTTTCACGTGTGCCAAGTATGCATTGCTGCCAGGCCCCAGCAACTCTGTAGGGACTCTTAAATATTCCATGTAGTTAGTGTTGCTGCCGGGCCTCCCTTGAGGCCAAATATCTTCGTAAACTTTTAATTCCATCGCTGCCTCTTCAATATCGGCAACGTTCAACTTACCGTGGGAATGATTACGTATAGCCGCCACAAAGTTAGCGTTGTCCTCATGCCACATAATTGCTTGTCTGTGACCGGGATTCAAGTTTGGCAAAAGCTCGCCTACCAGCCGCCATCGTGCCCGGCTCGCGATAATTTCCATAGTCGGCTTTCCTTTGATTATATAAAGCGGCAGCGTACCGTCCTTTAGCTCTTGTTTGATCACCACAAGCTTCTGCTTTAGAATTACTTGTTTTCGGACGGCTTCTTGTTTCTCATAAGCTGCCCGTGTTTGCCTAAGGTATTCGTCCCAAGTAAATTTAGTCCATACGTCATGTGAAGTAGGGGCCCGCCGCGACCTCGCCAGAAAGTCCAGGGCGCTAGGAGTCGGCGGTTTGCCGTCATTAGCACGCATAAATTTTACCCCCAAGCGTATGTAATCTTTCGGCTCCATATTCTTAGGGTCAGCGTAGCCGTNNGTTCCTAGCCATAAATTTCATGACCCCGCCGCCTTCGTTACGTTTATATATCCAGAGGGGCGGACCAAGGCCCTGATGGGCCCTGCGCTCTATTTCGGCGTTAAGCTTGAGTTGATAACCGCTACGGTTTTCGCCCTGACTTTCCGCCTGGTTTTTTAGATCCAAGAACACCCCTTCGGCGTAGTCGGCTAGTTGTTGAGGTCCCCAATCGTCATAGCGGTAAAGCCCACGGTTTGGTAGCACCTCGCAAGCCTCATAAAAGCGGGTTGTATTACCAAACCGCTACTTATGCCCAATGCGGCCAATCGAAGGCCCGATGCCTAGGCGGTAAGCACGCTTAATAATCTCTCTTGATAGGCCGGTTTTCACTTGCTTGGGCCCACGGGTCATGCCATCCAGCCAGCGCCCGTAATCTACGTAATCGTCCATGTTCCAAGTGCCGACCTCCAGGATGTCATAACCAGACGTGTCCATATCTTCGTATTGCTCATTCTTGAGTATGTCAACTAGCGGCACGATCAGGTCGCTAGTGGCATCGTCTTGGCCAAGTTCACAAGTCGCGTCAACCAGTAATTTGCCCATTGCTAGCAGCTGGACGAGGTTAAGCGGCGAGTGAGCAGCTTCTACCTGGTCAACATAAGCTTGGCCGGCATAAAGATTACCTGTCGATAAATCAAACTGTAGACTAGTCGTCTCTTTAAACATGGGAAAAGCGCCGTCCGTATCTGCCCACTTAATTACGTGATCTATATTTTAACATCTTATTCTGTAATAATCAATTTTCTGTGGATGTAGGGCAGCCAACCCGTAAAGACCCCCGAGTTCTTGTGATAGTGTTCGCCAAAGACAATTGCTATTTCACCCAGTTCAGCTTATGCTTAAACCAATATGAAACGTGCGGCAACCCTCCATATGGGGACGTTTAAGAAAGACCAAAAAGGCTTTGGCGCCACTGAGATGCTAATGGTCCTCGTCATTATTGGTTTAATCGCCATGGCCGGCTGGCTGGTGAATAGGAATCACACCAAGACCCAAGCAGCGGTTGGCGTTAACCGCAGCACGCATACGAATCCAGCCGTTAATACACCCAGCTCTAACCAAAGCCAGTATGCCGGCTGGAAATCATTCTGCTCCAGCTACGGCGGCCTGTGCCTGAAGTATCCCTCCACCTGGAAGTTAAGCCAAGCTTCGTTTGCACCCGGCCAAAATACCAACGGGCAAGAGGCCGACACCATAACCAGTCCCACGGCTAGCGTGGCGGTGTCCTACATGCCAAGTGCCCAAGTAAGCGGAGTCAGGCTTAATGAAACTATCAAGGTCGTTGGCGTTAACCCGACTGCCACTAGCGACCTGAAGGTCTATCAGCTTATTGATCAAGTCACCGGCCCGCCGACGCAATACGTCGTAGAAGATTTTGTAACGCTTACCTCAGCCGCCCATGCTCTTAACAAAGCCAACTCGCCGTTTAACCAGGGCACTACCATTGCTAACACTTCTGAGCCTCCCTATCATCAATTTACCAATCCGCTCCGGCCGGGCAACATCGGCCAGCAACTGCTGAGCGTAAACATCGGTGGCACTGGCCCCGGTGCTAACATATTTAATAGTAATGCCGCTGCCCAGGACTGGCTTAATGCCAGCGAAGTCGTGACCGCAGGACAAATACTATCCAGCGTAACCTATAGCCAATGACCTCTCCGTTCGCTTTTATGTACGGCATTTTTCCCTAGTATCGTGATATGAACTCAAAAGACTAGTCACAGGACGAATTAGTATATAAATTGTCTCGTGCATAGGACAATTAGTGTGTAGGCTGAGATTAAAGTAGTGCTTGCATTATCTAGAAATACAAAGTTAAATGGTATTAATATGAGCGTAATTGACTGGACAGACCTATTTAAGGACTACAAAGGCATGTGGGTTGCCCTTAAAGATGACGAAAAAACGGTTATTGCCCACGGTGAAAAGGCTAGTGAAGTATGGGCTGAAGCAAAGAAGATTATTCCCAAGCCAATACTTATGCAAGTGCCTTCCGAGATGGTCGCATTTGTAGGCTAACAATGGCAACCATAAACTATAACTATAAGAGACTGCCAAACGGTATAATACGCCCCCTCATAAGAGCCGAAATTGCTATCAAGAAGAACGGTGATGGGATACCCTGTGAAGTACTAGTAGACTCAGGAGCTGATTTCTGTATTCTTAAAGCGGAAATAGGCGAAATTTTAGGCTTCAACATAAAATCCGGCGAGGCATTTAGCTATAAAGGCATAAACGGCGCAGAGTCAACTGGTTATATTCACGAAGTATGGATAAACGTAAAGAACGTCTGGATTCAGGCTAAGGTGGTGTTTAGTTACGATATTCCAAAGTTCGGTCATCAAGTTGTTGGTCAGTTGGGCTTTTTTGACCATTTCAAAATTAATTTTGATTATAACAAAGGTACTATAGTCTTACGGAGCATATAACGACTATGGGTGCAAGAATGAGTAAATATTTCGTCACGACGTCTATTCCTTATGTGAATGCTGACCCACATATCGGTTTTGCTATGGAGCTACTCTACGCCGATGTCTTGGCCCGGCATGCCAGGGGCCAAGGCAACGAAGTTATCTTTAGCACAGGCACCGACGAGCATGGCGGCAAGGTTGCTGAAAAAGCTAAGGAGCAAGAACTGGAGCCTAAAGCTTATGCCGACCAAATCAGCCAGCGGTTTGAAAGTCTTAATGGCCTACTCAATATCAGCAACAACCGCTTTATCCGTACTACCGACCCCGACCACGAACGCCGGGCCCAGCTTATCTGGCAAGCCATAGCAAAAGACATATATAAAGGCAGCTACTCCGGTTGGTACTGCACCGGTGACGAAGCCTTTTTCTCTGAGAGCGAAGTCAAGGCCAATAACGGTATCTGCCCGGCCCACAACCGTCCCTATGAGCGGATCGAAGAAGACAACTACTTCTTTAAGCTGAGTGGCTACACCGAAGCAATAAAGCAGGCTATTAAAAGTAATGCCTACGCTATATTACCGTCGACCCGCCGTAATGAAATCCTGTCACTGTTAGAAAGCGGCTTAGATGACATCAGCATCTCCCGGCCCAAAGACAAGATAGGGTGGGGAATTCCCGTGCCGGATGACGACAACCAGGTTATGTACGTCTGGTTTGAGGCGCTCATGAACTACATCACGGTACTGGGCTATCCCGACGGGCAGGACTTTAAGGACTATTGGCCAGCCCAAGTTCACGTCATAGGTAAGGACATTATCCGCTTCCACGCCGCTATCTGGCCGGCCATGCTGATGAGCCTAGGGCTTGACCTACCCAAGCAACTCTACGTTCATAGCTTCATCACAGTCGAGGGTCAGAAAATGAGCAAGTCCATCGGTAACGTTCTCCATCCCGAGGAGATAGTGAATAAATACGGCATCGATGCCTGCCGCTACTACTTTTTGCGCCATGTTCCTGCCTACGAAGACGGTGATTTTAGCTGGGACAGGCTGAAGGCCGCCTATAACAACGAACTGGCCAACGAACTCGGTAACGCCGTGCAGCGGACTGCCGTCATGATCGAGAAGTACCAATCGGGTAAAGTCGGTGACCTCAAGCCTGAGTCGTACGACACCGCCAAGTACGAAGCCGCCTTGGCCGCTTGCCGCTTTGACCGGGCACTCGACGAAGTTTGGGAACAAGTGCGCGGCCTCAACCAATACATTGACGAACAAAAGCCCTGGGTAATTGCTAAGGAAGGTGACACAGGAAAATTAAGCGAAGTGCTGGCTTATCAGGTTGGCTCGCTACTCAACATTGCCAAGCTCCTGGAGCCCTTTTTGCCCGAAACGGCCGGCAAGATTGCTGACGTATTCAAAAGTGGCACGGTACAGCTGGCAGCCAGCACCTTATTTCCTAAACACGAAGAGCCTGAGGAATCAGCCCAAAGTTAGGGCTAATTTAAAAGCCATGATGGAGCTGGTCGACACCCATTGTCACATTCAGTCTGCAGGTATTGCAGCCGGTGGCGAGCGTATTACCCGGCAGCTGTGGGCCAAAGACCCTGAACTGACAGCCGAAAGCTTAGTTACCGCCGCAGCCGGGCAGGGCGTAACCCGCCTGATTGTTGTCGGTTGTGACTTGGAAGACAGCCAGCTGGCTGTAAGTTTTGTAAGGACTGAGGCCAACGCCTGGGCAGCCGTCGGCATCCACCCGCACGAAGCCAAGCACTACGCCGGCGATGAGGCTAAGAAAAAGCAGTTTGCGGCACTTTTGACTCAGCAAAAAGTCGTGGCTGTCGGCGAATGCGGACTGGACTATTATTACGACCATTCGCCGGGGAGCGATCAGACTGAGCTGCTACGCTACCAGATCGAACTGGCCTTGTCTGCCGGACTGCCGCTCATCTTCCATGTGCGCGAAGCTTACGGCGACTTTTGGCCAATCTTTGATCAGTACAAAGGCTTGCGCGGCGTACTTCACAGCTACACCGATAGCGCCGCCAACCTTGAAAAGGCCCTAGAGCGCGGCCTGTTTATTGGTGTCAACGGTATCGCCACCTTCACTAAAAACCCCCAGCAGCTGGAAGTCTACCGCCAGGTACCCATTACAAGTCTGCTGCTGGAAACCGACGCGCCCTTCCTAGCTCCCGCGCCTTTCCGTGGCAAGACAAATCAGCCGAAACAGGTGAGTGTTGTTGCGCAGTTCCTAGCCTCTTTACGTAAAATACCAACGGAAGAGCTGGCCAATGCTACGACAGCAAACGCCCGGGCACTGTTTGGTATATAGCATGACGAGTAAACCCTTAAACATTTATCTGGATTACGCCGCGGCCACGCCGTTAGATAAAACCGTGGCCGCCGCCATGGAACCTTACCTGACGCACCACTTCTATAACCCCTCGGCTACCTATGACGCCGCCCGGCAGGTCCAAAAATACCTCAATATAGCCCGGTCGCACGTTGCCCATTGGCTGGGGTCGCGTCCAAGCGAAGTAGTCTTCACGGCCGGCGGCACCGAAGCCAACAACCTGGCTATACACGGCATCATGCGGCAGTTTCCTAAAAGCAATATGCTTATAAGCAGTATTGAGCATGAATCGGTGCGTGTCCCGGCCAGCCGATACGATGCCCGTGAAGTAAATGTCCAGCCTGACGGCCGGCTTGACCTTAACGACTTACGTCAAAAAATCGATGACAAGACAGTACTCATAAGTATCATGTACGCCAATAATGAAATTGGAACGGTCCAGCCTATCCGCGAGGTAGCTAAAATAATTAAAGAAGTCCGCAAACTCCGCGGCCTAAGCGGCCTGCCACTGTATTTCCACAGCGATGCCTGCCAGGCCGCCAACTACCTTGATTTGCACGCTGACCGGCTGGGCGTCGATTTGTTAAGCCTAAACGGCGGTAAGATCTACGGGCCTAAACAGACAGGGGTTCTTTACGTCAAAGCCGGCATAAAACTTCTTCCGTTAATCGACGGTGGCGGTCAAGAGCGCGGGCTGAGGTCCGGGACCGAAAACGTCGCCGGAATAATCGGGCTGGCTACGGCTCTTACTCTCGTTCAAACCGACCGCCGTGAAGAGGGTGAACGTTTAAGGAAGCTTCAACAGCAGTTCCTCGCCAGCTTAACTGAAGCTCTACCTACCGCAATAGTAAATGGCTCAATCAAGTACCGTTTACCCAACAACCTGCACTTTACCCTGCCAGGTACGGACAACGAACGCCTGCTTATCCAACTGGACGAAGCTGGCATCCAGGCCGCGGCCGGCTCGGCCTGCAGCGCCAGCGACCAAACACCTTCGCATGTCCTAAGGGCTATCGGTCTCAGTGATACAGACGCCCAGTCTTCACTACGCTTAACCATGGGCCGCCACACTACACTTGCACAGCTTGAGCAAGTAATCCTCTCGCTTCAAAAGCTAACTGCTAAAAGTTAACCTTTTGCCCATAGGGGGGTTCGAATTCTATATGGCGAGCTAAGCATAGGCACTTATATATTTGTAATATCTGAGCCGCTATGGGTGGGGGCAAAACGCTTATACTTGCATAATCGACACAATCAAGTAGTATATTTTCATTAGTCTTATGGGAAACTGAAATGCAAAGAAGAATAACTCAATTTGAATTAGAAGCGGCTCAAGCTTTGAGAGATGATGCTCGTGAATATTTAGATGAATTATTTCCTAAACTAGGTGGAGTACAGCTCGGAATTTGTCGGGAAGGCGAGAGTGTTGCTGTTAGAGCACAGGTTATCGACACACGTCCATATCCAAGACCTACAATTATTGATGCTCTTGCACAGTTAGGTGTAGCTACTCCACCAGCTGAAACACAACTTTAGAACCGTTGCGAAGCTTGTCCACTAGGGGGAGCCAAAGCATATACTTTACGAATCATCCAGTAAGGATTTGTGCTACAATTAAGTCACAAAGAAGCAGTCCCGAATTGGCGCGGTATGGCGCGCTCTTCCGAAAGGAATAGGGGCTGTTTTCGCTTTTTATAGAGACAAGAGTTATAATAGTGATATGAAATTAAAGCCTACACTCAACCCAATGGTGTTTGTTAAGGACGAGAATAACCCTGCTTTTCGTGCCTATCTTATTAGTCGTGCCCAAGAAGCTATTGACCCTAAAAATCGTAGTAAAAACCTTTCTGTAACAGAAGCAAAAGAACTGCTTACTAAACGTCGCCGAAGGCTTGCGCTTAATGGCTAAATACAATGTGCGGATTGCACCAAGTGCATTAGACGACATCAGTGATATTGCCGATTTCTATTTCGAACTTGTTGACGAAGAGTCATCCCAGAGATTTATAGATGACGTTTTCGATACAATAACAAGCCTTGATAGTTTTCCTTAGAGTAATGCCTATTTTGATGAAGAACATGGGCTACGACGAGTTCGTGTTAGGAATCACAAAGTCAGCGTGGTTTATATCGTTGATAACGGTGTTTACGAGGTGATTGCGTTTGGTGCATTTCATGTCGCCGGTAAGCCAAGCGAATATACGCAGAGATTGGTTAAAAGACTTAAAGAACTGGACTAATTCACTGATCTCATACATTGGGCAAAAACATGCGCTTATTGTTTAGTGATTTTAACTAATAAGTTTCGTGTACTTTTCTATAATATTCTTATTGGCTTGTTCAAGTGGTATACGGTTTTTAGGATTTTTAGCAAGTTTAATACGTCGTTCCAGCTCAACCAGGAACTCTTGGCTATTTTCGTCCATATTAATTAACTCTGTCACGGCCATACCTATTACTATATCCGATTATGAGAAAAAATATTATACATAGCCTAAATAGGTCAGAAAGGTTCAAGACCAGTATGGTGAGGGATTGAGAGTCTTAGCCCTACTGAATGTTGGATCTCTTAACTCCAACAGTTAAATTACTTAGAGTGGAGATCAAGCCAAGCGGCAATCGCATTAATTTTCAAATGCTGTGTTGCGACTTTAATAGTAAAAACCTCTAGATCCTTAGGGTCGGCTTTTAGATAGCTGCCGTTCCGGGCCATAAAGATGCCACAAACTGTTACGGCCGTGCGCTTATTGCCATCAATAAAAGGATGATCACCTATAATATTTCTTAAGTAGACTGCGGCTTTTTCAAACAATGTGGGATATTGTTCCTGCCCAAACACCAATTGCTTGGGTGCTTGTACTACTGATCTGAGCCGGCCTTCATCCCTCACACCATGGCTGCCGCCAAAATCCTCAATTACTTGAAAGTGGAGACGTAAAATCTCCTCCAAGTTTATATACTTAGTTTTCATTTATCTGCGAGGTTTTTTAGGGTCTGGCCATACTTGCCGACAAAGGCATCATACTCACGCAACAATTTTTGATGCCTATCCTGTCCGTTAGCCAGCTCAACTTTAAGTTTGAGCATATCGCCCTTCTTAGCACCTAGCCTGGCAAGGTCCTTTTTTGACAAAGTCACGCCTTGGCTTGAACCTATCTGAATAATTTTCTGTTCTGTTTCAATCATGCCTTTCATTATAAACATATTATAATATTTGTCAAGATAAGCGTAACAGTTCGACGGTTTTGCACCGCCCTAAACCAAGTATGATTCTTTACGTGAACTACGTACTTAGCCTATGAATCTTTTATGGCAATGGCGTATTATTAAGAATAGATAATAACGCTAAAGAAGGAGGTATTGTATGAGTAAAATGAACCCGGTTGTGCACTTCGAGATGGGGTATAAAGACCGCGAGCGTATGGTCAAGTTTTACGAGACAGTTTTTGACTGGAAAACCCAGTCAATGGGGCCTGACATGGGCAATTATGTTGTCGCCCAGACTGCCGAAACAGATGAAAATCGGATGGTTCAAACTAAAGGAGCAATTAATGGCGGCTTTTATCAAAAAACCGATGATCCCCTAAGCCAAGCCCCCTCGGTAGTTGTTTCAGTTGAAGATATCCAAGCTGCCATAAAAGCAGTCGAAGCTGCCGGCGGAAAGATTCTAGGCGGTATGGACCAAAAAGGCGAACACACACTCGAGCCTCAGATGATCCCCGGTGTTGGCCTATGGATCTCAGTAATGGACACTGAGGGCAATCGTTTTTCCATCTTGCAAGCCGCCAATAACTAAGTAATCTTAAACGGAACCCTGTGGCCCGCTCATCTGCGGATGCACGATAGAAAACTGCTTAGGGAAAATCTCTGATACTGTTACTTGGCCAGCCGTTTTTACTAATGTCAGGAGGGCCGGGCGGGTGCTTTCGCCGTCACCAACCCTGGCGTGCGTGGCTCTGGGCATTGGTGGCTGCTAACCCCTTTAAGCCGTTTATGCCGCGGGCTAATGGACAACTGGCCGGTTTGGTCAGCCGTAACGGTAAAGGCCCTTTTGGCAACCCTTGGGGAGTTGGTCGGATCTTCCCTGGATAACAAAATGCTGGCTGGTATGGTAAGCGGGTTTCTCGGATTCAGCCCACGGCTTATAGCCTCAAAGTTCGTCCAGCCAGCCAATTTACCTGAGAATGCCATACCATATATATAGCGCAGCACCCCTAGAGTGTTCCTGTTAACGCCCGATATATCCTGGGGCACAGCAGCATCGTCTGCGTAAATATCGCCGACTGTCCGGAGTGCAGCTATCGCCAATCTGCCACCGAGCAGGCCATTGACCTTCATGACCTCCCACCTTCTAGTGTCGGTTCTGGTAAAACTTTGATTGGCAATATGGTCGTCGGCAACTTGCTCAATAGCCGCGGCAAAGCCGGCGTCTAACCGGTCATACGGGTTCGACGGATAAAGCTCTTCAGCATTGACGCGGGTGACCAAGCCGTCATGCAATTGGTCTACCCTGGCCTGGTACCTACAAGCGGCGCAAAGAACTGATTAAAACTTTCTGGAGGAATGTTCATATGGATATTTACTATACCATCTAAATAGCCTGGTGGCTAGGCATGCCCGGGCCATCTCGGCTGGGGACGTTGTAGCTTAGATGTCTAGAAAGACTATGACCTGATCGGCCTTGACGTGCATGATGCCGCCGGATATGGCCAGGGTGCGTTTGCCTTCATGTGCCGTACGTATAATAAGGTCACAGGCGTTCAACAGGCAGATAAAGTTGTGGTGTTTGGGAAGAATGTCGAATTCACCGGTGTCATTGTTGGCCGTCACGCTGAAGGCCAGGTCGTCATAGTAGACTCTAGAGGGCGAGTAGACTTTGACGTTCATGTTCACCCCATCGACTTTCTTGGATCCGGATAACGTATTGAACGCTTTTTGTTTTTCTTGTTCCTCGGCAGTTTTGGGCGCTTCAGCCGGGATGGCCTCATTAATGGCCTTCTGCTCCGTTACGGGATTAACCGGTTCGTCGCTCATACCACTATTTCTTCAATGCTTTTTAAGGTTTCCTCGCGGGTGAAAAAGTCGCCCGGAACGCCATTGTGCTTGGTCATGACGTTCATATTTTGAGTGAAGTTAGCAATAAGTTTCTGGGCTTTGGCATAGTCGGCCCGGTCGGCTGGCGACAGTTCGTTTTCACCAATAATAGCGATGATGCCTTTGAGCGACTCGTATTTCGCGAGCAGTGCCTGGACCTGGACGCTCAAGACGTAGTGGCGTTCACCGACTATTTCCGGAGTCAGCAGCGACGAGGTGGTTGCGCTTAAGTCAACCGATGGGCGGATACCCTGGTCGGCAACTTTTCTCGATAGCACGATCACCGAGTCCATCTCGTGCTGGATAAACTGGACAGCCGGGTCGGAAAGGTCATCGGCCGGCACATAGATAGTCTGGACTGACGTAATTGAGCCGTTGTCATTGGAGCTTAGGCGGTCTTCTAACATCTTGACGTCGCTAAAGATCGTCGATTCGTAGCCGCCTTCGTTCGGTACTTGGTCTAGAATGGTAGATACTTCGTTGCGGGCCTGTACGTAACGGAACATATTGTCGGCAAAAAACAGAATATCTTTTTTCTGCTCGTCACGGAAGTATTCGGCTCCGGCAACGGCCGAAAGGCCGATCAGGGACCGTAGTACCGGATTCTCATTCATCTGAGCGAAGAACATGCAGGTGTTTTTTAATAGGTCGTTTTCTTTAAGGGTCGAGTATAGTTCGTGTCCCTCACGGACGCGCTCACCGATACCGGCAAAAAACGACAGGCCGCTCTCGGCCCGGGCGACGTTGTTAATCATCTCCATGGTCAGGACGGTTTTACCGACACCGGCACCGCCGATAATGCCGACTTTACAGCCCTTGATGAAGGGGGTGAAGAAGTCCATCACTTTAATGCCGGTTTCCAGTATCTCCGGTTTGGCGACGGTTATGCGTGAATTGTGAGGCGGCAGCTTTAATATGTCCTTGCGCGGTATTTTTTCTTTGTCGAAGACCTCGCCGCCGTCCAGCGGGTCGCCAACCGCGCTTATAATCCGGCCGATGGTAGTGTCGCCAACCGGTATTTCTATACCACGGCGCGTCCGCTCAACCGGCATGCCTCTAGTGATTCGGAGATCTGACCGCACGTTTAAGCAAGCTGCCATCCCGCCGGGCGTTAAGTGATCGACTAGCAGTTCAGTACTAAACTCGTTTTGGACGACGATGAGTTCATTGACATTTGGAATGTCTTCGTCGAACTGTACCACCACGACGAGCTCTTTGATTGAAGTAATCCTGCCGGCTGACATGCTATCCTCCCGATCCGATCCGGCTCTTTTTGAGGCCGCTAATAACTTCTTTGAGGCGTTGGTCTTTTATGGAACGCTGGGCCCGGTTGAACTCTATGTGCAAAGCCCTTTTGTCGTTATCGGCCCGCTCGTGCGAAGCCGTCATGGCCCGGAACCTGGAAGCGTACTGGGCCAATTTCGATTCCCAGATAAGCTGGACTAAGGCAATTTGCATCATCGAACGTTCCAGGTGGGCGGCCAACTCATGGACGCTCGGCTCAAAGATGTAATTGAAAGTGCTGATAATATCATCCGACTTAGACGTGGCACTACCGCGCTGCTCAACGGCACTACTGAGTTCAATGCTCCGGACATCCTGCGACATAAGTGATACGTATTGTTGGTAGAATAATTTGGTGGTGCGGTATTGCTGCACTAAACGCTCTACCGGCTCAACGTTAATGTTATTGTCCTGTTTGGGCAATTTAAAGTAGTGTTTATAGGCCACGCCGCGCTGGGCCAGTAGCTGGGCACCGTGGTGGCCGATCACAATAATATCGTTGGTCTCACGGTTGTGGGTTTTGAGCATCAGCTCGACCAGTTTCTGGTCGATATCACCGCTTAGGCCGCTTTCGGAAGTGATAATAATCAGCAGTTCCTTGTCGATGAAGTTCTCGGGCTTTTCTTTAACGCGTCCGAAACTAAACACGTTGCCGGCCCTTAGCTGCGTATAAATGTTCCACAGGTCATTAAAGAAATTGGTGGACTGCACGACCTGGTCTTTAATCTGGGCGATGCGCATACTGGCGATACCTTCAAAGGCGCTGGTCAGTTCCACCAGGGTTCCCATAAGATCTTCTTCGCGGCTGATTTCTTTTGGCCGTCTCATTTTTTGGCTCCGGCCGTAGCTTTTTCTTTTTTAGGCTTGTCAGCGGCCGTAGCTTCCTTGGGCTCTTTTGAGCCGGGTGCCGGCGGGGCCGCGGCAGCTTTCGCGTCTGGCGCGGCCGGGGCCTTGGAGGTTTTTACCCGGGTAATGCAGGTAGCCTTGAGCCGTTCGCGGACGGTTTCGTATTCTTCCTCTTTGGTGACTTGGGCGGCAAATTCCATGAGGTTGAGCTTTAGGTTGCTGACATCAATATCGACGTCGTTTTCAAGGTTGAGAATAATATCCAGCATAAGTTGTTGGGCTATCAGGGAAAAGGTGTCTGTCGGGCTTTGGGTTAGGGCGCCGAGGATCCGCTTGCCGGTCACCAGAGCCCGGCTGGCTTCGGCCGCCAGCTCCGAGCCGAAGTGGGCAAATTCTTCGGCCTGGCGGTAGGTTGCCAGGAGTTTGAGCGTTTGGGCGGCCAGGTCTTTCTGGCGTTTGTTATGGCCAACACCACCGGCACGGGTAACACTAAGACCCATGCTAACCGCCGGGCGGACGCCGGAACGGAACGAGTCCATGTCCAGTATCCACTGGCCGTCGGTAATTGACATAATATTGGTTGGCAAGTAGGCGGTTATGTCGCCGTTGGCGGCGTGGATAAGCGGTATACAGGTCAGGCATTTACCGGTGCTGTCTAAACGTCCGGCCCGCTCCAGCAAACTGGAGTGGGCGTAGAACATGTTACCAGGGTAGGAATCACGTCCCGGGCTGACGCCGGATAGCAAGGCGATTTCACGCACGGCATGGGCGTGGGAAGTCAGGTCGTCATAAATTATGATGGTGTCCTGGTTACATTTCTGCCAGAGGTACTCAGCCAGAGAACAGGCTACGTAAGGCGCCAGGTAGTTTAAGATTAAGGATTCGAACATGGTCGAGACGACGACTATGGCTTTTTCCATGCCGCCGTTGGCTTCGAGACGGGAAAGCAGGGTGTTGACCTCGCTCCGGCGTTTGGCAATCAAGCAATAGACCACGACTTGGTCGGTATTTTTCTGGTTGATAGTCAGCTGGGTCACCAGGGTACTTTTGCCGGATTTGCTGTCGCCAAGCAAGGCCATGCGCTGGCCCCTGACAATCGGAAACAGGGCATCGATGGCCGTGACGCCGCTTTCCAATTGGTCCTCCAGCAGCTTGCGTTCATATAGCAGCGGCGCTTTATTGAATACCGGCCAGACGGTGTCGGCGGCAATCGGCCCTTTGTCATCAAGCGGTTCACCGGTCACTGATATGACCCGGCCGATAAAGTCTTTGCCAACCTTGCTTACCAGCTCATTGTGCTGGACGACGGCCACCATGCCGATACTGAGGTTATCGACGCCTAGATACAACACCGTGACGTATTGGGGGCTGACGTCTTGGATGAAACCCTTGCTGCCGTCCTCAAACATAATAAGGGCATTGACGCTGCAGGGTTGCAGGCCACGGACTTTGATCAAAAACTTGTCAATAGCCACGATCTCGCCGATAGGGTTGCCGGCATCGACAAGACGGTTAAAGTGCTTGTTATCGCTGTTCATGCAGGCAGGACCTCGTTGGCTGCTGGTATTATTTGCTCTAGTAACAGGGGCCGCTTGGCTATAAAGGTCTGGCGCATCGACAGGTCAAAGTATTTATTGGTGGTGCGCACCATGCAGCCGGCGCCGATGGCTGGCTGTAGGCCGATGGTAAGTAGTACCAGCGGGTGGATCTCGCGCCTGAGCCAAAGCATTAACTTATCTAGGAAAAGCGGGCTTGGCTCGCTGTTGAAACTAATGTGCAGGACTGGTGCCTTCTGCCTAACCCCGACTAAAAAGTCCTTGAGCGTTAGGCGGTCGGCTTCTAGCGACAGGTTGAACTTATTGAGCTCGCCAATTCTTTCCAGCCCTTTGGAAAAAGCCAGTTTGGGCTGGCCGTTATCGGTCTTTTGCATCCTAAGTTGAATAAGGTCGTTTTCCAGTACTTCCAGCTCGTGCACCAGCCGGCCGACGTCCGACGGCGTGACCACGCTGACCGGCAGGCTGATTTTTCTTGGCGGTTGAGCCGGAGCCGGTTCAGATGCCATGGTTAAGGTCCTCTATAATAGCGTCTTTGTTGCGCTCAAATTCGCCTAGGATGTACTCTAGCTGGTCGCTCAAATCTATCTGCTCGCCGACGGCGGCCATGACATAGTGGTTAATAATGTCGGCCATGTTGGTCTCGAACCGCAATATAAGCTGCTGTTTCTCTTGGATAATCTCCTGCCTGACCTGCTCGGTAAGGCTTTCGCGCTGCTCGTCAATCAGCGAATTGGTCTTCTGGATCGACTCAATCGCCAGGTCTTTGGCGTCCATGATCGATTGTTCGTAGTTAGACAACTCAGCCTGGAGTTTGGCGGTAATTTCAGACTTCATGTAATCGTTGAGTTGGGAAGTCGTTAGCCGCAAATCCTGCTGGAGAAACATGGCCGACTCGCCAATTATCTTCTCAAAGTGCAGCCGGCCCCGGTTACGTAACTCCTCACGGAAAGTTGCATCGAAGAGATGTTCGACATCGCGGTCGGCAGCTTCTTCGGCGCTGTAATCATTCTCGGTCTTTTTACTGGTGCTGCCGATGCGGACGGCCAGCCAGATAAAGCCGATCCCGATACTGCCGATTGAGGCTAGGATGAGTATAAGCCACCAGATTGTCATGTTTTTTTGCCCACCATATTGTTTTTTCCTAAAATCTGCACCAGATACAGGCCTGGGCACATTTACCCCTGTTAAGGAAAATGCTCAAGCTTCAAGAGTCAGTATAGCACTAAATTAAGGCGCAAAAAAAGCTGATTTTAAAGGGGAGTCGGCGTGCCAGGATAGACCCGCCGGCTAAGGCCTTTTTTTGGCTGGGCTGCCACGTGACCACTTGGCACGGCTTTTTGCTTTACTTCTACTGTGACGCCACATGCGGTGGTGCTGACTTTTTGCCTCAGTTACGGCTTCACTTATATCAGGGTCAAGACGTAACTCGACTAGCATCTGGTCCAGCTTTTTACGGCTCTCCGGCCGGGCCTTTACTTTGTGCCCGTGCGGTGGAGGGTTTGTCTCGGTGTCTGGCGCAGCTGAAGCCGAGTCGTCAAAGCCTTTAGCCGCAAACCGCCTTTTGCCTGGTTGGTATTCTAGCCTGGGATCCTGTTTTATAGCACTTTCAAACAGACGGAATTGCTTTTTTGGAATCTTCTCGCCATCAAACGCTAGGCGAGCTAATTTGCCAATTGTTACTTGGTGACGGTTATTAACCTGCACATCGGCCAGGAATGATTCAACCGCCCTAGCCGCCACCTCGCGTATTTGGGAAGTGATGCTAGGTTGGGCAGGCTTGTCTTCTGGTTTGTCCGGCGTGCTAGGCGCCTCATCTAACGAAAGACTGCTCGGTTTGGCCGGCATCATTTCTTCCATGAAAGGACCGGCAGCGGCTGGACGGTCAGGGGGAGGGTAGGCTGCTTCCCCGCCCGCTAGTCCAACCTCACCTAAATCCGGTGTTGAGCGCTCAACCAATTGGTCGACATAACCAGCCGCCGCGGCCTGGCCTAACAGTTCCGGATGAGTTGGTGGTTGTGAGGGTGGGCCGTTAAAGGCTTCGCCCTGTAATCCGTCAGCATGTGTCATATCTGTAGCAGTATTATCGCAGGTATTGGTGATAACACAAGTTCAGGGGTGTAGCTCTTTTTTTAGGTAACGACTGCAATGGATGGAGCGTTATCCGGCGGGAGGACCCACGAAACACTTAATTGCTCAGGTACCCCGAAGGCTTTAGCGACAGCCAGGGCGCCAAGCTTAAAGCCGTAGTGGGCGTTTAGCATTGATTCTTCAAATTGGGCGACCGGTTCGTCAGCCTCCGGTACAAGCTGGGTTACGTTTGGTAATTCGCCGTGCTGCAACTGTTCGGCAGCCCTGTTATATGTATCGGGACGGCCTACCATGAGCGCTGCCAGCTTGGCGCCCATTTGAGCGTAATACCGGGTAAAGCGGATCTCGCGCTGGGAGTATGGGCCTTTCCTATAATTTGCGCCGCGTGAGCGCAAGGCCAAGACGTGGGTAGCACCGCCAGCCAAGGCTTCCGGCACCGGTACTGATGACAGCATGGCGCCGTCGGTCATCGGCCTTCCCCGGTAGGTGAACGGTTTACGGCCTGATAGAACGGGCATTGAACAACTGGCGCGTATGGCCTCCAACCTGTCGGAGTGGTCGCTAAAATCTTCTAAAACCTCGGCGGCCATGGTATTAAGATTGACGCTGACGGCGGCAAACTCTGGCCCCTCATTAAGAGCCTCGAGGTCAATTGGGTTTTGTTGGGCTATCCGGTCGTTAATAAGGTAATCGAAGTCGGCAGCACTGCGGCCGGGCAGAAACAGCCGTTTACGGCTAAAGAAGGCCGGGTTAACCATGAGGTCCTTGTAGTTGGTAGTACCCACGGCGGCTTGTCCGGACGCTGTATAAACACCGTCAAGTGCGCCGGCCGAGGTGCCGTAAATCTTATCAACTGTTTCAATCAGACCAAGCGCTTCCATGGCGACGCACATACCGGCTGTTACTATGCCGGCTGTTCCGCCGCCTTCTATCGCCAGCGCCAACGAGTAATCATCATCACGCTCGTGCCTATGGCTGCCGGCTTTGGCACGGCCTGACATAACCTGCACGGCAGTCGACTGTGAAACATCGTCATTGACACCAAGGTGCTCCGGACCTAGAAGTTCGTATGGCATATTATATTTATATTAAAACATACCAAACAATTATGCAAATACTGTCCTGGTAGTGTCCCCCAGGATAGGTAGTATTATTTCTTACTAGCGGCTTTGGATTACGCGGTATATAGTGGGGGCCAATGGGAGACATGATTGAGCTGAGCGGCGGCGGGAAACAATTCCCGGCGTATGTGGTGCGGCCGCGGAAGGAAGTTAAGGGCGGCTTAATTGTTATCCATGAAGTTTGGGGCCTGACTGATCATATTAAGTCGGTTGCCGATCGTTATGCGGACGAGGGCTACCACGTGATAGCCCCGGAGCTGCTAGGCGAGATCGGCATCACCGCCGGGTTGGCCGGCCAGTTGCAGGAAGAGCTTTTTGATCCGGAGCGGCGGGCCGCGGCCCAGCCAAAGATCCGCGAGCTTATGGCCCCGATAAATGTGCCTGGTTTTGCCGGGCAGACAACTGCCAAGGTGCAGGAATGCTTTGACTACTTAGCCGCTCAGGAGGACGTCGGTGAGAGGGTTGGCGTTACGGGCTTTTGTTTTGGCGGCACTTATAGTTTTGCTTTAGCCGTACAACAGTCCAAGCTAAGAGTTGCCGTACCCTTTTATGGCCACGCAGACTATTCGTTTCAGGAGTTAGCTGAGATCCAGTGCCCGATACTGGCCTTTTACGGCGAGAACGATGAGCGCCTAATGGCCCAGCTTCCCGAGCTGAAGGCCAAGATGCTGGAGGCCGGTGTTGACTTTACTGCCCAGGTGTATAGAGACGCTGGCCATGCCTTTTTTAATGACACCAACCGGTTTGCATATAACAAGGTGGCCGCCAAAGATGCCTGGGAAAAAGCCTTGGAGTTTATAGATAAGAGTTTTCAGGGAAATTAAGCGACATGGCGTTTTAGCCTGCTGCCTAAGTAGATCATCAACCGGCTGAGAGCGTAGAAAAGTGCTAGGATAGCCAAGCTATAAAGTGCTACGCCCAAGTAGCCTCCGGCTTTGCTGGGATTGAGAAAAGGATACGGGTACCAGTTGGCGGACGGGCCGCGGACCAGGGTATAGGCCAAAAAGGCAATCGGAAAGATAAGTAGCAGCGGGATTTGTTTAACTCGTAACTTGGCTTTGGTGGGCTGGTACAGCCAGTCGGCCACCACTACAACCGGCATAATCCTGTGCAGAACGTCGTTAACCCAAGGCATCAGGAAACCCAGACTCAGGCCGGACAGCAGTGCCGCATAGATGATGCCAGTAACCGCCATATACAGGACCGTGGCGCTCCGTATAATTTGCTGCGCGGGCGTCGGCTTGCGTCCGTTTAGAAGATACAGCCCGGAGATTATAAGGACTAAGGCTGCAAATATATTACTGAGGATTGTGAAATAGCTAAAGAAGTTTACGAGGTAGAGCACTTTATGCTGGGCAAGATATATAAGCTGGGCGATGATGGCAGCTATGACCAGGGTTCCGAACGCTAAACGGACAAAGGCTAGCGTTTTTCTTTTATTCATAAGCGCTACTGTAGCGATATTCCATTTAAAAGTCGAGGCAGACTGGTTCCCCCTAGTGGACGTACTTTGCAACTGTATTAATGAAGCCTGATTAGCGGTCGTAACATTAGCCTGTACATTACGTTTGGCCGAACAGTTTTTTTACTTAGTCCATAGGGTAATATTTTGCTAAACTAGTTTATATATGGCAAAAAAAGTCTATGTTGGTATGTCCGGTGGTGTCGACTCATCGGTAGCTGCGGCCCTGCTTAAAGAGCAGGGACATAATGTTACCGGCATCTATATGAAGAATTGGAGCCAGGACGTCGGCGGCCTAGTCTGTTCCTGGCAAGAAGATTACCAGGATGCCAAACGGGTGGCCGTACAGCTAGGAATCGACTTCCAGCTTTATGACTTTGAAACGCAGTACCGCCAGACCGTCGTAGATTACATGCTACGGGAATATCAGGCAGGGCTTACGCCAAACCCGGATATAATGTGCAACCAGGAAATAAAGTTCAAACTGTTCCTGCAAACCGCCCTAGGTAAAGGTGCCGACTACATTGCTACCGGACACTATGCCCGGAGCCATGAGGGCCAGCTATTTACTGGACTTGACTCAGGCAAAGACCAAGCCTACTTCCTCTACCGCGTAACTAAACAGGCTCTAAACAAGAGCCTGTTCCCGGTCGGCGAGCTTAGCAAACCGGCGGTCCGCAGCCTGGCCAAAAAGCTTGGCCTGGCTACCGCCGATAAACCGGATAGCCAGGGCATTTGTTTCGTCGGTAAAGTCGGCATAAAGGAATTCCTGCTAAGCCAGCTCGGACCCCAACCAAGCGGGCCTATAGTTAATCAAAAGGGACAAGAAATTGGCCAGCACGACGGGGTCATATTCTATACCATCGGCCAGCGCCATGGTCTCGATGTCGGTGGCGGCTTGCCCTATTACGTGACCCGTAAAGATGTTAAGTCCAACACCATTTACGTCACGACCGATCTCAACGACAAAAGTCTCTGGAGCTCAACCCTGTCACTACAAGACCTGCACTGGATAGACGACGAACCCAAAAAACACAAAACCTATCATGCCCGGCTCCGCTACCAAGGACCGCTGGTTGCCTGTACCTTGGAAGGCAACAGCTTACGCCTGGAGGAACCTCAGCGTGGGCTGGCAGCCGGACAATCGGCGGTGGTCTACGACCATGACCGGATTCTCGGGGGTGGCATTCTCGCGTGAAGCCCATCAGTAGTTAAGTTTGACAACTTAGGCTATAGCACTATACTTTTGGTATGGGTGCTGAACGTTTGGCTAGTAGTCTTAAGAAGACTTAAAAGATTAGCATGAAAATAAATAAAGCTATTTTGTGAAGAAAAAATTATCAATTATAAGATCACTTTGTCTATGCCTGCTGCTGGTGGCAGGCAGCTTAGCGCTATATACGTCGGCTCCAGCCCAAAAAGCCTTTGCCGCCTCGCCCGACTCATGTAGTCCGTCGGGCACGACCTACGGTACGGATACCATGAGTGTCTACGTACCGGTCAGTGCTACCTACACCATATGGACGCGCCTGGAAGCGGCCAGCAGTTCGGCTAATTCAGTACATCTTAATATAGACAATACCAACTGTTATAACGTCGGCGGGGACAGCACCATCCCGACCGATGGCACTACTTGGGATTGGGTTAATGACTATGACGCCAACACATCAAATATAGTTAATGTCAGCCTCTCGCAGGGAACCCATTCCTTCGTGCTCACCGGAACGCAAAGTGGCGTGTCCATCGACCGCGTAATTGCCGTACCTGTCAACGGGTCGGGTAATGTCAGCTGCACGCCTACCGACACCCAAGCCACGACAGCCGGCGATAACTGTGCTCCGATTGATAATACCTCCAGTGGGCCGCCGACCGTTTCCNNCCTTAGCGGCACGACTACTATCAACGCTGATGCCGCAACTGCCGACCCCTCCAATACCCAGGAAGGCATAGCCAGCGTCCAGTTTGTGCTGGACGGCAGTACGCTGCCCAGCAGCAGCGGTGACCTCAACCCGGCTGTGGTACCCTCGTCCGGTTCAACCTACAGTTATTCGTGGGATACCACGGCGGTCGGCAACGGTACGCATACCATATCGGCCATTGCTACCGACGACTCTGGCGCTACAACTACCAGCAGCCCGGTAACGGTGAGCGTCAATAACTCTACGGGATCACCCGGCGGACTCACCACGCCTACCAACCTCCATGTAACTGCCACGGCCGGCCGGTCAATCACCATGAACTGGACGGCCAGCACTGATACGGCCGGTGGCGGTCCTGCCGTGCAGGGCTACCATGTATACCTTAATGGCAGTACTTCGCCCCAGACCTCGGTATCCGGCACTAGCTATACTGATTCTGGCCTTAGCCCGGGCACTGCCTACAGCTATACCGTGACAGCTTATGACAGCGCGACAACTAACAACGTCTCTACCCACTCCAATACCGTGAATGATACGACTTGCGAAGCTGGTGACATCCAGTGCACTGGCGGCCCAGTCGGCTTACCTGACCTGCTGGTTCTCAGCGAGAACTACAACAACAATAGCGGAACTGCCACCTGGACCCAAGGTGACCTGAACGGCGACGGCAAAGTCGGCTTACCTGACCTACTAATACTTAGCGAGAATTGGAATAATAGGGGACCATGAATAAACTATTAACTATGATTAAAAACCGTGCGCCAAACCTGCTTGTCGGCAGCCTATTGATAGGCATCCTGATAACTTCAGCCCTATATATAGGCACGTCCACGGCCACCGGGATCAATAGCTTATCACTCGGCCCGTCATCGGGCAGCTATAGCATCGGCACGACCTTTACGCTCAACATCTATGAGACCAGCGGCACAGCCATTAATGCCGCCGAGGCTGATCTGGTCTACAACGCTTCCCAGTTGCAGTACGTCAGCAGTAGCACGGCCGGTGCCTTTGCCAATTACGTTTCACCGACAGTAACAAGCGGCGAATTCACCATCAGCGGCGCCTCGGGCGGTGCCGGTCTCACCGGTACTAATCTTATAGGTACCGTCACCTTCAAGACACTAACCGGCTCCGGTAGCGCCGCTATTAGCTTTGGTTCCCAGTCAAGCATTTTAAATGCTGGCGGGGGCGAGACCTGGAACGGCAGCACTGCTGCGGCCAGCTATACGCTGACAACGCCCGTAACCCCACCGCCGCCTACGCCAACCCCGACGCCCAGTGGCGGCGGAAGCCCGGCTCCTTCCAGCGGCGGTTCGGCGCCGGCCACGTCGGGTGCTCACTCGACTACGACTACTGCGGCGGCACCGGCAAAGAAGACTAGCGCGGTCGCCGTTCCGGCCACTGCCCCAGCTACCGCCAGCAACCCGGCACCAGTCATTAGCGGCCTGGCTGTTACCGGCGTGACCACGTCTAGCGCTATCGTGTCATGGCAGACGAATCTGCCATCAACTTCGGTTGTTGAGTACGGCACAACTAGCAAGTACGGCCTGACGACCCAAAATAGTACGATGACAACCAGCCATCAAGTGACGCTCAGCGCGCCAGACCTAGCTTCAGCTACCCGCTATGAATTCGTAGCACTAAGTGTTACACCGGGCGGCGTCGGTACCACAAGTAGCGCCCAAACCTTTACAACCCTCGGCTACGGTATAACCATACGGGTGGTCGACGCCCACGGCAAATTGGTAAAAGGGGCAGTAGTAACGGCTGACGGCCAAAGCCAAACTTCTGGTAGCACCGGTCTTGTTACCTTCAAGAATATGCCGGCCGGTCCGCTGAAAGTCACTATAAAAATAGGTAATGCCTCTACCACGCGCACCATATCCGTCAGCGCCAACGGCTCTACCCAGGGTAATAGCCCGCTTCAGCAATTTAGTCTATCGGCCGTCCGGGGCAGCACCAGCCCTGTCTTCTACTTGATTGCCATGGTAGTTATAGTGCTGATAGCCGTAGGGGCAATACTACGGCCCCGCAACCGTTTGCATCTATCTCCGGCAGGGTACGATGCCGATATTGCCCCAGTAATCATTGGTAGTCAGGATTCGGGTCTCACTGGCCCCTCCACCATAAAGCCACTAGCCGATACTCCCGAGCCTCCCACGGACGGGCCGGTCTCAATTAGCAGCCTCCATCCCGATACCCACGTACACGAGCCCGGCCAGGTTATTACACCGGATTCAGCCAAACCCAATGATTTTAACCCGCCCGATTTAACCGACCCGCCTGAATAGCCGGAAGCCTAACTCGCTACCGGCCGTTCTTTTTAGTAAATATCTGCTACAATTTAACAGATATGACAACCGAGCAGATCCGCAAAGCCTACATAGATTTCTATATTGAGCGTGGCCACAAACTCATCCCACGGGCGCTGCTCGTACCTTACAACGACCCGACTACGTTGTTTACCGGTTCGGGCATGCAGCCGCTCATTCCTTACCTGCTCGGCGAGGCCCACGAAGGCGGAACCAGGTTAGTCAATAGCCAGACCTGCCTGCGGGCCCAGGATATTGAGGAAGTCGGCGACAACCGCCATACAACCTTTTTTGAAATGCTTGGCAACTGGTCGCTGGGTGATTACACCAAGACCGAGGAAATACCTTGGCTGTTTGAATTCTTAGTCGGCGTGGTCGGCCTTGACCCAAAGCGCCTGTATGTAACTTGCTACCTGGGTAACGACCAATTCAATATTCCTAAAGACACTGAATCGGCCAAACTCTGGAACGACCAGTTTGCCAAAAAAGGTATTGACGCCGGACAAATAGAAATTGGCAGTGAAGCCGAGGGCTACCAAAAAGGTATGGGCGGCGGCCGCATCTTTTTCTATGACGGCTCAAAAAACTGGTGGAGCCGCGCCGGCAATGAAGCCTCTACGCCAATTGGTGATCCGGCTGGCCCGGACACCGAAGTGTTTTATGACTTTGGCACTGCGCATGACCAAAACGTTGGTGAAAACTGCCATCCAAACTGCGAATGCGGCCGGTTTATTGAGATTGCCAACAGCGTATTTATGACCTACAAGCGTACCGAGCAGGGTTTTGAGCCGCTGGCCAAACCCAATGTCGACTTCGGCGGTGGTTTGGAGCGCATTGCCGCAGCGTCTATAGGCGACCCCGATGTCTTTAAAATAAGCCTGCTGAGGCCAATTATTGGCAAGCTGGAAGCTATATCAGGCAAACACTATGACAGCCATACCGAAAGCATGAGGGTTATTGCCGACCACCTGCGGGCAGCTACGTTCCTGGCCGTTGACGGCGTTACGCCCAGCAACAAAGAGCAGGGCTATGTCATGCGGCGTCTTATTCGCCGGGCCATCCGCCACGCTTTTGACCTTGGCATTGAACAAAACTTTATGGAGCAAGTTGTCCCAGTTATTACCGATCTCTATAAAGACGATTTACCGGAAGTAGCGGCTGCCCGTGACAGCGTTATTGCCACGCTAATGAAAGAAGAAAAAATCTTCCGCCAAACTCTGCGCAAAGGCCTGCAGGTATTCGAAAGACTAGTATTAGCCGACGGTCAATACGGAACCTATGGCCCTAATTCAAAGATTGGCGTTATGGATGGTCAAGATCTAAAGAAGGCGCTAAGGGGTGAAGATATATTCTTGCTTTATGATACATACGGTTTCCCTATAGAACTATCGCTTGAGGAAGCTTATAGACGGAGCGATGTGTGGCTAGAAAAGGAATGGAAGAAAGATTTTGACCGTTTAATGACCGAGCAGCGCCAACGTTCCCAAACTGCCAGCAAGGGCACCTTCAAAGGTGGGCTGGGCGGCCAGACCATGCAGCATAAGAAGTACCACACTGCCACGCACCTGATGTACCAGGCCTTGCGCGACGTGCTCGGTGACCATGTTACTCAAAGAGGCTCCAACATTACCGAAGAACGCCTTAGGTTCGACTACAGCCATTCAGAAAAAATGACGCCAGAGCAAATCAAGCAAGTCGAAGACATCGTTAACCAGCAGATCGCCAAAGACCTGAAAGTCTCCTTTGAAGAGTATCCGGTCGAGGTTGCTATTAAAGAAAAAGGCGCATTAGGCCAGTTTGGTGATCGCTACGGTGATACCGTTAAAGTTTACAAAATGATTGCCGATGGGGCCGAGAAGCCTTTCAGCTTTGAAATTTGCGGTGGCCCCCATGTTGACCACACGCTGCAGCTAGCCGAGGGCGGCAAGCAGTTCAAGATTATAAAGGAAGAGTCCAGTAGCGCCGGCATCCGCCGCATAAAAGCCGTCTTGGAATAGTGCTATATTTTCTTAAGCCCGAATAAACACTTATACTAACCTGTGCACAACTCATATGTAAGAGTAGATGTAACCCAGTGTAACTTTACTGGCCTAGTGGTATGTACCAGTACTTGCATTTACTGGCCTAGTGCTGTAAGCTAGTAGTATGAATAGAGATTTAACAGAATATCTTCAGAGGCAATTGGCTCTTGGTCGGCAGCGCCTACGCAAGTATGTAGCAAGCTCGAATGGCCGAGTGTACCCACAGCGATATATATTCGTCAAAACCAAGCGATACATCGCTGATTTCTTAGATGAAAAAGAAGGAAAACGGTGGGTGATAATTCCGGGTCTGAGGGGAACTGGCAAAACTACCATCCTTGCCCAGACTTACTACTATCTTTATAAAGAGCATAGAGATGATATTAACCTCATCTACTTCTCCCTGGATGAGGCAACTGAAACATTAGGCAGAAGCTTAGTGGAGGTGCTGAACGAATATGAAAGGCTGGTTGGCCAAAGCTACGAGGCGCTTACTAAGCCTACTTTTATACTGATTGACGAAGTGCAGAGTGATGCTGCTTGGGCCGCTGTACTGAAGTCATTAAACGAGAGGGCGCAAAATGTCTTTATACTATGCTCCGGCTCGTCGGCTGTACATTTGCAGGATACGGCGGATGTAGCCGGACGAAGAGCGGCAGTCGAAAGGCTGTTTCCGATGAACTTTTGCGAGTTCGAAATGGTGAAGAATGATATATACCCTGACAAGGGCTTAAAAAAACTTATAGTAGACGCCATGTACGGTAGTAGCAACGCACAGGAATGCCATTCACGGTTAGTTGCTCTACAACTTCGAGTAGATCAGTACTGGGCAAAGGTAGATAGAAGTCACTGGAAGTACTATCTAGCCATAGGCGGCCTGCCGTTTGTTCTGTCAGAGAGATCATTTGCTGATGTATCTGATGCCGTGTTGTCAAACATGGATAAAGTAATAAATAGAGATTTACAGCAGCTTGGAAAGTTTACGCCTGAGACGATTACTGCAATCAAGAGACTGCTCTATATACTTGCAGAAAGCGATGCAATTAGCGACCGAAAGATGGGTGAACTCATAGGTGTCAACAGGATAACACTAGCGAACATATACGATGCATTAGTTAAGGCAGAAGTGTTAATACGTATACATCCCAATGGACGGCAAACAACAGTTACGAAGAAACCATCGAAGTACTTATTTATGAGCTCTGTGATTAGAGCCTCATTCTTCTATATAGCTGGCTCCACCGAGACTTATCATGCGAGAGAAGGCCGTTTACTAGAAGATGTTGCTGCACTTAACTTCTATCGCACATTTGGCGCACTTCAGCACGGTGAGGTCGTCTACGATAGCACCAAAGGCTCTGCTGACTTCATTCTTAAGGATGGAGTATCACAGATAGCCATCGAGGTTGGTAGAGGCGAAAAGACTACAAGACAGGTAGATGCAACAATGAAAAGAGTACGATGTAAATATGGCCTTACCGTGTCGGCGACCCCCTTGAGTCTATCTAGTGCCAAAGACTCTGTCATGATTCCGTGGGACTTTTTTGCACTGTCGTAATGCCTATAACTAGCTCGTTAAAGCAAAATACTAGATCATACACCTTATGCTAAAATCCTAACATGCTGGTCCACCCATCGCTGCTGGTCAATGCCTTAATAGTAGGCGGTGAAGGGTTTTGGGTTTTCAGCGCCTGGACCCAGTTAAGGCGCCTGGTTAAAACCGGCAATACCCGCGGGCTGTCGGCGCCCAGCCTGACCCTAAATGCTGCCGGCAACATTGCTTGGTGCACCTACTTTGCCACCAACCATCTCTGGTATCCGTTTGCCACTAATATCGTGGTCATTGTGCTAACCATTGCGCTCCTCGGCTACACTTTATCCAATCATAAACAATTTATCCGTGGCCTGATTGCCATTGCCATAGTTGGCCCGCTCACCAGCTACGCCTTACTACGCTTTCCAGCCGAATCGGGCTGGTTCGGCATGGCCTATAACTGGGCGGCCGCTACACCACAGCTGGCCAGGATTGTGCACAGAAAGAAGGTCAGTGGTCTTTCCGAGCACAGTCTGTATTGGGCCGCGGCGGCTATGCTGCTCACCCTGGCCTACGGTCTACTTATACACTCCAACCCCTTGATTACGGGTAGCATACGGGGCTTGCTATACGACTACATAATACTTATCTACTATTACCGCCACCGGCGGAACGACTAAGGCTCAGTGCGAAACCATAACAGGTTGCTTATACTTAATATAGGTCAAGTTCTTAAGGTAAACTTGTTAGTTATGTTACTGCGATCCTAGAGCATAGCGGTTATATTTACCTACTGTGCCAAATCACATAACATCACATAATGCTCAACTTACTCATTACGATAGCCATAAAGCCGACTTTGCAAATGATTGGTGGAATGGAGCATCTGCCAAGCCGACCATCAGAGGTGCGGCTGGCGCAGTTCGGCGGCTACCGCGAAGAGTACTTGGTGCTGTCCCCGGACGTAGTCTGGTTGTAGATAGGCTGGACGGACGAAAATATACAGAAAAGCAGAAAAAACTTCAGCGCCTGGGCTTCTTGGCTGCTGTAGATGGGAACTCACTTGGTGAACGCCGAAGAGATCGAGCTAGACGTGATCGCGTACTGTCAATTTTTCAGGAAAGCGGTGTCTTTGAGCAAGGGCATATTGTCGATATCCAGACAATTATATACGCCACCGCCTATAGGGATAGGGAACTGCGTGGCTCATTGACACGACGTGCGAAAGCTTTGGGCACTGCAATCGATAGGCGGAAAGCAGGCGGTGAAACTTTTTTTATCCCGGAGCCTTTAGTGGTAGGCAGCCGACAAATGGAAACTACGGAAGCGCTTTATGAGGCGGCAACCGATCTGGAGCAAAGGGCCAAAGCACACGCCGGTGGAAAGGACGGTTCATACGTACCGTCGCCGAGCTTAGTTATTGTTATGGGCGCCGGGCATATAGCCCGGACTCTGCAAGGCCCAAGTTATGACGAGGTAGTTCGAAGTGGTCTCGTGACCCTTGACCCGGTTGGCCCGCTCCCAAAATATGACTTCTGGATACCTCGGTTTGCCCCATCTCCGGCTAGTCGTCCGGCTGTCGAGCGTGAGGAGCTGCCAGCTCCTACTCTAGGTGTGCCTGTGCCTGAACCGGCATTGCAAGCTGTCCAACAACACATTGCGATCTATTCGTAAAAGTTCAAACCAAAGCCACCCTAAAAAGCACGCCGGCTAGATACCGGTAATATCTATTCTTCCTATAACCTCAACTGCCTTTTTCTCAATGCCTATCACAGCCTTTAAGCCGGCTCTCCCGAGCTGATTCCATAGATTAAAATCCGGAATACTTATAGCAGCCTCTAATGAATCTATTTCCACGGCCCTAGCGGTTATGCTACTGAGCTCTTCATCTAATCCGTCAAGAGCTTCGGGGTCGACTTGATGTGGATAAAACTCATCAAAGTCACGCTCTTCAGCTGCCGGCGAGATAGGCCGTAAAGCCTCTCCACGTTTCATAGCTATTATTATCTACTGCTACAAAATGTTTTGCAAGCAAAAAGCTTGGCGACTATCCTCTCATAACAAGTGGACAGATTTATACTTCATGCATATGACTGACAGTAAAGCTAATTCTACGAAATAAACTTGACATAATAATAAATTTATATACAGTATTAAGAATTATGGATGAGCTAGGATTAGAAAAAGTATCTGAAGTTGCTTCTTCGGTTACTGAAAAGAATGATACTCAAGTAAGAGTGACAGGTATGCCAGAGCAAGGTCCGCCATATAATGGCGTAAAAGTAGAAATGGGAGCGTATAGCCTGAAGCATGCGGGGGAGCAGCAGAGAGAACTGCGAAAAGCTCTTGGTCAAGCTGGGTTACTATACGTTGAATCTGAAGGTGATGCACCGACTAATTCGCCAGCACTGAAGACATGGGAAGTCGGTGCGACGGTGGTGGAATTTGTAGATATGTCTACTGAGCATGGGCGTTTTATGGACGCAACGTACCTCACACGTTAACTTCTTAAATTGTAGTCTTACTGCCGACCCGAAACAGTTAAAAATCAGACGTGGTTTTTGCTTACTTGCTGTCATGTGATAGTCGCCAAAAGCTTTAGCATGACGAATATCGTACTCAATAGGCCAGACAAACTGCTTCAGCCGTTTTCAAGGTGGCGGTATGTTAAAATAATGGATATGCTTGATAAGTTTAAATCCGTGGGCACTAAGGCTGTGCACCACGCCAAGACCGGAGCCTCTAAAGCGTCGTCAGCGGCAAAATCGCGGGTCGGCAAAAAAGACGACCAATACCTAGTCGCCCTCGACATCGGCACCGAATTCGTCAAAGCCCTTATAGGCCGCGTTAATGGCGTGGACAGCACCGTAGAAATTATCGGCGTCGGCCGGGCTCACCAGGGACTGAACGACATGCAGGCCGGAGCCATAGCCGATATAGCCGCCGTCGTAGAAAATTGTGACAAAGCCCTGAACAAGGCCGAAGAAGAGGCCGGTGTCAGCGTCCGCACCTGCATTATTGGTATTGCCGGGGAACTGGTGAAGGGAACCACGACTACAATCAGGGTGGCCCGCCAAGAGGCTACCAAGGTGCTGGACATCGCCGAAATGGAAAAGATTATTAATCTGGTACAGGAACGGGCCCAGGAAAAAGCCAAAGAGCAGCTTAAATGGGAACTTGGCGGCAAGGAACCAGACGTCCGCCTGGTAAACTCAGCTCTAGTCAGCATTGAAATTGACGGCTATCCGGTCACTAACCCTATCGGTTTCCAGGGTAAAGACGTCGTAATCCAGCTGTATACGGCTTTCGCCCCGTTAATTCATATTGGCGCCCTGGAGAAAACCGCCCAGGAGCTGGACCTCGACCTACTGGCAGTCGCCGCCGAACCATTTGCCGTAGCTAGGGCGGTTATCGGTAATAACCCCAGTCAATCCTTAAGTGCTATTCTCATGGATGTCGGCGGTGGCACAACCGACATCGCCGTTATTAATGACGGGGGAGTGCAGGGTACCAAAATGTTCGGCATCGGCGGCCGGGCCTATACGCATGCGGTAGAGCGCGATCTTGGAGTGGAATATGAGAAGGCCGAAGAGTTTAAGGTCGGCCTCAGCACCAATCAGATATTGGCCAGCAAGCGGCCGGCTGTCGAGGCGGCGCTCAGTAAAACCGCCGATGTCTGGCTTGGCGGCATTGAACTGGCCCTTGGCGAATTTAATAAGCTCGACCACTTGCCGCACCGGATGTTTCTCTGTGGCGGCGGTTCATCACTTGACCTTCTAATGGAGCGCCTGGAAACTGGCGAATGGTACAAAAGCCTGCCATTCACACGAAGGCCTAACGTACACCACATCCGTCCCGACCAGGTGGCCGGTATTAAAGATAAAACCGGCGACGTCACCGACCACACCTTTATTACAGCTATGGGCCTGCTGCGCGTCGGCATGGACACCATGCAGTTTGTGAATACTGGCTCAATCCGCGATAAACTTGATAAGATGTTAAGCGTATAGCTATGCCTTCAAGCGACAAAGACACCATTTATATCGACATAGATGACGAAATTACCGGCATCATAGATAAGCTGCAAGGCAGTAAGGGTAAAGTAGTTGCCCTGGTACTTCCTAAACGGGCGACGGTTTTCCAGAGCATCGTGAATATGAAGCTACTAAAGCGGGCCGCCGATGCGGGCAAGAAAAATGCCGTATTGATCACCTCGGAAGCAGGACTGCTGCCGCTAGCCGGGATGGCCGGGGTACACGTCGCCAAAACGCTCAACTCCAAGCCGGAAATACCACTGGCACCGGGTGGCATGGATGATGCTGTTGAATCTATTGGTGAAGACGGCCAGGAGCTTGATACGCCACCGGATCCCAAGCAAACCGTAGGAGCCTTAGCCGATAAAGAAGCCGCCCCCAAGCCGCCAACCGACGGCGTCGAAACCCTGATGCTTGATGCCGACGACATACCTCCAGAGGATCTCAAAAAAGCCGGCGCTGACGGTAAAAGTTTCGAACCACCGGCCGGAGCCAAAAAACCCAAGAATAAAAAACTCAAAGTACCCAATTTTGAGCGCTTCCGCCTGCTACTGATACTAGGCGCGGCATTGCTTATCCTGCTGATCATAGGCTTTATCTTTGCCAACGCAACTCTACCCAAAGCCACTATAACCATCAAGACCAATGCCACCAACGTCGATGCTAACTTCAACATGATCCTGTCAACTGGCGCCACCAGCCTGGATCCTAGCAGCAACACCATACCTGCCAAACTGGCGCAACAGCAAAAAACCTATACGGCCAACGAAGTCACGACTGGTCAGAAAAACAACGGTAACAAAGCAAGCGGCAGTGTCATCTTGACGGCCACCGAGTCCAGTCTCCAGCCACCACAAGACGTACCGGCCGGTACCGGCCTGAGCGCCAACGGGCTCACCTATATCACACAAAACGACACAAAGTTTCCCCACAACGGCAACAATAACGGCGGCAGTATATCCTACACGGCTGATCCGACCCAAGTAGTAGCCCAAACTGCCGGCGCTAGCTCTAACGGTGCTAGTACCTTTACAGTTGCTGGCCGCAGCGATGTAACTGGCCAGGTTTCTCAGGCTATTGCCGGCGGAACAGATAGTATAGTCCAGACAGTCAACCAGAACGATATTAATAACGCCAAAGCCAAGATCACCGTTAACAGTAACTCAGTACAGCAGTATCTCCAGAACCAACTGCAACAGAGCGGCTACTATGTAATAACCTCAACTTATCAGCCTGGTACGCCTGCCGTGACTACCAGTGCTAATGTCGGTGACGCGGCCAACACCGTAACTGTTACCGAAACGGTTACCTACACCGAGTTTGGCGTTCATCAAAGCGATCTCAATACCCTGATTGACAATAACGTCAACGGCCAAATTAATACTACCAAGCAGAGCATTCTAACTACCGGCCTGGATAAAGCCGTCTTCAATGTCAATAGCAGCACTTCAACAGGTGCCCAGATCGCCTTTACCACGGTTGCCGTAGCCGGACCGCAGCTCAACGTAGCCAGTATTAAGCAAGAAGCCGAGGGCCAGAAGACCGGCGCGCTGCAGACCCAGCTGCAAAACAACCCTGATGTTACTGGTGTCACTGTTAAGCTGAGCCCGTTCTGGATCAGCACTGTGCCGAGTAATATGTCTCGCATTACCGTCAACATTGCCAAGCCAACGACTACTGCCAAAGCGGGTTCTAATGCCAGCAGTCCCTAAATCAGTCCTAGCTCTAGACGTGGGTAGTAAACGGGTCGGTGTAGCCGTAGCGTCGCTGCAAGCCCGCTTGCCACGCCCCCTGGTAACGCTCCAGGTCACTGACAACGGAGTACTGCCGGCGTTGGAAGACCTGATTAAAAGCGAGGATGTTGGCCGGCTAGTGGTCGGCTTACCACGCGGCATGGAAGGCCAGAGTACTGCCCAGACCGAGTCCACTCTGGAGTTTAGCNNAAAGCACTGCAACAACATTTTGATCTGCCAATAGACATGCAAGATGAAGCGCTTACCTCCATTCGCGCCGAGGAAGAACTTAGGAAAAGGGGCAAGCCGTATAAGCCCGGCGACATTGACGCCCTGGCAGCAACCTACATTTTGGAAGACTGGTTATTAACCCACAAGGAGCTCACCTCCTAGTGTCCAAACACAAGAATTATCATAGGCGGCGGCGTTTACCGCGCCGGATTTTATGGCTACTGATCGGATTAGTCATTATTTCAGCCGGCGGCGTAGTCGCCGCCCGCCATGCCTACGACATTTACCTCCAGCCGGTCAGCAATAGCCAAAAGGCCCAGATTTTTACCGTGGCGTCCGGCAGCTCAGTCAAACAGATTGCCGACCGCCTCGAACAAGCCCGACTAATACGCAGTTCGTGGGCTTTCCAGCTGTATGTCCACAGCCAGGACAATGCCAGCGAATTACAAGCCGGTACCTATGCCTTGTCACCGAGCCAGAGCCTGAGCGCCATTGTCAACACGCTTGCTAAGGGCAAAGTCGATGTCAAATTAGTTACCATAGTTCCCGGCCTGCGAATCGACCAAATACGCACCGACCTGATTAACGATGGTTTTAGCCCGGCTAGCGTGGACCAGTCGCTGGATCCCAATTCGTACAGTGATTTGCCGGTGCTGGCCTTTAAGCCGACTAACGTCAATACCCTGGAAGGATTGCTGTGGCCTGATTCATTCGAAAAGCAACCTGATACCGATCCTTCGGTTATCATCCGGGAGTCGCTGATTGAAATGGGCCAGCACCTAACGCCTACCGTCCAGGCAGCTTTCGCCAGCGAAGGCCTGACGACCTATCAAGGCTTGACCCTAACTTCAGTAGTAATGCAGGAAGTCAGCAAACCGTCTGACCAGACCCAGGTTACCCAGGTGTTCTTATCGCGCTTGAAAGCCGGCATGCCGCTCGGCTCCGACGTAACCGCGTTATACGGCTCAATTGAAGCCGGACACCCGCCAAGTCTTAGCTATGATTCGACCTATAACACTCTTATGCACCCCGGCTTGCCGCCAACGCCAATTAGCAATGTCGATTCCGATGCGTTAGCCAGCACCACCCATCCGGCCGCTACCGGCTGGCTGTATTTCGTTACCGGCGACAACGGCACCACCTACTTCTCAAACACGCTGCAAGAACAGCAAGCCAACACCGCCACCTATTGCCACAAGCTCTGCGGCCAATAAACCATAAAGGATTTGCCATTGCCTATAAATTTGGTACAATTATCTAGTAACGTTACAGAGGTGGCGACTAAAGCCGTAACCATATAAACGTTATTGCTCACAAGTCGATAAATATCAATGAAACAGGCTCTTTATTTTCTAGTCCGGCCTGGCAATAATATAAACGTCGGCAGAGAAATGTAAATCATCCGTCGCCCGGGGCGATCGTTACGGAGTAATTCATTAGCACTATTAATTCATCTATTAGCAAACAACTACCGATGTCAAGTAACCGGCTGGCGTCCATCGGCCTTTATGATAAACGCGTCCTTAAATATTACCGCCGCTCAACCCATCGCCGGGCACTAAGTATTGTTTTTGTGCTGGCCAATCTCCTGATACTTTTCGCCATAGTTTATTTCGTCAGCCAAAGCCATAGCGATGTCCCGACTGTCTCGGCGCTCAGTACGTCGGCATCAACGGCCGCCAACGCCAATCCCCTCGACCAGGTATCCTCGTCCGACATTGCCCTAACCATAGCCCTTATGACTTCTCTTCCGGAAACTACGGCTGTCGCCAACCAGGCCCAAAGCCAAGCCGCCGATATAGCCATTGCAGCCAGCAGTAACAACGTTATTACCAAGCCCCAAGTGGTAACCACAGCCCAAAAATCGGTTGCTAACATCCAAGACTACGTAACGGTCGATGGCGATACGGTTTCAAGTTTGGCAACCAAGTTCAGCGTTACGAGTAACAGTATCACTTGGTCGAACAATCTATCCAGTGCCATACTGACGCCTGGCAGTAGACTGTTCATACCGCCAGTTAACGGTATTGTATACACCGTTGCTGCTGGCGATACGCCGGACAGCCTGGCCACTAAATTCCAGGCCAACGCTGCTGACATTATTGCCTTCAACAACGCCGAAATTAACGGCTTGACTCCCGGCGAGCAGATTGTTATCCCTAACGGTACTATTGCCGCGTCTTCTTCGTTATCGTCGCAGTCATCATTTCCATGGGGTGGCAGCGGACCGGTCTACGGATATAACGGCTATGACTATGGTAACTGTACCTGGTACGTGGCCTCGCAGATTCCCGTCCCGAGCAATTGGGGTAACGCCGCTACCTGGGCCGACTATGCTGCACTCAGCGGCTGGAATGTCTCTACCGAACCAACGGTAGGCTCGATTGCCCAAACCGGTGATGCGGCTGGCGGTTTAGGGCATGTGGCCATAGTTACGGCAGTCAACGCTGCCACTGGGCAAATTGAAATCCGGGACATGAATAACTACGGCGATGGCGGCGGATTTGGCCGGGTAGGCCAGGGCTGGGTCCCACTCGGTACCTTCCAGCACTACATTACCCACTAGGTGTTAATATTAGACTCTGGGACGCTATCTGGGGTACCCTATAAATAATGAGTTTTGTCGACAAGGTAACAATTAACGTGTCAGCCGGCCAGGGCGGCAATGGTAAGCTTAGCTTCCGCCGTGAGAAATTTATTGCTAAAGGCGGTCCGGACGGCGGGGATGGTGGGGATGGCGGGGACGTAATCCTGAGGTCCAGCCGTAACCAAAATACGCTGGCCGCCTTTCGCTATCAAAAAGAAGTGCGGGCCGAACCAGGCCAACCCGGCGGCCAATCCCGCAAGCATGGTAAGCGCGGTAAAAACCTATACGTGGACGTGCCGGTAGGTACTATAGCCACCAAAGCCGACGGCAGCGTGGTAGCTGACCTGGTGGAAGACGGTGCCGAAACGATTGCGGCGCATGGCGGCCACGGCGGTTTTGGCAACGCCCACTTTGTATCGTCGCGCCGCCAGGCACCTAAATTCGCCGAAAAGGGCGAACCCGGCGAGGAGTTTGAGCTGCACGTAGAGTTGAAGATGATTGCCGACGTCGGCCTGGTTGGACTGCCGAATGCCGGTAAGTCGACCCTGCTCAGTAAAATTAGCAATGCCCGGCCCGAGATTGCCGACTATCCTTTTACAACTCTGACACCAAATCTCGGCGTGGTGGACATCGACAAACAGACGTCCATGCTATTCGCCGACATACCCGGCCTAATCGCCGGTGCGGCTAAGGGCCGCGGACTCGGTCATGACTTTCTGCGCCACATCGAGCGCACGGCCGTCATAGTCCACCTTATAGATGCCTACAACGAAGACGTCGCCGCTGCATATACCATTGTGCGCACCGAACTGCAGGCCTACCAACCCGAACTTACCGAGCGCCCGGAAATTATCGCTCTTAACAAAGTTGAAGGTTTGGACGAAGAAATAGTTAACGATCACCTGCGCCAACTGCGGCGCATCGTACCAAAGTCTACGAAGATATGTGCTATCTCCGCCCAGTCCGGATTTGGCGTCCAGCCCTTCTTGTTTACGGTGGCGAAACAGGTAAAAGCCGTACGCGCCCAAACCCCGGCAGTAGTCGAAGATCATAGCGTGCCGGTACTCAAGCTCACTGACACCTCGGACGCTTTTACCATAACCCGTGAAGGCGATACCTTTATAGTCCGCGGACAGCGAATTGAACAATTTGCCCGCCGGACTGACTTTAATAGTGAAGAAGGCCTCCAGCGCCTGCGCGACATTATGCGACGGGCCGGTATTATCCACGAACTCAAGCGTATGGGGATTGAAGCCGGCCAAACTATCCGCATAGCCGACACTGCCGGTATGCAGTACTAAGCCCTCTCACCCCAGGGCACTTATCCCTTTACAACACGTAAACAGGGGAGTTTACAGGCATATTGACTCTCAATATCTGCAAGCGTATGTGGATGAATATGCTTTTAGGTGCTCACATCGTAGTGATTTTCAGCCTATGTTCTGGGCTTTGATAAATCAAGTTGCAAAATAATACACGTTGTTAATAAAGCAACTCTTAACACTTACGCATATATAATAATATACACTAACAGGGGTTGACACTGTGGAAAACTTGCTTTATACTTAGTACTTGATGGAATGCGTGGACGGGCCTTGTTGCCCCTAGAGTCCAAAGCGCCATCTTTTTTATTGCCCTATTTTTGCTTTACACAAAAGACGACGCCATTTCGAAGGCGCAGATTGTGGTCTTGAGACATTGAGTAGACATTCAGCTTATTTTGAATATACTTAACGATTTGGGCTTTGGCGGTACTGTTACCGACCGCCCCCACTGACATCTTATGAGCGTATGCAACTGCGCCGATAAGCACATCACAAATCTGAATCTCAGTGACAGCATGCGACTCTAGTCTACAAATACCAAATAGCGCATTGCGCCTCGTAACCATGCGGACACGGTCGCGTACCATTTTTTCGAAACGGTCATTAATACTATTCGTAGAAACATCATCTGCGAGTACGGTAATGTACTCACTGCAATTAGTATCATTATGCTTTACAGCACTAGCGATCAAGAACCCTGCATAACCGTTGTAGCTTGCCACGGGATTACGGGATGTACTCTGGGTTTTATCTACGATGTATGAGTGAAACCGTAATTGTGGTGTAGTAAAAATTATGTCTATAAGTGTTTTGTAGAGCGGTAGGTTTCTGTGGTTTATGTCAGTAAACTTAAACTCATTGTAGAACCGTTGCTGGTTTTTTAGCTGAATGACCTGGCGGTGTAGTCGACGAGGGTTTTGAACAACAACCAGGCCAAGTCCAAAAAATCTGTCGGTTACGGGAGTGTGTAATAAACCGGTTTCGTCGAGAAATCCGAAAACGTGAGATCTAGGCTTCGGGCCCGGAACGGTAGTCGTGGTAGTAGTTTGCAAAACACTCATACAATTATTGTATCATGCCAACTACAATAATTGTAAGCTTTTGAGTGTAAAAGAACCGGGTCGTGGCCCGAGTATAAACATATCCGTACCTCTACCCACGCCGGGCGAGTCTTCAGCCTTCTTTTTAGCGGCATGAATTGTGGCTAGGGCTTTGTCTTCAGGCACAGACTTAGAATACTTGGAAAGCATAAAGTGAGAGTTTGCATGCCAGTAGCCGCTTCCTATTGCTGAGAAACCAACGCTATCGTTAAATGTAACTTCATCATTCAGTACTGAGTATATGTGAACACCTCCATCTACCTCGTCTATACCCGCAACAATGGTTTCAACGTCAGGTAAGTCAAAATCATGTAAAGCGCTTGCAATTGCGTCGACTATTTTATCCGACAAGCTCTTCTGCTGACTTATACAAAGTATCGTAGGTAAGACCGTACTGCGATAATATATACCTCTCTATTGAGTCCTTTCTAAGTTTTATAAACGTATCTCTGTATAAGTTTGCAACGTCAACCACTTGTATCCATTTTTTAGGATCAGCCTTTATCTTCTTGTCTACAAACGTACGGGCTACAGCCAACAACTGTTCCTGCAAATTGCCATCTCCGGCCGTCATGACAACGATAGAGTTAGTCAAACTAATTATTTTGGAGTTACTTTGCTCAAATTCAATATCACCGCTAGTAATCATCCTGTCAGATATACAAATTAAGTGGCTATTTTGATAGATAGCAGCTATACATACAGTCACTGAAAACCCTCGTTTTTTCTTAGGTTTCCTAATTATAACACCTGTACATGCGCTCATGGTATAAGTGCCCACCCCAGTGATTGCCTTTAGTTGCTATAAGTAGTATAATATTCCTTCATGAGACCAGCGAGTACCGACCAATGGCAGAAATAAGCAAGCTCAGACCACCCGTAAGTGAATCGGTCCTAGATGCGCGGCAGTCAGATCTAGACGATATGTGGCGTACACAGGGCACGCTTTACTTAGGAAGAAATACCTTAAAACTAGCCGGTGAATTAGATTATGACGAACCGAGAACCCTAGTAGGTGGCCATCTGTCGGCCGCTTGCTCTATGACTATTGAGGGCGTTGACCAACAGTTCAGAGGCAGAGTAGTTGTCCCTTTGCCGGGACGGTTACATACTTGGATCGAAGAGCATATATTTGACCGGGCCAATCCTGAGCCCAACTTACATGTCTTCTTGGAAAGCTGGCCGGTTGAGCAGCGACCAAATATAGCTTAGAGGCTTCGTCCCTAAGGAATGTTACACTGGTAGCTACTTATGGCAGCCAGTTTTTTCTTTTATGATCTTGAAACCAGCGGCATTGATCCCCGCAGTGCCCGTATCATGCAATTTGCCGGACAACGCACTGACATGGACCTCAAGCCGATAGGCGAACCGGTCAACCAGCTGATTGCCCTATCCCCCGATGTCCTGCCGGATCCCGACGCCATACTGCTCACCGGCATTACGCCCCAACAAACTTTGGCAGAAGGCTTGAGCGAAACCGAATTCACCAGTCTGTTTTATAAGGAGGTGGTCAAGCCTGACACCATCTTCGTCGGCTTCAACAGCATCCGTTTTGATGACGAGTTCATGCGGTTTTTGAACTACCGTAACTTCTACGACGCTTATGAGTGGCAATGGCGTAACGGTTGCAGCCGCTGGGACATTCTTGACGTCGTAAGAATGACCCGGGCGCTGAGGCCCGACGGTATCAAGTGGCCCTATGCCGCTGACGGCAAGCCTACCAACCGCCTTCAACTGTTGAGCAGCATTAATAAGCTTGACCACGCCCACGCCCACGATGCCCTAAGCGACGTCCAAGCGACGATTGCCGTCGCCAGGCTAATTCAAGCTAATCAACCGGATTTATTCAACTTCCTGCTTAAAGCCCGCAACAAAAAGGCGGTTGCCGCCCTGGTTAATGCTGACCAGCCATTTGTCTATACTTCTGGCCGCTACTCCAGCGACTACTTACATACCACTGCCGTAATCCGGCTGAGCGACCACCCCCAAAACGATGCCGCCCTGGTTTATGATCTACGGGTGGATCCCACGCCGTATCTCTCAATGAGTATTGATGAATTGCTAGATGCCTGGCGTTTTACGCGTGACCCTGGGGCTTTACGACTCCCCGTAAAAACCCTGAAGTATAACCGCTGTCCGGCAGTCGCGCCGCTAGGGGTTATTAAGGACGCGGATGCCCAGGAGCGGCTCAAATTGCCGCTAAATGATGTCAAAAAGCACCTGGCACTGCTTAGGCAACACCAAGCAAAACTAGCCAAAAACGTGCTGATGGCTCTAGAGCGGCTTGAGAGGGAACGGGAAGCCAGCCAAGTCGGGCTGGTCGATAACCCCTTAACGGTAGACGAGCGGTTATATGATGGTTTTATCGGTGACAAAGATAAAAGCCTGATGCAGGCGGTCCGGACGGCCGATCCTAGTGAGCTTAGTACGTTTGGCGGTGAGCTTAATGACCTACGCCTCCAAAACCTACTGCCACTATATAAGGCCCGAAATTACCCCAAATCGCTCACCGACGAAGAGCGCGTAGCTTGGGACAGCTTTTGCTACCTTAAACTATTTAGCGGCGGCGATAGCAGCCGGGCCTCGATGTTCTTCAACAGGCTGCAAGAACAATCGGCGGCTAGTCCGGACAAACGCCAGGAGTACTTGCTGGAAGAGCTACGCCTATACGGCGAGTCTATACTCCCCGGCGATGTAACAGGCTAGCATGCTTCGGATAGTGTGATGGCAACCACAGTCCGCTACGGTTGCGCTTAAACTCCAGCCAAGCAATACTGGCAACTGATAACGCCATGATGCTGACGATCAGCCATGCCACAAACGAGACTTGAATATGAGTTCCGGGAATAAGCCCGAGAACGAGTACTGAATACACTTGGTGCCCCTATCTTTTGTTCAATTTGACTAGAATTATACACCTATTTGTACATATGTCAATAACATTGTATTAAAGCTTATGCTTGGCTGAGCTTTAAAAAGAAGCCAAGATGCCCTGATAAATGAGTTTTACTACTAAGAACGGCAAGAACTTGTAAATAATGTTTGACTAGCCAACCTAAGTCGCATAAGACGCGCCGTTAAATCAGGAATGTTCTATGGCGTCCTCAATAACGTTCTTCATAAAGTGCAACGACGCGCGGGTAGGCCGGGGCTTACGGACTTCACCCTCTACTTCGATCTCCAAGTAATCCCTCGCCCTTATCTGAGTATAGGCAGGCTGGATATCATCGACCGTAAGTTCAGTAGCTGCCTGCAGCTGCTCTATCAAGCTTGGACCGCCACGAGATGAACCCTCCAATATGTTTGGTTTAAGAAAAGCTAACATAACTTTTGCCAACGGCTCAAGAAGAAAATACTGGTCGTCAGTAAGCCTCTCAACTTGAGACCGTAGTTCGATAATTGCATGCTCGTGTTCGGAGAGTTCGCTTTCGTCTGGTAGAGCTTCGGGCTGACCTTTCCGCGCGTCAATTTCAAGTTGCCGGCGGACCCGAGCAGACAACTTAGTCGTAGTTGGGGGCGGATTTTTTGGCCCGGCAGGACTGGGCCTTCCTGCTGGGGTTTCCTCGTCGTCGGGAGCACTGCGGGCAAGCTCATGTTGTCTAGACTTCAGTAAGTTGGTGGCGGTCTTCTCGCCGGGGAAGAGGCCTATCCTTCTCTTTATAATCTCCCGGTCAACCATTGCAGTATCGACGGTTATACCGACTAGTTCTCCTTTTGGCCCCTGTCGTACCGAGATGCATTGCCAAGCCATCAATTTTCTGACTAAAGCGCGAAGTTTAGTTGGCCTTATCTCAAGCTCTTGAGCTAGCTCTTCTTGAAGGTTTTCGCTTTCTAAGGTGCCGTTCGCGTCCACTTGTGATAAGACTTGGCGCAAAAGGTTAGTATATAGTTCCTTCGCGGCTGGCTTTGACTCGGCAGCATCAGCGCATGAGGTTTGGCTGACTGTCTCCGGAGCTGAAGATTCCTCATCCGATTGATCGGCAGGTTCAGTTTCAGTGGCTGGCGGCCCGGACGCCGCCGGCCTAGGCGCTTGGTCCGCTTGATCGGCCGCATCCCATTTGGCTTGCATGATGTCAGTAGCCGTCAATCCGTCCGGAAAAGGCAATATCTTACCCAAGCCCATGTTAACTTCAATCATGTCCCAATCCACGGCAACTTTGGCTCGATGACCCTTTTCGCCTGGTTCGGTTGCGATACAACGCCACTTTTCCAATTGGGTTATGCTTTGTTGCCACTGACGTTGGGTAGCTCCAACCGCCGTTCTTATTACTTCATCGACATTTTCGCCTTCGCAAAAGCCGTTTACATCAGCCCGAGTCAGGTACTCGTACAAAATATTAGTATGTCTTTGCTTTGGTTCGTCTTTTTGATTGATTAACTCCTCAGTAGTCGGGTGGGCATTAGCTTCCGGCTCCTGTTCGCCAGGTTGCGGGGCTGGCGCCGCGGCACTGTCCTGGGCTGCATCTCTAGTATGCTGTTCTTCGTTTTCCCTAGGCGGCATGACGGTCGCTACCAGCTGGCCGTAGAGTTCAAAGTTCTCCTCGGCCGCATGAATCTTAGCGTCGAGCGTATCGTAGGCCTGTGGTTCAACGCTTACGCCTTCAAGACCTAAATTGTCGGCTGCTAAAACCGCGGCGTCGATTACGGCCCGGGCAGCTTTAGCTACCAACAGGTCGCTGTAAGCAAGATTAGCGCCCTCGGCAGCTTCAATAGCCAGATCATGCGGCGTGGGTACAATGGGTCCTTGTTCGCTCAAAATATTTCAAAAACCTTCCTAAGTCTTAACCGATCACACTCGTACGGGCCATTAAGTTAGTATCATCGTAACAGTTAAGAAAGTTTCTGTCAAAAATATGTTACGGAATTGATAATGTCGTATAAGTCTGGAAAAACTCTTTATTTTTATGTATAATGAACCACCTTAACGTTGTTGGTGGAAGGAAAACATTTTGGCCGATCAGATCGTTGTAAAAGGCGCCCGTGAACACAATCTTAAAGATATTGACGTAACCATTCCGCGTAACCAGCTAGTCGTTATTACGGGACTGAGCGGGTCAGGCAAGTCGAGTTTAGCCTTTGACACCATTTACGCCGAAGGTCAGCGCCGCTACGTGGAATCCTTAAGTTCCTACGCCCGGCAATTCCTAGGCCTTATGGAAAAACCGGACGTTGACCAGATTGACGGCTTGTCGCCGGCTATTTCAATTGACCAGAAATCGACCTCGCGCAACCCCCGCAGCACCGTAGCCACTGTCACCGAAATTTATGACTATTTGCGCCTGCTGTTTGCCCGGATCGGTATCCCGCATTGCCCGATTGACGGCTCGGCCGTAGTCCGCCAAACTTCCACCGGTATCATTGACCAGATTATGGCCACCACGTCCGGCAAAAGGCTGCTAATCTTGGCACCCATCGTCATAAATAAGAAGGGTGCCTTCGAACATATACCCGAACAATACCAACGGGCCGGTTTCGCCCGAGTACGGGTTGACGGGGTCGTCTACGCCTTGGATGAATTTCCAACGCTGGACAAGGCCTACCGCCATAACATCGGAGTAGTAGTCGACCGCCTGGTTAATAATGAAGATAGCCGCAGCCGCTTAGTCCAGTCGGTTGAGCAGTCACTGGACATTGCCGAGGGCCGGGTGGTGGTGCTTGATGCCGAGACTAGCGAAACCTGGGCCTACAGCTTGATGTACGCCTGCAGCCAGCATCCCGAAATAACCATCCCGGATTTAGAGCCGCGGACCTTTAGTTTCAATTCCCCGCAGGGCGCTTGCCCGGTCTGTACTGGGCTAGGCAGCCGCCTGGAAGTCGACCCAGAGCTGGTCATTCCAAATGGTAACCTGACAATAGCCGAAGGTGCCATCCGTCCGTATAACCGCATCAACGTCGATAACTGGTACATGAAGAAACTCCAGGCCGTAGCCGATAAACATGACTTCTCGCTGCATGTACCGACCGGCCAATTAACCGAAGCCCAGCTCAAGCTGGTTATGTACGGCACCGGCAACGACAAATACCGGGTGTCCTTAGGCAATGGCCGCAGCTTTGAAACAACCTACGAAGGCGTAGTTACCAATCTGGAGAGGCGCCACAAAGAAACCGNNCAGGAAAAACCCTGCCACGCCTGCGGAGGCCGCCGTTTGAAGCCGGAAGTACTGGCTATAACGATAGGCAAAGAATCAATCATGGACGTTTGTTCGCTGTCGATTGACGATGCCCTAAAGTGGTTTAACTCGCTCAAACTTAACGACAAGGAAACCCAAATTGCCCAGCTGATACTAAAAGAAATCGGTGCCCGTCTGCAGTTTTTGCAAGACGTCGGACTTAATTATTTGAACTTACTGCGCGGCGCAGCCACGCTCAGCGGCGGCGAGGCCCAACGGATCCGGCTGGCGACCCAGATTGGCTCCGGGCTGATGGGCGTGTTGTACGTGCTTGATGAGCCAAGTATCGGCCTGCACCAACGTGATAACGCCCGCTTGATCACTACGCTCAGGCACCTGAAATCACTAGGCAACACCGTCATTGTAGTCGAGCATGACGAAGAAACCATCAGGAGCGCCGATTACTTACTGGATATCGGTCCCGGTGCCGGCATCCATGGTGGCACTGTCGTGGCGGCCGGCTCGCCAAAAGACGTTATGAAAGCCAAGGGCAGTATCACAGCTGACTACCTTAACGGCGTTAAGAAAATTCCCATGCCAAAAACCAGGCGGTCAGGCAACGGGGCAAGCCTGGTTATCCACGGTGCCCGGGAGAATAACCTTAAAAACCTTACGGCTAAAATCCCACTTGGCAAACTGGTGGTCGTCAGCGGCGTCAGCGGTTCCGGCAAGTCCAGCCTGATCAACGATATCCTGGCCAAAGAACTGCTGGCCAGACTCCACCGGGCCTCAACCGTACCCGGCAAACACGATGACATCGAGGGCATCAAGCAGCTCGACAAGGCCATCATTATTGACCAGTCAGCCATCGGCCGCACCCCCCGCTCTAATCCGGCCACTTACACCGGCTTGTTCACGCCGATCCGTGAACTGTTTGCCAGCCTGCCGGAAGCTAAGCTGCGCGGCTATCAGGCCGGGCGCTTCAGTTTCAATGTCCGGGGCGGCCGCTGCGAAAACTGCACCGGCGACGGCATTATAAAGATTGAGATGCACTTCCTGCCGGATGTCTACGTGCAGTGTGAAGTCTGCCAAGGCAAGCGTTACAACCGGGAGGCTTTGGAAATCCACTATAAGGGCAAGACGATTGCCGACATTTTAAGCATGACCTGCGAATCCGCCCTGGAATTTTTTGAAAACATTCCGGTGATTGCCCGTAAACTGCAAACCCTGGTTGACGTCGGTCTCGGCTATATTGCTCTGGGCCAGTCGGCCACCACGCTCAGCGGCGGTGAAGCCCAGCGCATCAAACTGTCGACCGAGCTGTCCCGCCGACCAACCGGCCGGACGCTTTACATTCTTGACGAGCCGACCACCGGTCTGCACATGGCCGATGTCGATAAATTACTAATAATGCTGCACGCCCTGGTTGATGCCGGCAACAGCATGGTCGTTATCGAACATAACCTTGATGTCATCAAAAACGCCGACTGGGTCATCGATATGGGTCCGGAAGGCGGCCAGGCCGGCGGCTACATTATAGCTGAGGGTACTCCCGAGCAAATCGCCAAAGCCACCAAATCCTATACTGGACAATATTTAAGAAAAATAGTATAATATCACTCATGAATTTAGTAGTTAACTCGACTGCTGCCCACCGGCGTGAGCTTGATGCTGTTCCGGAAGCTGCCATTGACGACGGACTGCGGCAACGTTTGGACCAAAGCACCCAGCGCTTAGCCGAGACAGCTGACGCTTATTTGGATGATCCCGAACAAAGCCAGCCATATACAGACGCCATCTTCATGTTTGGCGTGCTGGCTAGCGCCCGCTACGAGTACAAGCCGCTTAAAGGTACGCGACAGGACTTGCTACCGGATTGGCTAGCCGGCGCTCAAGCCGACTTAATAAAATATGCTCTAAAACATCGTGGTGCAGAGAATCTTTTAAGTACGCCGTTCTTTAGTGATGACATTGGCGACCGCATGGATCTGGACAGGGCCGCGCACGCCTTGATTAGGGAAACCGGACCGGCGTCGCTGAGTGCCCGGCAATTCGCCGCCGAACTGGCTTTAGGATCAGAAATTAGGCTTTAGGTTTTAGGCCGCTGGTGTTTCCGGTTCATTAATGCGCGGACCACGTGATATAGCGTTGGTCCGAGTGTAAAAATCGTCGCAGCCGCCACGGCGAACAAAATATAGTGATCAAGGTGAGGAATCCGGGTGCCAAACCAATAGCCAATGGTTGTTACCACGATCGTCCAGGCAATATCGCCGATAGCGTCAAACAAAACGAACTGCTTATAATCCATCCGAGCCACGCCGGCCACGGCCGGGGCAAAGGTCCGCACGATCGGTACAAAATGGGCTAATAAGGCCGCCCGGCTGCCATATTTTTCATAGAAAACTTCCGCCCGCTGGACGTATTCCTGGCGGAAAAGCAAACCATCGGGTTTCCTAAACAACCGCCGTCCATAACGCTTGCCGATATGGAAGCCGATATTATCTCCAAGGATGGCAGCGATAGCTATTACCGGTAAGACGCTGACAAAACTTAATTTGCCGGCGGCTACGAATACGCCGGCCGCCAATAATAAGGTGTCGCCGGGAAAGAAAAAACCAATGAACATGCCTGATTCACCGAAGATAATAGCGGCAATTAAGGCCAGGCCGCCCGCCTGAATAATATGGTTAACGTCAAACATCTCTAACAAGCTTAAAGGTTTAGGGCAGGCTAGTCCAGTTAATCTGTTATAATGTCAAGTAAGTTATATCATTTTAGGAGTAAAAGAACCAAGTATGTCCAATGACACTATTAATCTGACCTTAGAACCCCGCAGCGTCACTGGTAAAGCCGTTAGGCATTTGCGTAAAACCGGCTTTGTGCCGGCAGTTATCCATGACCACGGCAAGCCTTCCTTGGTCGTCCAAGCCGACACCACCGCTTTATTAAAAGTCTGGCGGCAAGCCGGTAAGCACCACCCGATTGAACTAACAGCCGGCGACCAAAGCTACGTCGCCCTTATTAAAGAAGCCGTTTTTGATCCTAGGAAACACCTACTAACCCACGTTGTCTTTAATGCCGTCGATAAGGATCAGAAGGTTGAAGCCGAAATTCCGGTCCGCCCGCGTTACGCCGAAGGCAACGAATCAAGTCCGGCTGAGCGGGGTAGCTTGATCGTGCTAACCCAGCTCGAGACCGTCCAGGTTAAGGCCATTGCCTCAAAACTGCCTGATTTCTTGGAGTATGACGCTGAGAAGCTAATTGAAGTCGGCGACCACATCACCGTAGCCGACCTGGTTATACCAGAGGGCGTTGAACTTGAAACCGAACTTGAACATTCCGTAGCCACCGTCTACGAACCAAGTGCGCTAGCGGCTGCCAATGACGCAGCCGGCGGCGATGCCGAAGAAGAAGAAATTGCCGAGGCTGAAGGCGAAGAAGGCGAAGCCGGCGAGCCTGGCGAAGGTGAAGCTGCTGACCAGGGCGACAAACCGGCAGGCGATGAAGCTAAGACCGAAAAAGCTGCCGAATCCGGCGACACCAAGCCCGAATAACGTACTAAACCGGATCGAGGTTCAAAAAATGACGGTCTATAACCCGCGGCAGCATCAGCCCGGCGGCTACTACTCCCAAGGCGTGCCCGGGCGGCCAAACCAGTTCACTACTGGCACCTTCAATAATTTGGGTTTGGTGGGGCACCACTTCGTCGGCGTAATGATGCATCAGGACTATATCTTCCAGCCTTCCCGGGGGTAACTCATTTACCGTGGTATCAACCCGCCTGACGGATTCTGAAAACGCCGGGGAGGACCTTACGTGCTTACCGGCGCGGGACATGCGCTCCAGCGTGCGTAAATCCCGGCCCGGCAGATTGCCCTCGCTTACCCGGCCGCATAAACCGACGACGCCAAGCAAGTCTTCGTAATCGGCCAGGCCGCCAAAGACGTTAATCGCCCGTGAAACGCCGGCACTTGAGCCTACCAAAACCATAGTGGCGGTTTGTCCAAGTAGCTGCCTGGTAGACCTGATGTCGGTGGCCAGCTGCTCCGAGTAGGGCTCGCGTGCGTACCAATCGGTCCGTGTGGGCACTATTTTATAACCGTGCACCCGGGCATTGCCCATAACTAGGGCTTCACGAAGACGCGGCTTACCGTTGCCCAGGCCGTTGAAGTAGACAAGAAGCGGTTTATCTTTTCTCTCGGACATGGGCCAGCCCTCTACCTGTTATTCCTCAAGAAAACCCCCCGACTGATGGCTCCACAACCTGGCATACAGCCCGTCAAGTTCTAACAATGCGCTATGCGGGCCGTTTTCAACTACTTCCCCCTGGTCCAACACGACGATACGGTCCATGCGCTGGATGGTGCTGAGACGGTGGGCAATCACCACGGCCGTTTTATCCTTCATAAGTCTCCATAAGGCTTTTTGTATCAATTTTTCACTCTCGCTGTCAAGAGCCGAGGTAGCTTCATCCAGGATTAAGATAGGCGAAGCGCTAAGCATAGCCCGGGCAATAGCGATGCGCTGCCGTTGACCGCCGCTCAGCTTGACGCCGCGCTCGCCGACCAGGGTGTCGTAGCCGTGGCTTAATTCCCTGACAAAATCGTCGGCAAAGGCTTTTTTGGCTACTGCTATAATCTCTGCATCAGACGCCCCGGGCCGTCCGTAAGCTATATTATCTTTTATAGAGCGGTGGAATAGTAAAGGTTCTTGAGGCACGTAGGCGATGGCCTGCCTAAGATCATGCTGCTTAATATCCCGGATATCTTGTCCATCGATGACGATACTTCCGGCTTGAATGTCCATAAAACGCAGTAGCAAACGCGTCAAAGTCGTTTTGCCGCCGCCGCTCGGCCCCACTAAGCCGATCTTCTCGCCGCGCTTAATATGCAGGTCAAAGTTGTTGAATAACGGCTTTGCCTCCTGGCCGGCATCGGCATACTGGAACGTCACGGCGCTTAAGTCAATGACGCCGTTTTTAATATTGGATTTATGGGTAACTGTCCGGTCCTGGACCAGCGGCGCCTGTTCCATTAATTCGGCCATCTCTTCGCCGTCGCCGGCCACGACTTCCAGCTGGCGGGCTATAAAACCGCTGCGGCTTATATTGTCAATAATCCGGAAAATGTAAACCTGGAACAGCAGGAACGTGGCGATGCCCAGCCCATGGTAGGCAACCGCCTCTATTCCGCCGACAAACACAATCATCTGCAAAATGGCGCAGACGCCCTGGATAATCCAACCGTTACGGACAGCCCGGTGCCAGCTGGCGAAGAACAAGCCGCCACGTATCTCATTTATGAAATGGTAACGCCGGATCTCGCGGTGCTCGGCTGCAAAAGTTTTGACCGTCAGGGCGTTAACGACGGTATCGGCCAGCTCGCCGACTTGCTCGCTTTCCTTGGCGACGGCTCCCCGACGCATCGGCAGCCGTTTTAATGCGAACACGGTAATCGCATAGAGTGATGCCAACCATATAACCAAAACCGATAGGCCTAAAGGCACGCTGTAATGAATCATGATGCCTAGGGCAATAAGCACGCTGACCATTTGCGGCACCAGGTTAAAAAACAAGGTGTCGGTAAAAGTTGTATAGGATTTGACGAGACGGCTGGCCTGGGTGACCAATGAGCCGCTGAACCGGTTGGCAAAGAAAGCGTAGTCCTGAACCACCAGATATTTAAAGCAATCATCGTACAAAGCTTTCTCAACTTTTAGGTGCAGCCCTGATACCCCCCAGTCATCAAAGAAGTAGCCTAGCAATACCATGGCCAGCTGGAAGAAACCGGCGAATATGATCAGCCCGGTATCGATTACGTGATGGCTGATATACCGTCCTAAAACCAGGGCCACCAGTAGCGGTATTATGACGGCTTGCAGGGCTAGAATCAGGCTGAACAGGAAACTGCCTAAAGTCAGAAGCGGCCAGCGCCGCCAATAGCTCATGTACAGCTTGAGGGCTTTCCAGTTAGGGGCTTTAGGTACCATGCCGATATATTGTATCAGTTAGTCCTCTAAGAAACCGCCCGATTGGTGGGCCCATAACCTGGCGTAGGTGCCCTCCAGCTTTAGCAGGTCTTTATGCGAGCCTTCCTCAGTTACTTTGCCATCTTCCAGCACAATAATCCGGTCCATTTTCTGAATCGTAGATAACCTGTGGGCAATGACCAGGGCAGTACGGTTTTCCATGAGCTTCCATAAGGCGTCTTGAATGAGCGCCTCGCTCTCGCTGTCCAAAGCCGATGTCGCTTCATCTAGCACAAGTATCGGGGCATTCTTAAGCATAGCCCGGGCGATGGCTACCCGCTGCCGCTGCCCACCGGACAGTTTTATGCCCCGCTCACCAACGAGAGTGTCGTAGCCTTTAGGCAAACTGACTATGAAATCGTCAGCATGAGCCAGCTTGGCAACAGCTATCACCTCCTTGTCGCTAGCTTCTGGACGTCCATATCTTATATTTTCCACTAAGCTACGGTGGAACAATAACGGATCTTGAGGCACATAGCCTATGTGTTGGCGTAGTGACGTCTGGCTAACGTTGGCGATATCTTGCCCATCGATGAGTATTTGACCGGATTCAATATCCATAAAACGGGACAGTAAGCTTACCAGACTGCTTTTACCGCCACAGGAATGTCCGACCAAACCAATTTGTTCGCCAGGCTTAATTGACAAATTGAGCCGGCTGAACAATTCTCGGTTAGCGCCTTCATCATAGCCAAAAGTCACGTCTTTAAACTGGATACTGCCGCGTGGTGCTCGTAACGCCTTGGCACTGGGCACGTCTTGAATAGCCGGTTCCAGCTGCAAGATGTCAGTCATATCGGTAGCGTCACCGAGTGCACGGTTAATATTCCGTATGATAAACATGAATTGCCAGAGCCGCTCAGTTAAATCCAGGGTATAAGCCAACGTCAAGTACAACGCCCCGATCGGGGTGTGCAAAACAACGACACCAATGATGCCCACGCCAAACGCCACGATCTTTACAATCATTGTGCCGCTCCGGCTGGCAAACTCATTTTTCATCTGGATATTCATAAGCTGGAAGTGAGCCTTGGTTTTCCTGGCAGTCTGCTCACCGAACAAGTGACTTTCGGTAGTTTCGCCGGCAAAAGCCCGGACGGTTGTCACGTTAGTGATCATATCGGCCAGTTTGGCTGTCGTTTCGCTTTCACTGTGCGACAAGCGGCTGTTGTAAGATATCTGCCGCTTCATCAACTGGTAGACGGCCAGGAAATAAATAGCACATACCACGCTGAAGACAAGCGCATAGAGCGGGTTGACAAATAGTAAGACGATCAGCGAGGCAAAAAATGCCGTTAAGCCGTTTAAGATACTCCAGTTAAAAGAGTCCACTAAAATTTCATAAGAGCGGACGAATTTATTGACTTGTGAAACCAGTGCACCTCCGAACCGGTCAGAGTGGAACTTATTGTCCATATATTCTAGATGCTTGAACAGGTACTCCATAATTTTCTGCTCAGCTAAAATCTCGTACCGCCAGACCGACATGGCTTGAGTTTGCCACATAACATTCGAGAATATGGCAGCCAGGGTGTAGCCGATAAAGTATGGCTCCAGAGTATGAAAAGTAATAGCCTGGTGATTAACGTATAACTTCTGTAGCTTGTTAAAGGCTTCGGCAATAATCAGCTGAGGCACAATAGTTGTTACTATTGCTCCTAACATCGACCCGATCGTGCCGTACCAAAAAAGCAGAGGATAGGGTTTGGTAAAGCTCCAGAAAATCCGAAGCGTTTGTCTAACTGACGAAGATGATTCCATTGATTTCATGAACACTGCCTCCAGCAGGTTTGTTAAAAACAGGGCTATTACTTAAAGTTTACGCTACAGGGTTTTTATACAAGGTGAGTAGCTTGCCCGGAAAGCGGGGCTACTACGAACTGTGTCGTGATCAGTAAATACATTTTTGGCCGCCTCCGGTTAATTCAGCTTGGGTTAGCAAACTGAAATTGCTAAATAGTGCTTTCCATATTATACTAAAAGTCTTGTTAATACAAATAAAAAAGATAATGGTTATAATCTAAAGTACCATGGAAAGCACTCCTATATACACCTCCGGTGACCAGGCAGACGGCTTCGGTACTAAAAAAAAGCGGAAGGGATTATTCGAGTCGGCGCCGGATGATGACGCGCTATCCTTAGGCAAGACCCGGCACATTGCCCGTGAGGCCCTTCGGCACCAAGAAGCCAAAAAACCGGCCCCGATTTTTGCCATCAGCGAATCACTGCTAAGCAAACCTAAGGAAAATTCACCTGAAACCGAAACGTCTGACGAAGTTGAGGACCTGGATAAAGCCGAAATGCAATACGCCGCGCAGGCCCTGCGCCGCGAAACCAGGCAGCAGCGCAGTGAAGCCTCATTGGGTAATGACGAGCCGGCCGTTATAGTGGCCGGCGACCTGCTGGTTGATGAGTGGGATGACCGAATAGAAGCCGGACAAGATGTCGATGAGGCGCTAGCCGATATATTGCAGGAACACGATATACCAGCCGAGCTGCTCGATGAGACGCCAGAGTCTGAGGCTGAACCGGATTGGCAGTCTGAGGCACCAGCTTCGCTGCCAATAGCCGCCAAGGAAACCGAATATCCCAGTGACTTTGGTCATAGCGAGGTAGTTATAAATACCCACGAGGAGCCAGCCGAGCGAGTGTTAGATAATGACGAGGAGATTTCCAGTGAATTTAGCACCGAAAGCGTCCAGCCAGCTACTGCTACGCCAACCAAAGCTAATAAACCGCCGGCAACTGAGCACGGGAAAGATAATCCGCCGAGCACCTCGCTGATTAGCAACATCACTGACTACTTCATCGGCCGCAGGGGCAGCGATAATATGGGCGAAAAGAAATTAACCCCTGCCAAAAAGAAGCTCGAGGAACGGGTTGACGATCTCGCTTGGGAACTTAAAGCCAAGGAAGCCAAAATCCGCCAGGTGGCGGCCGAGCACGTTCAGCGTAAAGGGCCATCAGTCCTGGAAACCATGATTGCCGAGTCTACCAGGGCCGAACAGACGTTAAACGCACGGGCTGATGCTGCTGAAACCGGTGTCAGTACCCCGTATGTTGCCAACCTGGCCAAAGAGTACCGTCATCGTGCCCCAGAAGCCAACCAGCTCCACGGGGCAGGCCTAAGCGCCCACGAGCATATCGGGCATGTCCTGATGAACGCCGAGTCGGCCAAACGGGATAGAGAAGCCCCTAAAGCCGAGCAAGCTAAAGAAAAAATATATTTGCCGCCCAATAAGCGGATTGAAACACTGTCCCGGCCGGAACTTCTGGCTATGAGTGAACAGATTGCGGTTGAAGGCAGCACCTTGCGCAACGTCTATGAAACGCATCTGATAGGTGAGCAGGCCCTCCGCCGTTTAGTAGCCGAATATATGCATGACGGCGACGTAGTTAAAGCCTTGCAACGCGAAATAGTCGAACATGAAATTGACTTTGAACGTGATCCGGCTCTGCGTGATTTGGCTACGCCGGGCGAGTCGGATGATGACGCACGTGAGTCTAAAAAAGTCACTGCCCCCGGTAAAGAAGCCCTGAACCAATTACTCCAAAAAGCCGAAGCCGGTATATATGCCGGCAGCGATGAAGATTTTATCTACGATAAAACCGAACCTCAAAGTAAGACGAAGCGGCCTGAGCCAAAGTCGCCGGGCCGGAAGCCCGCCGATACGGTTATGGGAGCGATCATAATAATGCTCATCTTCCTGGTCGCCGTGCTGTACGTGTGGCATCGTTAGCCGTTTTATATATAATGGATCCGATGCACAAGATCCTGCTTTATTATAAATTTACGCCGGTTGCCGACCCGGAAGCTTTGCGTTTGTGGCAGCGCGTCTTGTGCGAAAAGTTGAATCTTAAAGGCCGGATTTTGATTGCCGATCATGGTATAAACGGTACTGTTGGCGGCAGTGTCGCTGACTTAAAAGCTTACGTGGCTGCCACCAAACGCTACCCAGGCTTTAAGGACATGAGCTTCAAATGGAGCGATGGCAGCCGTGAACACTTTCCGAAACTGATCGTTAAGGTCCGCCCCGAAATCGTGACGTTCGGTATCCCCGATAAGCTACATGTCGATAGTAATGGCCTCACAGGCGGCGGCCAACGCTTAAAACCCGAGCAAGTCCACGAGCTGCTTAAGAAGCGGGGCTCCGATGTCGTCTTTTTTGACGGGCGCAACGATTACGAAGCGGCGGTCGGCAAATTCAAAAACGCCGTGGTCAGCGGGGTAGGGCATAGCCGTGATTTTATGCGCGAACTGCAGGATCCGAAGTACGATGCCCTTAAAGATAAAACGGTCATTACCTACTGCACCGGCGGTATTCGTTGTGAAGTTCTGACGGTACTTATGAAAAAAGAAGGTTTTAAGGATGTCTATCAAATCGACGGCGGCATCGTAAAATACGGCGAAGCCTACGCCGACGATGGTCTATGGGAGGGTTCGCTCTACGTCTTTGACGACCGGGTCACTACTCAATTTTCTGATAAAGCCAAAGATATCGGCAATTGTGAATATTGCCAGGCAAAAACTAGCACCTATACGAACTGCTCGAACTCTACTTGCAACAAGCGGGTATTAGTTTGCAAGGGGTGTGTTGGCTCTCGGCAACACTGCAGCACCGAGGTGTCCGGCTGATTCAGTAATGTAGTCTGGAAACAGGTGTGACAGAATTGGATCAGGTCCGTGCAGAGCGGCTCGGGCGAGACCTTTGGCGGTCACGAAAAGACCGTATGTGCCACACGCGTCTTCCGTTCGTGCTGGAACTGTAGGGTCCTGAGCGTCAACGTTAAGAGTACTGAGCGACGCGCTGAAGGTCTCGCTGAGACCAAAGCGTGTCATGTGACGCATGATGGCAACACGATTCTGGACGGCTTCTTTTGCATTCTGGGGAGCCCGAAGAATGTCGGCTGCTATTACTTCACCACTTTCTAGGCGATCTTGTAAACTCATAGTTACATATACTGCCATAAGTCGTTAAAATAGTCAACATGGCGGTAAAATAAAAGAGTGAATGAAGTTATCAAAGCCAAGATTGCGGCTATATAAGCGTGAAATTAATTGTCATTTACGGTCCGCCGGCAGCCGGCAAACACACCGTCGGTGAAAAACTAGCTGAGTTAACCGGCTATAAGTTCTTTTACAATCACCTGACTGTCGACGTAGTGCGGGCTTTGTTCGACGATGAGGACCCCAGGCGCGATAAGCTGTTAGACGATTTGCGCATCAACGTGATGGAAACCGCTGCGCGCTATGACCTTAATACCATTTTTACAATGGCATACCAAGACGACGAACGTAGCCGTGGTTTCGTTGTTAGAATCAACGAAGCCATAACCCGGCATGGCGGTACGGTTCATTTTGTCCGGCTTGATCCCCCTGATAGCACACTGTACGAACGNNAACGAATCTAGAATACGACTGCACAAACCGTCGACGCCTGAACATTTGAACCTCAAACTCTCGACTAACAATTTTCGCGTAACCATCGACCCCGAGTCGACAATCATTTTGGATACTTCAAAATTATCGCCCACCGAGTCGGCCAGGCAGATTATTGACGCGTTCAAACTTTAAAACCACCTCCCATAAAAGCAGCTGCGCTATAGTAGTAATAGATGGATAAGTTATTGACGCAAAAGCTAAAGACACTGCCTGCCCAGCCGGGTGTTTACTTCCACAAGGACGCTAAAGGCGACATTATCTATGTTGGTAAAGCCGCCGTGCTGCGCAACCGGGTAAGGCAGTACTTCCAAGCCTCACGTACCCGTGATCCCAAGACCGAAGCTTTAGTTAGTGAAATTAACGACGTCGACTGGATGGTCGTCGATAGCGAGCTAGAAGCCCTATTCTTAGAGGCCGAGATGATCAGGCGCTATCTGCCGCGCTATAACGTTCTGCTGCGCGACGATAAATCCTTAAGCTACATCCGGATCGATTACGACAGCGACTATCCGACAGTCACTACTACCCGCCGTCCCCTTGATGACAAGGCGCGTTACTACGGCCCGTATTTCAGCACCCAGGCAGTAAGACAGGCCTTAAAATTACTGAGGCGGATCTTCCCATTCGCTACCAAAAAAACGCCAGGTCAAAAGCGGGCCACTCTCCAGTACCACTTAGGGCTTGATCCCGGGCTGGAAGAAGGCAAAACCAAGCTGGAAGACTACCGGGCCAACTTGCGCAAGCTTATAGCTATTATAGAAGGCAAGCGCACCAAGATTATCAAGGAACTGGAAAAAGACATGAAGCGGGCAGCTCAAGCCAAGGATTTCGAGCAAGCCGCTAAACTGCGCAACCAGTTGTTTGCTTTGCAGAATCTAAACAAACAAGTCATCTTTAGCGACAAAGAGTTCCTGGATATCAGTAAAGACCATGCCCTTTCCGAATTAGTTAACTTGTTAAGTTTAGATACGTTTCCTCGTAGAATTGAGGGCTACGACATCAGCCATATGCAAGGCACCGACGTGGTGGCCAGCATGGTGGTCTTCACCAACGGCGTCAGCGACAAAGCCCAATACCGGAAATTTAAAACCAGGCTTGACCATAACAACGACTTTTTCAATATGCACGAAACCCTAAAAAGACGCTTGGACGGGCGTAACACCAAAGCGTGGGGCTTGCCCAACCTCGTCCTGATTGATGGCGGCAAGGGCCAGCTGGACGCCGCCATACAGGCGCGTGACGAACAAGGTCATAACCATATCGCGTTTATCGGGTTGGCCAAACGTGAGGAACAAATTGTCATTCATAACACCAAGTCCAATGTCATACTTAACAAGTCAAGTTTAAACAAATTAGGCGGCTTTTACACCGAGAGTGACGACTTTACCCTGGTGAACCTGCCGCATAATACCAATCTGGTGAAACTGCTGCAGCGTATCCGAGATGAGTCCCACCGCTTTGCAGTCAGCTACCATAGCGTCCTAAAAATAAAACGCCAAACTGCCAGTGCCCTTGACGATGTTCCTGGTATTGGCCCGGCCACCCGCAAAAAACTTCTTAGGAAGTTCGGTTCCCTGCGCGGTATTGTGCAAGCAGATGAAAATAAATTGAGTCAAGTCGTCGGTATCAAAAAAAGCCGTTTACTAAAACAATATCTAGTGGAGGACTGAGCCAGCCAGTTAGCGTTTAACTTAAGCCCTCACGCATTTTATCGCCAGCTAAAACTTCCAAGGGCTATATTAAAGGCTTTTTGGGGGTTAGCAGTGCCTGAGTCATCGTTAACGTTTAGCGAAATGTCAGCCGACATGTTGTTGTGTAATGAAAAGGCTACCTTACTAAAACCAACGGCTTGGGTGTCGGTCATAACTTGGAAACTATTATTCTTCACTACCACCGTTGATAGCCGGTACTCAGTCGGGTTTAACAGTCGGGCATAGTAGCTGCTGTCGGCTTTAAGGCTGTCGGACTGCAAGTCAGTTACCGCTATGGCCAGTAGCCAAGATCCAGTGTCATTATATTTATACACATGCGATTCCAGTATAGGATATTGCGGTTTTTGGGCGGTCGAATCAACCGATAATAGCTTAGGGTAAGCAAAGCTTATGTAGCTTCCAGTAACTGCGTGTGGCGTAAAGTTAAAAGATAAGCCGGCAGCCTGCTGCGCTGGCGTGGGATTAGTAACTACCCCAATCGATGGCTTGTTAACATTACCCATCCCGTAATAAATAATCCCGATGATAACCACGACAATGATTACCGGATATATTAATAGTTTTCTTTTATACCACTTTTTGGGCGACAATTTTATATCTTTAGGGCTGCTTGGTGGTTCTGGCATGGTCTTTGGTTACTCCCCGCAGTAGCGGAATAATCTCATTATAGTCAGTATACCCTAACCAGTGATCTGTTGAGCTCACCTGGTTGTACTTTTCGACTGAACAGAATGCTAGAATGAAAGTAGAGTTATAGTGTACAGGTGTTACTAATCATGAAAAAACCTACAATTTTCTGGCGACTTAATCACTGGCTAACATGGCCACTGGCAGTGCTGAGCAGTGTATTTATATTTATGGCCTTGCAGCAAGTTGCCTCGGCCTCGCCGTTCGGCCAAGGTAACTTTGGGGCAGATGTGCCGTTCGGTTCATTAACCAGCATATCGATTTCGCTTGGCGGTAATGTGTCTTTATCTTTGGTGCCAAGTGGTTCGAATTTTACCGCCTCAGGCTCAAGTACGGTTACGGTTACATCAACTGATACTAACGGTTATTATTTATATATCTATAGTGCCGGTAACAGTAGTTTGGTAGGTGGCAGCTCATCCATACCAGCTAGCAGTAATACCTCTGAAGCCCCGCTAGCAGTAGATAGCTGGGGATATAATACTGACGCGTCGTCTAACTACATTGGTTTAACGACGTCTCCAGTGCTACTGACGAACGCCACAGGTCCGCATGAAACCGGTGACACCACAACCGTAACGTATGGGGTGCTGACCAGCATTGTCACTCCTGAAGATACCTACACCGGCAGCGTAACGTATACGGCAGTAGCCTATAACGAATAGCTTATCTTGTGGGGCTATTTTTCCCTTTTCACATACCAAACGTTGCCGGCGAGTAGCACCAGCAAAACTACAGCGATCGACCAAGGCGGCATATACAAGATCAGTTGGGAGCGTTGGACCGCAGCACCGGTATCGGTCGTATAACCATAGGTAGCTCGATAAACGCCTGGCAAGAGCGGGTGTGGGATAGTTCCAGTAAATTGACGGATTTTGCCGGGTATAACGAGATGTGTCACTGGCGTCGTCATAGCTGGTTTGGTGCTCAGTCCGTGTAAGGCTCCAGAAGTATAGATAAAGAAATAATCATTACCGGTGTCAATGACACTAAAATGGTAAGCCAGTTGGGTCCCGAACATTACTCTTTGAATATAATCATGGACTAGCCTGCTGGTGTAGGTGAGTTTACCGTTGACGGTTAAGTATAAAAGGCTCGCTGCTTGGACCTTGCTGGTAAGGTTGCCGCTGGTTAGAGTGGCACTGGCTAGTAATATAAAGTAGTTGCCACCTGGCTGGGTGCCGATAGGTATATTAATGTTATACGGAACGGTCTGGGTTTGTCCGGGTAGTAGCGTTACTTGTGGTAAACTAATTTTAATCCAGTTATTGTTCGGCGGGTTAAAGTTATAGTTATACGAATAGTTGTCGACGGTGAATTGCTTGATGGAAAAGCTAACGGTCAAGGGGTTAGCGGTGTGGTTGGCGACACCGAAGTCACCGGCTTGTGTTTTACCGGCATTGACCGTTGCAAACTGCGTGGCCGGAGTAATAAGTAAGCCCTTAGGCGACTTGGTGTGTATGGTGCTGGCTGAGACCGGCATAATGCTGCACAGCACCAGGCAAAAGATCGTGACAGCGTAACTAAACGCTCTAAAGAGCCGAGAGCCAGCGAATTTCGTCATTATTCTTCGGCTATCTGTATCATAATGGTTGATCAAGGGTTAATACTCAGATAATTACAACTTTTAATCTATGAATCGAGTTCTCTAGTTATCTGTCTCTATGTAGTCACTCATTATATCAACACTAACTGCTAATGCCGTAGCGTTGTTTGTTCTGTAGCACCAACTATAAGACATCAGGGTGTATGGTGATGGTAATACTATGGCTGCCCCATCGCCAACTATTACTCCCGTGGCCACGTGGCCACTGTTTAAGACGGTAACCTCATAGTATATGGTTTCGAACTGGTCAGATGGCGAGAAGAGCGCTAATTCATAGGCGTCAGCCGACAAAGTGTTGATGGGGAAATTACTGCCAAGGTTTATGGGTGTCTGGGCGACCGACCCTCCATAGTAAAGGTTCATGTTTGTATCTGCTGCCCCGTGGCCAATGCCTACGGCGTTAGTCAGTGTTGAGGGCTCGACGTTTGTAGGCGCGCTCGTACTCGTGCTAATGCCAAAAAATTGTCTAGCGCCGCTGACAGTGGCAGCATCACTACAGCCAAAACGCATTATTTTAAAAAAACCACCATTGCCATTGCCATCGCCAAGTTGGATTTGGGCAGCACCAATACGGTAGCTAGACAGGGTACCGGCCGTTGACGAAGATACTAAGCTCAGGCGTCTCATCCGAGTAAAAAAGCTAGTAGTCGCTACGTTCGCGGCAGTAACGGTACCAACAGTTGTCGGCGCAGTGTATCCAAACACCCCCGGCAGGGTCGTAGCGTTACCAGGTGGAGCCCAGTAACCTATTTTGTTTCTGGCAAGAAAAGGTTGAAAGGCGGTGTGCAGGCCGCTCGGCCCTAGTTGCTTGGCCATAATCCTGCCGGCAATAGCTTTGGAATAAACAAGCAGATTGCTAGAACTAGGTGGTGAAGGGTCACTACTCTGCACGGTAAATAGACCGGCTATGGCGTCGACGGCTCCGCTCAACGTTCCATAGTTAAGCGAGGTCCAGGATGTGACGCCGTCACCTATTTTGTAGTTTAGCGTATCGGTTTCAAGGGCCAGTTCGCCCTGAGCCAAAGTAGGGTTATTGCTAGTCCAGTTACTTGCCGTATCTCGTCGCCAGAGAACTTGAACGGGCATCAGTTATCCGTTTCTATGTAATCGCTCATTACGTCGTAGGCGACAGCCAGCGCCGTCGCGTTATTCGTCCGCCAGATTCGTTGATAGGACAATAAGGTAGTTGACGCCGGTACTACAGTCCCGGCTGTGCCAGTTAATGTCCCGGTCGCCACGTTACCGGTGTTAATCCTAGTTACCTCGTAATATACGATGTTATTGCTGTTAGACGGCGAATACAAAGCTAGTTCGTAAACATCTGTACTCCTGGTATTTGAAGGGAAATTAGAACCAAGGTCGATAGGTGTTTGAGCGGCGGAGCCACCGTAATATATATGCATCGTGGTATCCGATGCTCCATGGCCCATTCCAATTGAGTTGGTTAGAGTTGATGGTTCAACGTTAGTTGGGGCAATGATTGATGAACCTACACCGCAAAACATTCTGGCACCGCTAACAGCCGCGGCATCGCTGATGCCAAAACGGCATATCTTGAAAAATCCACCATTACCTGATCCGTCTCCTACACTAACCTGGGCAAACGCTACATATTGATAGCATAAAGAGCCAGCTGTAGCCGAAGAAACGTAAGCTAATCGCCTCATCCTAGTAAATAGGCTGGTTGTGGCCACTGACCTTGTCGTAGCCGTGCCGGTAGTAGTTGGGGCTGTGTAACCAAAGACACCGGGCACGGTCGTAGCGTTACCCGGAGCAGCCCAATAACCTATTTTGTTTCTGGCTAGAAAAGGCTGAAAGGCGGTGTGCAGGCCGCTAGGCCCGATTTGCTTGGTCATCATCCTGCCGGCAATAGCTTTGGAGTATAAAACCAGATTGCTCGTATTTGGGGCTGAGGGATCGCTGCTTTGACCGGCTAAATCCATCGTTGTTAAGGACGGAGCAAGGTTATTATAGTTTAAACTGGTCCAGCTGGTGGCACCATCACCGATTTTATATGCCATGGTATCAGTTTCTAGGCCTACCTCACCCTGCGCTAGAGTCGGGTTATTAGATATCCAGTTAGCTGCCGTATCCCTTCTAAACTGAATTGTGGTGGTGCTCATCTATGACGTTCCGCCGTCTATTGTGGCCACTCCGCCGAAGCTAGATGATGAACTGCCCCCGTCGATGTCAACCAAGCCGCCACCGCCACCACCACTTGGCGTTGCCCATGATGGCAGGCCGCTAGCGACTGTTAGCACTTGTCCGGTACTACCTACTCCTAATCTAACGAAGTTGCCGCTTGAATCACGGTAGTAAGTATCTCCGTTTGCGCCTGACGAGTCATCAAACGCCGCTAATACTTTACGGATGGTGCTGGTACTTTGGGTAAAGTACAGCCGATCCGTCAGGAATTCTACTGATCCGGCCGCTGGGGTGGTTAGCAGAATGCCGGAAGCAAGGGTCAGGGGAGCTGCCGAAGCAGTGCCGGCCCTAATAGTGACGTTCTGGTGGCCGCCGTTCACCGCGGGGTTGTCGGTGCCATCATTGTAGTGCTGCAACTGGAGATATTGGACTAATATATTGCCCCAGGTGCCGTCATCACTATTGACTATCGGGAGTCTTTGCGGAGTCGGCATGGGCTAAACTCCAAACTTTCGGGTACCAAAGCCATCAGCGTTATCTTGAGGCGACTGCCGGGACTTAGCCAGATACTCGCGGTGGAATGATCCGTTCAGCAGTGATAGAAAGTTCTTAAGTCCAAGCACTGTCACGAGAGCCATGGACATATACACTAGAAACTCTTTTCGAGTCACCTCATTTTCTAATAACTTAGCCTTCGTATCTCTCATACTGTGGTTATGATTATGCACCCTCTGTAACGTGTAATAGTATACAAAGTTCTGTGCCTCAAAACAATTCAATTATTATGTGAATAAGGACGGTATGCTTAGCGGTTTTTATGACGGTGGGGTTTAGAATGCCGCCTAAACATGCGGATTACACCCCGCACCAGAGACCACAAGCCAAACAATAGCAACAGCCCGACAATGGCTACGACAATAAGGATCTTCCATGGTATCACCCAAAAACTTACTTGGGCTTGGATAGGTACGTCTTGCAAGCCATTGTTATAGACTGCCACCAGATCAGCGGTGTAGTGACCAATCCTGAAGCTAGACAGTTTTGACCAGTTCCAGGTCAGGTGCTGCTGGGATGCACCAGCACTCGTTGTCACTGTCTGATAAACCGGAAAACCATTGCTCCACGAACTATTGAACAAACGAACTGTACCCGGTAAGATATACCCCCCGCCAGCGTTAGCTGGTAGGACATTAATGGGCGTTTTAGCTGCCGCTGTCCGCTGAATAAAGATATTGCCCGAAGGCTGAACGATGCTGTTGCCAGTGTTTTTAAACTTGATGGTAAAGGTGGCAGGTAACCACTCATAAATATGTTTGCTCACGCTAAAGGACGATACACTGAGTTGTCTGGTAGCTCCGTGTTGATTGATATTAAGCAGGGTAAAGACGGCCAGGGCGGCTTTAATAAGCCGCCCAGACTGTGTCGGCTGTGGGTTGGCTTGCCGATTAATAACGAGCGCAAAAGAGTAACTAAAACCAGCATCTTTCGGCACGGCTAAGCGAATGTTCTCAGTAAACCATTGGCCAACGGCGATGGTAAATTTTGGGGCACTAAAACTAATCCAGTTAGTGACGCCGAGCGGTGAGGCGTCACTTATATTGATCTGGCCGGTGGTATTACTCACACTAAAGCTTCGCGGCTGAATCTGTAGATTTTCAGTTTGGGTACCGTTATTTAAAATCTTCAGTTGTAGCTGGGTAGTTTGACCGGGGTTAGCGGTCGCCACAATTGGTGATGGGGTTACGACAAGCGAGAAACTATTTGGCGCAGCGGCCTTAGCGTGAAGCGAGAGAGCTATAATACAGATGACTACTGCGCTAGCGGCTACGATGCCCCCCGCTAATACATGCCTGCCCTTCATAGTGCTCCTCTAAAGTTTAAGTCTCCCGCTGTATACAATGGTATAGTATCATGTCCGCTACTTAAATTGTGGCGAGGGAGACTACGCTGGGGCGTACTAGAAAGCGCCAGCGCCGACTACCGTTATGGTATCAGCATAATCTGTGGCAGACGGTGTAATGGTCGCAACAGCGACATTGTTAGTGAGTGTCAAAACAGAACTTCCGCCTGTGCCATTAGAAGTTGCAAGGGAGGCATAGGTCGTGTTAAGCCCGCCGCCCTTGCCAGTGCTCCCACCAACAAACGGCGCAGCTACCGTAATAGTACCGGTACCACTCGATTGAGTTTGGGTTACCCCGGTGTTATAGCCCTCGGTGCCAGCGCTCAGCGTGCTGTTACTGCCTGGCGTCGTGGAAGCTATGTTATGCGAGGCCGAAGCCGAAGTCATACCGGTATTAGCATCCTTCGCCCATACCATCCAGCCATTTTTAGCATTGGTGTTAACCGTAACCGTGCGGGGTGTCGGGCTAACGCTAACTGCGCTTGTAAGTATAGAACCGAGATTGTCAGAGGTGCCGCTTAAGGCAAACGAAAAGGATGCGGGAACAGTAGCGGTAACCGCAATCTGATCACTGGTTACGGTCGCCGTCTCATAGGTACCGGAGTCGATCAGCGTCGGCGTGGAAGTATAGGTGCCTATCGTACCCTGATTGGAGTTGGTAGCCGATGCGGAAGTCGTCACGGCTGCTGTGTTAATCCAATTAAAACAGTACAGCGTACCAGCCGTTAACGTGGTGCTTGGAAAGGTTACTACCTGACCAGTAACGTTGGTGGCCGTGCCGATACCGGGCCAAGCGGTTGCCCCAGTCGGCCAAGCAATATTGGTGGTGCTGACTGTAAAGGTTGCCGCTAAACCGAGCGTATAGCCAGTTGGATAGGTTACCTCGACACTGGCATCGGTACCTGATGAGGCCTGCGTCGCACAAACGGTGCCGGTGGTAGCCGTACTGGTTTCCATACGGTCGAACCGAACAAACGTTTCAGTTAAGGTTGCCGCTTTGGCGTTACCGGCAAATAAAACGAACTGGACTAAGACTGCGATGACGAGGAAAGCAAATATGGTGTATTTTTGAAAAATTTTAGGATGATTTTTTATCATAATCATGATGTGGTCGTTATCAATATTATTTAAATTGTAACACAAGCGCAATAAAGTCAAAATTTTTTTGAGCGTGTGTATAAATCATGCCGCTTCAATCAAAACAAATTCGACTGAAAGTGGATTAAAAAAGAAAGTCTGACGCCCGGACTCACATGGAATATAAGGCCATATTATTTTGTCTGGACAAATACGATAATAGAGCATAGAATTGTAGCAAAAGGAGATAGCTAAAGGTACTTGTTAAAGAGAACCTAGCAGGTAAAAAGTATGTTTACAAATTTCGCATTCTTAGACTTAGGTGCTCCAGAACTCATTATTATTCTCGCAATTGTACTACTACTGTTTGGCGGTAAAAAGTTGCCTGAGCTATCAAAAAGTTTAGGCGAGTCAATGAGAGAGTTACGTAAAGGCTTGCATGATGACACGCCCGCCGACAAAACGGAAAAAACAGCCACAGAAAATAAAGACAAAGAAGATAAATCGGCTTCATAAAACTCGCTTTGCAGGTGCAGCATATACATTCTGGTTAGGACGTTTTAATGCGTTAGCACCGCACGTTTCTTTAATGAGCCCGCATAACCCCGATAAATAGCAGCAAACCGCTTGTGATACAATGCTTGCGAGGGTGATATAGCATTGTGAGAAAACGCAGCAAACAGCCCCACTCGGCTGACAAACGCGCGCCGTTCGCTGAGCACTTATACGAGCTCCGTAGACGGCTCTACTATATAGCCATATCTGTCGTGCTGTGGGGAGCGGCTATTTATTTTGTGCAGCAGCACATTGTCAACATTTTGCTGCGTCCCGCCCATGGGCAACACTTTATTTATACGTCAGTTGGGGGCGGTATAGATTTTCTGTTTCGGATCTGTATTTACGGTGGTATTATTCTGAGCTTGCCGGTCATCGTTTATAACACGCTGAGATTTGTTGAGCCACTTGTCAGTCACGGCACCAGGCGTTTTATTTTTATCGGCAGTTTTATATCTGGTTTGCTGGCACTTTTTGGTATAGTTTTCGGTTATTTTGTCGGTCTACCGGCAGCATTGTACTTCCTGCTTCATCAGTTTAAGACGGTACAGATACAGCCCCTGGTAACCATACAGTCCTATCTCCATTTTGTCATTGTCTATATGGTAGGCTCGGCTTTGTTGTTTCAGCTACCCTTGTTACTGGTGTTCATCAACCGAATTAAACCACTTAAGCCCAAACGACTGCTCCATTACGAGCGCTGGGTCATTTTGATTGCTTTTGTAATGTCTGGCCTCATGAACCCAACACCAAACGTCCTCAGTCAACTACTGGTTGCCGGGCCATTTATCCTTATGTATCAAGTCGGCATTGTGATTATTGCCGTCATAAACCGATCAAAACGCTCGGCTCATGCAGAGACTGCTCTGGAACAAAACGACTTCGCGGTCAATACGCAGCAGCAAAGTCCAATGCCAACTCCGTTAGCCGTACCAGCAGCACCAACCCACTCTCTGCGCAGTAGCATGCCAAGGTTGAGGCCAGGTCTCATCTCAGATATGAATTCGAAAGCTCGACTTCCATTACAGCCTGTGCCTAAAACAAAATTTCCCCAGCCAATGGCGATACGAGGAGTTGTACCCCGATCTCCGCAACGTTTCATGGACTTTATGCCTTCGCCCAGGCAGTCTCTTGTTCCCGACAACTAGAGCCCTCAGGCCATGCGACATTTGACTCATCCGGCGCTAGCCAATGCCAGAGGAAGATACGACTATTAAGCATCCCAGATAGGCTTGTAACTATCATCTAACACGGCATAGTGCAGCTTACGACCTGGCAGGCTGTGACTAAGCGCGACGATACCGCCGTTTGGCCTGCTTTTTGTTTAGAATGATAAGAAGTTCCTGGCGTTCTCCCAGCCAAAAACTGAAGACCATTAAGACTACCACGGCGTAGGTTGGCCAGATCAGCCATAGCCACTGCTTGGCCCAGGACAGTAATGACCCTGCACTGCTGCCACATGACGAAGTACTAGCTTGGGCATAGGCCGTGTATGAAGGGCTTGGCGCTGAGGTAGCACACGAATTTAACACGCTGGCGACCTGCAGGCCCCGGACGACCGCTGACATCTGCAGAAAGGTTGTAGCCCCGGTCTTGTCAACGACCTCGACCAAGATAGTATAATCTTTTAGTGCGCTCGTAGGCGGCGTATAGGCGTGGGTCGCTACAAAGGTTGACTGGTTTTCACGCACAATAGTCGATTGGCCGCCGTCACCCCATGAAACGGTGATGGCGTATGGGCTTACGCCACCGCTTATACTCAAGCTTAGGCTAGAATTTTGGCCATAGCTATAAACCTGGTACTGATAGCTTGAATTTAATAGGAATAAATGCAGCGGGCCGCCGATGTGGTGCAGGGGCGCGACATTGGACGAAACACGGATATAGTGGGCCGGAAAGTATAGCACCGTGCCAGCTGGCGTAACCGCGCTTATGTCGACTGTATGCGTGCCGTCGCCTAAGGCCTGGTCTAGCTGGCAGCTCCAAACACCGCTAGCGTTGGCGTAAGTTATACAGGTCAGCACATTGGAGTGAAAAACAACAGTAACCTTTGAGCCTGGAGGTGCCAGACCCGTTATGGTCGGGTAAGAACTAACCACGGCAGGGTTGCCGGATCTATATGATGTAGTGTCCTGGGACGTAACACTTATTGACTGTGGCGGTGAACTGGGTACGCGCACTGACACTGGCGCTGGAGGCGTAGGCAAGTCATAAAATAGCGTAATTGGCGCCGACTGCGGTCCTTCGTTATTGGTAACATTGAATATCCTGGTATAGAGCGTATTAGCTCCAAGCGACAAATCAGTACTGATCTGGTAAGACGTAACGCCGGCGCCACAGTTCGACATACCGCTAAAGTTACCGTTGACGTAAAGTTCAACGTAGGTATTCGGCGAGCAAACACCTGATATTGCCACCGGCGTAGACGTAAAGTGGGCTTGGTCAACAGGGTAAATTATAGTGGCGGGGTTGGGCGGTACTGGAGCTAGTACACTGGCCGTAACGGTATAAGAGTCGGCAATAGTGCGAAATGTCCAGCCGCTTATTAATACCCCGGCGCAAAGAATTACCAAGACGCTTAGAGGATGAAGCAGAATTCGTTTGTGGACCGGCCGGGCCTGCCTTATTTTTCGTTTGACCAGCTTTTTCCTAGGGTTTCGCTTTAGCGATTGCCTGATAATTAGCTTAGCCGGCGCCCGCTTAATGCGCTGCCTACGCGACTTAACAACGGTTCTTTTTATTTTACGTTTCATTTTTAATTTTTTAACGCCGCTAGTGTAATCATACCATAATTTAGACAATCTGGCCTGGCCTAAATTGGTGGCGGGTTAGCCGTGTTTGTTATACTGGACATTTACTATGACGAACTCGAAATTTACCAGTGAGTTTTTTGCGGGCAACCGCGCCCGCCTTAAGGACTTGTTTACCGGCACGGCCCCGATTGTGCTGACCGCCAACGGTTTGCTGCAGCGGGGTGGCGACAGTGCCTATACATTCGCGCAGGATGCCAGTTTTTGGTATTTGACCGGGCTGGATGAGCCTGACATCACGCTGGTAATGGACCGTGATAAGGAGTATTTGATCGTGCCTGGCCGCTCGGCCAGCCGTGAAGCCTTTGACGGCAAGGTAAAAACCGACGAACTTAGCCGCCGCTCTGGCATCATAACTGTTTATGACGATATGGACGGTTGGAAAACCTTGGGTGGCCGTCTTAAGAAAGTCAAACATGTGGCCACCTTGGCAGTTTCACCAGCCTACGTTGGACATTACGGCTTATACACCAATCCGGCCAGGGGAGTGTTGGTAGACCGTTTGAAAGACATCAATCCGGCTCTTAAATTACTAGACCTCGGTCCACACCTAACCCGGATGCGAATGATCAAGCAAGCGCCTGAACTCTATGCCATCAAGGCAGCGATTGACATCACAATCGCCGCCTTTAAGGAAGCCGCCAGGCCGGCGCGCCTAAGCAAGTATGCCTACGAATACGAACTTGAGGCGGCCATTACCGGGGGCATGCGTAAGCGCGGGGCGTCAGGCCATGCTTTTCCACCTATTGTGGCCGGCGGCCAGCGGGCAACGACCTTGCACAACACCGTTAATAACGCCGCCCTGTCCGCCGACGAGCTGATAGTGGTCGATATTGGAGCTGAGGTCGAACACTATGCCGGAGACATTACCAGGACGATCGGCCTTAAAACCGTGTCCCGCCGTCATAGAGCTGTCCACGAAGCAGTGCAGGAGATCCAGCAACAGGCCTTTGGATTACTTAAGCCCGGGATTTTGCTGAAAGACTACGAACAGCAGATCGTCCAGCTGATGGGTGAAAAATTGCGCGAACTGGGGCTTATGAAGAGCATTACTCCTAAAGCCGTCAGATATTACTACCCCCATGCTACCTCGCATTTTCTTGGACTCAACGTCCACGACGTCGGCGATTACGACCATCCCCTGGAGCCTGGCATAGTCATGACCGTCGAACCTGGTATATATATCCCCGAAGAAGGTATTGGCGTCCGCATTGAAGATGACGTACTCATTACCGGTAGCGGCATCAAGATCCTTAGCAATAAGTTGCCGCGCGGTCTTAGCTAAACTACAATAAAGTCATGCTTATTCAGAAACCGCCATATCGTTTTCTGAGCCGTTGGTTGGTCTGCAGCCTGGGCTTATGGATAGCCGCTGCCGTTTTAAGTAACTCTATAACAACCTATGGCAGCCGGTTTGGGGTAATCGTGATTGCCGGACTGGTGCTGGCCATCATTAATACTATCGTCAAACCTTTTTTAATATTCTTATCGCTACCAGCCCTGCTAATCTCCCTAGGCCTTTTCATGATCATCATAAACGGCTTGACGGTTTTGCTTGCCAGCAGACTGTATCATCCGCTGCATGTCACTAATTTTTGGGCAGCCGTATTTGCCGGTATGGTGATCGGCCTGGTAAACTACTTAGTAACTGCCGTATTGGAGGGCGTAACTACAAAATGAGCGTATACAACTACATAACCCTTGGCTCAATGCTTCTCATGACCTTTTTGATCTTAATTCAAACCCGGGGAGCAAGCTTGGGGGCTGGACTTGGCGGTGCCGGTGAAGTAAATACGACCCGCCGCGGTACCGACAAAACCATTTTTCAAATAACGATCATTTCAGCCTTATTTTTCAGCCTATCCCTTATATTTGGCGTCATCGTCAAATAAGAGAGGTGCCTTTTACTTCAAGTGCACAGTCTCACCGAAACTTATCGCACCTGGGCTCATATAAATTGCAGGACAGGATTCTAAATCCATGGGGCTCCGTTTTATCCGGCTAAGGTTTCACCGCCGTATCCGCCGAAGCCAAAAACAAGTTGAGGAGATGGGCAGCGAAGCTGAACGTCAGCTTGAGAGACATTTCTTCGACCGCTTCGGGAATTTACTGGCAGTCCGCCGGTTCATACTAGCCTGGGTAGGCTTACTGGTGCTGCTAGCCGGCAGCGTGCTTGCCCAAAATCTGGCGCTTAATACCTATTATCAGACTCTCCGTACGATACCGGGCGGTATATATAACGAAGGCGTGCCTGGCCGTTTTACGAACGCCAACCCTATCTATGCCACTTCTGAGGCCGACACCGCCGTCTCCAGGCTGGTATTTGCCAGCTTGTTTACTGCCGGCAACCAAGGCACGCTCCAACCTGAGCTTGCCAGTGGCTACAGCGTAAATAATATAGGCACGGTCTACACCGTTCATCTCAAGCCGCACCTGAAGTGGCAAGATGGACAGCCGCTGACCAGCAGCGACGTAGTGTTCACCTATAAAGCTATCCAAAATCCTGACGACCAGTCACCCCTGCAAGGCAGTTGGGAAAGCATTGGCGTGTCGGCACCGGATCCACTGACCGTAGTGTTTACATTACCAGATCCGTTGGCCTCCTTTCCATACAGCCTGACCAATGGTATCGTGCCGAAGCATCTGCTGGCATCAATACCGCCGGTCGACTTGCGCTCAGCCGACTTTAACACCGTCCATCTGGTTGGCGCCGGTCCTTTCGCCCTCCAGGCTTTGCAAGTTAACAGCAACGGTAACCCCGACAATGATAAAGAACAAATTGCCCTTGTACCGTTTGCCGGTTTCGAAGGCGGCAAGCCGAAACTCGATAAATTTGTCGTTAATGTCTATGCCAGCCAAGCCCAGCTTAGCAATGCTTTCAATAATGGCCAATTAACAGCCATGGAAGCAGTCAATCTACCGGCTCAAAGCGTACCAACCAAACCGGGAGTCATCGACAATAGCATGATACTGCGGGCGGCAAATATGGTATTTTTCAAAACCACCAGTGGCGTACTGGCCGATACCCAAGTCCGGCAGGCCCTGGTTAGCGGCACCAACGTACCGGATATTATTAAAAAGCTTGGTTATGATACGCCGCAGGTCCGTGAGCCGCTTTTATACGGACAGGTAGCTTATGACCCAGCCTATGCCCAGGCACCGTATGACCAAGCAGCCGCCCAAAAACTGCTAACCGCCGACGGCTGGACGGTAGACCGCCGGGGAATACGGACCAAGGCAGGGCAGCCCCTGGCGTTTGCCTTGAGTGCCGCCGATACACCCGAAAATCATCTGGTTGCCGGAAGCCTACAAAAACAATGGCGAGCTCTAGGCGTACAGCTGTCGTTAGAGTACTTAGGTACCGTAGATTTTCAGAACGCCCTTACCTATCACAACTACAATGCAGTACTCAATGGCATCTCGATTGGTATTGACCCCGACGTGTTTGTGTACTGGGCCAGTTCGCAAGCTAGCATTAGTGCCACCAACGACCTCAACTTCTCTGAATACAAAAATCCTGATGCCGACAGCGCCTTGGAGGCTGGACGTACCCGGCTGGAACCCTTGCTAAGAACGATTAAATACCAACCGTTTTTGCAGGCCTGGCAGCAAGATGCTCCGGCGCTCGGCCTATACCAACCCCGGCTTCTGTACCTTACCAATGGACTCGTTTATGGCCTGCAGACTGGCCCGCTTGTTAGCTCGGCAGACCGTTTTAATAACGTCCAAAACTGGGAAATCCGCCAAGCCAAAGTTACCGATTAGCTATACTGGGACGCTTGAGTTATCGCCACAAAACAGATACCATTTAAGTTGGTCTAAAACCACGCGGATGTGGCGGAATTGGTAGACGCGCACGGTTCAGGTCCGTGTGGAGGTAACTCTGTGGAGGTTCGAGTCCTCTCATCCGCATCGGTAGGGGCGTCGTCCGCATCGCAGGCGGTCGGGATCGCGGGGTCGCGGCGGGGTCGGGGCGTGTTGTCGCCAGCCTCGGACACGCGCCACCAGCTTGTTTCGCGCCCCACCCCCGTGGTCGATCGCCGATCCGCAATGGGGGCCGTGTCCATGTCGACGATACGTCGACCGAGTAGGAGTCGCTCGAGATCGTCGAGATCGCGTGGCCCGCATGTTCACGGTTGCCGAACAGGCAGCGAGCAACCGCCGACCGGCCGCCTCGCAGGGCCCGGATCTACCTCAGCGGCCGGCTTCGCGAGTGCCAGCAAGGGTAGTTCGTTGGAGCGCGCCGCGCCGGTGGCGGCACAGACGCCCCGCACACCCCGCCAGCTCAAGCGCCGTAGATGCGCTCGCGATAGTCCGAAAGCATTCGCTGGGCGCTGAACTGAGCCGCCAGCGAGCGCAGCGACGCACGCGTCATCTCGAGCCATCCGTGAGGCAGCCCGTCCGCGCCGCGGTCATAGAACAGCGGCACGACCTGCTCACGTAGCAGCCGCTGCAGCTCGGCGCCGTCGCGGGCGTCCTGGGCCTCGACGTCGGTATCGACATCGCCCGACAGCGCCCAGCCGTTGCCATCCTGGTGAGCCTCCGCCCACCAGCCGTCC
>PKXF01000007.1 GCA_003133385.1 Candidatus Saccharimonadota bacterium | reverse complement strand
ATCTTATGGAGCTCGTTCTCCAGTGCTGCCAGCCGCTCGGTTTCCTTAACCCTGAGCGATTGGATGCCTGAAATATTAGTGGTGCCGTCCGAGAAAGCCGCCAGCACCGCCAACGTTTGGGCCTGATCCGGGCAATCTTGCATATTAACGTTTATAGGCTTAACACCTTTACCAATAACCGTTATCCCGCTATTGCCAAGCTCCACTTTATTGCCCATTGTCTTTAGAACATTCAGAAAGTTCATATCGGCTTTCTTNNGCTTGCTTGGACTTAGGGTTCAGGTTGTTGACGGTCAGGGTCGACCCGGTTAGGGCGGCAATAGCAAAGAAATATGAAGCGCTTGATACGTCACCTTCGACCACGTATTTTGAGCAGCTATAGGTTTGTTTCGCGGCAAAGTGGTATTTCTTATAACTCTGCTCAGGGTTAACACCAACGTTAAACTGCTTCATAGTGTCGATTGTCATATCGGCAAAAGGTGCTGAGACCAGCTCACCGGCTATTTGAATGTCAACGTTTCCAACTAAAGGTGCAATCATCAGCAGGGCTGACAGGTACTGGCTACTTTCCGAGCCGTCCAGCTTAACTTTTCCGGATTTAAGACTTGACGACGACACCATAAGGGGAGGGTGGCCTTCTTTATCCAAATAGTCTATCTTGGCCCCAAGCTGCCGCAAGCCGTCTACTAGGCCACCGATCGGTCGGGCATTAAGGCCGGCGCGACCGTGCAAGGTCTGGCGTCCGGGAATGATTGTACAAAGCGCCAGCAGGAATCTAATTGTGGTTCCCGACAGGTCGGCATCCAGATCAAAGTCGCTGTCTTTTACATCTGACACACTGCCTATAACATCTATATCACGGTCTTGGCTAGTTATTTTAATACCGAGTTTTTTGAGGCAGGCAATCATAGCCTTAGTATCATCACTGAGCAAGGGGTTTATGATCCTTACCGGTTGCGGGGTCATGGCCGCCAGCAGTAAAGCCCGGTTGGTGTAGCTTTTCGAGCCGGGAACCTCAACCACGGCCTTAACGGGACGCTTGAGGGGCATTACCTTGACGCGTTTCATCTGCTCATCTACTCTTTTTAGTCACGGCCTTCAAGGCTTCGCTTACGACGGCCTTAGGTACTTTTTGGTCGTACACCGCCCGGCCTATGCCATCGGGCAAGCTAAAATTCAACTCCCCATGGCTATTTTTTTTGTCTGATTGCATCTTTTTAAGAATATCGCTGACTTTAAAGCCTGGGGCAGTGGTCGGCAGGCCAGCTCTTACTAAGGCTTTTTCTATCTTTCGCTTCTCGACGGCCGATATTAGGCCTTGCTTATTGGCAATTATGGCCTCAGCCGCCATGCCGATGCTTATAGCTTCACCGTGTAGCAGCGGACTCTTAGTCTCCAGGCTTAAAGATTCAATGGCGTGGCCGATGGTATGACCGTAGTTTAGCAGCTTACGCATGCCAGTCTCGGTTTCATCGCCCTGGACTATCTCGGCCTTAATCATGATCGATTGGATAATGATATCCGTGAGCTCGGCTTGGCTAAATTTCTGGGGTGCCTTAGCCGTTGCCTTCTTAAAGTGATCTTTATCCCAAATTAGGCCGTGTTTAATAATCTCGCCGAAGCCAGATATGAATTCCCGCGACGGCAAAGTGTCCAGCAGCTGCGGATCGACCAGGACACCCATAGGCTGGCTAAACGCCCCAATAAGGTTCTTGATGCCATCAAAGTCAAAGCCGGTCTTACCGCCGACGCTGGCGTCAACCTGAGACAGCAGAGTCGTCGGTATATTCAAAAAGTCGACGCCGCGCATATAGGTGGAGGCGGCAAAGCCGCCCCGGTCACCTATTGAACCGCCTCCGAGATTAATGACCAACGACTGCCGGTCGCAGCCGGCTTTATGCATAGCTGTCCATATCTTTTGGATACCCTTAAGGTCTTTAGGCTGTGCGCCTATTGGTAATACAACGGCAACTACTTCCTTTGGCAAGGCCTTCAGAAGCTTCTTTAAGTGCACCTGGACGTTTTTATCTGCGACTATAAATAGAGACGAGTAACGGCTTGAATCGAATAATGAGCTAATCTGTTCAATAGCTCCGCTGCCAACATGAATAGTGGTGGCTTTTTGGGGTTTAATATCAGGTTTAACGCTTAACGTGTGCATTTATTTATCATAACATCTAGGACCCTTATTATTAGGTGAAGGGATTGATATATTTTAACATATTATCAGTGTTTAATAAAATAAGGCTGGCGGGCTGGCGCTAAATTAATGACCTTTAAGCTATAATAAAAGCTAACGATGAGCAAACAGGTAATATTAACCGGCTTACGGGCCAATAATGATCTACACATAGGCAACTACCTTGGTGCCCTATTGCCGATAGTCGATATGGCCAAAACCCGGGCCGATGACTTCCAAGTTAACCTTATGGTTGCCGACTTACACAGCTTCACCACTCCTGTGGACCACAATAAGCTACAGTTACAGATAATGGATAACTTGCGCGTCTACGTGGCGGCCGGTTTGCCGCTTGATCATGAGGACATACGAATATTCAGGCAAAGCTACGTGCCGGCGCACACCGAACTGGCGTGGATCCTAGATTGTTTCACCGGGATGGGCGAAATGAACCGTATGGTGCAGTTCAAGGAAAAATCCTCGCTTCTGAGCGAAGACCGTATAAGCGTCGGTCTGTTCAATTACCCGGTACTTATGGCCGCCGATTACCTCCTTTATGACGCCAGCTACGTGCCGGTTGGTGACGACCAGACCCAACACCTTGAATATGGCAGGGACATCGCCCAACGTCTCAATAACAACTTCGGTGAGCTTTTCGTAGTGCCAAAACCCGTCAAAGAGCAGCATGAATTTTTCGGCAAGGACCAAGGTTTGCGCATAAAAGATCTGGCCGAGCCTTCTAAGAAAATGAGCAAGTCGACTGACAGTGCTAAAGGTGTTATATTCCTAAACGATACTGCCGACGCAGCCCGTGAGAAAATTATGTCAGCCACCACAGATAGCCTGGGCAATATCAGCTACGATAAGGAAAAGCAGCCTGGCGTAGCCAACTTAATTGACCTACTTGCTTTAATTAGCGGCCGTAGCTTGGATGAAGTCCGGCAAAAGTACGAGGGACAAGCTCAGTATGGAACGTTCAAGGCGGAAGTCGCCGAAGCCGTCGCTATGTTCTTAACTGATTTCCAGGCAGAACTTGCTAAAGTCGATACCAGTGCCATTGAGGCAAAGCTGGCCACCTCGGAAGAACAAATGAACATACAAGCCAACGGCACGCTGCTTAAAGTTCAGCGAGCTGTCGGCCTGAGGGCGTAAGTGAGCATTATCAAAGCCACGCGCGCTGCCCGCAATCACCGGCTTGACCAGTACGTTGTCGCAGTAACGCCGGAGTCCAGCAGGGCCTTCGCCACAAGGCTTATCGAGGATGGCAAAGTTCTGGTTAATGACTTGCCTCAGCTAAAGCCCGGCTATAAGCTGCGCGCCGCCGACCAAGTACGCATAGATTACGTAGCCGAAGACCAGGTCCAGCCCGAAGACGTTGCCATGGAGATACTCTACGAAGATAAGGATTGCGTGGTTATCAACAAGCCCGTCGGCTTGCTTACCCACAGCAAAGGGGCATTTAACCCCGAGCCGACAGTAGCTAGCTGGCTGAGTAAACGAGTAAGCGGCCTGAAAGGGGAGAGGGCCGGCATAGTCCATAGGCTTGACCGGGCCACCAGCGGCGTAATGATCTGTGCTAAAACCCCCGAAGCCTTGAGTTGGCTGCAAAAACAGTTCTCGACTCGCAAAGTCAAAAAAACCTATGTGGCAATCGTAGAAGGCAGCCTATCGTTGCCGGAGGCAATAATAGATATGCCAATTGAGCGTAACCCTAAAAAGCCGCAAACCTTCCGGGTGGGCAGCAACGGCAAAGCCGCGGTTACGGCCTACAAAGTCTTGCAAACCGGCCCGGAGCGCAGCCTTATAGAGCTTCGGCCCACGACCGGACGGACGCACCAGTTAAGAGTTCACCTAGCCCATATCAAGCATCCGATCGTCGGCGACACTTTTTACCATGGTGTCAAAGCCGATCGTCTGCTGCTGCACGCCCTGAGCTTAGAAATAACTCTACCGAACCGCCAGCGAAAAATCTTCACAGCATCTTTGCCTGCGGAGTTTAAAGTTTCATAATACATATGAGCAAGATTGTCCTTCACCCGCAAACCGATAAGCAGCTAAAGGCTTTTAGCGGCCAACCAAGTCACGCGCTGCTGTTAGTTGGCCCCAGTGGCAGCGGCAAGTTTAGCGTAGCTAAGGCCATCGCCGAAACAACGCTGCAAATAGCGACAATTACTGACTATCCGTACAGCTTGCACATTGTCCCGGAGAACGCTTCTATTGGCATTGAAGCCATTCGTCAGATTGAACAGTTCCTAAGTCTCAAAGTCCCCGGTAAGCAACCCTACAGACGCGTAATTATTATTGAGGAAGCCGAACGGCTGACCCAAGAGGCCCAGAATGCCCTTTTAAAAAACCTGGAAGAGCCACCAGCCGACACCATGCTTATCCTTACAGCCACCCACGCCAGCGGGCTGTTGCCAACGATCCGCTCTAGGGCCCAAACTATTACCATCAGCCTGCCCGGAGCTGCTGCTATGAGCGGCCAATTCCCTGGACTAGATCAGAAGAACTACGACAGGGCCTATGCTATGAGCGGTGGCCGGCCTGGATTACTAACTTCGCTCCTAGCCGATAGCGAACATCCACTTAACCAAGCCGCCGATTACGCCCGGCAAATTTTAGGCAAGTCCGTCTACGACCGCTTGCTGCTGGTAGATGAACTGTCTAAGAAACCGAAATTGAGCGCCAATATAACCTTGATTCTCCAGCAAATGGCGCACTTTAGTTTGCAAAGCGCCAAGGGAAGTGCCTTTTCGCGCTGGCAAAATATTTTAGCCACGAGTTATAAGGCAAGCGAGGCGCTGGCGGGCAGTGTACAGCCAAAATTGGCCCTCACGGACTTAATGCTCCACTTGTAGTCCTATGTTAAAATACATAGATTGATGTATGCCTTATTAATAGTTATCATCTTCGGAGCCTTCGCCTACTACAGCGCCCAGGTTCATGACGACGAATTCGCCCATATATCACGCAAAATGGGCGACCGTCTGGGCAAGTTATGGGATATCGCTCACCAAGGCATGCGGGAAAACCGCTTCCTTCGGGCTGAAAAAGCCTTACTTACCATATTGAAAATAGATGGCAAGAACGCTGCCGCCTACAACCGGCTTGGCATTTTATACGCTAAGCAAAAAGAATACCGCGACGCCATCGACTGTTTTGAAATTGCCTCGTCCATTGAAGCAACAGCCTCCAGTCTTCACAACCTTGGACTCATATATTATGAAACGGAGAACTATGAAAAAGCTTCAGTAGCTTTTGAACAGGCCCTTAAGCTTGAAGACAAACTGGCTGCCCGACACGTGGCATATGCCAAAGTCCAAGAAAAACTAGGCAACGAAAAGCTTATGTTCCAAGAACTAGAAAAGGCCGCTGAGCTTGAGCCAAACCGTGAAACCTACACACTGCTTTTCCGGGCCTACACCTCCCACGGCATGCAAGCTGACGCCGACATAGTTGCCGACCGCCTTAAAAAACTCAAAAAGACACCTTCAGCCCGGGCCCGCCGCATTCTCAGACCGCGCCGGGTCATTGCTTAAACGCTTTAGTTGAACTAGCTTTGCCACCAAATAAGAGCGCTGCGCAGGTCAAACTTTTCAGCCGGTTTGTCGCCGTATCTATTACTCACTTTTTGGCCGGGCACTATAGACAGCGCTAATAGGAATGGCCAAAAAAGGCCGGTTAAAATTACCAGGAACCAGGGCCATCCCACATCATGCAAGCGTTTTATAACCACCGCAAGGCATGTAACCAGGAAGTAAATTACGCACACGATAAGCAGCAGGGCAAAAATAGAGTACAAAGTGTTGCGAGACGAACCGTGCATAGTGTTAGCTACATTGGAAATTTCTGAAATAGCTAAAAACGGCACAAACGCGATAGCTAAGGTAGCAGTATAGGTTCTACGATTTAGACGCTGATGTCTCATTAAAGTCTATTGTAATGCAATAAGGTGAAACTATTTAGATTTCTTCTGGTAATCAGTAAAGTAGTAGCCAATAGCCACAAACGGATGAAGAATAAACATACCGACCACCCATAAAATTTTGGCATTCTGCGTAATAAATTTGTTTTGTATGGCAGAGATAAGCATCCAAAGCTCAAATGCCAATATTACCAAAAAGCCAATGCCGATGAGAATGCTGAGCGGGGCACTAAGACCCCAAAATGCAAAGTTACTTAACATAATATAATTGTAGCACTAAAGCTCACCTTGGGCTGACGCCCAGGCATTAACTTTCTACCTATCCGTTCGCTGCAGCTAGAGCTTCTTTAGCGTCAACCTTTTGGTTTTTAACTACTAAGGCTACTACAACGACAGCGGCCATAGCCAGGCCTACACCTACTTCCAGGCCGCTGCGATAACCATGGACCTGAGCGGCGGCAGCCGATTTATGAGCGATTGAGTCAGTTTTAATAGTTGAGTAAGCCACTGCAGATAGAATGGCCAGTCCAATGGCGCCGCCAACCTGCTGGGCAGTATTCAAAATTCCCGAAGCTAGCCCTGAAAAGTGCTTGGGCACTCCTGAAGTAGCAGCTAAGGTGCCGGAAACGAAAGTCAGTCCCATTCCAACGGCACAGGTAGCTAGTCCAGGGAACACGTTGTCCCAGTAATTACCACCGACTTTCAAAGAGTGGCTTAGTATATATAAGCCGCAGCCTAAAATGAACGGTCCGGCTACCATCGGCGGCTTATAGCCAATTTTCCCGACTAAGTTCGATACAATTGCCGACATAACGCCGATTATGAAGGTAATAGGCAGGAAGCACAGCCCGGTTTTAACCGGTGAATAACCTAGAACGTTCTGTATGTAAAGCGTCAAGAAAAAGAACATTGAAAACATGGTGCAGGCAATAACTATAAAGGCGGCGTTGCCTCCCGCCACGTTTCTTATCTTAAATATCTGCAACGGCATTAACGGTTGTTCGACACGGCTTTCATTAATAATAAAGGCGATCAGCAGCACGATACCGGCAACAATAAACTCCCATACGGTCTTAGAGCTCCAGGTCAGGGTAGGCGCCTTAGATAATCCATAGACCAAGGACATCAGCCCGGACGTTGCCAGTGTTGCACCAGGCAAATCAAGCTTGATTTTCTTACTTTCTTCACCTATGTGGCGTGGTAGCAGTCTTGATGCCGCCAAAACAACACCTATGCCAACAGGTACGTTTACGAAAAAGTTCCAGCGCCATCCCAGATACTGGGTAAGTATGCCACCGAGTAGTACGCCGGCTGCGGCACCGCCAGCAGCTACAGCTCCCCAGACACCCATAGCCGTGTTGCGCTCCTTACCTTCGGCGAACTCAGCCAGAATAATAGACAAAGCTGCCGGTGACATAATTGCCGCGGCTAGGCCCTGGCAGGCGCGGGCAATAATAAGCGTGGTCTCGGACTGCGCCAAACCGCACATCAAGGAAAAGAACGAGAATACGAATACTGAAGTCATAAATATTTTTCGCCGGCCAAACAGGTCTGATGCCCGTCCACCAAGCAGCAAAAAACCCCCAAACGTCAGCGTATAAGCCGTAACGACCCATTGCAGGTCATTCGGGGCAAAGTGTAACTTTTTAGAAATAGTCGGCAGGGCAACGTTAACAATAGCCACGTCGAGAATAACCATAAACTGGGATAATGCCAGAAGGCTTAGGATAACCCACTTATTGTCAGAATGCTTCGATAGCTTTTTATCTGCTTTGGCCGCCATACACTAGACCCCTCTAAATTACATTCAACTTAGCATAGCAAAACGAACCATCACTAGCTAGCAAGTTTTGTTGTAGCGTACAGGAAATAACGTCCGAGCTACATTTTATTGACAATGTTCAAGATATTTCCGTCAGGATCTTTGAACCAAGCTGCCTTCATTTCCCCGATTATATGTACATCGCCCTCGTGTGTGGCGTTAGGCATATCGTAAGTTTCAAAGTTTACGCCTTTGCCTTTAAGCTCTTCAACTACTGAGTTAATGTCGTCACCAACACCCCAACTGGCTGAAGTTGCCTGGTTAGTGCCAGCGTATTGGGATGCGTATACGAATAGGCTGGAACTGCCGCTTTTGTATAGAATTCCGCCCGGGTCATCATCGGCAGCCGGCGTCAAACCTAGAACACCTTCATAAAATTTCTTTGCCTCGTCAATGTCTTTAACCGCAACCGTTGCTACAACTGTTCTATCTCCTAGCATAATGCCCCCTTATTACTTGGATTAGTTAATTAGTGTTAGTTTTAATCGAATTATACTCCTAGCTGCTTAACTAGAAAATTTAGACGCTCAGTACTAACTTTATGCCCTGATCAATTTGCTGCATTGTTAGCTTATCAAGCTTTCCAATTTCTTCAGTGAGAGATTCTTTATCAAGTGTACTGATTTGAGAGACGTTGGCCACGGATTCTTTACTTAAGCCAGATTTAGCTTTTGATAACCGTACATTTCCTGGTGCTTCTACAAGCTTAAGATTAGAAGTTATGCTCATAACAATCACTGTACCGATACGACTCTCGTTGAAATTGTCTGCTTGTATAACTAACACAGGACGAGTGAATCCTGGCTCTGAGCCAGAAGGATCTGAAAGCTCTGCCCACCATAGCTGCCCACGCCTCACCATGGGTTATTTTTTAGTTGGGACTGGGATTGGAGCTTTAATATTACAGGGTCTAATTGAGAATCCTCACTATCATAAACTTGATTAAGTTTGGCTGTAACATGCTTGTCATTATGCTTGTCGACATAGCTGCTCAACGCTTTGGTGTATAGCTGGCTGCGTGATTGTCCGAGACGACTTGCTAACTTCTCGGCAGATTCGTACACGTTATCGGGTATTGAGATTGCTGTTTTCATACGCAAAGTATAACAAAAGTTATACCAGATTGTCAATATGCTTATGGCGCGCCGCATTGGACCAGGTCAGGGCTAAAATTATTGCCGGACTTGGCTTTGCAGCATCATAGCGTTCTCGACATGATCGTCACTCATAAGCGAAAAGTCTAGTTCGAAGAGAGGAAACCAGGCCGCACTTATTGCATCATCTTTAGCGCGCGGAACAAGAAGGTCAGACGGCGTTTGCGATACATCGATATGATAGGCGTTATTCTCAATCCAGGCATTATCAGTATTGCGTAAAGATAGGGCCGCCATCCCGGAATAAACCAGCGCAGTAGTGCCGACTGCCCGGATACCGGTTTCTTCATAGACTTCGCGGACCGCCGCCTTTAAAGGATCCTCATATTCACCGTTAGGCAACGGGTCTAGGAAACCTCCAGGAAATGCCAGCTGACCGGTATCTGACCGTTCAATGAGTAACACCTTGTCATCACGGGTTACAAGTCCGTCGGCTGTCCAGTTAGGTCCCAGATATCGAAGGCGGCCATGACCGCTAACTCCCGTAGGACCAGCCGGATTAAGAGGCCGTCCAGTAACGGTATCCCGCAATAATGAACGTGAAGATAATCTTTGAGCCCTAGCCCACACAGCTTCAAGGTCGGGGTTTTTCCAGTCGGGCATAGCTCTTTTTACTGAACGTGCCGTATACTCAATCGCCTCGTAACCAGGTGGTAGCGAACTCCAATCTCGCTCATCCGGCAATGGTACATCGGGATATCCCATACCTGTTCGTAATGCCTGAAAGTCGGTGCCGGGTGCTAGCTTCATATAATATAGTTACCTTAGTTTAATCCTTGCCGCTGCATGCTCGTAAGTGCTTCTTCGCCGGCAATCGAATGAGGCCAACAATGCTTAGCCTCCATTACATCAACGACGTGTTCGTAAAACCTTTTTAAAAGTTCAGGTTCGAAAGAAAACGGACAACCGACTCGCGCGTCCGCTATCGGTATATCGCCTATTTCGTGGGGGCCGTCGGTTACTGGCTGAAAACCGGCGCCAGCAATATAGGTGTGAGCAGTCGATATTAACCACTGGGTGAGGGGCTTAGTTAAAACTGCTTGGTTGCGAGAGCTATCATAGAGTATAGCTTCATCATTAACGTGTGGGATTAGAGTAATCAAGCCTTCAGCGTGTTGAAAAAACTCATCAGAAGTCTTGGTATTCCAAAGCATGTGCATAACAGCTCTCGAAAAGGCTGGTTGATGAGACTTTTTAACGGAATCGATAAATTGGACTCTTGGCCTTAGCGTGTGTGGCATCTCCCGGTCAATGGCTAAAGCGTTAGATATTGCCACACCGAACATCGCAGTTGATGAAAAAAGAGACGCTTCTCGTAAAGTGTTCTCAACCGGGAATATCATTTCCCCGTAAGAAACTAACTCGGCCCTACGCTTGGCAAACTCATCAATAACTTCTTTATGCGGATGTTCATCGAATATCTCGATTGTACGATCGCCAAGTTCGCCACCTATGCCACTTTCTAATCCGGATGGGTCAAAACACGGGATTGAATCAAAAGCAGCATTGTTCTCCAGATATTGAAGCATGCCTTGCTTAACCAAAGGAACCAGCAAAGCATATTGACCAATCTTGAGAACGGTTGGATCGTTACTACCCGCTACAAATTCACGGGTGCTTTCATAGGGGTCTTCAGAGTTAATAATTCCTGAGACCATCTTACGGGCTTCACCAAAGCCTGGCGCTGGAGTAGACATAAACAAATTATGACATTCATTGCACGTTCAAGCAAGTATGGTGCATTACTATCTAAGAAGTTAGAAACCTACTCTTAAACAAGCGCGCCTAGGGTTAGTCGTGTAACAGACTTACATAATCTGATCGGGCATAGAGAATACGTACCACATTTACTGCTTGGGCTTCAACTTTGTAAATCACAAGGTAGTTGTCAGCTAAGAGATAGCGATAACTGCCAATCCGTTCGTCGACCGTTCGTAAACTGGCGCCCATTTCAGGGAAACTTGCCAACTTATAAGATAGGTGCAGTATTTTTTCAACAATATTATGCGCTGCAATCGGATTTTGCAAATTTTCGCTTATGTATGCAAACAAGCCGCCCAAGTCATGCTCGGCGGCTGGTAAGAATACGACTTTCAAAGGCTAACACCGAAGTTTTGCGCAACTTGCTTTATGGATGAAGCCTTACCGTGTACTGCGGACTTTTCGCCCTTTTTAATTTCCTTTATTAGATCTTCAACAGTCGCTTCACGGTCATAATCATCTATCTTGGAAATAACGTAAGTGCCGCGGCCATTACGCGTAAGGTACACCGGTTTATCGACATCGACTTGGTTCAAAACCTCAGTGTAGTTACGTAAATCTGAAATAGGTAGAATCTTAGGCATAATTAGTTCCTTTAAGTTGTATTGTAGAACTATTAACACGCTAATACAACAGCAACTTGTGCGGCGTTGTGTACGAAGTCGGAAAGTTACTTAACTTCATAGAGCTGTAGTTGCGTGAAGGTCTTCAAGCCAATAATCGGTACCTTGGCTGAGTCGTGTAATGCTTCTCCATGCAAGAAAAGGTTGGCTGGCGTCAGTTTCTGGAGCTTGGTTTGGTCTACCGATCTCATCGTGCTGTTCGTAAGCAAGACCCTCATCTATTAAAGTCTGTAGAACATCTAGACCGCTTGGAGCAGTAATCGATATAAATCTCTGTTGCTTGGCATGCCTGCCATAAGGCGAGGCTACATTAATGTCTGCACGTACGCTGCTTAAAGTACCTTCAATTAGTTTCCATCCCTCTGGACCCATTTGAGCGACTCCTATACTAACAATAGCAATTATTAAATCAGCAATACTAGCTTATGGCAAATCTGGTGCAGGGTGGAGGATTCGAACCTCCGAAGGCGAAGCCAGTAGATTTACAGTCTACCCTCGTTGACCGCTTGAGTAACCCTGCGTTAATTATTGGAGCCACCTGTCGGATTCGAACCGACGACATCCAGTTTACAAAACTGGCGCTCTAGCCAACTGAGCTAAGGTGGCGCACATTTTACTATTATATATTAAGGGTGATTATATCATTAACAATCCAAATTGATTCATAACAACTTAACAGGTATGATTGAGTTTGTGTTTGCCACGATAGCTCAGTTGGTAGAGCGCAACAATGGTAATGTTGAGGTCACGGGTTCGACTCCCGTTCGTGGCTCCAAATTGTTTAGTTTACAATCCGATCCACATCTGTTAATATACATTTAAACACATTTACTAAGTAAGAAGGTACTAAATAAGTTATGGCTAAAAAAGGTGACAAGCGTAAAATTATCGGCCTGGTCTCAGAAGAGACCGGTGAACGTTTATATTACACGACCAAGAATACTATGAATACGCCGGCTAAACTGGTACTCAAGAAATACAGCCCCAAGCTGCAAAGGCGCGTAATCTTTACAGAAACAAAAAAGAATCTCGGCCGTAACGAAGCGCCAAAGCGCTAAAGCGCTAAACAGCCGGTTTATTGAGATCCAAAACGGTATTAACCATTTCGGCGTGGCTCCAAACTAACGGCGTAACGCCAAGCGGCGCACCGGTTTCCGGATCGAATTGTTCACTTAACGCGCCACTGGGTAACTCGTGGGCAACCGACCAATCCAGCAAGACGCTGGCCTTATCGCGCTGGCCTGACGCCTCATAGTACTGCGCTAGCCACAGGGTACTGACAATCCAAGGATTACCCTGGTATTGGGGCTTGGTCAGGAAATAGCCGTCGCTTTCGTGGCGCAGTACGCCGCCACTAGGTGTCTTGTTGGCCAAGCGTTCCTCCATAACTCGGGCAGTAGCGACTATCCTAGGATCATCAATCTTTAAGTTTGCAAACATATACGGCCCGTACAGATTAGACATGTCGGCAGAGGTGTCATACTCCAGCTCACCGTTTTCCAGTAGCAAAAAGCCCTTAATGAAGGCACCCTCGCGACAAAGTACGTCAAGACCGGCACGGATACTAGCAGCCGACCGCTTCCAACGCAACGCATCATCAGGCTGGTCAACGACTTCAGCCAGTGTAGAGGCTGTCTCCAGGGCTGCAATGACCGTGCAGACGGTGTAGGTAGATGTCAGAAACTTCTCTTCCCAGAGATCATAACTGGCATGTGGCAGGCCGGTTGCTTCGTCTATAAAGCGGCTCATGAAGTTGGCGCAGGGCACCACGAAGCTATGATAGAGATTTTCAACGAAGATTTTATCCTTGCTGGCCTCGTAATACGCCCCGATAAGATAGACGGCGCTGGCAGTCTCGTCTTCTTGGATGGCCAGCTCCTTATTGCGGCCATGTACTAGAGGGTGCCAGGTACTGCCGATCGCCCGGTCGGGCTGGTATTTGTGCATAAGATAACCGTCCTTATGCATGGTATCGCGGGCAAAGTCCAAAAAGGTTTTAGCCTCTTTAAAGTGGCCGAGACGCACTAGCGGCCACAAGGCGTACATAGCGTCCCTGGGCCAGCAGTAACAGTAGTAATCTCGGCCGTAGTTAAAGATACTTGAATCACCGCTGGCCAGCACCGAGCCGCGTTCGTCGCAGTGGGCTTTAATTATTAAAAGGCCATGCTGGACGCTGCGGGAGTGAAGCTCACCGACCGGCTTGCCGCTGCCCAGCCACAGCTGCCAGTACTGGCGGGTGGCACGGAGACGGTCTTCCATGTTTTTGTGCTTGTAGTCGTTATGGATAAGCTGGGCATCGCTTTGGCTACTGGCAGCTACTATCCAGTAGTCGACGACTTCAGATTGGCCGCCCCGTATGTGTTTGCGAAAACGCAGCACGCTGTCGACACCGCCATGTTCCACGGCGTTGCCAGATAGCTCGCCGTCCTCGGCATCGGTGAAAGTGCCGGCTTTACCTTCGATAGCGTAGTTACCGACGGCATATTGGTCAAAGGCTTCGTTATCGCCGCCAAACTTACCGGCAATCAGCAAACAATAGCGGCCTTTATAGTCCAATATGTAGTGGTCATCGGGAACGTACAGGGCCGTGTCAGCTCGTCCAGCCCGGGATATCTGAAATACCTGGTGCATAAACAGGCGCACGTCGCGCTCGTTCTCCTGATCATTAGTAATCGTAATATGCCTAATAAGCGCGTTATGTATCGAGTCAATGAAATCTTGAAGGTGCAGGGTAATGCCTAGCTTGGAAGAAGTCATTGAAATATCACTGACCAGGGCATCAACTTCAAAATCAACCTTAATTTCCCAATCGCCGCTGTCGGTCCAGGAAAACTGGCCATCGGCCCACACGCCGATTTTATGCTGGATAGAGCGGGCATTAGTCAGGTTTTCAAGGCCAACGTAAGGATAATAGAAATCGTGCACCAGTCCGCTTTCATCCAAACCCACAAACAGCTGCCCGTTGCTTAGGACTACCGGACGGCCCATGTCCCACCCCCTTTACTCATACCATGACGCCTTTCTCGGCTAAACGGAACTGCAAGTCACGGTAAGCGTTCATAAAATTCATATAACCCTCATAAGGCGTAGCGTAAGGACTGAAATAAGCATGTATATCACCATCATTAAACCACTTAGTGCACATATAGTAGAAATGATCGGAGGTTTGCAGCCGCCGCCAGTCATCAATAAGTGCCAGGTCATCGGTGTCTAAAATTTGCTGCTGCAAGCCGTACAACGACCCGATCGCCGTACTCTGCATGCTGTTGCCGAGCCAAGCCGACAAATCGCGCTCGGTATCGGCCCAGGTGACCGTCTGGGGCATATCAACCTGTCCAACTGATTCGTTGGCATCAATTACTTCACTGACTGTCATAAACGAGTGATCATCGGTTTTAAGCCACTCTTTTGGCAGGTGCTCTAAGAAACCGAAGATACCGGATTCATGCCACTGGTGCTCGCCAAAGGTCTCGTAGTCCATAAACAGGTTAAAGTTGGTGCCGTCAGGATCTTCACTCAGCCAGTGCGAAAACTTGTCGGCCGTCAACGGGTACTCCGCCCATTTGCTGTCACCAAACCTAAAGGCGATATCGTCGCTGAGCTTATAGTTTTTCATGAGCAGCCGGATATTATCGGTATAGGCCGGCTGATAGACATAATTCGGGCTACGCCAGTCCAGGACCGGATCCCAGCCTTCGGCTAATATTCCCTTATAGCCGGCATGGTCGGCCCAGTAGGCCAGGTCGTTATTGTAAGCCAGCTCAGTGTTGCGGAACACCCGGGGCGTTTGCCCGAAAATCTCTTGGATTTTATTCCTATGCATTTCAACTTGCATCTCAAACTCCGAGCGGGAATAAAAGAATGCCAAGGTGTGGTGATAAGTTTCAGCTAAAATTTCCACCCGGCCGGTAGCTACCAGGTCCTTAAAGGACTGTAAGGCTTCCGGTGACCACCGTTCCAGTTGTTCAATCACAGTTCCGGTAATAGATAGGCTCAGCTTGAAGCCAGGATTTTCCTCTAATAGCTCCAGCAGGTGCCGGTTAGTCGGTATATAGGATTTTTCGGCCACCTTTTTAAGGATTCGTTCATTGGAAGTGTCATCTTCATAGGCGGCATTAAAGTAGTCATGCCGGTTGCCGCTGTCAAAAATGGTGTAGTGGCGGACACGGTAGGGCTGGTGCACATGCAAATACAGTACGATAGCTCTGCTCATGCACCCTCCTTGGCCAGATGGTGTTCGTACATTTGCTGGATCTTCTCGCCAGCCCTATCCCACGTGAGCTGGACATATTCCTTATAGGCGTGTTTCCACAGTTCATCACGCAGCACGTCGCTTTGCACGACAGCCGCAATCTGGTTGGCCATTTCATCTATGTCCCAGAAGTCCACTTTAAGACAGTTGCGCAACACTTCACTAACGCCTGATTGGCGGCTGACCAGGGCCGGCGTGCCATAACCGATGGCCTCAAGCGGCGTCAGGCCGAACGGTTCGGACACCGAAGGCATTACAAACAGATCACCTATAGAGTAAGCATCGCGCCAGTTTTTACCACGCTGGAAGTCCGTAAACAAAACTTTGTCGCCAATACCGAGATCGGCGGCTTGCGTAATCAGCTCGTAATACTGCTCGCCACTGCCGACAATAAGAAATAACGTCTTCGGGGCTTTATCTATCACCAGGCGGGCCGCTTGTAACAGATTAGGCAGGCCTTTTTGGATAGTCAGTCGCCCGACGTTAACGACCACTCTATAGCCAAGCGACTTCATAAGACTTAAGTATTTATAAACGTTTTGGCTGTCCAGCGGCTCAATGTCTTTAGCGTCTATGCTGTTATAGACAACCTCGATCTTGCTGGCTGGGATACCGTAGTCATCGATGATGGATTGCTTGGTATGTTCGCTGACGGCCACTATCTTATCGGCCATCAGCAAGCCCAAAGCCTCAATTTCCTGCACCAGCGGGTTGCCGCTGCTGTTGCCGGCCCGGTCTGACTCAACGGAGTGTACATGCACTATAAGCGGGCAGTTCTTGATTTGCTTGACCCTCAGAGCCGCCCTGAATGTCAGCCAATCGTGGGCGTGCACTATGTCAAATTCTTTTTGCTCAACCAGTTCGGCCACGGCGTGTTCGTACAGCGCCTGCTGGTCATGTATGTTCAGCCATTGCTCGCTACCGTCCTCCAAAGTATATTTGAAGCTGTCGTAGGCAATGCCCGAACGAATTGTGTCGGCTACGCCTTGGGGGCTAACAGCGCTAACGGTCATAAAGTCTATGCCATGCTCGGCCGAGTAGGGCAAGACGAACTCAATATCAATGTCGCGTTTTGTTAGGGCTTTGCAGAGCTGGTAACATGCTATACCCAGACCGCCACTATTATAAGGAGGGAGTTCCCACCCTAGCATTAATACCTTCATGACCCTCTTTTTTAATTATCACTTTATATTTTCCCCTGCGTAAGAAGTATTGGTTCTAAATGCTTCTTAGCACAAGCACATTAACACTTTAATTTTAGCATGCCTGTACCCGTTTGCAAACTATTATTCTCGCGCGCTGTATTAAATTTTACTTAAATCGCCGTAAATTAAATTGCTAGGGCCAGTTTAATTAGCTACCATACCAGCAGTACTTCCTAAAATCGGGGCAGTTTACGCGTCATGGTAAGTAACGGGAACAACCCAAATTATCACTGGCTAATGGGCGTACTAGGCGCTGTGCGCTGGATCGTAATCACACTCGTTGTAATCGTACTTATCGGCCTTATTATCTCAATCGGACTTCGTTTATTTGAGCGGCGCAGGTTGCAGCGCGCCAGCTTCGTACTTCTCGAAGTGACCCCGCCGGCCTTAACCGACAAATCACAGCTGGCCACCAGCCAGTTAGTGGGGCTGCTTCACCAGTTCAGTTCGCCGTATTCAACAATAGATAAACTGTTGCGGCGGAAGACAATTCTATCGCTTGAAGTAGTCTCATCCCGGGCCCGCGGCATCCGCTATATGCTCTACGTTGCTAAACCAGACGCTGCATTGGTGCAGCGTGAGATTGCCGCTTACATGCCAGGCGCTCGTTTCAAAAAAGCCAAGGATTATGCAGCCGCGCTACCAAAGAAAAGCACCATACGAGCCGTTGAATTTAAGCAAACAGGACACCCGTCCTTGCCCCTGCAAACCCAGGACAATCTAAGCCAGCACGACCCGGTATCCTACATGACTGGCGCCATGACCCAGCTCAAAACCGGCGAGCTGATTGTCTTGCAACTGTTACTGTCCCCGACTTCAGGCCGCTCATCCAGCCTGTCAGCCCGACGCCCGTCACTTCCAGGTAAACGCCGAACTTGGGCCTCAAGAACGGTACATCTGGCGTCGCAAACGCTACTTTTAGCCTTAAAGCTAGTCATGCGAATCATTGGCGTAGTACGCGTGATGGTTCTCGACTCCCCCAGACATGAAAAACCGTTCAATATTGCCGCCCAGACACCCGGATCACAACCAGATAATGACCTGTTTATGTCTAGACAGGCTACGCTGAGCCAGCCGCTATTCCGCGCCGATGTGCGAGCTCTAGTAGTAGCGCATGACGCTGTAAGCGCTAACCAGCGCGTCAGGGCATTGGAATCATCGCTGGCATCTTTCGACGAAAGCAGCCACCAGTCGCTAAGAATGAAACGCCGCTGGCCACCTATGCCCGTCAGCCGGTTGTATAAAGCC
>PKXF01000014.1 GCA_003133385.1 Candidatus Saccharimonadota bacterium | reverse complement strand
CACGCTATTCTAGGTCTATTATTAGGTAATGAGAACTATAGCGGTTATCGGTTTGGGAATAATGGGGCACGGCATAGCTGATAATTTCCTCAGCAAAGGTTATAAGGTGACGGTATGGAACAGGTCAGCAGGCAAGGCTGATAACCTAGTATCAAAAGGAGCTACTTTAGCCGCTTCTGTCGCACAAGCCGTAGACGGGGCTGATCTAGTATTTGAAGTTACCGCTAATGACCAATCTTCTCAGCAAATGTGGTTAGGTGAGCACGGTATTATAGCGTATGCAAAGCCCGGGCAATATCTAATTAGCTGCGCAACTCTCTCAACTTATTGGACTGACCAACTGGCAACCCATTGTTCCAAAGCCGGCTTAGAGTTTTTTGATATGCCTATGACTGGTGGACGGGTAGCAGCGGAAAGCGGCCAGTTAACATTATTGGTGGGCGGCTCACAAGATAGATTAAAAGAAATTTCTCCAGAGCTGGAAGCAATTGCCAAGGACGTTAAATACTTTGGTAAAGCCGGTTCCGGTATGCGCTACAAGCTAATCTTGAATACTTTGCAGGCCATCCATCTGGCTGGGCTTGGCGAGGCCTTAAGAATGGCCGACGTTGTCGGTTTAGATAAAGAACTGGTAGGTAACGCCCTTATAGAAAGACCCGGCGGCGTCGTTACTAACATAGGCTGGGAAGCCTATAAAAAGCCTCCCGACCCAATTACTTTTTCAGTTGAGTGGATAGCAAAAGATTTAGGTTACGCCACCGATATGGTTAAGACCATACAGCACCCTTTGTTGAATGAAGCCCTCAGGTTGTATAAACAGGCCATAGAACAAGGACTCGGCCAGTCTGACTGGACAGAGATCAATAAACTTTAACGGCTCGCACAACTAGAATATGTTCTGCAAAGTTATCTAAACTAAGGTTTGGCCGACGTAGAACTCTTCATAATATGATTGCTCGAAATGTATACCGCAAAAACTATTAGCCATAATGTCTGGGGGTAGGCAACAATCCGCTCCATACCCCCTATGCCTAGGCTCAAGTAGTGCCCAGTGTAGAAAAACACTAAAGCTAACAGGGCGATGATACCAGTGAGAAATGTATAATAGCGCAATAAGATCGGAATAGTTAAAGAAACACTCAGTATTACCAGTCCCACATTGCCCAAAAAGAAGGGCAGGCTTGCACCAAATGTATGCAACAAGCTGATGGTATTTTCCGGGAACAGACCAACCATCATTGTGCCTAAACCAGCCACAGCCATAAAGCTAAAACCAATTAAGGTTGCCCTGTCCCTCTTAAACTCTTGATAGATCAGTAATGAGCCGGACGCCATTGTTATCCCGAGTAAGATAAGAGAGGCGTTCATTAAGTTGTGCTTGGGAGAACATACATATCTGCCTGAGTAGTTCCCGCAGATAGAGTTGCCTAAATCGCTGATAGTGTTAAATCGTAGGCTATACGTAGTCCTAAAAGCACGAGCCGCAATAATTTGAACAATGAAGTATTGAATGCTTAGTATCCAAATACCAGGACCAATAAGCGGGTAACGGTCAGTAAATGTTTTTATAGCTTTAATTTTCCTCATAAACTTAGACTACCATGAAAATGCAGGCCGTATTTATTAAGCCTACGGAAAAACATATACCAGACAAGATTGAACCAAGGCGTTGTATAATAGCCGGTATAACGTATAGGAGAAAGACATGAAAAAGTTATTAGTACCAGGGTTAGTAATATTGGCCATATTGTCGGCTATTGTGGCAGTCGTCTACTTTACCAAAACTGCCGGGAACTTACCCCACTTTTACCCTGGTTATTTACAAGGATCAGTACATAAACATCTAAAACACGGTGTAGCTTTTGTAAGCTTGGCCATCGTGTTTCTCATTGGCGCCTGGATGGTTAGCGGAAAGTCTGATGACCACTCGGCCAGTAAACACACCGAAGAAGATAAATAGCTGCCTAGACTATCACTTTAAGTCCCGTGGGGGGACTTCAGGATCGATGGTGCCATATGCCAGGTTGGCAGTATCAGTAAAGGTGTTGGTATCTTTAATCATTGTCTGAGGCGGAAGTTGCCCTGAACGGGTAGTTAAGCCGTCTACTTTCTTGACGGCAGTACCGATGGCCAAAAACTCAATCAATCCACCGCCGAGATCATAGATATAAGTCTTAATTCCAATAACGTCATCAGCCCCAATTTCCTCTGCTTGATCCTGGACCTTTTTCAAGGACTGTTCCCGGGCACCGTAAATTAATTGAGTTAGAGTGTTAATCTCGCCTTTTACCAAGTTTCTTAGGCTGGATTTAATACCGCCTACGAAACCAAGGGAATACACCGACGTGCCGAGCACGAGTTTTAACGGAGCGTAACCTAACTTAGCAATATTCCAAGTCTCTTCGGCGGTCATGTCGCTGGTGGTAACCCCGTTGACCACGCCGTCGATAGCGTCGACCTGTTCATTATATGAAGCCGTGCCTATCATGACCATTTCCTGCACTCCGGAGGTACCGATGGGTAAAATAGTAGTTCGTATACCAATAACGCTGTTGGCATTAAGGTTTCTGGCTTCTTGCTGAATACGTTCTAGGGCCAGACGGCGGGTTTTATTAAAAATATCGCTATATTGAGAGACTTCTCCCTTTGCGAGCTGCCGTATATTGCCTAGGAAACCTTTCGCGACACCGATAGAGTAGGCAACGTTCCCAAACACAAAACCTACTGGCTGGTAACCGGCGTCCCATTGGCAAAACAACTCCTGGCCGTCAGCCGAGCTGGTAAAAGCCTGTGGGGTTGTATCACCGTCAGATCTATGAATAGTTGAACCGACAGTTAAGAACTCAACATTCCCGGGGTGGAAGATAAGCTGGCTGGTAACTCCGGTCGCGCCGCCACCTTCTGCCCGGGCTAGTTCCTGCGAAAATCGTGACAGCGAAAGCTGGCGGCCCTGGGCAATCATATTGGTAATTTGACCAATCTCACCCCCGATAGCGGTTCGTATATTAGAACCGATACCGCCCACAAAGCCCATAGAAAATACACTGTTGCCAACTAGAATGTTACCCGGCTCGTAGCCAATTAAAGCCAGGCAGTACATCTCATTGCCTGACAAACCGGAATACCTGGCAGAACGTTGGCTGTCAGAACGCGTGTTAGCTGAATCTGGGTCCATGAAGTGCCTTTGCTTAGGTTGCCGTTGCTAATACAATAATAACTTAAGTGTGACTAACAAAACCATGTTAAAAAATTGAGGTATTAGTAGTTTGTGTCAATATGGCTTACCATCAACTATAATAATGCGGTATTACCGCCACCTTAGCTCAGTTGGCTNNCGCGGGTTCGACTCCCGCCACCCGCACCATAAGCGTTATCACCTCTGTAAACTAAACTTTCTCTTTATTGTTAGATCGAATCCGGTCGAGCTCGCCAAGTTGACAATTTATCAACTCTATGCTATTATGTTAGCTATGAGTCATGAACAACCAACACCAGAAAGCGCAACAGTCGAACAACTTCAACCTACAAGTGAGCGTATTCCTGACGAAAGAATTACATATTTCGAAAGCAACATGCCTCATCATATGCAAGACAAGGGTATTGATACCGTAGGCAATGAAGGAGTAGTATTTGCTCCGGGACAAGAGCAAGCTGCAGAAGGCGCCGCATCTATCCTAACTGGTGTAATGAGAGGCAACCCTTCGCGTTATAAGGGTGTAGAATTGGCAACCCCAATGATCTCTAATCCTGAATTTGAGGGGCCTATTCCAGTTATACTCTTTGCTGGCAGGTCCTCGGATAGGCTAGCCAGGGATGATCTTGACAGTAAAGGCAGATTTGCTATGGTAGAGGCCAATGATATTCTTGAAAAAGTTGGTTCGCCCCTACGTCTCCCGGTTGAAGGTCGGATGGTATAAGGGTATTATCTGAGCTACTAAAATAGTTCCAGACCTGCAATGCTACGGTCCGTCAAATAATTTAACTAGTGACAACATGATTACGGGCTAAAAGGGTCTGAGCCTCGACTAAAACGCTGCACCAACTTGCTTATGTTTAAAATGATTCAATCTTGAACCTGCTATAGTTTAGGTGTTATGAGATCGAAAGTGCCAAAAATTATGCTGAACATTTTCTATGCACAGCTTGTTTTAGCGTTGCTGTCTTACTTAATATTAGTGACTTCAAGTGGGCTCAATGGTTTGTATGCTCTTTTTACCATCGTTCCTATATTAATTCTTTCCCCAGTCATGATAATTCTAAGTATCATTTTCCCTTATAATCAATGGAGCCGATATGGTTCAGTCAAGCATGTTTTAGCTATGGTTTTTAATGTACCTATTTTGTTAATAGCGTTGACCCATCCTTATTAAAAGGTAAGTCTAGAGTCAAAATAGTCTGAACCTACATATTCAGCCCGGGATGGTACAATGAATGCTAACGCTATGGCCACTCCAAAGAAGTATTTTCATGATCATTTTGTGCTTTTATTGCTCAGTATTAACGTCTTTTTAGCTATTGCCGACAGTATCTACATATTGGTAAGGCTTGGTACAAGTCACGGGAGTGGCTACATTGTTCAATATCGCCCAAGCCTTGGCATTAGTGCCTATCAGGCCGGCAGCGTCTTGGAATTATTCAGTTTTGTAGGTTTTGCGGTCATAGTTTTGGTTACCAACACCACCATAAGTTTACGGGCATATAAAATCCATCGCCAGCTTGCCGTTACTATACTGTGCCTAGGCATCTTGTTACTGCTGCTTACTATTATCATCAGTAATGCATTACTGGTATTGCACTAGGGTGTGGTTGTGACCGACCTAGAAATCCCATTCGAAAAAGACCGTAAAGGCCACTACAGATTTTTTGAAATTCTACCCGGCGCGTTAAGCTATTCGCTTTTGATTTTGCCTTTTATTTTGGCATTAATTAATATTACTTTTGCTGTCTTCTTCATATTGTTCTATCTGTTAGTAATCTTTGTGCAGGCTCTGGCATACTCTACTCGGGCGATCGCCGGTTACATAACAATGAAACGCCATATGAAGCTTGATTGGAACGGCCTGGCGGCGGATATTGACGCCGGCCAAGTGACCGGACAGGACATTGTGCGACCAAAATGGCACCAAAAAAATCTGAGATTGCTTGGGAACCGTAATATTGATCTTAAGCCATCAGAACTCCTGCACGCCGTCATCATCGCTACCGTTAACGAAAGCCGTGAGGTGCTGGAACCGACTATCCAAGCAGTCCTTAATGCCGATTATGACCCCAAGAAAATTATACTTTTCATAGCGTATGAAGGAAGGAGCGGTAAAGTTGCTGCGGATCGCGTTCAGCAACTGTTAGACCTATATGGAGATAAATTCAGATATGCGACAGCAGTGAAGCACCCAGCAAATACGCCGGGCGAAATTATTGGTAAGGGCTCCAATATTACCTATGCTGGCCACCGCCTCAAAAAATATGTCGCCCAACAAAAGCTTGACCCCTCCCGAATTCTTGTGACAACCCTTGATTCTGACAATNNTCGTCCCGATAAACGGTACTTCGCAGCCCTTAGTTACCTCTATTGCGTGGTTCCCGATCCATTGCGCGCGTCGTACCAGCCTATAGCCATGTATACCAATAATATCTGGGATGCCCCAACGATGATGCGGGTTATAGCAACCGGTAACAACCTGTTCTATATTGTAAATACGCAGCGGCCTCACTTAAGCCGTAACTTCTCAGCCCATGCCCAGCCAATGCAATCTCTAATTGACACTAATTTTTGGAGTACCCGCACCATAGTAGAAGACGGCCATCAGTTTTGGCGGTCATATTTTCGCTATGATGGTAATTACCGAGTGTATCCTTTTAGCATACCTATATACCAAGACGCTGTCCTGGTCGACGGTTATTGGCGCACACTGAAGGCGCAGTTTGTGCAACTCCGCCGTTGGACATACGGCGCTTCGGACGTTGCCTATATAGCAGATAAGGGTTTTTGGCATAAGAATAATGCTCCTAAAGTCGATGTTTTCGCGAAGCTATGCCGGACAATAACAACTCATGTCACCTGGGCTTCCAGTATACTTCTGGTTTACTTCGCTGCCTTTATCCCACCTCTGCTTAATCCTCAAAACCTGGCAGCTAACGAATTACCCCTTATTGTGAGCAGGGTACAGCGTATAGGTCTTGCGGGGTTAATCGTCTCACTTTACGTATGTTTAATAACGCTGCCGCCTAGGCCGGCACGTCATAAGAGGTACAGATCAGTACTGATGCTAGCCCAATGGGCGCTGTTACCTGTAACCGGTGTTCTATACGGGTCGATGGCAGCCTTTAACTCCCAAACTAGACTAATATTCAAATGGTATCCGAGCCGGTTTGATGTAACAGAGAAGGCAACCAAAACCGACAGCGGTAAGACTATATCAACGCAAGCCGATCCAAGTAAATAGTAAAGATACAACTTTACTGACGGTGGTAGGCTCCATAATTAACACTTGCAGCCCGGTCAAAGCGATTGAGTGCCACCTGGGATACTTGGGTAATAGTTTTGCTAGTTATTAGCCCATCTATAAATTTTGACTGCAGTTTCTGGATAATGGTTTCACTTAGGGCTGCAGCGTCATTTAGAGCCCCCTGACGGTGCTGACAGCTACGATAAAGGCTCATCATTAGTTTATTCGGTGAAAACGGGCTGTACCCACCAGATTTGTCCATAACGAGCCAGACATTCTCATACTGCACAATTTCTTCGGTGCTAAACACTAACCCACAGGTTAAACATTGCCTGCGCCGCCAAATACGATTATTACGTTTCTGAGCCCGGGAGTTAATCACCCGTGTACTTCCTGCACAATTAACACAAACCATGACAACATGTTGTCATATAGCTGTTAAAAACGCCAGTGGATAAGACAATAAAAACGGGGAAAACAAAAAAAGCCCAGATGCTTTGGGCCGACAGATTGCCTAGAACTTCTTACAATAACTACTTTGTAGTAGTAGTTGAACGAAGACGACGAATACGATTATTGTCTGGTTTTGAGGAAACAAGCTCCTCATAGAACAATTTAAAAGCGTCTAAAGCGCTGGATTTACGAATACCTCAAGTGCCTCGTTTAAACGTCAAGAATATCAAAAAAAGATATATCAGTCAATATTATGATTAAAAACGCTAATGTTTGCATATATCAGATTTAACTGGTATGTTTATCAAATTACGGGAGAAATGTTATGAGCGAAGCATTAGAATGGGGTTTAATAGGGCATCGGAACAGTGGCAGCTATCCAAATGTCGGTGGTGAATTAGCCCGGCAAATAGCCGAACCCGGGGTGGCTCAGCGTTATGGACTGAGTCCTAAGCCTCTTTTTATCGTAAAAACATCAGGAATTTATGAGGCAGATGGAGAAACTCCTTCAGCAGTGTCTAGCCTAACAGATGTCAATGATTTCCCTGATGTTACATTTGTTGCCCTTCCGTCGACAGATGATGGCCTGGTTGCTTACGATAACATCGCGCATATTTTAGATCGTGGTAAGAGGGTTGTTACGGCCGAAAAAGGTGCAATTGCCAATAACTTTGCTGACCTTGAGGCTAGATCCGAGAACTTTCAACGACTGGGTATTACCGCTACTGTGGGTGGCGGCACACGAATGATCAAGATAGCCCAGGAATACTGCCAAGTACACCCGGACATCACACAGATACACGTAACCCCAAATGGTACCACCACGGCAATGCTGAGCCTGATCGGTCCTCAAGGCGGAGCTGCCGGTGTGTCACTTGGTATAGCGGCTGACCAAGTTGTTCGACTTGGTTACGCCGAACCGCCGGGTCCAGGTAGCAGCCAAACACCGCAAGAGATCATTAAGGGCGAAGCTGAGGGTGATATACCTAAGAAGACAGCAATCTTCTTTAATGCAGTGGGGCTTGGGGATACTGTACTCGATTGGAAAAAGCTCCAATTTGAACTTAAACCCGAGGACATAGTACGGGTAATAAAGGAAGCCACGGAACGCCGGTTTATTGTTTCTTATTATTCAAAGCAGTTCTTTCAGGAATTTGTGAGTCGATCAGATGACGATACGGTTGGCGGCTTTAGTGTTGAGCATGACGGATGGCAAATAGTCGGTGGCTTTCAGCACGTAGGTCAAAATCCGCTTTTCGGCGAGCTGGCAACACTTAATGGACCAGGTAACGGTGTGGTATTTGGCTTAGGACATAATGAAAGATATGGCCACCCCGTACTTAAAGGCTCTGGTGCTGGCCCAGGACCGACTGCCTATACAATGCTGTCTGACTATCTCGCTATGCGTCGGGATTCAGCATAAACTGTCTAAGAATCGAAACTGGAAGGTACTTACAGTTACTCGTCAAGTTTTAATGCTGAATGGGCTATTCTAACGGCGTCAGTTACGGCTTCTGGTTTTACGAATAGAGTAAGCGTTGCACTTGCTCCCACGTCGGTTCCGCCTCTACCTTGTACACCCTCTTCGGCCAGTGCCGTAGCTACCAGCCCAAGGGTTCTTAACCTATCGGTACCGGACCTAGCCAGTCCTTCTCCAACTACATGTACCAAACCAGCCGGATTAGCTTCTAATCTTCGACCAGGACGTTTTAAGGTATCAATAATGTCTGACACTTTGTCGCGGTACTGCTTGAACCCGGCTATAAAGAGAGACACGTCATCCGTACCGGTGGCCGCATGTTCATAAGGTATTCCATGATGCTCAAGCTCAGCATACAAATCGGCCGTTCCACCAATTTCTTCGTTGAGGCCGAACTCGTGCAAGGAGACTGCAAGCATGTCGTCACGCCCGGTAACAGCAACAACTGGTTGCCATTGCCAGGCACGATCGCTTACGACCTCTGTACCCGAGTTACCTGGCGTGCCGAAAGTATTTCTCATAACAGTTTTTATGCCACTATGGCCTAAGAGTTTAATTACCGTCCGATGTAACAATTCAGCGCCACCGTTACTAAGTTCTCTGGCTTCACGGTAGGTAATGAGGTCTAAAAATCTAGCGTTAGCAATTTTTTCAGGATCAGCCGACATGAAACCGTCAACATTTGACCAGTTATCATATTGACGGGCCTGTAAGGCGCGTGCAATTACGGCCCCTGTAATATCAGATCCACCGCGAGGGAAGGCTTGCACGTGGCCATCAGCTCTTAAGCCGTAATACCCAGGAACAATATAATGCCCACCTCTACTTAGGCGTGAACGTATAGAGTTATTGGTTGCCGTCTCATTCAATGAGCCGTTGTTATCAAAGAAAATTATTTCACGGGCATCAACAAACTCCCGTCCCGTCTGAGCAGCAAATAGTCGGGCACTCCAGTGCTCGCCCAAAGCCTCAACTGGATCGTTATTATCTGTCCAATCACTTAAATCTGTTGGGATATTATCCACGATAGCTTGGCAAGCAGGGTCAGTATCGCTACCCGAAATAAGCAAAATATCTTCAAATCTTCGCTGTATCTCCTCTGCTATCACCGCACCTTTTTTGTAACCTAGTAGCATATCAGTAGTTTTGACTTTATGCGTTTCGTCTTTGCCCGGAGCGGATACGACAACTACATCCGGGCTATCCCCAGCTACTTCAAGGTGCGACATAACCACCTCAGGGCTCGCCATAGAGGTACCACCAAATTTTGCAACCAGTGGGGCGTATACTTCAGCAGACATATTTTTTCCAAGCCATAAGGCAGTTGCTCGCTACGTTCAGGCTATTAAATATATTTTAACACAATTATGATATTTATACAAAAGATTACTAACTACATATCGGCAAAGAGTAAAGAAAATAATCGCTTTACGTAAGTAGTTGCTGAACTATCAATAACTCAAGAATTGCTTATGTGAATAGTTCAGCGATAACGTTACACTAGGCCAACTATAGAGGCTACATCACACCAATTAATGGTGGGCGATATAGGATTCGAACCTATCACCTCCTCAACGTCAATGAGGCGCTCTAGCCAAATGAGCTAATCGCCCTCGCCCACTACAACAGAGTATAACGTACATTATTATAAATAAGAGTGCAACCTATTAGACCTAAATTAATTACCTGACGCCAGCTATGACGTTAACAAGACTTTATTATCCACAATCAGAATGTAGGAATTACAGCATAAATAGGCTAGCCTTATAATACTAACCTTGCTATGATAGTCGCTACAGGTGAAGTTTTGCCGAGATTGTTTTAATCTCGCAAAGCGAACTAAAGGGATTGAATGAGTTGCGAGATCATTCAATCCTTTTTTGTTACCAGAGCCAGCTGGTATACTAAAAATGAGTAATGATAGGGCCTCACTAGCCAAGGAGCTCCGTCGGTGTGGCGACAACGTACGATAACGTTTGTCGCAAGAGTAAATGTCGAGGTGGAACCTCCCTTAGACGGGACCGAGACATCGGTTTTATATATTTTTAAATTTATATAGACCGGTGTTATTTTGTTAGATTAATCTAAGTGCAAGGGGTTCCAAAGTTATGTCAGACAAAGCAGAGCAAGCAGAACAACTGTATGCTATGCGGCATTCGTTGGCTCATATTATGGCTGCTGCCATTCAACAGCTTTGGCCAGCCGCCCGGTTTGGCGTAGGCCCTGTGGTAGATAACGGTTTTTATTATGACGTGGACCTGGGCGAAACCAAGTTATCAGAGGATGACTTCGCGAAGATTGAGACGGCTATGCGGGCTATTATTGATCGCAATGAGACTTTTGAACGGTTTGAGCAACCAATGGATGAAGCTATAGCTTGGGCCGATAAAGCCCAGCAGCCATATAAACAAGAATTGCTTAACGACTTAAAACGGTCAGGCACCACTGAGATTAGCAAACTTAGCCCCGAGGAAATGGGTACCATAGCCAGCGGCAATACCCAGGTAGAAAACGTATCATTTTATAAAAATGGTGACTTTGTTGACCTATGCCGTGGCCCACACGTTGCATCAACTGGAAAAGTTGGCGCGTTCAAAATCAACCGCGTGTCTGGTGCTTACTGGCGTGGTAATGAAAAAAATGCTCAATTGCAACGAGTTCACGGCGTAGCTTTCATGAGCGCAGAGGAGCTCCAGGACTATCTGGACATTGTTGAGGAAGCCAAAAAGCGCGACCATCGAAAGCTCGGTCAGGAACTTGATCTGTTTGTCTTTTCGGATATGGTTGGCTCAGGTTTACCAATGTTCACACCCCGAGGCACGATTTTACGCGAAGAGTTAACTCACTTCTCAAATCGCTTACGTGAGCGTTATGGCTTTGAGAAGGTGTATATCCCGCATATAACCAAAAAGGAACTCTATGAGGCATCAGGCCATTGGGATAAATTTGGCGATGAACTTTTCCTAGTAAAGAGCCAGGAAACCAAAGATGAATTTGTCCTTAAGCCAATGAATTGCCCGCATCACAGCCGGATCTATGCAAGTAAACAGCGTAGTTACCGCGAGCTGCCCATTCGCTATCTGGAAACAACTACCATATATCGCGACGAAAAGACCGGTGAACTTGCTGGCCTAAGCCGGGTCCGTGCGGCTACTCAAGATGACAGCCATGTATTTTGTCGCCAGGACCAGCTTGAAGGCGAGATTAATCACTTGTTGGAAGCGGCGCATGAGCTTTACCTCACAGTCGGTATGGCATTAAGAGTACGTTTAAGCTACCGTGACGATAGTGAGGCTTATCTTGGAGCGCCGCAGTTATGGCAAAGTGCCCAGGAACAGCTTAAAAACGCCGTTATCACTAATAAGCTCGAATATTTTGAGGAGACAGGCGAAGCGGCCTTTTATGGACCGAAAATTGATTTCATGGCTACAGATGCAATTGGCCGTGAGCACCAGCTGGCTACCGTTCAGCTTGATTTCGTACAGCCAGAACGCCTTGGGCTTGAATATATAGCCGAAGACGGCAGTGCCCAGAGGCCAGTTATGATACATTGTGCTCTCATGGGCTCAGTAGAGCGTTTCCTGTCTGTTTATATTGAGCACACTGCTGGTAAGTTTCCTGTTTGGTTAGCTCCCGAACAAGTCCGTCTAATTATAGTGAACCAAGAAGAGTCAACTATGGCGTTTGCCAATAAACTTGCAGACGAAGGCCGTGATCTCGGATTACGCATAACAGTAGATGGTTCCAATGAGTCTGTAGGTAAAAAAATCCGAGCAGCAGAAATGGCGAAAGTACCTTATAGCGTTGTGATTGGAGAAAAAGAAGTTGCAAACGAGGAGGTCATACCTCGTATCCGCAAGGATATGGCAGTAATGGATATACCAATGACCGTAGGAGCAGGGCAGTTCTTAAAGACGGTTGCTAATGAAGCTAAGTCCCGCGTGCTTAAAAGCTCGTTGTAGGAGTGAAAGAAGTAGTGCCCGCTATTGAGCCAGACTTTCGGCAGCGAGTTGAAGCTATAGTTAGCCAAATTCCTCGGGGAAGAGTCATGACCTATGGTCAGCTGGCGGCACTTTGCGGTAATGCCCGGGCGGCGCGAGTTGTCGGCGGCATTGCTCATTTCGGCGATTCATCTCTGCCCTGGCAAAGAGTAGTGAACAAGCAGGGTGGATTGGCAAGAGGTTATCCTGGCGGCCGGGCTGGCCATAGGCAGGTTCTGCATGCTGAAGGGGTTGATGTTAGCGATGACTACCAGGTTGATGTAGCGTCATTGCTTTGGTTTCCAGATAACTAATCTGCAGGCTCCAGGCAGCCTTAATCTTACAAGACAAAGGTGCTTGCTTTGTGATAGTGTGTTATATCTTTATGAGATGAAAAAACAACCTAGCTTAATTTGTATTGTTGGACAGACGGCTACAGGCAAATCATCGTTGGCGATGCGTATAGCCCAGGAGTGGAACGGTGAAATAATCTGCGCAGACAGCTGGACGACGCGCCGGGGCGTAGACATCGGTACCGCTAAGCCCTCTGCTGAAGATCGTAAGGTCGTACCGCATCACCTACTTGATGTTATTAACCCCGATGAAGACTTTAACGCCGCCCTATTTAAGGATTTGGCAAACCAAGCTATAGCCGATATCTCTGGCCGGGGAAGGGTACCAATCATGGTAGGCGGTACTGGCTTGTATATTGACAGCGTAATCTATGACTATAGCTTTTCAGCGGTCGGTAACAGGCATAATAGAGAATTTCTCAATGGGTTAAGTTTGCCTGAACTATTAAGAAAGATTGACGATTCAGGCATTGAGCTTGGTGACGTCGACTTACGCAATAAGCGAAGACTTATCCGCTTGATTGAGACAAATGGTGCGCGGCCCACCAAACATCGTCTACGAAAACGAACCCTATTACTCGGGTTGCAAGCCGAAAAAGGCAAACTTAAACAGCTAATCAATGATCGCTTGGATGAAATGCTTGCAAGCGGGCTGGAAGAAGAAGTAAGGCAACTGTCTACACGATATGGCTGGGACTGCGAAGCGCTTAAAGGCATAAGCTATGCGCAATGGAAAGAATACTTTTTAGTCTCTGAAAACCAGGACCAAGTACACCAAAAAATCGTTCATGCAACTATGAGCCTAGCCAAACGCCAAAATACCTGGTTTGAGCGGAACAAAAGTATTCATTGGCTTAACGCCCCTGTCAGATGGCCAGTAGTTGTAGATCTAGTAACAACATTTTTGGGTAACAATATTTCCTATTGAACCAATCTTTGCTACACTTAGTTCATGATTGAGCAACTCTTTGGGTCAAAAACGCGAGTCAAGCTTTTGCAGCTGTTTTATAGTAATCCCAACCGCTCATTTTATGTTCGGGAAATTACGCGTAAGATTGACGAGCAGATTAACTCGGTTCGACGCGAGTTGAGCAATCTACTCAGCATCGGCATCATAACATCAGACAATACTAATAATAAGTTGTACTACGAGGTGAACCAAAAATATAAATACTATGAACCCTTGCATCAAATTTTTGGTGGCGGGGTCCGCAAAATTGCAAGCAAAAAAGATGGTGTAACACCTGATGAGCAACAAGCAGAGGCCGAATCGGATCTCAAGGCTGTCGGCCACATTGATTTAGCGGTATACACAGGCCAGTTTACGCGTGACGAAACAGCCGGCATTGATTTCTTAGTGGTCGGCGACGTTAATCCTAACGCTCTACAAAAATATGTCGACGCACTGGAAACCCGAGAGAACAAGACCATTCGCTATACCACTATGAGTCTTCCTGATTTCCTTTATCGTCAACAGATCAGGGACCGCTTCGCAACGGCTATTGCCCAATCAAAAAAACAGGTTCTAGTTGATCTGCATAATCTGCTTACCGAACTTGCAGTAGAAAACGAGGAGTAAATACACAGCATGGACTTACAATTTTATGGAGCAAACTGCCTAAGTGTAACCCACAAAAATGCTCGGATCGTCATAGATGATAATTTAGCCGAACTAGGATCAAAAAGTATTACTAAGCCTGATGACGTAGTACTGTTCACCTCTAATCCGCATGATCTCAACGCCAGGTTGAGCTTTGATGGACCGGGAGAATACGAAGTTTCAGACATTTCAATCATTGGCGTTGCGGCACAAGCGCATGTCGATGAACCCGATAAGTTAAATGCCACCATGTTTAAACTTGTTTTTGGCGACCAAAGCGTACTTATAACAGGGCACATCTATCCCAAATTAAGTGACCAACAACTTGAGACTATAGGCCACGTCGATGTTCTAATCGTACCTGTCGGAGGCAATGGTTACACGGTTGACCCAGGCGGGGCCCTTCAAATTATTAAAGCAATCGAGCCTAGGCTTATAATTCCGACGCATTACGCCGATAAGACACTGAAGTTCCCCATGCCCCAGCAAGATCTAGCTCAGGTACTTAAAGAACTGGCGATGGAGCCAAAAGAAACCGTTGCCAAGCTTCGCCTCAAACCAAACGAACTCACTGACGTTACCCAATTAGTTATCCTAGAACGTACTGTATAGCGCTTAGAGGGATTTGCTTAAGGAAGCGGACGAAATAGACTCGGCTGCTTGGTTGGTGTTGCCCAGAAGACCTTTTTTCTTCAGTGTGCGAATAGCCTGCGTACTTAGCTTCATGTGTACTTTCTTGCCATCAACTACTATCGTTTTCTGCTGGAGATTTGGTTTCCAGACCTTTTTGGTATGGCGCTGCGAAAAACTGACATTGCTGCCGTACTGCTTGCCTTTACCGGTGAGATCACATTTCTGCATATTATATCCTCGAATGAGCTACTAACTTAAGGTGTTATTGTAGCTGAATTAGGTGTTTTGGTCAATTGTTTCTTGCTTAACAAATATTTTGAACGGTTTGAGTACGCACCAGACAATTACCGCACTTTATTAATAATCGACAACTGAGAGGCGTTTAAACTATCTAGTAACTGCTTGAGCGTTTTATGGCTAGCCGGGTCAATTATCTTGCTATCTAGGTCGACAAGGGGCCGGAGTACAAAGTCGCGTTCTTGAAAACTAGGGTGGGGAATAATAAGGCTGTCAGTTTCCAAGAGCTGATTACCGTAGAAGATTATATCTATATCTATTTCACGGGGGCCCCATCTGAAACGCTTGACGCGACCAACTTGCTGCTCAACGTTGTTAATAGCTTGTAACAACGCTTGGGGAGACAGTTCTGTCTTGCCGCTGATAGCGGTGTTTAAAAAATCAGCCTGATCAGTAAATCCGACAGCTTTTGAGGCATAAAGAGGGGCTCTCCGGATGTTGTGCACGACTGTTCCCAATAAGTCGATGGCTTTCATAATGTAGAGAGCTGGATCGCCAACGTTTGAACCGAGTGCCAGATATATAGTTGTCATGCGGCTGCAGCGCTGTTAATAGTTGTTATCACTGTCAATAAATCCCTTCAAGCAAGACTTTTCCTAATTATAATCAATCAGTTTGTTTTATTATAATAGGCAGATGGTACAACTTGTTGGAATTTTGAACGTAACTCCGGATAGTTTTAGCGATGGCAATCAGTTTTTGGAGCCTGAAAAAGCTGTTAATCGTGCCGTGAAGTTATTTAGAGACGGTGCTGTTTTGGTAGACATTGGTGCCGAGAGCACGAGACCTGGTGCCGCCAAATTAACACCAGACGAGGAGTGGCTGAGGCTAGAGCCGGTACTAAAAGAGCTAATTAAGCGTTTCCCAGGCAGGCTGTCGGTAGACACTTATCATCCCGAAACTGCTGAACGGGCTTTGGGTCTAGGTGATGTTATCATCAATGACGTAACTGGCATGAATAATCCGGCTATGATAGAAGTAGTTAGCCGAAATAAGGCAAGTTGTATTGTCAGCCAACTGCCCACGGTCGATACCCAGACCGCGCACGACGGAGAACTAATAGATGACCAAGAGCTTATTAAGAATGATCTGCTATCCAAAGCAGAACTACTAGAGTCAAAAGGACTAAGACGCGACCAAATTATCCTTGATCCAGGCCTAGGCTTTGGCAAGACTCCCGGACTTAACCAAAAACTTCTTAGATTTGCTACGCAGATGCCAGAGTATCGGGTAATGATCGGCTATTCCCGTAAGCGCTTCTTAGGCAAGCATCGTATGGAGCTGGAAACTAATCTGGCGGCTGGCCGGGTTGCCATAAAGGCCGGCGCAACCTATTTGCGCGTTCATGACGTCGCCGGGCATCGCCAGTTGCTACAAAGTTAACGCTCCTCTAACCCTTGGTGATACATCAAAGCTATCCTAGCTAGTATAACTACGGGTATACTAAAGATATATGCTCAATAATTTATCAGGCACTTACATTGCCTATGTCTTGATTACAGTAGTAATTTCGCTATCAATCCACGAGGCAATGCACGCTTATGCGGCACATGCGCTAGGCGATACGACGGCTCAGGATATGGGGCGGTTGAGCTTGAATCCGCTCAAGCACATTGATCCTTTCACCACGGTGGCACTGCCCATAATCACCCTGCTGCTTTTTCATGTACCAATTCTGGCTGCTAAGCCTGTACCATTTAATCCTAACAGAGTAAAGTATGACGAATTTGGGGGTGCGATTATAGCTGCAGCCGGTCCGTTATCTAACTTAATTCTGGCTATCATTGGGGCGCTATTAATACATCAGGTAACCAATGTGGCTCTCTTCAATTTTCTTGATACTTTCACGATTCTAAATGTTGCTATTTTTGTCTTCAATATTTTGCCGATTCCGCCGTTAGACGGATCGCGTGTGCTATATGCTTTTGCTCCGGAACCGCTACAGGAATTCATGCAACAGATTGAACCTTATGGTTTGTTTATCATCTTCGGTTTGGTATTAACCGGTGTTTTGACTTCACTACTCATAACTCTCAATAATGATATATTGCGACTTTTGCCCTAGCGTATATATAATGGAAGCGGTCGGGTAGAGCCTCAAAAACTCCCCGCCGGGAGAATGATTATCTGATATTAATCATTAGGGAGCTCAAGATTTTTGCTATCCGTGGATAGCAAGTGCGAGCACCCACCTGGGATACCTCAGGTGATCAAACCCGGTGCCCGACTCTTTTTATTGCTATAATTCAATAACACTTTCGGGGTGTGGCGCAGTTGGTAGCGCGTACGGCTGGGGGCCGTGAGGTCGCAGGTTCAAGTCCTGTCACCCCGACCAAGATTTAGTTTTACGAAACTTGACAAAAGTTTTACGTTTATATAAACTAAAAGTTATGAATACCACTGTTTCACCAAAATACCAGATTGTTATACCTAAAGCCGTACGTAAACAGCTAGAAATTAAACCTGGACAGAAAATGCAGGTTGAGGCTGCAGATAATGGAGACATTATAGTTAGGCACGCAGATCGACTTGCGGGTTATGCTAAGTTAGCTATATTCGCTGGCAGCATTAAAACCAAAGATACTTCATGGGGCAAACAAGGTCTTGATGCATCTGCCTGGATTCGTCGACAGCGTGATGAAAACTGGGATTGAAGATGATAGCATTAGACACTAACGTCTATATTTATTTTCTTGAAAAAAATCCTAGGTTTTTTAATAGTTCTGAACGAGCTATCAAGTATGCTCTAGAAGAAGGCTCTATTTGTGTGCCAACAATTACATTAATGGAAATAGCTAGCGGTGTGTCTAAACATATGGAAATAATAGATTTCTTCGCTAGTCCCCAATTTGATGTACATGACTTTACAATTCCTCTAGCTATTCTAGCCGGGGGACTACGATATAAACATCAGTCACTCAAGGCAGCAGATGCCATTCATCTCGCTACCGCCCTTGATAATAAAGCTAGGCAATTCATCACTAATGATAAGCGTTTAGAAAAACTAAAGCTTGATATAGAAATCGTATCTCTAGAGCGGTTCCAGTAGCTACTCAAGAACCTTATCTTCAGTTCGACCATGATAAGATAGTAGGCATGTGGCAAGAAACCAAACACGGGCTGTACAAACAGTTCAACTTCGAGAATTTCAAACAGGCCTGGGCCTTTATGGTCCGGGTAGCCGAATTAGCCGAAGATCTCCAGCATCATCCTCGCTGGGAGAATGAATGGAGCGTAGTACAGATCTGGCTCATTACCCACGAAGGCAATAAGAGTATTACCGATAAAGACCGTAAAATGGCAGATGCAATCGACGCTTTAATATCCAGTCAAACCACCAGCCCTAAAGCTGAAGCCCAATTAGTTCCAGAAGAAGTTAAGGTCTTTACTGACGGCGGTTCAAGGGGTAACCCGGGGCCTAGTGCCAGCGGTTTCGTCATCTTGGATATGGAAGACAGTATTTTAGTAGATAAAGGTGTATATCTTGGTATAACAACCAATAACCAAGCTGAATATACGGCATTGAAGCTTGCCCTTGAAGAATGCTTGAAAATGGGCATTCTTGAAGCGGATGTTTATTTGGACAGCCTACTAGTAGTTAACCAGATGAAGGGCATATTCAAGGTTAAAAATCGCGATTTATGGCCGATCCATGACGCTATTAAACAACTTGCCAAAAAATTTAAAAAGATTAGCTTCAGCCATGTACCGCGGGAGTTCAACAAACTCGCCGATGCTGCAGTTAACCGGGCACTTGATGAGCAACTAGGCATTTTGCCAGAATCTACAGAGATAGTACAATAGGTTAGCCAGATTATTGGCTGATCGCGTGGTGCAATATACACGAGGAAAGTCCGGGCAGCAAAGGGAAGGGCAGTCGCTAACGGTGACCAGGGGCGACCCTAGGGAAAGTGCCACAGAAACGAAACCGCCAAACCTAGTTTGGCAAGGGTGAAACGAGCGGGGTAAGAGCCCGCAATTTATAGCGGTGACGCTATAGAATGGTAAACCCTGCCTGCTGCAAGGAGATGGATCCTTTAGGCCTAAAGCCCAAAGTATCCCGCTAAGGATCCACCGTAAAAACCGCTTGAGTCTGTGAGCAATCGCAGACCTAGATAGATGATCAGTCTCGACAGAACCCGGCTTATAGATAATCTGGCAATCTAAAAAACTCTCCGTTTAAACAGAGAGTTTTTTATTTGTAGAGTACTTACTTCTCGGCGGCTTTAACGACGGCTGCAAAGGCTTTAGGTTCGTTCACGGCCAGTTCGGCTAATACTTTGCGGTCCAAAGTAATATCGGCGGCCTTGAGGCCAGCGATTAATCTGCTGTAGGTGGTGCCGTTTATGCGTGCCCCGGCATTTATGCGGGCATTCCATAGCTCACGGAAAGTACGCTTGCGGTTCTTGCGATCACGAGTAGCATACTGAAGGGATTTAGTAAGCGTTTGACGGCCACGCTTAATACTCACCCGATTGGGATGGCTAAAACCCTTGGTGGCTTTACGGATCTTATTGTGTCGTTTATGGCTGGTGACGCCGCGCTTTACTCGCATATTAACTCCTTAAACTTGGCTCTTTAGGCGCCGAGATTCTTCTTAATGTTCTTAGCCGCGGTGCCAGTTCTAGTTTTTAAACCACGAAGGGCGCGCTTGCGGCCACCACTTTTTTTACCTAGAAAGTGGTTTAGATTAGCACTTCCCACACGAACTTTGCCATTCTTGCTTAGGCGTACGCGATCCTTGGTTCCGCTATGGGTCTTCAGTTTTGGCATGTTATGATTCTCCTTCTTCTTCCTGTATGTTGCTTGTCTCTACGGGCTTGGGAACAGGCTTCTTACCACTGCTTCGTATGACAAAACTCAGTTGCTTACCGCTCAATTGAGGCTGTTGATCGACTATAATTGTATCACCGAAGTCTTCAATCACCTCCTGGGCAATTTTAAAACCGATCTCTTTGTGCGCCTGTTCGCGTCCGCGGTAGAACAGGGTAACTTTAACCTTATGACCAGCCTCAAGGAACTTCGTTACCTTATTCATCTTGATGGCAAGATCATGAGCTCCGATCTTAAGCCCAAACCGCATCTGCTTCATATCAAGCGTCTTAGCGGACTTGCGGTTTTTCTGTAGCTGCTTGGTGCGTTGGTAGTTGTATTTACCCCAATCAACGACTTTACAGACTGGCGGGTCGGCATCTGGTGAAATTTCCACCAGATCAAGTTCACGTTCCCGGGCAATATCCAAAGCTTCCTGCCTACTCAAAATTCCGAGCTGCTTACCATCGCTATCGATAACTCGCAGTCGAGGTGCCCGAATTTGATCATTCAGGCGGGTGTATTTGGCTATGACCTGGTCTCCTAACTTAACATTAAAAATAAAAGTTAATGTATCTGGCATTCTAACAGATAGACTTTCAGAGGTCAAATAAACGTATTAATGGTAACAACTACCCCTTAGACGAACATGATACTATACGGCTAGTTACAGGGGTAAGGTTTCAAAATATTACCTTAGAGCACTTACTTACGCAACGGCGAATACCGGTAAAATACCGCGGAAGACAATAAAGGGCTATAAGCTAACACCCAGCGGAGCTTAACTTAATACCTAAAATGATTTTTTGCAGCATGCATAGCTTATTGCCACAGCCCACAACCAAATTAATCGTTAAATATAAAACACCCCGTTTTTATAACGAGGTGTTTTAGGTATTATGAAGGTTTTTGTTTGGCTTTTTAGTGTTTCAGTTTTGGTCTTGCTTAGTGGGACAACGACTTGCGAGAAATCGTCGTCCCCAGGGTCGTTTTTGTTTTTGAGCACTTAATTTACTCAAGCGCTATACGTATCTTATAGAATAGGGTTCAGGCCGTCAATATTAATTATGTTTATTGTACGGAAAGCTGTGTATAACTTTTCGGGTACAGGCTTCTATTTAGGCACTGAGTACCTGATTTTGATACCAAACACGGCTCACTTAGGACGCTTAAGAAGCATAAGAGGATTGACAATTAGTCCTCAACGTGCTAGATTAGAACCTGTAAGTCACAAAAACAAAAACGTTCAAATTGGTTAAGTACGATAACGTTAGTCCTTGCGGGGACGGGCTTACGAACACACGGAGGTATCCGTATGGCGCTCTGTTTGGCTCTCAAGGCCACCAGAGCGGTCAGTCTAGCCGTAGGGCGGCAAGCGCTTCAATAGTCTAATATTTATAAGCGGATTTGCCGCCCCGGCACTATTTCTCTTCATTATCAATCTTATTATGAACGGCTTGAAAGTGATACATTATAGACATTTTTGGCAAGCTATTGGCGTGCTAATAACCGATACCATCTTCTTTACAAGAACTGATGCCAGTAAAATTGCCCCATTTTTGCTGATCGTAGGTATTCTATTACTGGCCGTAACTTGTTACGAGTTGATGTATGGCTTATTAAGCTTTGCACGGCTATACGGACTGCCAATTCGTTATAAGAAGAGGCTTGCTGCCTACTTGAGCGGCGTACTAGTTTTAGTAGTAGCCCTGCAGTCTATAGGCGGACTAACCCCGCGTGATATTTTAGTTCTTTTGCCCCTAGCAACTCTTGGTTACATCTACGGTGTGTATACAAGTGCCCGCAGACGTAATTTAGATGGCTAGGCTGTATAATAGATAGTATGAATCCGTCGAATAATAACCAAACCGCCGGAACGCCAGCGCCAGTTCCAGGTAAGGTGCCCGTGATCCCCTTACCAGAAATAGATTCTGGTAACTCTGCCAATCCTGCTGCGCCTGTTAAGAACGGGCAAATAACTGGAGAACAGGCTCCCCAGACAGTACCTATGGCCACTATTCCATTGCCGTTACCAAAAACTGCATCACCGGCCGGCTCCCAAGTCGCTACAGGCGTGAGCCAGGCGGGTGCGTTACAGGTTGCCGACGACAAAGACGTCATCGAACCGGAGTGGGTGCACAAGGCAAAAGCGATTGTCAATAGTACCATTGATGACCCCTATAAACAAAGTGAAGACCTCACCGTACTCAAGGCCGATTATATGCAAAAACGATACAACAAGATTGTAAAACTGAAGTAGATTTAGATGGCCACTTTACTTATCTTCCTAATCATCATTTTTTTAGTGGCTCTAGTTGTAGCGCCAGTATTGTTTCTGCAATGGCGTAAAACGCACCGTGAACAGAAGAACTATGAGCGGGGGCTTAAAATGGTGCCTCTGTTTATACATCTACCGCCACCGAGTGATGATACCGAAGTGGGTACCCGTGACACCCGTGACGTGACCGATGAAACTATTAGTAGAGCAACAATTATTTACGATATCATTGCAAGCACCTTTGAAAAGAGCTTCAAAAGGGTATTCTATGGCCAGCGGCATATTGTTTTTGAAATTGTTGGCACCCAGGGCTTCGTATATTATTACGCAGCCGTACCTGTTACTTTGGTGGAAGTCGTAAAGCAGGCAATTAATAGTGCTTATCCAACGGCTAGGTTGGAAGAAGTCGCCGAACATAATATTTTTAGTCCAGTCGGCAAGATCAGCGGCACGGTAGGTGGTGATCTTGAGCTGAAGGAGCACTACGCCTTTCCGATCGCCACCTACCAGGACTTAAAACGCGATACGATGCAATCGCTTCTTAACTCATTGTCGACTCTCGGTAAAGAGGATGGCGTTGGAGTGCAAATTATGCTCAGACCGGCCGACCCCTCCTGGCGTAAATCAGCTACAGACTTAGCAGACAAAAAACGTAAAGGCCATAAGGGTTTGGCATTTGGTAGTCTTGCCAAAGACATAGCTGTTGCTTTCGCTAAGGTACCCGAGGCCAGCAAAGATGGTGAATCCAGCAAGCCTGAACTATCTCATATGGAACAGACAACCCTTGATGCCATAGATGAAAAAACCCGGCACGCTGGTTTTGAGGTGGCCATCCGTGTTGTAGTATCATCCAACATTAATCAGCGGGCAGCAGCTATATTGAATAACATCGTAGCCAGCTTCAATTTATACGATGCCCCTAATAGGAACGGTTTTAAATATACAGCCGCTAAAGATATAGAATCGCTTGTAACGTCATACATCATGCGATTTTTCCCGCAGCACCATAATAAAGATATTCTTAATTCCGTAGAACTTGCTTCACTTTTTCATTTCCCGGATGAGCGGGATATTCCTACCTCACAACTGACCCGTCAAGCCTCCAAACAAGTAGATGGGCCACGTAATATACCCGAAGAAGGCTTACTTCTTGGCTACAATCTGTTTCGTGGCAGCAAAAAACCCATCCGTTTAGCATTAAATGATCGCCAGAGGCATATGTACGTAGTCGGCCAAACCGGTACAGGTAAGTCAACTTTCCTAGAAAATTTGGCACTGCAGGACATGCTAAATGATAACGGCTTTGCTTTTGTTGATCCGCATGGCGACGTGGTGGAGAGGTTAATGGCTATGGTGCCAAAAGAACGCACTGAGGATGTTCTCTACTTCAGCCCGGCCGATATGGAATATCCGATGGGACTTAATTTGTTCGAATTCCAACACGAAGACCAGAAAGATTTTTTGATACAGGAAGCCTTAAATATGCTTCAAAAATTGTACGATCCACAACATCAGGGCATTATGGGCCCACGATATGAGCATATTTTCAGGAACGCCGCACAAGCAATTATGGCCGATCCTGAAGGCGGTACTTTCGTCGACATACCGAAGTTATTCCGTGATCCGAAATTTTTACAACAGAAGCTACAACACGTTAAAGATATCAATGTTCTAGATTTCTGGCAGAAAGAATATCCCGCCAGCCAGCGTTCGAATGACGCCGGAGAAATTAATAGTTGGTTTGTTAGTAAATTCGGCGCGTTCTTAAGCAACGAAATGATGCGTAATGTTATTGGGCAAACAAAAAGCGCTTTTGACCTACGTAACATTATGGACAACAAAAAAATCCTACTTGTTAACTTGAGTAAGGGTCGGACTGGGGACTTAAATTCTAAACTGCTGGGTATGGTTTTTGTGATGAAGTTTCAGGCAGCCGCAATGAGCCGGTCAGATATACCCGAAGACCAAAGGGTAGACTTTAGCCTCTATGTTGACGAGTTTCAGAATTTTTCTACCGACAGTTTTGCCACCATCATGTCTGAGGCAAGGAAGTATCACCTTAACCTCATTGTCGCCAACCAGTTTACGACACAATTAACCCAGGAAGTCCGTGATGCTGTATTCGGCAACATGGGCACAATCGTATCCTTTAGGATCGGCCAAAATGATGTAGAGTCGCTTGGCAAGTACTTCCACCCAACGTTTGACAGTGATGACCTATTGCGTGTTCCAAATCACAACACCATTGTGCGCACACTTATCGGTGGCATACCAACCCATCCGTTTAGTATGGCAACACTACCGCCACTTGGTACGCCTCGCCCACGACTGGCCGTTGCCCTTAAGCAGCTTTCATCTGCCAAATACGGTCGACCAAGGTCAATTGTCGAAGCTGAAATTACAAAGAGAATGACAACGAAAGGTGCTCTACCTGCCGCGTCAGGACCGGGCGGACAATTTCGCAGCGGGGCTGCTTTAGGGCCAGGCGCAAACCCAAGTATGGCTGGTGGCCTGCCATCTCAGCCCAAACCCGCGCCTAGCGGCTCATCGTTCCTTGACGACTGGCTTAGTAAGCGCCAAGGCTTTCAGACATCCAGCCCAAGCTTAGCTTCTCCACCAGTAGCTGCCAAGACACCGCCGGCAAAAACACCGGTGGTTACCAGCCCACAACCCCAAAGTTCTCCGAAGAAAGCCAATTTACCACAGCCGGTTAACCAACCAAAACCACCTACGCCAGCCCCGACACCTAAAAGCCCACCAACAGTACCTAAAGCATCTACGCCGGCCACCTCAAAGAATATATCAAGCGATGAGCTGGCTAAACACGAAGTTGATCAAATAGCCGCGGAGCTTAAGCAGGAGCTAAATACACCGGCTGCCCCAGATAAGCTTGGACCTGACTCCGAGGTGCATCCTAACGAAGGTGACACCATCTTTATTGATCATGACGGCTCTTTCCACCTGGCCAACGAGTTAAATAAAAAAACCGACAGTCAAGCAACCGGTAACGCTTAGCTAGTACCCGATAGTTATAATAACCTGCCAACCAAGCATAGAGATCGTTGTCCAAAAAGTAGTAATACGTTATAATAGAGGCAGTGGGAAAAAACTTGCAAGATCGTTAAAACTGAGTAATTGAGGTGTATTGGTAGTGGCTGAGGGTAAGGCAAAGAAGTCTGGTTACTCGTCTGAGCAAATTACTGTGCTCGAGGGTCTAGAGCCCGTGCGCAAGCGCCCGGGTATGTATATTGGCGGTACAGGTATTGAAGGGCTGCATCATCTTGTTTGGGAAATTGTAGATAACGGAATTGATGAAGCCTTGGCAGGACATGCCAACCGAATATCGGTCGTAATGCTAGCCGACGGCGGTATTAAGGTAATAGATAACGGACGTGGTATCCCGACCGACATACACCCCAAAACTGGTAAAAGCACCGTTGAAACGGTGCTTACTGTTCTCCATGCGGGCGGTAAGTTCGGTGGCAGCGGTTACAAAGTATCCGGCGGCCTTCACGGCGTTGGTGTAAGCGTTGTAAACGGCTTATCAGAGCGCTTGAAGGTAGTCGTCCACCGTGATGGCAAAACTTTTGAGCAGGAGTACGCTAAGGGTGCACCACTGGCCGATCTGAAAGTAACAGGTAAAACTGACAAGTCTGGTACCGAGATTACCTTCTATGCTGACACCTCAATCTTTGAAAGCGTCCAGTACAATTATGAAACCATTTTAGACCGCTTACGCCATGCCGCCTATCTTACAAAAGGCGTTCATACTTCACTGGAAGATGAAGCAACCGGCAAGCGTTACAGCTTTTATTTTGAAGGCGGCATCCAGAGCTACGTCAAACATTTGAATGTCGGCAGAGAAGTAGTTGACGACGACATTTTCTATGTCGACAAAACTATTAAAGATATCCAAGTCGAAATCTCTTTACAATATACAGATGCTTATACCGAGACGATAAAAGCGTTCGCCAATAATGTGCTTAACCCAGACGGCGGAACACATATGACTGGTTTTCGAGCTGCACTAACGAGAGTGATCAACGACTATGCACGCAAACAAGGATTGCTTAAGGAAAAAGAAGAAAATCTATCGGGTGAAGATACTCGTGAAGGTTTGACCTCCATAATTCTAGTGAAGCTACCTGATCCCCAGTTTGAAGGGCAGACTAAGAACAAACTCGGTAATCCCGAGGTTCGCGGTATTGTTGAACAAGTTTTAGGTGAGTACCTTAACTATTACTTAGAAGAACACCCGGGAGTTGCCCGTAAGATCGTAGGAAAAGCCCTGTTGGCCGCCCGTGCCCGTAAAGCAGCTCGCGCTGCGCGCGACAATATATTACGAAAAGGCATACTCGATGGTGCCAGTATGCCAGGAAAACTAGCCGATTGTTCAAATAAAGATCCTAAAAACTCCGAGCTTTATCTAGTAGAAGGTGATTCAGCCGGCGGTTCAGCTAAATCTGGCCGGGATAGTAAAAGCCAAGCCATACTACCCTTAAGGGGTAAAGTCCTTAATGTCGAACGGGCCCGCCTTGATAAGATGCTTGCTAATAACGAAATTGTTAGTCTGATTAAGGCGCTGGGTGTCGGCATTGAAGATTCTTTCGACAAAGTCGGTTTACGATACGACCGCATCATAATCATGACCGACGCTGATGTAGACGGCAGCCACATTAGTACCCTGCTAATGACTTTCTTTTTCCGCTACATGAAACCAATAATTGACGGCGGCCATATCTATCTGGCAAAACCGCCACTGTTTGAACTTATCCGAACCGGTCGCAAATCCAGTGTGTTTATATACGATGAAGACCAGCTTGATGTAGTCCTAGACGTAGAGATTGCTAAGCGCCAAAAAGAGGGTGCCAAGGTGACTGGTGACGCTGAACGTTACAAGCAGGCTGGTTTCGTTGAGCAAAAACGCTACAAGGGTCTTGGCGAAATGGATGCTGACCAACTCTTTGAGACTACTATGAACCCGGAAAAACGAGTGTTAGTGCAGATTAGGGTAGAGGATGCCGAAAAAGCTGACGCTATCTTTAATAAACTTATGGGCAGTGAAGTTGATCCGCGTAAAAGCTTTATTCAAACTAACGCAAAGTTTGTTAAGGACCTGGACATATAAATTATGGACGATGAGCCTGTGAACCAACCGGACGAAGAGATAATAGAACCCGTGGAGCCTGACGAACCGATCGTCGAAAAGTCCATGGAAGAGAGGCGCGACGGCGTAGCGCTCTTACCTGATGATGTTGATTCTGGTCATTCACGAACTGTAGAGCTTCGAACTGTAGAAAACGTCATGGAAGATAGCTACTTGCGCTATTCAATGAGTGTTATTATTGACAGAGCTTTACCTGACGTCAGAGATGGTCTTAAACCTGTACATCGACGCATCCTATATGCGATGAATCGCGATGGCCTTCGCTCCGGAGCCCGGCATCGTAAGAGTGCCAATGTCGTCGGTGCGGTAATGGGTGACTACCACCCTCATGGAGATGCCGCAATCTATGACTCGATGGTTCGTATGGCCCAACCGTGGGCTATGCGTTACATGCTCGTTAACGGGCAGGGCAACTTTGGCTCGATGGACGGTGATCCACCGGCAGCCATGCGTTATACCGAAGCAAAGATGGAGCGTCTAGCTGACGAGCTATTAGAAGACATAGACAAGGAAACCGTTGATTTTCGTGATAACTATGACGGCCGCTTGCAAGAACCGACTGTACTGCCGTCAAAATTGCCCAATCTGCTATTGAATGGCCAGCTAGGCATAGCTGTCGGTATGGCAACGAACATACCCCCCCATAACTTAAGCGAGCTGGTTGATGCGGAGATTGCACTCATAGATAATCCCAAAGCCACGCTTGATGACCTGCTGGAGCACGTTAAGGGACCAGATTTCCCAACTGGCGGTATTATCTATGGCCAAGAATCAATCCGTACTGCCTATGCAACGGGAAGAGGCGGTGTAGTCACGCGTGGTGTTGCCGAGATTGTCGAAGGCGACAAAGGCCGCCACCAGATCGTTATTACCGAAATCCCTTATGCACTCAACAAGGAAACACTGGTGCTAAAAATTGCTGATCTCGTCCGGGATAAAAAATTAACTGGTATTTCTGACCTTCGTGACGAAACGGCTCGCGGTAAGGTTCGTATTGTGGTTGACCTGAAAAAAGACGCCTACCCGAAGAAGCTGCTGAATCAACTCTACAAACTAACACCTTTGCAAACAAGCTTCCACTTCAATATGATGGCTCTGATCGATGGAATCCAGCCACGTGTCTTAGGTCTGACAGACATCCTACAAGAGCACATCAAGCATCGGCAGATCGTTGTTCGCCGTCGCACGGAGTTTGAGCTTAGGAAAGCTCGTGAGCGCGCCCATATTCTTGAGGGACTGAAAACCGCGCTTGATCACATAGATGAGGTAATTGCCGTGATCCGTGGCAGCGATACAACCGAAGATGCCCAAATCAATTTGATTAAAAAGTTCAAATTCAGTGAGATTCAAGCCAAAGCCATCTTGGCTATGCAATTGCGCACCCTGGCAGGACTGGAGCGAAAAAAGATTGAAGATGAACTAAGTGAACTAATGAAGCTCATAACGGGCCTAGAGTCTATTCTGGCTGACGAAAAGAAGGTGCTCAAGATCATCAAGGATGAGCTGGTAGCATTGCAAAAACAGTATGGTGATGAGCGGCGTACAAAAGTAGTGCCTAGCGAACTTGGCAAAATGAGTGATGAAGACCTTATTGCCGATGAACAAGTAGCCGTTACTCTTACAGCGGCGAACTACATCAAGCGTAGCTCGCTTGCTGAATACAAGAAGCAGGGAAGAGGCGGTAAGGGCCGCCGTGGTATGGCTACAAGGGAAGAAGATGTTATTGAGCATGTCGTTAACGCTTCAACCCACGACTTCTTGCTATTCTTTACCAATAAAGGTCGGGTCTTCCGTATGAAGACGTATGAAGTGCCAGCTGTTGGCCTCAACGCCAAAGGTATAGCACTGGTTAATTTACTACAGCTACAGCCCGAAGAAACCGTCAGTAGCGTTATAAACGTCAGTAAGACGCATAACGCTGCTAATCTGATTATGTGTACGGTTCGCGGGGTAGTTAAGAAAACGCCGTTTGAACAGTATAAGAATGTCCGTACTAGTGGTCTTATTGCCATTAACCTTGATGAAGGCGATGAATTGAAGTGGATACGTATGACTACCGGTGAAAACGAAATCGTGATTAGTACCAGCCAAGGCCAGGCCATTCGTTTTCAGGAGCGTGATGCCCGGCCGATGGGCCGAGTCTCTCGAGGGGTCCGTGGCATTCGTTTGCGCCCAGGTGATCACGTTATTGGTATGGATATTGTGGAAGAAGGCTCAGACATATTTGTTATAAGTAAATACGGCTACGGTAAGCGTACTAAAATTTCGCAGTTTACACCTCATGCCAGAGGCGGTGTTGGTATTCGCTCAGCTATTGTTAATACCAAGACAGGTGAGCTTATAGGTGTTAAAACGCTTACTAATGCAGAGCAAGAGGTCATTATCATTAGCCAACACGGCCAAACTATCCGCCTTGGTTTGAAAAACATTCCAGCTCTTGGCCGTGCCACCCAAGGAGTCCGTATTATGAGGCTCAATGACGGTGATGAAGTAGTGTCACTCGCTCTTGTCGATAAAGCTGATGAACCCGAAGAAGATGATGATCAACAAGAACCCAGTACCGCTGAACCCAAAGCCTAACGTCTAAATAGTTGTAAGTATAACCATGATCAGTGTCTATTTACCCCTTGACCCGGACTGACTTCATACTGTATGATCATATGAATGGCTTGACGGTGGGTCTCTATATGTGTCCCTCGAAAAGTCGCCATTGATCGTTAAAAATTGAGTAGTGCANNAGTGCAAATCAACGTCAGTTCAATTGAACTGTTTTAGAATAAGTCAGTCTAACCCGTTAAACGGTTAGATGTTCGATCTAAAGTCAAAGAGCAGATTCTTTTTTTTGGAGAGTTTGATCCT
>PKXF01000005.1 GCA_003133385.1 Candidatus Saccharimonadota bacterium | reverse complement strand
ATGCCGCTACTGAATGAAGATCGCGAAGGCTTAATCGCCAGAGCTTTGGCTACAGGCGAGTTAGAACCTGCTAGTTTGGTATTTGGCGCCTTAGGACACGCCATGGAACGAGTCGAAGGTGAGACGCAAACTATTCTCGGCGAGCGGGTAGTAAAGGGTGTAGTCTTTAATCTTGGCAGAAATACGCGCNNCTGGACACTGCTCTCACTTTTTTCAATATGGCCCGGTCGATTGCCGATGGCATAACCGCAGATCCTAAAGAAAAGGCCCGCACCATAAGCTCGATAGCAGAGGGTTGCAGCCGTTATCCAGTAGATTATTCAAGTGTCGATGAACCGTATAAATTAGCCCGTCAAGTCCATGACTACATAGGTGACGCAGCTGAAGCTGCGCAGCAAGCCGAACATCCGGCCACGCGCTCGTCGGCGCTCGTCGAAGTTGCCGAAGTATCGGCAAAGTCAACCGAGCAATTAGCCAAAAATATTGCAACTAACGGATACAAAGGTGATCTTGAGGTTTATGACCGGCTTTTTAAGGAGCTCGAACAACAGCCACTCAGCATCTACGGACAGGCTTTAACTGCGGCAGGCGAAGCAGGCAAACCGGCACAGCGCATCCGCGAGCACTCCAGGATAGTGGTTTCTATGGCCCGGTCAGCTGCAAATATTACCTACGGCGAGGCCTTTATTTCTGAAGAGCTCGTTAACATGGCCGTTAGTGAGATTGTTGAGACTGTGAAGGGGTGCGAATCCAGCGACGGCCAATATGCCAAGATGTCAGCCGCACAGAAAGCTAACAGCCTGCTTCAGCTCGGTTCAGAGATGGGAGCAGCTATAGAGCGGCAGTACGGTAAAACTCATCAGCTTGCGACTTCACCACTGAGGCGCGATCTTATCCGTCAAACTGCTCAGACGTTTCTGAAAGCGAGAGACTACGGACAAAAAATTTCCCCAGCTGCTAAAGTTTTGAGTTCAGCCGGCATTGCCAGAAATCAATACGAGCTCGACAGAGGCGCTTCCTATAGTACGCTCACCTTTGCTAACAGGATAATAGAGGCCGACTTTGGGTTAGCCAAAAGAGTTTTGGCGGCTGGCTTTGACCTAGCAACCTTGCACGATGCTGCAGCTGGTGATACCTTCAGACGCGACGAGGCATTAATCGTCATCAATAATAACGCTGACAGTAATCAACGAACCGTTGAAGAGGCCTTTGAACTATTCTCGCTTAGCCACACCTTGTCGGGACGCTTCAGAGGCAAAAGTAAACGTCATGGCGCTGAAATGCAAAGAAAAAGCGCCGACAATGCGCTGCGGCTTCTAGCCAGATCACGGTCATACGAAGTCACGAAGCTTGAGAAAATTGACAGCGAATTCGTAAACTTTATGATTAAAAGTGCAACTGAAGAAGGCAGTGAAATCCGTTCTGGCCAACTTCATGCCCTCAGTGCTTACGTAGACGACCCTCAAGTTATCCATGCTATATACAGCGGCGTAGAGGTGCTTAGCTTGCGAGAACAGGCAGCTAAAGAGCCACAAAACGACACTGCCCGAATCGTCCACGACGTAATCGGCCGACAAATATAAATTCTCTCCCTCTCTATCTGTACTCTAGATAGTATTGAGAAGTGCCAATTGGCACTCTTGACCTTAGAGTGCTAAGTGGTATTATGGATATAGGCTATTTTATGTTTCTAGGATAAATAAGGCCTAAGCTAGAAAGGAAATTAAACAAATTATGATGCCAAATTCATCAGACTTCCAAGAGTTTTTAAATCACCTCACTAACAATGCCCTGCAAAGCCTAAAACACGCCGACGCCATTGCCCGCAGCTTCGGCAGCGCTTACGTCGGTACCGAACACTTATTACTTGGGGTGCTGGCCCAAGANNTGGGAGCAAAAATTTTAGATGGCGCCGGCGTAACTCTCGACCGGGCCCGGCTGGCACTTAATATGACGCCTAAAACACTGGTTATTAATGTCGGTGGCGCTAAGGGACTGAGTGAAACCGCCAAACTGACGCTTAAGATGGCCTACGATGTCGCCCAGGACTATGACCAGGACTATTGCGGCACCGAACATATTCTCTACAGTATATTATCCCAAAAGAATGCCCGGGCAACCATCCTGCTGCGCGACATGAATATTAACATTGACGGACTGACAAGCGAGCTGGAACAATTTCTCAACCATCAGCAGTACGAAGAACAAATGGTCGGCAGCGAAGGCAAACCCCGCGGCAAAAAGACCATCAAAAAAACCGCCCTTGATTTCTTTGGCACCGATTTAACCCATATGGCCCGCCAAGGCAAACTTGATCCGGTCGTCGGCCGCGATAACCAGATACGCCGGGTAATAACCATCCTAAACCGCCGTACCAAGAATAACCCCGTCCTCATCGGCGAGCCGGGTGTCGGCAAAACGGCCATCGTTGAAGGTCTGGCCCAGCGAATCGTAGCCGAAGACGTCCCCGACAGCTTGCTCGACAAGCGTATTGTCGTGTTGGATTTGGCCGGTATGATAGCTGGCACCAAGTACCGCGGCGAATTTGAAGAGCGTTTGAAGAAAGTCATGTCCGAACTTGAAAAGGACCGGCACACCATCGTCTTTATAGACGAGCTCCACCTTATTGTTGGGGCCGGTGCCGCCGAAGGCGCCATGGACGCCGGCAATATCCTAAAACCGGCCCTGGCTAGAGGCAAAATCCAGCTAATCGGCGCCACCACTACAGTCGAGTACACCAAACATATTGAAAAAGACGCTGCCCTGGAGCGCCGCTTCCAGCCGATCNNGAGTTTCCACGGCGTATCTTTTAGTGATGAAGTACTGGAAGATGCCACCACTCTTGCCAAGCGTTATCTTAACGACCGCTACATGCCGGATAAGGCTATAGACCTGATCGACGAGACCGCCGCGCACCTTAGGGTAGATAAGGGGAAGACCAGTCCCGAAGTCCGAGCCCTGCAAAAAGAACTGAAGCTGGTCAACGTCCAGATTGAAGAGGCCGTTGATAGTGAGGACTATGAGCGGGCCGCCCGGGCCAAAACCCGCGCTTCCCAGATCAATGAAAATCTAAAGGCCCTGCATGCTACTTCTAAAAATAACAAACGGCTGACGGTGACAAGCGAAGACCTGGCCGACGTCGTAGCCCGGATAACTGGCGTACCCGTCCGTAAAGTCATCCGCAGTGAGGCCAAGTACCTGCTGACACTGGAAAAAACCCTGGGTAAGTACGTCATTGGCCAACAAGAGGCAGTAACGGCCGTATCCAAGGCTATCCGCCGCAACCGCAGCGGTATCGGCAGCGATAAGCGGCCAATCGGCTCATTCATCTTCCTAGGCCCTACCGGAGTCGGCAAAACCGAACTGGCTCGCGTACTGGCCCGTGAATTTTTCGGCAGCGATAACTCACTCGTCAAGATTGACATGAGCGAATTCAGTGAGCACCACAATGTTTCACGCCTAGTCGGTGCGCCGGCCGGCTATGTCGGTTATGAAGACGGCGGGCAGTTAACCGATAAGATTCGCCGCCAGCCGTACAGCCTGGTGCTGTTTGACGAAATAGAAAAAGCTCACCCCGATGCCTTCAACATGCTGCTCCAAATCATGGAAGACGGCTATCTTACTGACGCCAAAGGGCGGCGGATTGACTTTACCAACACCGTCGTAATCATGACTTCTAACATCGGCGCTGAAAAACTCCAGAAGGAAGCAAATTTTGGCTTCCGCGCTAAGAATTCTGACGATTTGAAAGACCTTGACGAACTGCACAAGACCAATGAGGGTCGGGTTCACGACGATCTTAAGAAAATGTTACGACCGGAACTGCTTAACCGTATAGATAAGACCATAGTTTTCCGCTCGCTGACCAAGCAGGATATTTATAAAATTATTGACCTGCAAGTTAATGAGTTACGGGCCCGCCTGCAGCGCAAAGGCCTCAGTGTACAGCTCTCTAGTGGTGCCAAGCAGTACCTGCTGGACAACGGCTACGATGCCCATAATGGCGTCCGCCCGCTTCGCCGGCTGATACAAGATACTATCGAAGACCAGCTGTCTCTCAATCTTCTCGATGACAAATATACGAAAGGTGATATTATTCAAGTAGCAACCAAAAAGGGTGCCCTTGAATATGCTGTCACCAACGAGTAACAACTCCAAAACACACAACTATCACGTTGGTCTAACGCTCGTAGTTGCAGTATGGCTGGTTATAGTCGGGGTGCTGGTCGTTAACGGGCAAAGCATTGTAGATTGGTGGCGGCTGCGTGGTTACGTACCGCCAGCGGCGGTTGTTACGCTTGCCAACGACGACACCATGACCAGCTACACCCGGCATTTATTTTACCTGAACCGGCCCCAGCTAACTCCGTCAGTAAACGGTTTTCGCGCCTACTGTCCGGAAAACCTGGGCAGCATAGTGCTAGGTTGCTACCATCCCGATCAGGACGGTATTTTCATCTATAACGTATCCGACCCGACACTTGCCGGCGTTCAACAAGTAACTGCTGCCCACGAAGTCCTCCATGCCGTCTATGCCCGGCTCAGCGGTAGCGAGCGGGCTAATCTGAATAGCGAACTGCAGAGTTACTATGAGCACGGCCTAACTAGTACGCAGGTCAAAGCCGAAGTAAAATTATACCAACAGACCGAACCGGGCTCCGTTATGGACGAAATGAGCTGTACATTCGGCACGGAAATCGCCAACTTACCGGCATCTTTAAACGCCTACTACAGCAAATACTTCACGAACCGTTCGGCTATAGTGGCCTATGAGCAGCGTTACCAGGCGGCCTTCAGCTCCAGGCAGGCCGTTGTCGCCCAAGATGACGATCAACTGGCCAGCTTGAAGTCCCAGCTGAATAGTACCGAAGCGCAGCTCAGCTCGTCACTAAATGCCCTAAACTCCCAACAGTCCAACCTAACAAACTTGCGTAACTCAGGCAATATATCAGCCTATGACGGGGGCGTGCCGGCCTATAACAGCTCGGTCGATGCCTATAACGCCCAGGTACAAATAACCGAGAGCTTGGTCAGCCAGTATAACCAGCTGGTTGCCGCGCGCAATCAGGTAGCCGGCCAGATAACCACTCTGGTAACGGCCCTTGACACCCGCGTAACGCCCCGGCAGCAGGCTACCCGTTAGTGCCCCTAAATACCCGGATGCTACACTTATTAAGTAAGAATATTTAAGGAGTTTAATACTAAAGTGGCGAAAAAACCTGTCAGCCGCTACGTTTGTAGCCAGTGCGGAGCGCTCACTACCAGTTGGAGCGGCAAGTGCCCGCAGTGCGGTGAGTGGAATACGCTTGAAGAACAGCTATCGCCTAGCGCCGTCGCCGGGAGCATCTCCCAAGGCAAAGTATTAAAAGCCCAGTCAGTCGCGCTTAGCCTGTCAAGCGACCAGGCCAGGATCGTAACCGGCATCAAGGAAGTAGACGATGTACTGGGCGGCGGCATTGTTGCCGGCAGCGTCAATCTGATCGCCGGCCAGCCGGGCATTGGTAAAAGTACTCTGTTGTTGCAGCTGGCTTATGCCGTGGCCTCTAAAGTGCCGGTCCTCTACGTCAGTGGCGAAGAATCGGCCCATCAAATTGGCCTTCGGGCAGAACGTCTCGGCACGCTTCATAGCGGGCTCCAGCTAGTGACCAGTAATTCGGCCGACGACGTGGCGGCGACTATCGCCAGCGGCAGCTACAAGCTGGTCATAATTGACTCGATTCAAACTATCGCCTGCGGAGCAATTAGCTCAGCTCCCGGCACAGTATCGCAAATAACTAATAGCACCGGTCTGCTTAGCGCCGCTGCCAAACAAACCAACACCGCGCTTTTAATGGTCGGCCATGTCACCAAAGAAGGGTCGATTGCCGGGCCGAAAGTCCTGGAACACGTTGTCGACGTGGTTCTGCAACTGGACGGCGACCGCTACGGCGGCTTTAAGATCCTGAGGGCAACTAAAAACCGCTTTGGTTCGACTAATGAAGCCGGCATCTTCGAGATGGTGGAAAAAGGACTGCAGCCAGTCGAAAATCCGTCAGCCGCACTTTTATCGGAACGCCAGGTAAGTGACGGCTCAATCGTCCTAGCCACGCTGGAAGGCACCCGGCCGCTCTTGGTTGAAGTCCAGGCGCTGGTCAACCGTACGACTTACGGCTATCCGAAACGGGCTGCCAGTGGCTTTGATCTCAACCGTCTCAACCTCCTGGTTGCCATGCTTGAGCGGCGGACCAAACTGAAACTGGCTGATTATGACATCTACATAAACATCGTCGGCGGTATACAGATACGTGAACCGGCGGCCGACCTGGCCATATGTTTAGCCATCGGCTCAGCCGCCAAAGGCTTGCAACTAAAGAAAAATTCCGTAGTTTACGGCGAGGTTGGCTTAAGCGGCGAAGTGCGCCATGTGCCGCATGCCGACAAACGCCTGAGTGAAGCCAAAAAACTTGGTTTTGACGGTGCCATAGGACCACTACAAAAGACCGGCAAAAAACTCACCGGCCTTCACGGCGTAGCCGATGTGCGCAGTGCCCTGAATCAATTTCTAGAGAAAGATTAGCTAGCTGTTGAGAGCTTCTAGTTAGAGCGTGTGATCGTAGCAGTACCAGGGGTGTCACCGTCACTATCAGTGACAGTGACTCCGTAGCCACCTTTGTTAGGCAGCGTTATTTGGCAGCTTGACGTTTGCGAATAGCAGCCGGTTCCACCGGCGACCGTTACTGTATAAGTGCCTCCGCCGCCGGACCAAGTGATAGTCGGCGTTGAACCAGTTACGGTTTGGTCTTGAATACTAATCGGGCTAGCTGCACTATAGGTCATGGCACTGCTGGCCGTACCCTGGTACAGGACACTATCGGTGACGGTGGCCTTGACGGTGCCGCTACCGCTCGATGTCGGCGTATAAGTAAAGCTGACCGTGCTAGGTGAATTACTGACACTTGCGGTATATATGGTATTGCCGTTCAAGGTAATGTCTACCGTACCGGGAAATTGCGGGTACTGCGGGTCGCTCAAGGAATGAGTGCCCTGGGTGACGGTAGCCGTTATGGTGCAGGAGTTGGTACAGGTTCCAGGCGCTGTCAACGTCACCGTCGGCGGACTATCGTTGCAATTATGTACGTTGTCGTTGACTGTCGTGCTGGCCGGTCCAGTCTTTATGCCCGTACCAATATTGGCTATACCGCCATGGAAGATATCTATATTCCAAGAGGCTGCATTGCCATTGCTAACAAATTGCTTGGCATCGGGGGGAGTACAACTGGTTGCCACTCCGTCGGAGACCCTATCTATGGTCGTTGACGTAGTCTTACCGGTGCTGCCACCAACGTACCAGCTTGGATAGATATCGTTTGCCGGACTGGGCTCCTGGTCGCCGTGGTCAATATGGCTGCGGACGACATACGATGGCAGAGATTTAATATCACTAGGCTGTACCCAGTTAACCGGCGTCAATCCGGTGTGGATGTACTGCATCAGTCCTCTAGTCATCGGTTCAGTTAAGTACTCCATCTGGCCAGAGGTCAAAGCAACATTGCGCGTGTGGTTACCGACCCATGACACGACAGCGTATTGGGTTGACCAACTGGTCATCAGGCCGTCAAAGTTATCATTGGTCGTTCCGGTTTTAACGGCAAAGTCCCAACCGTTGTAACGGTGAAACTTATAGCCGCCGGCCGACAGAGACGTACAATTCGTTGCCGTACAGCTTCCCGGTAAGTAACTTGCCTTAGGGTCGCTGGCCATATTGTCAACTATGTAAGCGGCGTCCTGGCGTACTACCTGGGTGCCTTTAGGCTGCTTCCATTGATAGACCGTTTTATTGGCGCTATCGGTAATCTTCATGATGAAGGTCCGTGGTATGGCTACGCCCTCCCGGGCAATCGTTGACAGTCCGTTGACGTGATCGTCAAGGTTCAGGTAAGCACCGTCACCAATCGCCGATGACGAGTAACATTGTGTTACGTCGGTGAGAGCGGCATTTGAGTAGCAGTTATAAGGACTGATATTATGCTGCTGGTCGTAGGTGTTATCCATCATGGCGGACGCCGTGCTGATGGTTTTATTTACGGACTTAATATCGCCGGATGTGATGGCGGCACCCGGGGTGGACGCGCCGGGTACTGATTCCAGCATGGCTTTGACGGCCGGGATGTTACGTGACCCAGCCATGGCGTAGCGTAAGGTGAGCGGGCCGGGCTGCAGGAAGTCGTAGTCTTCCAGGCAGTTGCCGCCTTTGGTTGGCAGGGCGGTGTTGGTACAAGGATAGCCGGGCAGCGGGCCGACAGAGTCATACAATACCGAGCCGGCACCGACGTTATTGTTATCGTTAATAAGAGTGGTGTAATCGTAAGGCTTAAAACTGGAGCCAGGCGGTATTAAGACGCCCGCCGCATAATTATTTTGGCCCCATTGCGGGTTAGTGAAGTCGGGTCCGCCCACCAAAGCGACTATCTGGCCGGTAGGCACGTTCTCCGCCACCGTCGCTTCATCGTCACCACCGTTACGTTCAACGTTCGCAAGGTTAGAGGCTACCAACGATTCGGCTTCATGCTGGATGTTAAGATCAAGCGTGGTAGTCACGTTCCAGCCACCCCGGGTTACCGTAGTAGCCCCATATGTCTGATTTAGTTCCTGCTTGGCGGCTAAGACAAAATACGGCGCTTGTATATTCTGATACTTTGATTGCAGCGGTTGCACTAGCGCCAGAACATTGACTGCTTTGGCGGCATTGGCCTGTGCTTGGGTTATGTAGCCCTGTTTAACCATTAAATCCAAGATATACGCCTGACGCCCGATCAGGGCCGGGGCACTAAAGCTGCTCTGGCTGATCGCCGAGTTATATTGGCTGCTGCCGTACGGTGAATAATAGCTGGGGGATTGGGGTATAGCTGCCAGCATTGTGGCTTCCGGGAGCGTTAAATTGGCTGCCGTGGTATGGAAATAATCCTCGGCGGCGGCTTCAACCCCGTATTCAATACCGCCATAAGGCGCAATATTTAGATAACCCGTCAGGATGTCGTTTTTACTGTACGAGCGCTCCAGCTCGACGGCCAGAATGAGCTCCTTCACCTTGCGGGTTATGGTGCGGTTGTCGGTCCAATTCTCGTTAAGCTTGACCAGCTGTTCGGTGATGGTTGAGCCGCCCTGCAGGCCACCACCGCCCCCAAAAGCGTCATGAACGGCGGCCCGGGCGATGCCACGGACGTCAAAGGCGCCCTCGTGGTAGAAATTCTTATCTTCAACAGCCACGGTAGCTTCTTTCATGTATGGTGAAATCTTGGTGCCCTCAACCGGAATACGCTTGACGGCATTATAGTCCTGGAATAGAAGGACTTTGCCCGTCCGGTCATAGTAATTAATGCTGCCCCCGAGATTTGAACCAGAAATGTCCTTAATGGCGGGTAAATCTTTGCGGAAATAAGCGAACAGGCCAATGATCAGGAAGAAGCAGGCCAGCATGGTAACCCCGATAAGCTTGAGGGCCATAAATGCTCCCTCACGGCTAAACCAGTAGTGGTACACACGGGTTGGGTGCATTCTATATAGCAGACGCTTCCAGCGGTCTTTGGGCAGGGTGCTGAGGTATGCGGCTTTGGCGGCTGCCCGGTCGGCCTTCCTGGATTTTTTGCGGTCATTAAGCGAGCGGTTGACTTTGATAGTCCGGCCGCTTTTGGTAGTAACGCTAGCAGCGCGCGAACTTCGGCGATTACGACGTCCGGTACCCCTATTCATAATGAACTATCTGTATCCCCCATAAAAAGCTATTGCTAGTATAGCAAATTATTTTGCTAAAAAACTTATAATTTTATAGCATAATTACAGCTGACGCTCAGGACGGTGTAGAGTTTACGCTATACTAGTACATATCATGACATTGACCGAAGAACTTACCTGGCGTGGTTTCGTCAACCAAACGACATATGCAGGCGGCGGCGAAGCCGTCTTAAACGGGCAGCCTATTAAGTTTTATTGGGGAGTTGACCCAAGCGCCGACTCAATGACAGTCGGTAATTTAGCGGCAGNNTCGCCACTTCATTGGCCATGGCCACCAAGCTACGCTTCTGGTCGGTGGAGCAACCGGATTGATCGGCGACCCCGACGGTAAAGCCCAAGAACGCGAACTACAATCTTTTGACGACATTAACGCTAATAAAGCCAAGATTGTCGGCCAGTACAGGCAGCTCTTTTCAGGCCTTCCATTTGAACTAGTCGATAACTACGACTGGTTTAAGGACGTTGCGTATTTGAATTTCTTGCGGGATATCGGCAAACACATTCCGCTTGCCCAGATGCTAGGCCGCGAATTTGTGCGGAGCCGCTTGGGCGAAGAGGGCGCCGGTATCAGCTACGCCGAATTTAGTTATGTGCTCATTCAAGCTTATGACTTCTTAAGGCTATATGAAGACAAGCAAGTCACGCTCCAGCTTTGCGGCTCAGACCAATGGGGCAACAGCATTGCCGGCGTCGACCTTATCCGCCGGAAAAACGGTGGTGAAGCCCATGTCTACTCCACGCCGCTAGTTGTTAATAAGGCGACTGGCCAGAAGTTTGGCAAAAGCGAGGCAGGGGCTGTCTGGCTTGACCCAAAGAAGACCACGCCGACGCAGTTCTATCAGTTTTGGATAAACCTAGATGATGACGGGGTAGAGGACTACCTTAAAATCTTTACTTTGCTTGACCGGCCGACCATTGAAGATATTGTGTCCCAGCAGCGACAGGACCCGGGGGCCCGGGTAGCTCAAACCAGACTGGCTGACGAAGTTACGCACTTGGTTCATGGCGAGGAACGCATGAATCGGGCCAAGACAGTTACCGAAGTCTTAACCGGCAAAATGCTACTGGCTAATGTCGGTGACAACGTTCACGCTATAGATGACCTTAGAGCTGAAATTCCATGCGTTAAAGCCACTGAAACCGGCGAAATAACTGAGGCTTTGGTTGATAGCGGACTGGCCACCTCAAAAAGTAACGCCCGCCAGTTGCTCAACAGTAATGCCATTAGCGTCAATGGCCAAAAAGTAAGCCGCGAACAATTTGAGCCGGGTGATTTTCAAAACGGCCGCCTGATGATCCGTCGCGGCAAAGCCTTTAAGGACTCTGCTCTGATTGAAGTTGCCTAAAACCTTTAGTCCTGGTGCTGATGCTTGTGACTTGCTGACTCTGCAATAGCTCTTTGTACACGGTTCGCTCTATTGATGACGTCTTCAATAATCCTAGCCTTCTCTAAGCTAGATGCGTGATACGCAAAGTCCGAGTAATCTTTATAGTCTGCAGTTATCTCGTCTGTGGTGGAAAAACGTAGGATAATTCGTTTTATAAAATCAGGCATCGATTAGTTCTTTCAATTCATTACTAGTATACACATTTGGTATATGCTGTCTAATATCGCCAACATTTATTTTAACATATTCTAGCTTTTTTTGGTAGTTATTTTTTGCGTAGTACAGGACTATATCATCCTGGAATAGTTCTTTAGCCTTACATACATTTTCTATGCAGTCAGTATAATCTTTCACAAAGACTTCAATTGGGACAGCTCGACCTTGAGACAATTCGCGTTTTTTGACGAAATCCCATGCTATTTTAGGATCTTGGTATAGGTAGTAGATCTCTACAAGTCTGTTAACGTTGAGCGACATCTCAATATTCTCTCTCCACCCCCGATAAGCAAAAGTTCCGTCAATGAGCACGCTTTGACTCTGTTTGATTGCTTTTCGATATAGGTTGTTAACGGCTAGGCCTACGCCGTACTGATACTTTTCTGAGTTAGCACCGTTATATCCGATTTCTTTCATCATGTCTCGAATATCATCGGCATCAATACGAACGGCAGATGTATTAAAGAGTTCAAGCAGGCTTTTAGAAAATTCTGTCTTTCCGGCTCCTGGTGTACCAGCCATGAAAATTGTTACCGGATGTTCAGTGGGGGGAATGAGGTCTGGGGAGCAAAAAATATATGCTAACTCTTTTTTCTTTTTTCTGGCCCAGGTTCCGGAATGCTTATCATCGGCTTGACTACTTGACATGTTTACATTATCTCACAAGAGTCTTTGCACACTCTCTCAAGATTCCCAATTTGTTAAATAATTATTAAATGGCGTCATAATCTTATTGCGCAGTTGTTTTTTGGGTATCATAATGCGGCATATTATGACACCGGACGACTACAGTGATCGGTTTGAAGTTATTATAGAGCTACTCGACGCTCTTAAGGTCTTGCCCAAGGACCTGAGTGAGGTAAGGGTGGTATTGAAGCGGATGGAAAACGACAATAAGCTTTGCTACGCTGTCCTAAAAGAGCAGGGCTGGCTGCTCAAAGACCAGCATGCCAGGCTCAAAAAACTTGAAGCCCATTAAGTACTCACATCTAAATCTCGTATACTTAGGATTATCATGAAACTGACAAGCCCGCTCAGAGAGCTATCGGGCGTGGGCGACGCCCAAGCCCACAAGTTTGCGGTTCTCGGCCTGAAAACGGTCCAGGACCTGCTAGACTACTACCCCCGCCGTTACGAAGACTACTCGCAAGTCACGCCGACAAATAAGTTACGTCCGGGCATGGTAACGATCGAAGCCGTTATCAAACAGGCCGCCGGCCGGTATGTGCGTCGGGGCATGCATATAACCGAAGCAGTCGCTAGTGATGAGTCCGGCAGCATACGCCTTATCTGGTTTAACCAATCATATAGGGCAAGCAGCTTGAAAAGCGGCCAGCGGTACTTTATTTCCGGCGAATACCAATTGAGCCGGCAGAGGTTTGTAATCATTAATCCAAGCATTGAGAGGGTAAGTGATTTCCCGGTCAATACGGCCCGCATCCTTGCGGTCTACCGTGAAACCAAAGGTCTGACGTCGCGCCAAATACGACTGGCAATACAGCAGGTTTTGGCACTTAGTAAAGCCTTGCCCGAGACCTTGCCCGGCTGGTTGCTAAAAGAGCATAAGTTTATGGGCCGGGGCGAGGCAATTGCCGCCCTTCACTCTCCTGCTACAACCCAGCAAATATCCGATGCCAAGCGCCGTCTTGGCCTTGAAGAGATATTTTGCCTCAGCCTGGCCAGCTTGCTAAATAAGCAGGAGAATCAGTTGGAGAAAGCACTGGCCATAAAATTCGACGCCCAACTTGCCAAAGACTTTGTTAAGCATTTACCGTTTGTACTTACTGACGACCAAAGAAAAGCAGTCTGGCAGATTTACCAGGATATGAAGCTGCCAAGACCGATGAACCGTCTGGTTGAGGGTGATGTAGGATCAGGTAAAACCGCCGTAGCCGCCATGGCTGCCCTCATGGTGCTGGCTAAAGGTAAGCAGGTCGCTTTGATGGCGCCGACCGAGCTGCTGGCCAGACAACATGCCGAAACGATCTATAGTTTGCTAAAACCGCTTGGCATGGAATCAAAAGTCGTCCTGTTAGTCGGTGGCCTCAGCCCGGCCCAGAAAATAAAAGCCCATGAAGTTATTGCAAGTGGCCAGGCTGGTTTTCTGATCGGCACCCACGCCTTGATCCAAGATAAGGTTGATATGCATGATCTCGCCTTGATTATTATTGACGAACAACACCGGTTTGGGGTAGAGCATCGCAAACGCCTGATGGCCAAGGCCGGCCATATGCCGCATGTGCTCAGTCTAAGCGCCACGCCAATACCGCGCAGTTTAGCGCTAACCCTGTATGGAGAGATGGACATATCGATACTGGCCGAAAAGCCCGTGGGCCGTCTGCCCGTTATAACCGAGATCATCTCACCCAATAGCCTCAAGCAGCTATACGCAGGAATAGATGAAAAACTAGCCGCTGGCCGTCAAATGTTTGTAGTCTGTCCGCTGATTACTGAAAGTACAAATTNNTGAAACGAACTCGGCTGAAGCTGTCTATAACCAATTGTCTAAGCATGAATTTAAACACCGGCGGATCGGTCTGCTCCATGGCAAATTAAAAACAGTCAAAAAACTTGCTGTCATGGAGCGCTTCGTTAATCACGAGCTGGACATATTAGTGGCGACGACGGTTATTGAAGTCGGTGTCGATGTGCCTAATGCCAGCATCATGATGATTGAAAACCCGGAACGGTTCGGGCTGGCCCAGTTGCACCAGCTACGTGGCCGCGTCGGACGCGACCAGGAGCAGGGCCATTGTTTTCTGGTGCTTAGTGACTCACAGCCACCCAACCGGCGCTTGCGAGCGCTCACAACCTCGCATGACGGCTTCAAGCTGGCCGAGCTGGATCTGAGCTTGCGCGGTCCGGGGGCCGTCTACGGCACGGCTCAGCACGGCGCACTTGATTTAAGACTAGCCCCTATAGGCGACACTAGGCTTATAATGCTTGCCCGCCGGGCTGCTGAACAATTCATTGAACGCAAAGAGGATTTGCTACACTATAAACATTTGGCAGAAGCTGTTAATCGTCTTAGGACGGTTACTAATTTAAACTGATTATCTACTATGCAGGCTATATTTTTTCATCATGAGTTAACAAACCGGACGTACGAAAAGTGAGGGTCATAGCCGGTTTTTTGGGCGGGCGGAACTTTGATAGCCCAGGAGGCCATCGTACCCACCCGATGAGCGATAAAGTGCGTGGGGCTGTTTTTGGCGTTCTAGGTGACATTAAAGGCCTAAGCGTTCTTGATGCTTTTGCCGGAAGCGGCGCCTTATCCATAGAAGCTGTCAGCCGCGGTGCGAAATATGCCGTGGCTATTGATGTAGATAAGCGCGCGCAGACTGTCATGACCAAAAACATGCAAGTGCTCGGCATATCTGATCGGGTAAAATCAATCCGGGCTTATGTGGGTGCCTGGTCCACGCGGCACCAAGATCAGACATTTGACCTTATATTTGTTGATCCTCCATATGACAATCCTCCCTATCGTGATCTGGATAGCCTGCCAAGACACCTTAAGGATAGCGGCACTCTGGTATTATCCTGGCCGGGTAGCGAAAAACCATGCAAATTTGACGGGCTGATATCCGTGCAAACCAAAAGTTACGGCGATGCACAACTAGTTTTTTATCAGAAAATTCGTTAAAATACCCCAGCAATAATACCTACATGCGGATGTGGTGGAATTGGTAGACACGCTAGCCTTAGGAGCTAGTGCCGCAAGGCGTGAAGGTTCAAGTCCTTTCATCCGCACCAGATTTATCATACTCCGATCATTTAACAGAGGCGCCTGCACGAATTATGTACCTAACCGGTACATATTGAGCTATTTTCCCTGTATTGCTATTTACAACACCACCTCTGTTAAGTAGTTTGAATCCACTCAAGGTCCTTGACCGTCGGTACATGTTTTTGACACTATAACCTAAGAAGGAGTATGTACCGATAGGCATTAGTATCTATTTATGAGTAGCACTCTTTGGGTCGCTGTCCTCAGCGGATTATCATCGATACTTGTAGTTCTCCTAACCCAAGCATATTCAAAAAATGCTAGCCTACGTGCAGATTTAAAGGGCAAGAAACAGAAACTCTACGCAGATTATGTAGGCTTCTTGTACACCGCTTACTCTGAATCTGTAGTTCCTGACACCGATAAAATGGTCGCCACTTTTAAGAGCTACTTTCCTAAACTATTTACATTTGCCTCAAACGAGGTAATAACCAACGCGGGCGACTTCATGCAGCACATATACAAGTATGATTCATCAGCGGCAGAAAGAGGCGATCAGACTTGGAATATTGAGTCTATGGAGTACTTCGGCGACTTAATACTCGCCATAAGGAAAGATCTAGGTCACAAAAGGTTCAACCAGATAATGAAGTGGCATGACATTGCTCGACTCTGGATAACAGATATTGACACCTATGTTCCAGAGCAAGAGCGTACGCCCCGAGCTGTACATAATGGACCTCGGCCCAAGAAACAATAAAAACACTAGTGGCCCGGCTTACAAATGACAAATACTACAAAGACCATGAACTATTGTTCCTCTTATGGTATAGCATCCAAAACCTCTTTAGCGTCTTAACACCAACCCAACAACAAGCTATTCACGACTTCTGTCTCCCCACAGCCAACATCACCAAGAATGAATTACTGGATTATCGGGAATACATTAGTAAGCTACGTCCCAGCCTGCCCCATAAAGCTGGCAGAGCTCTCAAATGGATGTATAGCATCTACCTAGTTGCCAATGAACGAGCTGGCAAGGATGAAGCTAAGTTCCGAGCCATTATCAACTACTTTCGACACGAGAACCAAAAGAAGATCATGCAAGGCAAACGCAGAATCCGCGTCTCATCAATCCGGCAGCCGCAAATAGATATTGAAAGATTGGGTAGGGCATTGATTGAGCTGGAGTATCAGCGGGCTAAACTTAAGCATTAAGCCCGTGATTTTAATCACTGTCAAAGTTATTGTACATGTGTATAATTAAAGCACGTAAGTTTATCTCAGGGTGGTGAATATTAAAGCACTTTGAGGGAAAGGTTTATATGGCAAAGGTTCTTCCATATCACACTAGCCAGCCTGAGTATGGTGGCGAACGAAACGTTTATCACGATCAAAGTGAGTGTCCCGCTGGCAAGCGTATTAAGCCCTGGCACAAAAGGTCCGGTACGGCCGGTCGTCCGAAATGTGACGATTGCAAAAATATAGGATAGGTCTAGCGTTGCTTTACGCACCAGATTAACGTGCATAGATCACAAAATTACTAAAACAACTTACAAGGACGATCATTTTAGGCATCGAAGACGATGACGCCAACAGCCAATACTCGATTACCAGTCCCAGATAATTCGCACAGAGAGCTTATTGCAAGAGTACGTGTTCGTGCTTTGTTTGGCTGGTTACCTACGCAGGAGGCGTTAACCGTATTTTCTCTAAATGCGTCTGAGTCAAGCGAGGCAATCCGTACTGCGGAACATGCAGCAATGTCGCTGGCCGTGCAGAATCGGCCAGAATATATTCCTGAATCACCAATTATAGTGAATCATCGGGGCTGGAATATCTCAGCAGCGAGAAGACGTCCAGAACTGCAAGTGGATTTTAGTGGCCATACAATGGAGTTGTGCGTAGTAGATTTGAGAAAAATTTTAGCTTTCCAAAAGAATGTGCGATTACCGGGAGTTGAAGGACAAATAGCTATTTCTCCTGAGAATAAAGCAGAAATTTTAAGTATTTGTTTACCAGAAAGTCAGACCGATGACGAACTGGTATGGTCGTTAGATGGAGACGGTAAAGGTGTCACTTTAAGTTCGTTTAACCCCAACTTTAAAGTCTACGGTGCGCACATGGGTACGGTCAGTATTCCATCTAGCCCAGATCTTCCAGCCGTGCAGCGCTCAGCTATATCTATCTCCTACGGGATACCCATAAGTTATTTGCATGTTGCCGAATACGACGGTCGATATTTCTTACGTGACGGATATCATAGAGCAGTAGGTCTACTCAAGGCAGGTGTCAATGAGGTTCCATGTGTACTTATTCGTGCTGCAAACATTCAACAAGTATTTTCTGCAGCCGGAAACTTTCTGAGCCCGGAAGTAATTATGGGTACGCACCCTCCTTTGCTAGCTGACTTTCTAGATAATGGAGTAAGCGGCGAAGGCGAGATTAATGAGGTGCGCAAGGTTATTAGAGTACGGGGCGACGAGTTTGTCGTTCTGAGTTGATTAGAGCATAATGATTATGTAAAAGATGATTCAGATTATAGCGATTAGACTAACTCAAAACGGACATGCCCATGAACATATAAGTATGTTGCGGTGGCGAGATCCTAGCAGTGGACGCACAGGGGAAAATACGAGAGCACAAATCGTAACCTTTTTGCGTGACGGTGGTAATGCCATAGTTTCAGACGGTGTGCGGAGCATAAATGTCTTTGTTGTGGAGGGTGCTGTGCCATACGTCCGTACTTTTGCTGATGGAGTCTGGACAGATAACTTGCTTGCATTGCCACGCTTCTAATGCTGTTCTTGAGAGCCTGTAATACCCAGGAGCTATCCGCTCAAAGTATGGCTGCTTTGCCCGAGCCCTTAGTAATAGGTCGTCCAAGTCGTTGTTCAGCAGCTAGCTGGACTTCAGAGACTGACATAGCATCAGCAACTGCCGCCAGCACCTTTTTGATGTATCTTGCAGTACAAAGATGCCGAGACGCTCTTGTTGGGGCTTTAGCGCCTCAACAATAGGCTTCTTGTCTTGAGCAGCGGATAGTCCAGGATCTAGGTCTAGAACAACTCTCAAGCTTGACAAAGGGTTTGAGCGCTGATCTATCAAGTGCACCAACTTGGTAAGTGAGTGTTTTAACTAGCCGTGTATCGATCTTCTCGACTATGCCAAACCCTTATAACGACTACCGTACCATCCTGACGATACATATAACGAAGAACATATGCCCCAGCACCAAAAGGTAAAAAGAGTTCACGTCTGCCAGTTTCATCCGGCATTGGACGGCCAATGCGTGGTGTTGTCTTCAGTATTTTTGCACCGTCTAGTATTGTGGCAGCTGCTCGAGCTGCTGCCTCCGGGCTCTTATCGTTCAAAAAAGTATAGAGATGCTCAATATCGTTCGGTGCCTCTGGCAACCACTTTACTGTGACCATGGCGTAATCTTATTCTTGGACAGATCGTTCAGCCATTTTTCAACAGTCTCCTGACCAATAGCTTTGCCAGTCAATTGATACTCTTCCCATCTGAGCATATCTTCATTCTTTTCCCGCTCATAATTCTCTTCACGCTCAAGATAAGTTTCAATGGCTGTGCGCATCATCCAGTGCGGTGAACGATTACGTTTTTTTGCCAATAACTTGAGACGATTACGAGTTTCCTCATCTAACTTAATACCTTGTGTTACTGCCATGATAATATCCTCCAAATGAAGTATATCTTTGAGTGCAACTAGGTGCAACTCTAAAATTTTAGCTATGTATCTATTGTGCCAAGTAACTTGACAAGTCGGTCAATACATATCAAAAGGTGTTCGAATGAACGTCTTTCAAGCGCACCATTGAGAGCTTCAATTACGTTCTTTTTCAGCTCCTCTGACATGGTTTTCTTCTTCTACTAATTTTACCAATAGATTGAGCCGCGCTATACTCAGTTCAGGATTGGAACGTATGACATTAAGACCGTTCAGTTTGTTGCAGAGAACTATAATCCGACTGACGGTATTTATAGCAACCTTACTCTTTATATGGCTCGTTATACAACCAGGCCATACACCATCTTGGACAGGCTTTAGAGGAAAAACACTGTGGAATTGGATGCAACTGCTGATCATTCCACTCGTGTTAGCAGGTGGCGGATGGTGGTTAAGCCAAGCTCAGAGAAAAGTTGAACGCAGCATCTCAATATACACCCAGCGCCATAATGACTTTCAGGCCTATATTGACAGTATATCCGAGCTACTGCTTAGGGGGAATCTACGCTCTTCAAAAAAGAATGCAGAGGAACGTACCATAGCATATGTACGGACACTCACAATATTGCCGCGCTTAGACGGTCAACAAAAAGGAGAGTTGTTAATATTTCTGAAGCAGGCTCGACTCATAAAGAAAAAGAATCCTATTGTTAGTTTGACTGGAGCTGATTTAATTTGGGTAAAGCTACCTAAGGCCGACATGTCCGGGGTTAACTTATCCGGCGCAAACTTGTATGAGGCTGACTTCTCAGGCGCTGATTTGACCGGGTCGGATTTAAAAGAGGCTAATTTAAAAAGAGCTGTATTAGTTAATGCTAAAGTCACTGACTCGCAGCTTCGACAAGCAAAGTCATTGGAAGGTACGGTGATGCCCGACATGAAGGTGACCTTACTTCGGAGGTTCTTTTAATTTTGTCAACACGATGTCCTTTACAAACCCCTCACACCATCCCAAAAGGTGTTCGAATGAATGTCTTTCAATTGCACTAGGCAGGACTTTACGAGTTAACAATGGCAATGGTATACTCTAACGAAATTATGGAAAGAGAGCCTCACCGACCGTCACGTCCACATCCCTGGGATCTTATCCCGCGTGGCGTAATACCAGAGCCGCTTCCAACTCCTAAAGCCGTTACAGCTGTGTATACGTATGAGTTCCCAGAACCCAGCGGGATTCATATCGTAGGTATACCCACCGCTCGAAGCGTACAGGCTCATATCACGCAGCCAAACCCTCGAGACGGCAATCGTTTCGGCAATCGAACCTAGGTTTGTTAACACTCGTTTTCAATAGCCAAACGCTTTGACAAACCCCTCAAACCATACCAAATCCTAATAACGTAGATCCCGCTTGTGAGGATTATTACTGCTAGGCTAGACCACGCGTTATATGCTATTTCATTCAGCCGTGACAATACGTACGTGCATCAACCCCATTGGCTCCGACAGATACTCATGAACATACAGCGGAACGTTAAATAAACAAAAAAAGCAAACGCTATTAAGTAAGGTAAAAGATAGGGGGTGCATTTGGGTACATCAATAGAAAGCATGGCAACAAACACACAAGTTATCGAAGGAGCCAGACTGATGGGCTCTCTCGTAACCGCAGATATGGCATTAGAAAACGAGCCACATGAGGCTACTGGGGTAGAGGATAGAAGGTCGCATGACCGGCGTCGTGTAGACCGTGTATTAAAATCCTTTGAAGAACCAAGTATGGACGGCATGCTACGAAGCCAAATAAGAGCTACCTTTCTCGGAGCTGCAGCAGTTGAAATTGCGCCTGAAGACGACAATCGCCGTGGAGTAGTTGACCGGAGAAAAACTCCTCGCGCGACAGAAAGTGCACCTCCCGAAGAGTCCAGCGCCGCCCCATTCCTTAGATAGCTTACAAGTTTCTCTTAGCCAAAATGCTCAAGCTTGCGTAGTGCCATAGATTGATGTGTAATGGTAGTTCATGGTGAGTATATGTCAGTTGTAGTCGAGCTTGAAGCAGGAACTTGTTTTGCTTTCGGCGGTACGAACGCCCGTATGGCCGATTGCGCCAGTGGCGATATCGTTGGCTTTTCATCAGTCGAAACACCCACCCGTCCCAAAGAATTTTTTCAGTGGATGGCCAGAAACCTCCTCGAAGCTTCACATAGAGGCAGCACCTGGTTAGTAGCCGGATTTCCTGGTCCAGTTAGCCCTGACGGTCAGACAGTTGGACCGCTTGTAAATGTCTCAGGTATGCGTGAAGAAGAGTATGATCTCGGCCGGGAATTAAGTAGTGCCGACCCGGAGGTCGGCCGGGTGCTTGAACAAGGCTTCATCGTCTTGCCGGTTAATGACGGCGCATTGGCGGCACAGGCTGCAGCCAGTCAAGTCGGGGAACATCGTTACAACAAAACCGGTGCTCTTATCTTTGGCACAGGCGTCGGTGCAGGCGTGGTAGAGAAGGATGACCGCTTTAACAATGTACACCGCGTTGATAAGAATCCACTTGAAATTGGCCATCTCCTTGTAAACGGCGACGCAGACTTTGAAACATTTGAAGAAAAGTATTCAGGGCCTGGTATTGAGGCACGTTTCGGTATACCGGCAACCGATATGCCCGGCAATCACCCTGCATGGGTTGAACAAGGGGCGGCAGCGGCTAATTTATCAATGACACTTGGCATTATGAGCGGCGTTGAACTAGTCGTTCCTACCGGCGGTCTGGGAATAGGCGCTTCAGATAAATACGGTAAACACCTAAGAGACTTCATTAGGGATTACGAGAACGCAGCAAATAATACGCAGAAGAAATTTATCCCTGAAATCGTCCTTCTACCACCTTATCAGGCGTCAGAGTTTGAGATGTACGGGGCCGAAGGTGCAATGCGCGACCATATGACCACTTAAGTTAGCGGTGCAGCCTAGGTAGTTGTCCCGGCTAATTGACTCCGCGCATAGTTATTGGCCCGTTCATAACGGTCCAACGTCACTTGTGCCGAGCTGGCAACCGGAAAGTCAATACCTTCCAGGTGCTCAGGCGCAAGACCAACATGAATTAAGGCGTTTCGTATTACCCTGACTGAATATTGCTCCAAATGGCTATAAATGGCTGTTAGCTCAGGAATAACCCTCGGAGCGTTAGTATTGTAGACGGCATCGCTGCCGACGCTGCCGCTGACGTTATCGGTCAGGGCGGCAATCTGGATAAAGACGTCTGATGGGGATATCTCACCCGGTATACTCTGCCCCTTTAGGTGCTCCAGACAGGTGGCACTACCCAAGCTCAGGGCCTTGACGACGTCGGGGCCGATGCCGATCCAGCCGACGGCGTGATCGGATAAATCGTGGGCGCTGTAAGGCGCCTCGTCAGCTACTAAAATTGTGCCGCGCTCGGCCAACGCTTCAACGAATTCCATGGCTTCAAATTCTCCGCCGTCGTAGCTCTCAAAACGGGCGCTGCCGTCATCGCCGAAGGCCCGGTCTAGAAAATCATTAAGCGTCCCGGCGGTAGGATAGGTGACCTCGTCGGTAATCGTCTGGCCGCCGTTATCTGCCGGTTCAGCGTTATGCAGGCTGCTATAACCTAAATAGCCGAGGAAAGGGTGTCTGGCTACGGCTGCGCCTAAGCGTCTATATACATTGGGATATACGTGGTCAAGCATAGCCCGCAGTTCCCAGCTGCCCTTTAAGTCGTCAGTCCGCCTCTGGTAATCTCTTGATACTGCCATCGGCAGGTCGTACCCAGTCTTTACGTCATCCGGACTTCTCCAGACGGTCGTGAGCTGCCTATGGCCCTCGCCTACATCAGCATCCGTGAAGGCGACACTCAATGAGCCGTCAGGTGACCCATATTCAAAATGAGGAGTAGACGGGGCTTCCCTTAGCATAATTAAGCAACTTTACTCCTATATATGAACAATTGTCAAATGATTACAACCGTATAAGCATAACTTATATAAACTCCTTGCGGCGCATGTTCAAAGTATTCTGTAACTTAAAATACATATGCTAAAATGGCATAGTTTTAACATGGAAAAAGATAGGCATAACCAACCAAGGCAGCGGCCGCAAAACAATACCATCGATGGTTTTATAGCCCCCTCTAAAAATACCAACCAGCTGGCTGCTCCGCATAATAGCTTCAGCCAAACGCCAGAATCCGCCGGTAAAATGCCTGCCATGCCGGATAAACGAAAGCCCGACCAACGTTCCGGATCATTACTTAATAAAACGCTTCAGAGCGGGTCACCATCGGCCGAGCGTCAAGGGCCAGCCAAAGCCGGTAAAGCACAGCCGGCCTTCCGTCCCAAGGAACCCAAGAAGAAAAAATGGTCTTTGAAGCGAAAGATTACCACTTCCGTGGCGCTGATCGTGCTAGCAGCTATCGCGCTTGGCGGCTGGGACGCCTGGCAGCTTTATCACAAGCTGAACCACATTGCTGTCGGAAACCTGTCGGCCTCAGTAGGCGGAGCCGAAAATATTCTAGTGGCCGGTTCGACCAACCGCTGCAACCTGACGGTCCAAAATGCCCAGTGGGGATTTTGTTCGCAAGGCGTAACCGGCGTTAACAGTGACATCATTATCATCGTTCATATTGTTCCCAAGACGCATACCATAACTCTGCTGTCGATACCTCGTGATACTTTCGTGCCTAATGCCCGGTCTGGCAACCAGGCCTTTAAGATCGACGCCGCTCTTTACCAAGGGCCAACCCAGCTGGTCAAGGCCGTCGAACAGAACTTAGGCATTCCAGTTCAGCATTATGTTGAGGTCGGCTTTGACGGTTTCGTCAATGTCGTTAATGCTGTTGGCGGCGTCAAGATGGATTTCCCGATGCCGGTATATGACTCGGAATCATACCTGAATGTACAGACTCCGGGCTGCAAAGTATTGAACGGCGTTGAAGCCTTGCAGGTTGTCAGGGCCCGGCACTTGCAATATAAGCCGGCTGGCGTAACTACAACGCACACCTACTATTGGCCCCAGGAACCGCAGAGTGATATCGCCCGCATTGCCCGAACGCATGAGTTCTTGCGCGTACTGGCTAGTACCGTAGCCTCCAAAGGCCTTAGCGATCCGATTACCGACCAAAAACTAGTTAACGCGCTGGCTCCACAGGTCCAGGTTGACTCCGGCTTTTCAACAGCTGCCATGGTAGATCTGATGCAACAATTCCACTCGGTTAACATGAGTACAGCGCCGCAATACACCCTGCCGATTTCCACCACGACTTTTGGCAGCTACTACTATAATGGCTATAACATGGGCGATGTCGTCTTCCCAAGCCAGCCAAGCGACCAGCAGATTATAGATAAGTTTCTCGGGCAGTCAAGCTCAATTAATACTATGACCGGCCAGCCACTGCCGGCGCCCCATCTGGTTTCCGTCAGTGTCGCTAACGGCAGCGGGCTACCCCAACAAGCCACCAAGACATCGGCCAGCTTGCAGGCGCTAGGCTTTAATGTCGTCGGAACGCCCGGATCAGCCACGCCAGTTAGCGACCAGGCCCAGGAAACGGTAGTATATTATGCCAATACAGGGGCAGTCGGCGACGCCGAAGCCGTAGCCAACCAACTGTCCGGCCCCGTAATACTATCGCAGAATGCCAGCATGGTTACGAGTGGCGCTAAAGTGAGCGTGGTTACCGGAACGGGGCTTGCCGTCAATGCCCCGGCCAGCAGCGCCTCAACTAGCAGTCCTGCGCCAACTACTCCGGCGGCTTCAGCGGCTGCCACCACGGCTCTCACCGGACTTGAAGCGCCATCACCGGCCATGCAAGGCCTTTCACCGTGGGACCCGCGGGCCTGCACCCAATAGTTATCTATATTCTATATTAGATAAGGCCGACTGGCTTTATGAGTAGAAGCTGAACATAATAATAAAAACAGATAAAAGACTGGAACTACCCAATGCGCCTATGCTAAAATAAAGTTGATCATAAAGTATGCACGTGGATAGAAATAAACAACCAAAAGCAAGGCAACGCTATGGGGGCATTGATGGCTTCATTGCTCATAATTCCAAAAAACAGCGTCCGATTATCTATGGCCGGCCGGGTCATCCCAGCCACAGACCGCTAACACCTACCAATCCGGCGCACCACGCGCAGGCGCCGGTTCACCATGTTGCTGAAGCCATACGGCCGTCGCCCCAGGCGGCCGAACCGGTAACGAACGGCGAGGTACACCATCCGCCCCCACCCCCGTTTAAGTTAGACCTGCCCGATGATACTACTAAAAAGCTGCCGAGTAGGTTCACGAAGAAAAAACTGTTGCTCCGCTCGTCTCTAGCCAGCTTGGCAATCTTGCTGGGAGTCGGCGGTTTCCTAGGAATCAAGGCACTGGGTACCGTTGACAAAGTATTCCACGGCAATTTAATCAGTGATGCCACCGCGGCTTTTAATAATACCCCCCTAAAGGGCGAAAATACCGGCCGGGTTAATATCCTGCTGGCCGGTGATTCGGCTGATGATGCCGGACATGCCGGCGGTGTCTTGACCGACTCGATTCTGGTCCTTAGCATCGATACGCAAAACCATAGCGTTTTCCTGCTTAGCATTCCGAGGGACCTGTGGGTAGACATTCCCGGCTATGGCTGGCAGAAAATAAATGCTGCCAATAATAATCTTGGCACCAATTTCCCGGGCTACCCGAAAAACGGCATGGGGCAGTTGGAGCACGTGGTAACAACCGATCTGGGCATCCCGATTGACTACTACGCCCTTTCCAATTACGGGGCTTTTAAGGATGCCGTCAACGCCGTCGGCGGCGTAAACGTAAATATTCAGAGCCCCGATCCGCGCGGCTTATATGACGCTTATACTAACCTTAACCTGTCAAACGGCCCGCATGTTCTTAACGGCCAACAGGCCCTCAACCTGGCCCGGGCTCGCGGCGACGGGTCGGCCGGCGACATCTCTTACGGTTTCCCGGATTCTGACTTTGATCGCACCCAGCACCAACGCCAACTGTTCACGGCCATTACCGAAAAAGCCAAATCGCTAGGTTTTTTAAGCAACCCGGTTAGAATAAGCAACCTCATGAACGCCTTCAGCAATAACGTGAGTACCGATTTAAGTCTTCAGAATGTACTAAGGCTGGTTCAAATCACCAAGGGGATCAACCTGACTTCCATCCAGTCCTTTGCCTACTGCGCTACCTTGACCCCCAGTTGCACGACCCCTATATTGACAACCTATACTGACCCGTCTTCCGGGGTACAATCCCTTATACCCAAGGCCGGTATTGGCAACTACGGCCAGCTGGAACAGTACTATCAGCGGTTGAGTTCTAATAACCCGGTTGTTAAGGAAGGGGCCAGCGTGGTAATACTGAACGCCAGTAATGTCACCGGACTGGCCAAGCAACAGCAGCCTATCTTGCAAGCCGACGGGTTCAACGTAGCTGCGATCGCGGACGCCAATAGCGGGCATCCGTCCACTATGATCGTGGATAACTCCAACGGCAGCGCCCCAAATTCCTTGAAAATGTTACAGAAACTCTATCCCGGCACAACCGTCACAACTACTCTAGGTAACACCGAAGCCGCGGAAGCCCAGGGCTATACGGCAAACTTTGTGGTCATCCTAGGCCAAAACTGGGATGGTACGAACGCCAATCTGCCGTGACAACGGCCAGCAATAAGACTATCTTAAGAGTGTCGGCTTAAGCGGCGGAGGATTTATGACTAAGCAGCTGCACGTTATCTATGTCCCCGGTCTAGGTGACAAAAAGGTCGATGGCCAGCGCCGGGCGGTTAATGCCTGGCGGCTATGGGGCGTCGAGCCTGAATTATTCCAAATGAATTGGGGCGATAAAAAGCCTTGGCTGCCGAAATTCCAGCGGCTGTTGGCTAGAATTGACGAACTGAGCGAGCAGAACAAGCCAGTAGCCCTGGTCGGTGTAAGTGCTGGAGCGTCAGCCGTAATCAACGCGTATGCGGCGCGTAAGGGCAAAATTGCCGGCGTGGTTTGTATAGCCGGCAAAATTAACCGGCCCCAGGCCATCGACCAGCGTTATTACGTCAATAATATATCGTTCGTAACCTCAGCCCATGACTGCGAGCAAGCTTTGCAGACTTTGACAGCTGATGATCGGGCCCGCATCTTGTCGCGTTTTGCAGCCCTAGACCTACGGGTTACGCGCGAAGATAGCCGCGTGCCGGGAGCTCATAACCGGCTGTCTCCGACCATCGGCCACGTGTTGACAATCGCCGTTCAACTTATCTTTGGCGCGCCTAGCTTCCTAAGATTTTTAAAGCACCAGCTTGCCAACTAGACATTAACCATAAGAGGAGCCAATTCTTGTTTTGAAACGGAAACTATAGGAGAATTAACATCAGACATGGCACTTTCAACTAAACCGTATAAGGGCGCCCGGGACTTCTACCCGGAAGATAAGCGCTTACAACAGTACATGTTCGGCACCTGGCGACGGGTAGTTGAGCGGTTTGGCTATGAAGAGTATGACGCGCCGATTCTCGAACACTTAGATATCTACCAAGCTAAAACTAGCGAAGAAATCGTCAATGACCAGACCTACTCCTTCGAGGACCGGGGCGGCCGGGCCGTAGTCATACGTCCTGAAATGACGCCTACGGTTAGCCGGATGGTGGCCGCGAAGCGCCAGGAGCTAGCCTATCCGCTGCGCTGGTATAGTATTCCGAACTTATGGCGCTATGAGCGGCCGCAGCGTGGCCGCCTCCGTGAGCACTGGCAGTTGAACGTCGATTTGTTCGGCGTGGCCGATTGCAGCGCCGAAGTGGAGATGATCAGCCTGGTCGACGCCATCTTTAAGGAATTCGGGGCGCCGAAAGACAGCTATGAGCTGCGCGTTAACCACCGGGCGCTTGTCGACTACTTACTTGGCGAATACTTGGGTCTGAAGCCGGCCGCGACTCGCGACATTCGCAAACTTATTGATAGGCTGCATAAAATGGACCGCAGTTCGTTTATCGGCAAAGTCGATAAAATTCTCACCGCCAATGAGCGCCAAAAAGGTGCCACCGAGCAACTGCTGGCCATATTGGACGCCAAAAAACTCAAAGACTTGCCACTCCAAGCCCAAAAACAACCTGCTGCCCAGGAGTTAGCTGAGCTGCTCAAGCAACTTAAAAGCGCTGGCATTACCAACGTGTCATTTGACGGCACCCTAATGCGTGGCTTCGACTACTACAACGGTATCGTCTTTGAAGTCTTTGACACTGACCCGGGCAATAACCGCTCTATGCTCGGCGGCGGCCGTTATGACGGTTTGGTCGGCCTGTTCGGCGTGCCGCCCGTGCCAACCGTCGGTTTTGGCTGGGGCGACGTGACGCTTATGAACTTTCTAGGCGCCCACGATTTGCTGCCGAAACTCCACACTACGACCGACGTCTACGTAGTCTTAGTTGGTGACTCTAGCCAGGGGGCCCAAAAAGTAATTGCCACGCTAAGGAATGGCGGTCTAAACGTGGCTGTCGGGGCAAGCAATAAGAAAATTGGCGACCAGTTCAAAATCGCCGACAAAAAAGGCATTGAAAATGTCCTGATCATCGGCAAGAACGAGCTTGAGAAGCAGCGCTATACCTTAAAAAATCTTGTTAGCGGCCAGGAGCTTGAGCTCGACGATAAAGCAATAGTTGCGTCATTAAAAAAGGCCGCCAAGGCGAAGCTTTAAACATGCGGGCTATTACCCACGCTATGACAGGCGCGGCCATCGGTCTGGGGGTCAGCGAACCGGCGGTTGCCGTGCCGATGGCGCTGGCGTCGCATTACGTTCTGGACGCCCTGCCGCACTACGGCGGCGGCTTGCCTGAGAGTGAAGAGTTAAACAGCCCCACGTTCCGGGTCCTTTTGCTAGCCGATATCTGCCTATGCCCGCTGTTAGTACTTCTATTGGCAGTCCAAAGGCCGCAGCACTGGATATTGGCTGCCATTTGCGCTTTCGTAGCTGCCGCACCCGATCTGGCCTCAATAAACATCTACCGTAGAGCCAGACGTGGCGAACCGCCAAAGACGAACCGTTACACCCGGTTCGCCCATGCCATCCAGTGGTTCGAAAGGCCGCTCGGCGGCATCTTTGAAGCCGCCTGGTTCATGGTAATGCTGGTAATTTTAGTGCCAATTATTCGTAAGTAGGTAGGCAAAGTACAAAACTTTGGGTTATGATAGGATTCTATGAAGATTAAAAAAGAGCAGATTACCCCTACCAAGGTCACGTTAACGGTTACGGCTGAAGCCGCTGAGCTAACCCCTCTCAAGGAGACGGCAGTTGGCCGTCTGGGAGCAAACACTAAGGTTGCCGGTTTCCGCCCCGGCAAAGCCCCGGCTAACCTGATTGAGAAACAGCTTGACCCGTCTGTACTGCAAACCGAGTTCCTGGACGCGGCCGTAAACCAGCTGTTCATGGCGGCCGTCAATCACGAAAAGCTGCGCCCGGTCGCCCAGCCTAATATCTCTGTAACCAAATTCGTGCCGTTTACAACTTTAGAGTTCACGGCTGAAATATCGGTCATTGGCCCCGTTCAGCTAGCCGATTACAAGCGTATCAAGCTGGCTCCTAAAAAGGCCGAAGTGACGGCAGGCGAAGTACAAGAAGTCATGAATAACTTGCGTAGCCGCTCCGCCGAGCGCCAGACCGTCAGCCGGGCAGCTAAACTTAAAGATGAAGTAACCATAGATTTTACGGGTACCGATGCCACAACCGGCGCCGAGATTGCCGGCGGCAGCGCCGAGGGCCATAAGCTTGTGCTTGGCAGCCATACCTTAATTCCCGGTTTTGAAGAGGGCCTGGTCGGTGCCAAGGCTAATGAAACCAAGGACCTTGCGCTTACGTTCCCTAAAGATTACGGCTCCAAGGACTTGCAAGGCCGTAAAGTAAAATTTGCAGTTACCGTCAAAGAAGTCCAAGAGCTGACTGAGCCTAAACTAGACGATGCCTTTGCTGCCACTATCGGGCCTTTTAAGACGCTGTCTGAAGCCAAAGCTAACATTAAGAAAGATTTGAGCGCCGAACGCGCGCGCGAAAACCAAGTTGCCTATGACAATGAGCTGGTAGCCAAGCTTGTTAGCAAAAGCACCATGGAAGTTCCAGACTTCTTGGTCGATGAAGAAATTACCCGCATTGAAGAAGAAGAAAAGCGCAACGTGACCTACCGGGGGCAGACTTGGCAGGAACACTTGGACGAGGAGGGCGTAACTGCCGAAGAGCACCGCGTGCGCCAACGTCCGGCAGCCGAACAGCGCGTCAAGGGTGGCCTGGTGTTGGCTGAAGTTGCCGATCAAGAAAATATTACTGTTAGCCCGGAAGAGTTGGAAGTCCGCCTTATGCTAATAAAAAACCAGTATCCTGATCCGGCCATGCAGGCCGAGCTGGAGAAACCCGAAAGCCGCCGGGACATCAATAACCGGCTGATGAGCGAAAAAACCCTCGACAAACTGCGTGCCTACGCTACCAAAAGCTAAGACTAGCTTCGGGATTAGACAGACCATATAAGCATAGCCGATTTACTTTGGCCAGGCTTTGTTTATAATTAGTATTTATCTGGATTAGATGTCCATCATAAGGAGATAATACATGCATTTTGAAGAAGCGAAAGTCGGTGTCAGCCGCGTCCAGGCCAGGTTAGCCAGCGATCGAGAAGGCGGAGCTGACTTCCAGATCGGTAAGGCGATTTTCAGGGCCGCCGATACCCAAATACGGGTGTCTGCTACCGCACGGAGCCTCGAAGATTTAGAGCAGCACGTGGCTGAACGTGACCCTGAAGGTGCGCCTGGAGTTATTACGGTCGACCCTGATATAAGGGTAGTAGTCGAGCCGGTCGGCGAGCATGTTGACCAGCGGCAGCTGATACGTTTTAAAGGCCCGCTGCAAATAGTAGAACTCGAGCCTCTGCCAGAAAACTTAGCCGGTTAAGCGTCTGGCTAGGCCCATATAATTAAATATTATGGCTGGTGAAGACAGCGCGGATTCAAGTCGACAAGGGCATGAAGTTAGCCGGGCAACCGGATTAACTATTTCGCCCACTTCTAAAAAGCTTCAAGCACTAGGCCAGCGTATACTCAATAACCAACATATAGTAGAAGTTACTGAAAATATTTTTTCAACGTGCCAAGTTCCCCTAAGAAGCCTGACCGACAGGTTACTGTTAGCCAGGGATTTCGGTGCTCCTTTAATTGAGGCTACAGTGCTCCCTCAGACTGATAAAAATGCTGACATTAAGCAACTATTTGGTGTGAGTAGATTAGTCGAAAGCATTCTTTGGTCAGACGGCAAGCAGCGTGATGATGGCTACGTAGGCGATCATATACGATATGATCGCATGGCTCTACGCTTAGATGATGATGAGACCGACATTGAAAGGTGCGGTGATTCTGGCAACGAAATACAGTCATACATTATCTCAAGTATTTACACCTTTTCCAGCATGGATGATAGTCATTTCCATAGTCTAGGCATGGCTTACGAAGATATGGTTGTCCATGGATTTATGCCCACTGATGACCCGAGAATCGATCTAGAACTAGACCGTGCGTCTGAACTGCTAGAAAGGTTTGATGCTGCCAGGACTCCGGACGGATATTGGAAGTAGAAAACCGCCAGCGCCCCTTAAAGGGAGTTACTTATTAGCACTCTTGACTCGTGAGTGCTAATTTTCTATAATGGACTTATTATGAGCGTACTAATCCCCACAGTTATAGAGAGCGAAGGCCGTTACGAACGGGCCTACGACATTTATTCGCGTCTTTTAAAAGACCGCATAATTTTTCTTGGCAGCGACGTCAATGAAGCTTCGGCTAACATAGTTGTTGCTCAAATGTTATTTTTGCAAGCCGAAGACGGCAAAAAAGATATTTTCTTTTATATCAACAGTCCGGGCGGCAGCGTTTACGACGCCTTAGCTGTTTATGACACCATGCAGTACGTCACCAACGACATCCAGACCGTTGGTATAGGCGTTCAGGCTTCAGCGGCTGCCTTCCTGCTCAGCAGCGGTACCAAAGGCAAGCGTTTCTTATTGCCCAACTCCACGGTTATGATCCACCAGCCGAGCTCGGGTACCCGCGGCAAAGTCACCGACCAGGAAATTGAACTGCGCGAATCACTCCGTGTCAAAAAGTTGTTGGAAGAAATCATGGCCAAAAATACCGGCCAGAAAGCTTCCCGTATCCATGAAGACATGGAACGCGACAAGTGGCTTGATGCCAAAGAGGCCAAAGAATACGGCCTGGTTGACGCCGTCATTACAACTCCCCCCAAAGATACTGCAAAGAAAAATTAGCGCACGAATACCGGATGTGACAGTAAGGCATGGACTTTATGCTGGCGTTTGCGGCGAGTAACTTTAAACCTGGCCGCCGGAAATACCAGCAAATAAACTACAATGCCCTGCGTAATCACGCTGCGTATCGGTAAAACCGCGATATTTGGCTTGAGAGTTGTTAGTGCAAATAAATTGAGCGTGCCGGCACCGGCAGTCATTAACCAGGAAAGCGTATTTTCCGTCTTCGGTAAGAAGTAGGCTTTCTTTATAGTCGGCAAGTAGCCCATGAGCCCAACAAAGTTACCCATATACAAAGCTATCAAGGCGTTCTTGGTATCGACCCACATCACTACCCCTAGCAGGGCAAAAACCAGGCAAAGAATATCGAAGTTGCTGAAACCGCCCATACCGTACTTAATAGACAGGCAAAAAATAAGTAAGCCTGAAAACACATAGACCAGCCCGGTCCAAATAGTGGTTCGTGCACCCGAGACTATATAACTGGATATGGTTACAGCATCAACTACGAACCATATAAAATAAGTCATGCGTTCCGGCTTGGTATGGCCGCGGAGTATGCTGACTATATAAGGGACTACCGATAAAATGGCCAAGAGCCCGGCCAGCTGTCCTATAAGCGCATGGTTCACATCTTAAATAATACCATGAGCGGGAATACCAACTGGCTGCCAGTAAAATTAGGTTGACACACAAACAGTCTTGCCCCATACTACTATCTTAAGAAGTAGTGTAAGTTAAGGGCGCTTATAACGTATGCATAAGCCAAACACCCCTCACTTAGGATCTTCGGCCGAATTAAATAAAAAACACACACTGGCTAAATAACCTGGAAACTGGCGGGTAGCACTCGCTATGTTTTCGAACAAGTACTAGCATTATAAATAACAGGGGAACAATACAATTTATGGCGAAAGCACCAAGCATTAAAAGCGCGGCCCGCGTATCTTTTACGAGTACCGATGACGCGCTCGACCTACCAAATCTAGTTGACCACCAGAACCGTTCATTCCAATGGTTCGTGGAAGAAGGCCTCGGGGAACTCCTGGCCGAAATCAGTCCAATTGACGACTATACCGGCGGCAAATTATCATTACGTTTTAAAGACTATCACTTTGGCGCCCCGAAACTGGCTGAGTCAGAAGCCAGGGAAAACAATGTCAGCTATGAAGCGCCGCTTATGGCCCAGGTAGAGCTGACTAACAAGGTTACCGGCGAAGTTAAGGAAACTGAAATTTACCTAGGTGATTACCCATGGATGACCAGCCGCGGTACCTTTGTGATTAACGGCGCCGAGCGCGTAGTTGTCAGCCAGCTGATCCGCTCAGCTGGCGTTTTCTTTACGTCCGACCAACATGGATCAAGCAACCTGTACGGCGCCAAAGTCATCCCCGGCCGTGGTGCTTGGTTGGAGTTTGAAACCGCCGCTAACGGCGCTCTGTTTGTAAAAATCGACCGTAAGCGCAAAATTGCCGTCACCACGCTGTTGCGAGCCCTTGGCGTCACCGAAGCCCGCATGCATGAGACTTTCAAACATGTTGACACCGGCAAGGCCAGCTATCTCGACGCTACGCTTGAAAAAGACCCGACCAAAGGCCAGAACGACGCTTTAATCGAAGTTTACCGCCGCTTGCGTCCTGGTGATCTGGCTACAGTAGATAACGCCAAGTCGCTAATCGAAAACATGTTCTATAACTACAAGCGTTTTGACTTCAGTAGAGTCGGCCGCTACAAGATCAACAAACGTCTTGACCTTGATGTTGCCAACACCCTGGAAAACCGGGTGATGCGCCTAGAGGACATCGAAGCAATCGTAGCCGAAATTATCCGCCTCAACAACACCCAGGAACCAGCCGACGACATCGACAGCCTGGCCAACCGCCGGGTTAAGTTAGTCGGCGAACTTGTCCAGCGCCAGTTCCGCATTGGCTTGCTGCGCATGGAGCGTAATACTAAAGACCGCATGAGCATGAGTGAAATTGAAACGGTTGGCCCCGGCCAGCTTATTAACGCCCGGCCGATCGTTGCTGCCGTACGTGAATTCTTTGCGAGCTCCCAGCTTAGCCAGTTCATGGACCAGATTAACCCGCTCAGCGAGCTGGCCCACAAACGCCGTCTTAGCTCGATGGGACCCGGCGGCCTTAGCCGCGAGAGGGCCGGCTTTGAAGTCCGTGACGCCCACGCCACCCACTACGGCCGCATCTGCGCCGTCGAAACCCCGGAAGGCGCCAACATCGGCTTGGTATTGAACCTGGCTAACTATGCCCGGGTTAACGACTATGGCTTTATTGAAACACNNTCCTTACCGCAAGGTTGTTAATGCCGCCAGCGCCAAAGAAAGCGTCGGCCATATTACCCGCGAAGACCTGATCGACGACAAAGGCAAAGTCATAATTAAGAGCGGCACTACGATTACTGCTCCTATGGCCGCCAAACTGGCTAAAATTACCACGCGAGTCACCTGGCCGGTCAAGGCTAAGGTTACCGCTAAAGTCGTTTACCTTGATGCCTATGAAGAAGGCTCGGCCATAGTTGCCGGCGGTGGTAACGAAATTAACGATAATGGTTACTTTGCCGCTGAGCGTGTCAGTGCGAGGTACCGCCTGCAGTCCGGAGAAGTTGACGCTAACGACGTGACCCACATTGACGCCGCCCGCAACCAGATTATTGGCTCCAGCGCCGGCCTAATTCCATTTATTGAAAAGAACTACGTCTATCGCTCGCTAATGGGTAGTAACCAGCAGCGCCAGGCCGTACCGTTAATCCAGCCTTCCAGCCCGATCGTCGGCACCGGTTTGGAAGCCGCTGCCGCCCGCAACACCGGCCAGGTTATCCTGGCTGAGGATACCGGTGAAGTAGTTAGCGCTACCGCCAGCCAAGTGGTAGTTAAGTACAAGGGCGGCCAAGTAACCTACGAACCGCAACGTTTCGTACGCAGCAACGAGGGCACCTCCATCAACCAGAAAGTTGTCGTCAGCACCGGTGATCACGTCAAGAGCGGCGACGTTCTTATAGAAGGCATGTCGATTGCCGACGGCGAGTTGGCACTTGGCAAAGACCTTATTACGGCCTTTATGCCTTGGGCCGGCTATAACTTCGAGGATGCCATCATCATCAGCCGCAAGCTGGTGGAAGACGATACCCTGACAAGCGTACACATTGTCGATTTCATGATCGAAGTCCGCGAGACCAAGCTTGGCCCGGAAATTGTAACTAGCGACATTCCGAATGTCTCCGAGGAAACGCTTCGCCATNNCGTGCGCATCGGCGCCGAAGTCCGTCCCGGCGACATCCTAGTCGGTAAAATTACGCCAAAAGGCGAACAGGAACTAAGCAGCGAGGAACGCCTGCTGCGTGCTATCTTCGGCGAGAAAGCCAAAGAAGTCCGTGACACCTCCCAGCGCATGAGTAACGGCAAACACGGCAAGGTCGTGGGAGTTAAGGTATTCAGCCGCGAAAACGGCCATGAACTTAAAGCCGGTGTTATTATGCAAATCCAGGTCTTCGTGGCCCAGATGCGCAAGATTGCCGTCGGCGACAAGCTCGGTGGACGTCACGGTAACAAGGGCGTTATTGCCCGAATCCTGCCAATTGAAGACATGCCGTTTATGGCCGATGGCACCCCCGTTGAAATCGTCTTGAACCCGCTGGGCGTACCAAGTAGAATGAACGTCGGCCAGCTGTTTGAAACCCACCTTGGCATGGCTGCCCGGGCCCTAGGCATGAAAGTAGTCAGCCCGTCATTCAATGGCGTATCGGTAGACAAGATCCATGAGCTACTCAAACAAGCCAAACTGCCGGAAGACGGCAAACAACAGCTATTTGACGGCCGGACTGGTGAAGCCTTCAGTGAGCGCACCACGGTCGGCAGCATGTACATGATTAAGCTGAACCACATGGTAGCCGATAAGATCCACGCCCGTTCTACCGGTCCTTACACAATGGTTACCCAGCAGCCGCTGGGCGGCAAAGCCCAAAACGGGGGACAACGGTTCGGCGAGATGGAAGTCTGGGCCCTGGAAGCTTACGGCGCTGCCAACAGCTTGCAGGAAATGCTGACTATCAAATCCGATGACGTCTACGGCCGGAGCAAGGCTTACGAGTCGATCATTAAGAAGACTGAAATTGTCGGTCCTAAGATTCCGGAAAGCTTCAATGTCCTGGTTAAAGAATTGCAAGGACTAGGCCTCAAAGTCGACCTGGTGCATTCTGACAAAGTGGTTGACGCTGAGGAAGTACTGGCTATTAACATCCATGAAGAAGCTACGCACCCGGCCGATGTTGCCGTGCCGCAGCCGACTATTTCCGACATTGACGTTACCGAGGAAGCAACTCTTGGCGACGGTGACTTTTCAATAATTGATGTTAACGACGAAGTAACGTCTGCTGCCAGTGACTCGGGCGATCTTGCCCTAGTCAATGCTGACGAGGATACAGCCGCAGACAAACAAGAAGGGAAGGAGGCTTAAGATATGATACCGCAACGCTATACCCCTAACGCGACCGACATTGCAGATTTTGACGCCGTGCGGCTGGCAGTGGCCAGCCCCAGCGATATTTTAGATTGGAGCTACGGCGAGGTAACCAAGCCGGAGACTATTAACTACCGTACTCAGAAGCCAGAACGAGACGGCTTGTTCTGTGAACGTATTTTCGGGCCGGTTAAGGACATTAACCCCCACGATGCCAAATACAAGGGTGTCCGTTCCCGCGAAGCCGCCGTCGACAAAAACGGCGAGCTAGTCACGCGTTCGATAGTCCGCCGCGAACGCATGGGCCACATTAATCTGGCCGTGCCGGTCTCGCACATTTGGTTCCTGCGCGGCACGCCAAGCGCCATGGGACTGTTACTTGGCATGACAGTTAAAAACCTGGAGCGCGTAGCCTATTTTGCCAGCTATATCATCAAGTCAGTCAACACCGCCAAGCGCGACCAGTTGCTGGTAGATAAAGAAGCTGAATTCGCGGCTGCCAAAGAAGCTGTCCGTTTGCGCTACGAAAAGGAAGCCGCTGCTGAATCCGCCAACGTTAAGGCTTTGGCCGAAATGCAGACCAAAGAGCTGGAAGAAGTCACCCACGAGTTCGAAGCCTTCCGTGACCAGCTAAGTGCGCTTGAAAAACTGCACCTAATGAATGAAACCGATTACCGCAATTTGCCAAGTAACCTGCGCAGCCTGATTACCGTAGGCATGGGCGGCGCCGCACTCCGCGACTTACTAACCGAAATCGACCTAAAAGAACTGATTGCCGACCTAAGCCACGAGGCCGAGGACGCTAAGGGCCAACGCCGCAAGAAGCTGATGAAGCGCCTGCGCCTCTTGGAGAGCATGGACCGGGCCGGAATTAAGCCAAGCAGCATGTGCCTATCCGTCCTGCCCGTCATTCCTCCTGACCTTCGGCCGATGGTCCAACTAACCGGTGGCCGGTTTGCCACCAGTGACTTAAACGACCTATACCGCCGAGTTATTAACCGTAATAACCGTTTGAAAAAGCTGATTGACCTGCATGCCCCCGAAGTTATCCGCCGCAATGAGCAGCGCATGCTCCAGGAAGCCGTTGACGCTTTAATTGACAACAATAGCGCACGCAGCGGCCGGGCAGTTGCTGCCACCGGCCAACGCCGCCGCTTGAAGAGTTTAAGCGACATGTTAAAGGGCAAACAAGGCCGTTTCCGCCAAAACTTGCTTGGTAAGCGGGTTGACTACTCCGGCCGTTCAGTCATTGTGGCTGGCCCGGAACTTAAGATTAACCAGTGCGGCCTGCCGAAAATGATGGCCCTGGAACTATTTAAGCCGTTTGTAATAGGCGAGCTTATCGTCCGCGAGCAAGCCCACAATATCCGCAGCGCCAGCCGCCTGATCGAAATGGGCGAAACGGTTGTCTGGGACGCCCTGGACGAGGTCATTAAAGGCAAGTACGTGCTATTAAACCGCGCCCCAAGTCTGCACCGCCTAAGTATCCAAGCCTTCCAGCCGGTACTAATTGAGGGTCGTGCCATCCAGCTGCACCCGCTGGTATGTAAAGGCTTTAACGCCGACTTTGACGGTGACCAGATGGCCGTCCACTTGCCGCTTAGCGACAAGGCCCAGGCTGAAGCCCGGAACATTATGGCTGCCAACCGCAACCTGCTTAAGCCGGCTGACGGTTCGCCGATCCTGCACATTGAACAAGACATCGTCCTCGGTTGTTACTACCTAACGTACGAACGGCCCGGTGCATCCAAAGAAGCGGTTGCCTACTCTTCTATCAACGAAGCTTTGATGGCCTTGGACGATAATGTGTTGCAGTTGCAAGACCACATCATAGTGCCGTTTAGGGGCGTTAAGCGCACTACGACGCTTGGACGCTTGCTGTTTAACGAGATATTCCCAGAAGACTTCCCGCTGCAAGACGAGACTATGACTAAGAAGCGCCTGCAAAAAGTAATGGCCATGGTCTATGCCCAGTACGGCCAGGAAAAAACGGCGGAGATCGCCGACGATCTTAAAGATTTAGGCTTCTACTACGCCACAAGGAGTGGACTATCTATGGGCATGGGCGACTTTGCCCCTATTAAAGGCATGAAAAGTGTCATTGACGAGGGCGAAACCCGCACCGTAGCCATAGCCGGCCAGTATGAAGAAGGCTTCATTACCGATGACGAACGGCACCGTTTAACCGTAGACAACTGGACCAAAGTCGGTACGCGCGTCCAGGAAATGCTTACTGAGCAGATGGTCGGCCAGGATTCTTCGATGGCAATTGCCATTAACTCCGGTGCACGTGGTAACATCTCGCAGCTCAACAACGCCGTTGGTATGCTGGGTGTACTGCAAGACGCCGGTGGAAACGTCATTGAACTGCCGATTAAGTCCGGTTACATTGCCGGCCTTAACCCTCTAGAATACTTCACCGGTACCAGGGGTACCCGTAAAGCCCTGATCGACATTGCCCTTAAGACCGCCGACGCCGGCTATCTGACCCGTCGTCTGGTTGACGTATCCCAAGACGTCTTTACTCTGGAGGACAATACCGTTGATCCTGGATTTGCCATGTTGCGAGCCGACGCTGAGTTTATCGGCGTACCGTATGCCAACCGCCTGGTTGGCCGGTTTGCGGCTGAGACTATCAAGGGAATTGTCAAGAAGGGTGTTCTCATAACCACCGACATCGCCGAAGCCATTGAAGCTGATGCCAGCCTCGACGGCGTCAAGATCATGAGCGCCTTAAGTTGTACTAATGTCCGTGGCGTCTCCCAACAGTCGTATGGCGTTGATCCGGCCACCGGCAATCCGGTTGTCGACCACCACCCCATCGGCGTGATAGCCGCCCAGAGTATTGGTGAGCTTGGCACCCAGCTGTCGCTGGACTCCAAGCACCGTTCCGGCGGCGTTATTGCCGACAGCAGCGCCCAGGGACTGTCTAGGGTTGAGGAGCTGTTTGAAGTCCGTACGCCGAAAGGCCAGGCTTACCTTACGGCTATCTCAGGCGTTGCCAATACCTGGGAAGAGGGCGACCATTACGTCGTCCAAATTACAGCCGATGACAAAGAGAAGGTCGAACTAAAACTTGGCGAGCGAAAAGCCGCTATTGCTTCCGGCACCGATGTCTTAGCCGGTGATGTAGTTGCTGCCCTGGAGGATGCCTCAGAACCCCTGATTGCACCGATGGCCGGCAAAGCCCACGTTACCAAGAAGGCCGTGGTCATTACGCCGACCGCCCAAAGCGTTGTCCGTTACGAAATACCTGGCTTCAAGCAATTGCAAGTCAAAGACGGCCAAGCAGTCGTCAGCGGCCAAAGACTCACCAACGGTTCAATAAATCTGCATGACCTAATAGATCTGCAGGGTGTCGAATCGACCCAGCGCTACATCATGAACGAGATCCTGAAAATCTTTGCCGCCCAAGGCCAGAACGTAGCCGATAAGCACCTCGAGATCATCGTTCGCCAGATGTTCAGCCGGGTTCAGATTGAGGAAGCCGGCGATAGCGAATTTGTTACCGGCGATATCGTTTCAAAGCTGGCGGTCGTTGAAGCCAACGAAGCTCTAGTCAGCAACAAGAAAAGCCCCAGCAAGTACAACCAGTTGCTGCTCGGCATTACCAAAGCCAGCCTGAGCACCGACTCCTTCCTAAGCGCCGCCTCTTTCCAAGATACTACCCGCGTGCTGATCGCCGCTGCCACCAGCGGTAAGGTCGACAAGCTTTACGGTCTGAAAGAAAACGTTATCCTGGGTCGGAAGATCCCGGTTGGTACAGGTGCCAAGGATGAGAACGGCGATGCCCTGGAATCAGCCTTGGAAAACGATGAGCCGGCTCTTGTCGACTAGGCTAAAAAGTTGGTTGATCTAGCGCCGCGAATCTGTTAGTATAGGACTATAGCTATATATTAGATAAGCAATCCGAGCCCCGGGAGTTGGCATGCTCACGAGCTGCAGCAGATTGCAATTTAAGGAGAGTGAATGCCCACAATTAATCAGCTGGTGCGCAAGCCGCGCAGCAAAACGAGCGGCAAGACCAAATCACCGGCCTTGCAACGCGTTACCAATAACCTGAAAACCCGCAACTACGAGAAGCCGGCGCCTTTTAAGCGTGGCGTCTGCGTCAAAGTTACTACCAAAACGCCTAAAAAACCGAACTCGGCCCTTAGAAAAGTTGCCCGCGTACGCTTGAGCAACGGTTACGAGGTTTGGGCTTACATAGGCGGCGAAGGCCACAACTTGCAGGAACACGCCGTGGTGCTGGTTAGAGGCGGCCGGGTCAAGGACTTGCCTGGTGTGCGTTATCATATTGTTCGCGGTTCACTGGACCTTCAAGGTGTAAATGACCGCAAGCAAGGCCGCTCCAAATACGGCACCAAGAAAGGCAGCAAATAAGATGTCCGGCTCAGAAGCTTGCTTAGACGTGGCACAGGACAATGTTTCAGTAGCTACACGTGACACAATCTTCGGTCCGCTTAGCCAATTACTGGCTGATATAGCCGAACCGCCCGTACTGCACGTCATGGAAGAAGGCAGCGGTATGCCATACGCCGGCGGCCTAGTGCCGAGATTTAACTTCGGAGGAAGAAAGCTAGCGCCCATGTATGTAATTAAGCTCACCGAATCCAGCCAAGGAGTCCTAAATGCCTCGTAAGAAGACTAAATCCCTGATCCGGGACATCCAGCCGGACCGCATGTACAACAGCGTAGCCATACAACGGCTTATCAACCGTGTCATGCTTAACGGCAAGAAACAAATTGCCGAACGACTGGTCTACGGCGGCATGGAAAAGGCTGCTAAAAAACTGAAGGTAGACAACCCGCTGGAGATTTTTGAGCAGGCCTTTAAGAACATCCAACCGCACGTCGAGACCCGTTCCCGCCGGGTCGGTGGTGCCAACTACCAAATACCATTTGAGGTAAAAGGCCAGCGCCAGCAGCACCTGACAACCATGTGGTTCGTCCAAGCCTGCCGGGCCCGCAAAGGCATGAGCATGCAAGACCGTATCGCGTTAGAGCTAGCCGATGCCTACAATGGCCAGGGTTCCGCCGTTAAAAAGCGGGAAGATGTACATAAAATGGCTGACGCCAACCGCGCCTTTGCCCACTTCGCCAGGACCTAAAATAAAGCCATGACGCAGATTGAAGACGCTACATATGACGCGGGAACGGAACAACCGAACGCCGTAGAGAGATTTTTGAACGGTGATTTTTTTACAGGTATTTTACACAGTAAGCACCTACCTGTTAGCCTGGCAGGCATAGTGGTTTTAAGCAGCTATGCCGTTGCAGACGGGGCCATAGAACATATTGACGCCATGGTAGGTACTGCCGAAGATGAGCAGGAACTGTCATTCGGGCTCCGTTTAGGGAACCGGGCCTTTCAGAAAATTGATGACATACAACGGCCTGAGCTTAGAGAAAATCTCGGCAATGCTGCCGGCATAGCAGTAATTGGCTATGCTCGGTTCCGCGGCTTCATCGAGGATGTTGAAGACCTTGCCGGTGATTTGGCCTTTAGAGGCCTGGGTAACATTCAGCAATAAGTACATTTATTTAAAGAAAGTATAAGTAACTCTAAAAAATTATGGCACTCAAGAAAACTCCAATAGATAAGATACGCAATATAGGCATCATTGCCCATATTGACGCCGGCAAGACCACGACAACCGAGGGTATTCTTTATCGTACCGGCTTAAAGCACAAAATCGGGGCCGTACATGAAGGCGAAACCACTACCGACTGGATGGCCCAAGAGCGCGAGCGAGGTATTACTATCGTTTCGGCCGCCGTCACCTGCTACTGGAAAAACCACCAGATTAATATTATCGACACGCCCGGGCACATCGACTTTACGGTTGAAGTCGAGCGCAGCCTGCGGGTTCTTGACGGGGCCGTAGTTGTCTTCGACGGCAAAATGGGAGTTGAATCCCAGTCTGAGACCGTATGGCGCCAAGCCGACAAGTACAAAGTACCGCGTATCTGCTTTATTAATAAGATCAACCAGACCGGCGGCGATTTCTATAAGTCCCTCGACTCTATACATAACCGGCTTAACAAGCGGGCCTTTCCTATCCATCTGCCTATCGGTTTCGAGCAGAGCATCAGCGGCGTTATAGACCTGGTAGCCATGAAGGCTTATAGCTACAAAGAGTTTACCGACCACGAGCTGGTTGAAGGCGAAATACCCGAAGATATGCTCGATAAAGCCAAGAAGTACCGCTCGCTCTTAGTTGAGAATGCCGTGGCTGAAGACGAAGCAATTTTGGAGAAGTACTTTGAAGTTGGAGAAGAAGGACTCACTACTGATGAAATCAAACAGGCTATCCGCAGTGCCGTACTTACTGGCAAGTTCTTTGCAGTTACCGGCGGCGATGGCCGTGGCGTAATCGTTGAGAAAGTGCTGGATGCCGTAACCGAACTGCTGCCCACCCCCTTGGACCGTAGCTCTACCTGGGGCGTAAATCCCAAGAGCGGTGACGAAATTGAACGGAAACCCAGCGAAACCGAGCCGTTTTCGGCTCTGGCTTTCAAGATTGCCACCGATCCCTTTGTCGGTAAGCTGGCTTACTTTAGGGTCTACTCCGGTAAGATAACGGCCGGCAGTTACATCCTAAACAGTTCCACCGGGGAAAGAGAGCGTGTTGGCCGGATTGTCCGGATGCAAGCCGATAAGCGAGAAGACGTAGCCGAAGTAACGGCCGGGGATATTGCCGCCATTGTTGGCCTCAAAGGCACCACCACCGGTAATACCTTGTGTGATACCGCTCATCCGATTGTCCTCGAGAGCATCACCTTCCCGGAACCCCCGGTATCGATCGCCATTGAGCCGAAGACCAAAGCCGACCAAGAAAAGATGAGCCTGGCCATGCAACGCCTAGCCGAAGAAGACCCGACCTTCAGGATTAACGTCAATGACGAGACCGGCCAGACCATCATCAGCGGTATGGGCGAGCTCCACCTCGAGATCATAGTCGACCGCATGAAACGGGAGTTCACCGTCGAAGCCAACATCGGCCAGCCGCAAGTTGCCTACCGTGAAACCATCCGCAAAGACGGCGTTGAAGTCCAGGGTAAGTTTATCCGTCAATCAGGCGGCCGCGGCCAGTACGGTGACGTCTGGCTCCGCCTTAGCCAAAACGAGCCTGGCGCAGGTTTTGAGTTTGTTAACTCCATCAAGGGCGGTGTTGTCCCCGGTGAGTACATCAAACCGGTCCAAGAAGGCATTAAAGAAGCCATGAATAATGGCGTCATTGCCGGTTACCCAGTCGTCGATATCAAAGCCGAGCTGTATGACGGTTCCTACCACGAGGTTGACTCCAGCGAAATGGCCTTTAAGATCGCCGGATCGATCGCTTTCCAAGACGGCGTTAAAAAAGCCAACCCGGTATTACTCGAGCCAATTATGAAAGTCGTTGTCGTCACACCAGAAGATTTCATGGGCGAGGTTATCGGCGATCTGAATAGCAAACGCGGACGGATTGAAAGTATGGAAGACTTAAGCTCCGGCATTAAAGAAATCACGGCTTTCGTGCCGCTTGGCGAGTTGTTCGGCTATACCACCACGCTGCGCAGCAACACCCAGGGTAGGGCCAGTTCGTCCATGGAACTCGATCATTACGCAGACGTACCTAATAACGTCGCCGAAGCGATAATAGCCAAAAACTCTAAGTAGAGCGTATGGAGTGGCGGAACCTCAAGCGGCCTACACCTGAGATAGAACGTCTACCCGAGGGTGTAGAAGTTTTCGACGAACCGCAAATTTCATTTGAACTTGATGAACAGTTCATTGTATTCAGCGCCCATAAAGTAGCCGAAAAACCGGTGCATGACGCCGAGCGCCGCCACGCCTATGTCTCGGTTGCCCCGCTGACACGCCTGGGTGCCGCCAGGCCTAATACTACCGTCGTTCTCGGCTTTGTCGGCAGTGATATATTGCTCATGAGGGAAGTAAAAGCCCCCAAAAACCCCCTGGAAGTAGAGTTTGCCCTGCAAAGGCCTAGGATAAGCTTGGCCAAGCACCAGGCGATCAGGCGCGTTAGAAAACACCTGGGTGCTATGCAGGATCTTACTGAAGCGCCATATAGTCAAACCACTGAGTAAGGCGTTTTCAGGAACTAGCTAGTTTGGTACTCAATAGATAAAACGGCTGGTCATAATGGCGCACGACAACATCAGTCTGGCCCGGTATTCTAAGAGCCTCGCCATCAACCTGGGCCCAGGTTGTTTCGTTGACGGTCAGTTCGCGCGCGGTGTGGGTCTGCCGCTCAATGGAAAGACCGCGGAGAATTTGTACCAGGTAAGACAAAATCAAAGGGTGCTTACGCACCACCAGCATCTCATAGAAATTCTTGTCGGTAAGTTTAACCGGTATTCGGCTGACTTTGGCCATGCGCGAACCATTAATCATAACAATGTCATAAATCCGGCGGCTTTGCCCCTCAATAATGCTTTCAAACGTCGCAGCCCAGATAAAGGCCCGAGTTACGGTGGCCATATCCGTTAAATTGCGACCGCCCGGCAATCGGTATAGGCGCCGGCGCCGATACGATGGGTGGTTTATACGGGCCGACACGTAGGCCGAGGCTCCAATACTGACGTAGCAGACGGCCAGCCTGGTAGTGGTCTTGGACCGGTGTTTGGTGGTTACGGCCAACGGATAAACAGTGGCTATGTCAGCGTTTTTAAGAAGCGACTCCATGGAAGCCGGCGGGTTACCATTGGCCATATGGGCCAAGTCGTTGGCATTGCCCGCCCACAACGGTAAAATAACGGCTTTAGCGACCGTGTCTGACACTTCCGAGCTTCTTAGGATGGTATCGACTATCAGGTTGACCGTGCCGTCGCCGCCGGCCACTGCCAGCAGCGTATTTTTATCAATGGCAGCATTTAAGCGGGTAATCAGCCAGCTGGGACGCGAATAGTCATTATTACTTACTTCAATGATGTCGAGGTTGCCTTCTGAGAACAAGCTGGCTAGTTGCTTGATCTCGTGCTGCCCGCGGTTAAAGTTAGTGCTGGTCGGGTTGACCACCACTACGCAGCGCTCAAACGCTATTTTCTGGCTGCTCATTAGTTCATAGTCCGCTTATAGTAGGCAGTCCGTGTGTAGTTCAGGCTGCTCATGACAGCTGTAACAGCAAAGGCTGCGAAGCAAATAAACGCTGCGCCGCGCACCAGAGTCGTGCTGTGATGCAAGTGATTCAAGATATCGCCGAACAGGTACAAACCGACACATGTCCATTCGAACAGGGCGCCCAGTTTGCCGGCGCGTGACGGGTGCAGGTGAACGCGTAATTTACGGGCAACGCTAGACACCCCTATGGCATAAACGGCATGGACGGCCATAATAACGCCAACCAAGAGCGGCAACAGCTGCTTGTCAATTAGTACGAACAGCGTGGCGACAATCAGGATTTTATCAACGGTGGCGTCAACGGCTTCGCCAAGCGGGCTTTTAGTCTTGGTGTAGTCGGCAACCAGTCCGTCGAGTATATCGGCCAACCGGCCAATAAGCAGAANNAAGCAGAAAGGCTGTGCCACCGATAAGCTGGCCATGACTTAGATCGTACAATCCACTTACGACCAGTACCACGCCTATAAGACTGACTATATTACCTGGCGTCAACACGCCGTGGCTGCCAGCTGCCCAGCGCTGCCAGATGTTACGCTGAACGGGTGCTACCTCACTCCAATCTGATCGTGTGGCCCGGTGTAGTTTCATATTTTTTTATCCTTATCTACCATAACACGATGGCGGCTTACGCATTTAGTGGTAAAATCGTTTGTATAGTTTGTATATAAGACAAGGTTCTTCTAATGAGTGCACCCGAATTTAGCCCGGTAACTGTTGACCTTCATTTTCACACTGACGCCTCGCCTGACGGGCGTACAACCGAACAATATGTTGACCGGTTTCTTGAACGCGGCACCCTCGACATTATTGCCATCACCGATCACGATATAATCGAAAACGCCCTGCGGCTTAAAGAACGCCATCCCTTGAACATAATTGCCGGCGTCGAGGTAACTACCGCCGACGGTGAACTGGTGGGCCTGGGGGTTACCAGTCCTATAGAAAAACATATGCCGGCTGTTGAAACAGCCCAGGCCATCCACGCCCAAGGGGGTAAAGTAATGTTCCAGCACCCTTTTCATAAGAATGGCCTATCCGGTCGGGTAGCCCGGGAAGTACATGAAGAAGCGGGTATTGATGTAGTTGAAGTTAATAACGGACGCGACGTATTTAAATGCTGGTACGGCTTTTGGGCTAGATTCTTTGCATCTGAGTTCGACCTACCAATGGTTAGCAACGGTGATACTCACGGGCCACCAGGCGTCGGCCGGTCGCACACCAGCATTGGCCGCATGCCTGACGTCAACGACATGGATGATGTCGTCGATGCGCTTCGTAATAATCAGATCGGGCGCTCCAATAGATTTGCCGGTATCATGGCGCTTAGGCAGCCCAGCCTGGCGCGCTCCGAAAAAGCCCGGGCGGCATGAGCCACGACATACTATTTGCCCTGTGGTTCTTCATGCCGGGTGGCTTTGCTAACGCCACCCCCATAATTGCTGCCCATCTGCCTGGCCTGCGCAACCTGAACCTGCCAATGGACTTTGGGCTGTCGTTCAGAGGCAAACGCATATTCGGCGAACACAAGACCTGGCGGGGACTGATCGCCGGCCTGGCTATAGGCGTGCTCATCGTCTGGCTGCAGACCTTGGCTTTTCATCACTATGGGTGGGCCCAAAGCATCGCCGCGCCGCTTAACTACGGCAGTCTTTCATTTGTGGCACTCGGCGCGGCCCTCGGTGTTGGCGCTCTGATGGGCGATGCCATCGAAAGCTTCTTGAAACGGCAGTTTAGTATCGCCGCCGGACACACGTGGTTTCCGTTCGACCAGCTGGATTTCGTCATTGGCGGCACGCTACTATCGGCCGTATACGTCCGCCTGCCGGCCGTGGACTACGGCCTAATCCTACTCATCTGGTTCGGTATGCACTTGCTATTCAGCTACATCGGCTTTTTGCTGAAGCTCAAAGACCGCCCTTTATAAAACCATCGTGCAGCGGTTAAAACAAGTTCTTAGTTAAGACACGTTTGATAATTTGCACAAAATTGCTACTGCTTGCAATTATCACGAAAAAGCATATGATGACCATATAAGTAAACTTACGGAGGTCAGAGTGGTTGAAGCATTGGCAATACCAACTACGGGACGTGATTTGAGTGCTGAAGCAGTGGATGGTCTCAATGAGGAGCTGGACGCTATACGTGGCTTGTTTACTGAGGGTCACCTGGCTATAAACGGAGTTTACCGAGCTGAAAGACTTATTGACAAAGGCCTGGAAAACGCGCTCATAGAAGGCAAGGTGTCAGACGAAGAGTTAGGCGCTGCAGATATCCTAAGGACCAGCGCCGACGGACTAGCTCATCTTTTGGGAAGTAGGATTCTCTTTGGTGCCCAAGCCACCGAGTTTATATCTATGCTCGACAGCTCTCTAATTACCAAGCCTGACGGGACAACTCTGAAAGGCAGCCTGAATCCTAATAATGTTACGCGTTCAAACGAAGATGAAAGATACAAGGGCGATGACAAAAAGCTGCCAAGACTATACGTAACCGGTATGTCAGGCCTGCCAAACTACCCAAGAGAAGCCGCCGGCAGAGTGGTGAGCACGATGTATCAGCCTTACCGGGCCGCCCAAAGCGGAAGCCCTGGTGATTTTCCATTCGGGGTTTGGGTATGGCCTAATGACTTAGACGAATGGACTAATGGTAGCCGTGATGGGACACGCTTCGTAGATTTCCTGAAAGATCCCAAAGCCAAGTTTGTGCAACATGTCAATGGCGCCAAACTGCCCGAGCCAGAAGACTATGACCCCAGATATCAAATCGATATTGACTGAGCTAACGGTTACTGACTCCTCATTTTTACGCTATTACAGACCTAATTCCGTTGTACTTGCTATGAAGCGATGGTCATGCTTTGTTTGTTTTGACAAATAAACCAAGATTCTCTATACTCTACGGGAGTAACTCGTGCGAGTTGTTGCTTGCATGTATATACTAATCATCAGCCTAAGCAAATAATGAAAAGGAGCACCTCTCTATGGCAGATAAGTTTGACCGGACAAAGCCGCATGTCAATGTTGGCACCATGGGACACGTTGACCATGGTAAAACAACCCTAACCGCGGCTATTACAGCCGTTCTTGCGAAGAAACTGCCTAGCTCAGTCAATAAGCCAGTAGCTTACGACCAGATTGACAATGCACCCGAGGAAAAGGCCCGCGGTATTACCATCGCCACTTCCCACCAGGAATATGAGAGCGAAAAGCGCCACTACGCCCATGTCGACATGCCGGGCCACGCTGACTACGTTAAGAACATGATTACCGGTGCCGCTCAGATGGACGGCGCCANNAGAACATGATTACCGGTGCCGCCCAAATCGACGGTGCCATTTTGGTTGTGGCGGCCAACGATGGTCCGTTGCCACAGACCCGTGAACACGTACTGCTGGCCCGCCAAGTCGGTGTACCTTATATCCTAGTCTTTCTGAACAAGATGGACCTGGCCGACCCAGAACTGGTTGACCTAGTAGAAGAAGAAATCCGCGAACTGCTTGAAAAGAACGGCTACGATAAGGACGCCCCAATTATCCGTGGTTCTGCCACCAAGGCCCTGGAGGGCGATGCTGAGAGCGAAGATGCCATCATGGAGCTAGTTAAAGCAATGGACGATTCAATCCCGGAACCAAAACGCGAGCTAGACAAGCCTTTCCTAATGCCGATTGAAGACATCTTTTCAATAAAGGGTCGCGGTACAGTTGCTACCGGCCGTATTGAGACCGGTATTGTAAAAGTTAACGATGATGTTGAGATTGTCGGTATCCGCGACACTAGAAAGAGCGTCGTAACCGGCATTGAAGCCTTCAAAAAGAGTCTTGACCAAGGTCAGGCTGGCGACAACGCCGGTATCCTGCTCCGTGGCATTGAACGTGATGACATCGAGCGCGGCCAAGTTTTGGCTAAGCCAGGTACCATTACACCTCACACCGAGTTTGACAGTGAAGTCTACATTTTGACCAAAGAAGAAGGCGGCCGCCACACACCGTTCTTTAAGGGCTACAAGCCACAGTTCTACTTCAGAACTACAGATGTAACCGGCGAAGTTGAGCTGCCAGCCGATAAGGAAATGGTTATGCCCGGCGACACTATTACTTTTAAAGCNNTCGCCATCCGTGAAGGCGGCCGTACTGTTGGTGCTGGAGTCGTGACGAAAGTCATAAAGTAGCAAAAGGTAAAAGATAAATGTCTTCACATGGTGCAGAGAGAAGCTTAGATAGATTGTCCTCTCCAGGCACACCTCAGGATGTAGAAGCATTTTTTACAGATTTGGTGCTGCATGACCCAGAGTACGTTCAAGGTGTTGATGCGGAGGCTGTTGAAGATGACGCACGCGGACTGGGCGACGGCCACATTGACCCTAACCCGGCCAGGCAAGAGCGGCTTTATGAGGTAGCTCATGAAAACGCCGCTGTTAGTGCCAGCCAACTGCCGCCCCTTTAATCACATCTTCAATAACTTTGCTTTGCGACAACTAATCTGTTAGAATCGTCTCTAGCAATAACTAACTGCTGACTAAAAGTCATTCTTGAAAAATAGATTGATGTTACAGCGAACTAGCCCCAAGCGGGCTAGAAAGGAACACCACCTTATGGCAGACGCCATCAAGCCAGACACCAAACAGCGGATCCGGATCCGTCTTAAAGCTTATGACCATAAAGTCATTGACCAAGCTTCCAAACAGATTATTGACACGGCCTTGCGCACCGGCGCCACTCTGGCCGGACCAATTCCGTTGCCGACTCGAAAAAGCACTTTTACAGTAGTCAAGAGCCCCCACGTCTATAAAAAAGGACGGGAACAGTTTGAGATGCGTATACATAAGCGCCTGATTGACGTTTTTGAGCCAACCCCGAAAACTATCGATAGCCTCATGAACCTGTCTTTGCCGGCCGGCTGCGACGTCGAAATCAAGATGTAACCACCATCTGACTGTCATCATATTCTAGTAATGCTTTTGGTTAGCTATTTTTTCTTTGCTAACATACACCATGAAGTTAATAGCGGAGTAATGATATATGCCACAGCCAAATCTTTTAGAAACTGCAAAAAATAGGACTGTACAAAAAATTGAGAAAGGTGCAGCGCTTGCCGGCACGATTGCAATTGCTCTTTTGGCGCCGGGTTGCGCTGGTTCAGGGGGAGGCGTAGGCTCACAATCTAAAGCCGAGACCGAGGCTAAGGCTATTTACGACAACACCTACCGAAAGGCCAGCCCAGTTGGTAAATTTTTAATGCAATACTTAAGAACCACGCAGGTGGCCCTCTTAGACAGCAATGGCGGATTTTTTAATAACGGCTTCAACTCGTACTATCAATTTAACTTTAACAATGGTTGCTTAGAAAACACAGCCTATGATGTGGCAGGGGGCGCCATTGATGTTACCGTGCAGTCAAGCTCATTATTTTCATCTAGCAGTGCGAGTGTTGATGGTCACATACCGACAGCAGCAGCGTATGCTTATGTTGACCCATCTCAACCTAATGACTTGATTGTGGTATCGGGCCATGATCAGTCAAAAGACTTACGGTTCGGTGGTGTAGATGATGGAGCAGATTTTCTAACGCCAATAGGTTCCCAGACCCAGAATGTTCTCACTACTTACGGATGCACGCCTGGGGTTCAGGTAGGCTACCAATATATTGGAGGTGACCAAATAACCCCTGAACCTACTACTTCTTCATATATCCTGCGCGGTGACTTTCCCGACATTCGCCCTCAGTAGAGACTGATTGTAAAAATGTAGAATTTGCAACAGGTTGACAGGGGTAAGTTGGCCGTGTTACTCTAGTATGGTATCTCAAGAAGACTTGTACTTGGTATGTGCTCGTAGGTCTACCAATAACAGAGGTAGAAACCGCTCACAGCCAAGCATTTTTTTGTCAACCTTTAGTACACGCGATACGTAAATAACCATTACAGCTATATATATATGAAAGCACTTATAACCCGCAAACTCGGCATGACCAGCACCATCGCAGACGATGGCGTGGTTCAGGCCGTTACCCTGCTTTCATACGCCGAGCACACCGTACTGGCCCACAAGACTGAAGAAAAAGACGGCTACACCGCCGTCCAAGTTGGCAGTGAAACCGCTAAGAAGCTCAGCAAAAGCGTCGCCGGTCATGTCAAAGCCTCCAAGGTGATGCCCAAGATTATCCGCGAATTCCGTACCCCCGAGATCCCCGAAAACCTAAGCGTCGGCAGCAAAATCCAAGCAGCCGACGTTTTTAGTGTCGGCGATAATGTCCAAGCTACCGGCACCACCAAGGGCAAGGGCTGGGCCGGTACTATCCGGCGCCATAACTTCCACCGTGGACGCAAAACTCACGGCGGCGGCTCCTACCGTCGTCCCGGCTCTATCGGCTCGATGTACCCCCAGCATATCTTCAAAGGTACCCGCATGGCCGGACACCTGGGCCACGAGCAAGTCACCATCCGCGGCCTGAAAGTTGCTTTAGTTGACACTGAACTCGGCGTTATTGGCGTCACCGGCGCCGTACCTGGCCCGAAAAAGTCAGTAGTTATCTTGAAAGGTACCAAGTAATGGCGGTTGAAACCTACACCACTGCCGGCGTTAAAGCCACTACGCCTGCCAAGCTGGATAAGGCAGTCTTCGGCGTTGACGTTGCTAATCACGAGCTTTTAAAGTCCGCCTACACGGCTTACCTGGCCAACAGCCGCCAAAACCTGGCTGTAACCAAGACCCGCGGCCTGGTCCGCGGCGGCGGTAAGAAGCCTTGGAAGCAAAAAGGCACCGGCCGGGCCCGTTTCGGTTCCAGCCGTAATCCTATCTGGCGCAGCGGCGGTATCGTGTTTGGTCCGACCGGACAAGAGAATTTCTCTAAGCGCTTAAACGTCAAAGCTAAGCGCACGGCTGTCCGCCAGGCCCTTAGTCTGGCGTCTACGGCTAATAAGATAATTGTTATTGATGACCTGGCCTCCAAAAACGGCAAGACCGCCGAACTAGCCAAGTTGCTAGCTAAAATTAAGGCTGAACGCAACGTGCTACTGGTCGTCGAGCAAAAAACACCTGAACTTATGCGCGCCGCCCAAAATCTAGCCAATGCCCAGGTGGTGAGCGCCAAGTACTTAAGCGTGTATGCCGTGCTCAATGCCGACTGTATCGTGTTTAGCAAGGCCGCCCTCACGGTTACCACTGGCTGGCTCGGCAAGGAGGCAAAATAATGAGCAAAACCATTACTTTGCGCCCCCGCCTGAGCGAGAAGACCTACGAACTCAGTGAGAAGCGCGTTTACGTCGTAAACGTGCCTGAGAATGTTAATAAGCATAGTGTGGCCCGGGCCATAGAAGCCCAGTTCGAAGTTAAAGTAGCCAAAGTCAACATACTTAACGTCCTAGGCAAGAGGAAGCGCGTAGCTTCTGTTGCCAGCCAACGCACGAAGAATACGACCGGCAAACGTAGCGATACCAAAAAAGCCTACGTAACGCTTCAAAAGGGCCACAGCCTGCCGTTCTTCGCGGCCATTGAAGAAGAGGAAGCCAAGGAACAGGCAACGCAAGAGAAGTTTGACAAAGCTGCCGACAAACAGGCCAAGAAAGCTGCGCCCCGGCGCGGTTTCCGGCGTAAAAAAGCCGAAGATGAGGATAAAGAGTAATGCCACTTAAAGCTTACAATCCAACTACCCCCGGCCGGCGCGGTATGACCAGCCAGGATTTTGACGGCATTACCACCAAAAAGCCGCTACGTTCCTTACTGGCCCGCAAAAACCGCGGCAACGGCCGTAATAACCAGGGGCGTATTACTACCCGCCACCAGGGCGGCGGCGCCAAGCAATTCTACCGCTTGGTCAACTTTAAGCTGGCCGACGGTGTCAGCGCTAAAATTGAGCATATTGAATACGATCCTAACCGGAGCGCCCGGATTGCCAGGATTAAGGAAACCAGCGGCATTTACCACTACGTCCTAGCCGCCCAAGGCATGAAAGTCGGCCAGACCATATCTAGTGGCCAGGAAGTCAGTATTGACCCCGGCAACCGCCTGCCACTCAAGAATATACCGGTCGGCAGCACGATTCACGCTATAGAGCTAAAAGTCGGCGGCGGCGCCCAGATGGTCCGCAGCGCCGGCAACAGCGCGCAGCTTATGGGCCGCGATAACGGCTATGCCCAGGTACGTCTGCCCAGCGGCGAAGTCCGCCTTATTAATGAGAACTGTGCGGCTTCGATTGGTGTTATCGGCAACGAACAGCACCAGAACATCAAACTCGGCAAAGCTGGACGCAGCCGTCATAAGGGGGTACGCCCATCAGTGCGCGGTGTAGTAATGAACGNNGCCGTTGACCACCCCCACGGCGGTGGAGACGGCGGCCGTCACGGTATCGGCGGTGGCAAGAACCACGGTGCGGCACCCAAGACCCCATGGGGACAGAAGACCTTGGGCTTTAAGACCCGCCGACGCAAGAGCACTAGCCAGTTTATCGTAAGAAGCCGCCATGCGAGCAAGAGGAAATAAGCCCATGAGTATGAATGTTTGGCAAGAATTAGGTACACCACAAAACTCCTTATCTGAAGAGCGCACCCGCCGCGTCAGGCAGGGTGCAAGGTTTGGCAAGGCAGCCGTGGATATTTTCACTGGCCAATCCGACCCGATTGTTTTATCTAGCGCCATCCATAAAGTTTCAACGGTTATACAACTGACCCCTGACCACTTAAGCGGACTGTGTGTAGGCGTCCGGGCCGCCCGGTTTGACCTGGACCTTAGCGAGAGGGATAGCGACGGTTATTGGATTGATGATGATCATGAAATCGAACAAATAGAGTTTGCCAGAGTCGCTGGGGCCCACGCCGCCGAGTTAAACGAAGGCCAAGGTTCCGTGTCGGCCTTCCAAGACGCCCTTAAAGTAGCCGAAAACGGCGCCTCGTCCTTCTACCAGGCCGCCGACTTCTTGGGCTACACGTTCGGTATACACGATCTTGAAGTACAAGGAGTACGACTATGAGCCGTTCACTGAAAAAAGGTCCGTTTATTGACTTCAAGCTGGCTAAGAAGGTTGAGGCGTTGGCCGACAACGACCGCAGCATTATCAAGACTTGGGCGCGCTCTTCTACCATAGCCCCGACTTTTGTCGGCAAGACCATAGCCGTCCACAACGGCAAGGTGCACGTGCCGGTTTTCATTACCGAAAATATGGTCGGCCACAAACTAGGTGAGTTCTCACCAACCCGTAGGTTCCGCAGCCACGGTGGTAAATTAGCAAAGGCTAAGCAAGGATAACGTTATGGCAGTAACCGCAACGGCTAAAGGCATCCGCATCAGTCCCCGCAAAGTGGCGGTTGTAGCTGCCCTGGTGCGCGGCCGCAGCGTGGAAGATGCCCTGACAATCCTAAGCCATACCCCTAGGCGCAGTGCCACGGCAGTAGAGAAAGTAGTCAAGAGCGCCCGGGCCAATGCCGACCACAACCACGGCTATAAGCCGGCCACCCTGTTCATAGCTGAAATTGGCGTTACGCCTGGAACCAGACTGAAGCGCTACCGACCGGCATCCCACGGACGGGCCTTGCCGTTTGAGCGCAAGACATCGCATATCCGGGTTGTCGTTGACGGCGATAAGCGTGAAGTTAAGAAGCCGGTCACTAAAGACGCGCCAGCTAAGAAAGACGAGGCTAAGTAATGGGTCAAAAAGTTAACCCTATCAGCATGCGCCTCCAAGTCAATAAGGACTGGACTTCGAAGTGGTTTGCCGACAAGCGAGATTACGCCAAGTTTTTGAAAAACGATTTGGAAGTCCGCCGTTTAATTTCGACTAAACTTGGCAGCCGGGCCGCTATTAACAAAGTAGAAATAACCCGTACGCCCAACTTGGTCACCGTGACGATTGCCACCGCTAAGGCCGGCGTTGTCATCGGCCGCGGCGGTACTGGCGTTGCCGAACTTAAGGCCTACATTGAGAGAATCTACGGCATACCGGTACGTATCAATATTGACGAAGTTAAAAAGCCCGACATGTACGCCAAACTGGTCGCTGAAAACATCGCCCACCAATTGGAGCGGCGCATGAGTTTCCGCCGGGCTATCAAGTCGACGGCTGCCGCCACTATGCGGGCCGGGGCCAAAGGCGTTAGGATTGAAGTAGCCGGCCGGTTGAACGGTGCGGAAATGTCCCGGCGCGAAAAAGAAGTGGCCGGTTCGGTACCGCTGCACACTCTACGGGCCGACATAGACTACGCCCAGGTCAATGCCCAGACAGTGGCCGGTATCATTGGCGTTAAAGTATGGATATACAAGGGTGAGGTGCAGTAAATGTTAATGCCCAAGCGTCAAAAGCACCGCAAGGTGCGTAAGGGAAGAATCCGCGGTGTTGCTACCACTGGTGATCATGTGGCTTTCGGCGACTACGCTTTGCAAGCCCAAGGCCAGGAGCGCATTACCGCCCGCCAAATTGAAGCCTCTCGTCAAGCCATGACCCGCTACATTAAGCGTGGTGGTAAAATCTGGATCCGTATCTTCCCGCACACTCCTGTCACCCGCAAGCCCCAAGACGTCAAGATGGGTAGCGGCAAAGGCAACCCGGAGTTTTACGTAGCTAAAGTCCGTCCCGGCACCATCATGTTCGAAATGCAGGGCGTATCTGAGGAAACTGCCCGCGAAGCCATGCGCCTGGCCGCCCATAAACTTCCTGTTAAAACTAAGTTCCTAGTCAGGGACGAGGCTTGAACGTTATGAAAATTGTTGAAATCCGTAAATTATCGACTGCTGAGTTAACTACCCAGTCTACCGCCATGCGCGAAGAAATTACCGAATTGCAAAGGCGGCTGCACACCGGCGAGCTGCATAACGTCCGTATTATCCGCGCTAAACGTAAAGACCTGGCCCGCATGCTGACGGTCTTAGGCGAAGCATTCATAAAGGAGGCCAAGTAATGGCAAAATCTATTACCGGCATAGTCAGTTCAGATAAAACCGATAAGACCATCGTGGTGACCGTTCATACCCGCAAAACTCATCCTTTGTACCGCAAACAGTACATGGTGACAACTAAGTTCATGGCGCACGACGAAAAGAACGCCGCTAAAGTCGGTGATAAGGTCGTTATTAACGAGACCAGGCCAATCAGCCGCCGCAAGCGGTTCACGCTTAGCGAGATCGTCGAAAAGCCAAAGTTGCGCGAAGAGAACCTTGAGGCCGTTAACTCTCAAGACACCGGCAAGAAGCCGTCTAAGACCAAGCAAGAAGAGACTGACGTGGAAGCAAGCGAGCCAGAGGTAGCTAAATGATCCAGCAAGAAACCCGGCTAGGCGTCTGTGACAATAGCGGCGCCAAGGAAATTCTGTGCATCCGGGTACTCGGCGGCAGCGGCCGGCGCTATGCCGGAGTCGGCGATGTTATTGTCGCCACCGTCAAACAAGCCAATCCAACCGGGCAAGTTAAGAAGAAGTCAGTCGTCCGGGCTGTCATTGTACGGACGCGTAACCAAATCCGCCGCAAAGACGGATCTACCATCAAGTTTGACGATAACGCCGCCGTTATTATCGGTGAAGATAAACTGCCTAGGGCTACCCGAATCTTTGGCCCGGTTCCCCGCGAACTGCGCGACCAAGGCTACGCCAAGATTATTTCACTGGCCCCGGAGGTCCTATAAATGAGTAAGCTCGCTATGGCCGGTAAGACATATAAGATCCGCCTTAAAAAAGGCGACCTTGTTATGGTGCGCGCCGGTAAGTACAAGGGTAAAACCGGTAAAATTACCGCTACTCATCCTAAGGAGAACAAGGTGACCGTGGAAGGTATTAACATTATCAAGAAGCATGTTAAGCCCAACCAAACCCATCCCCAGGGAGCCATCGTTGAAATTACCAAGCCTATCTGGGTCAGTAAAGTCGGCATTGTCGAACCTACCAAAAAGCGTCCCAGCCGGATCAAGTACTCTATTGATAAAGACAAGAATAAGACCCGTGTGTTCGCGACTACCGGAAAGGAGATAAAGTAATGCCTACTGCCACTAAAGCTAAAACCGAAGCTAAATCTAGCGTAAAGCCAGCTGATGCTACTGCTGCCCGTCTCCGCGTCCAATACAACACCGTTATAAGGCAAGAGTTGCAAAAGGAACTCGGCCTACAAAATATCCACCAGGTTCCCCGCCTAGAAAAAATAGTAGTTAATACCGGGCTTGGCAGGGCCATCAATGAAAAGAAACTGCTGGAGGCTGCCGCCAATACCTTGCGTAAAATAACCGGTCAACAGCCCGTTGAAACAATTGCCAAGAACTCTATAGCCGGCTTTAAACTGCGTGAAGGCAACAAGATCGGCCTTAAAGTAACCCTGCGCGCCGATAGGATGTACGAGTTCATGGACCGGGTCATCAATCTGGTGATACCACGACTCCGTGACTTCCACGGCGTCAGCCCTAAGTCTTTTGACGGCCAAGGCAACTACGCCATCGGCTTCACCGACCAGTCAGTCTTTCCCGAACTAAGCTTCGAGGAAACCACCACCGTACACGGTTTACAAGTAATATTTGTCATCCAAGCTAAAGACAAAGCCCATTCCAGGGCCTTACTTGAAAAGTTTGGTTTACCATTCGAGAAGGAAGACCAGTAATGACTGCTGAAGGTACAACTATTACAATCACAACTCCAACCCACGCTGACCTGGAACGAATGGCAGAGGACGGTCATGACATCGTACATTCTGACCCAAGCCTGATGACCGATATAAGTAAAGCATTAGCTGGTGGAGTAGTAGCCCATGTCCAGGCCTACCGCGCCCAGCCAGAAATTGAAGCAGAAGGAGGAATACTGTAATGGCTAAGAAATCTATAATTGCCCGCGACTTAAAGCGCATTAAGATGATCGAAAAGTACGCCGACAAGCGCGCCGAGCTCAAAAAACTCGGTGACCTGGAAGGCTTGGCCAAGCTGCCCCGCAACAGTAGTCCGACCCGCCGCACTAACCGCTGTATTGAAACCGGCCGTTCCAGAGCGTATATGCGCCAGTTCGGTTTAAGCCGTCTTAGTTTCCGGGCCCATGCCAGTAAGGGTGAAATTCCTGGCGTAACGAAGTCGAGCTGGTAAGGAGCAAACATGAGTTCAACAACCACCGATCCAATTTCAGACATGCTAACCCGTATTCGTAACGCCATTGCCGTACGCAAGGTTGAAGTCAGCCTGCCACACTCCAAGGTTAAAGAATCAGTAGCCCGATTACTAAAAGATAGCAATTTCATTGACGGGGTGGACGTTAAGGATGCCGAGGTCGGAAAAATCTTGACTGTGCGCCTTAATGACGAACAAGCCTCTGCCCGCATTACCGAAATTGTGCGCCTCAGCAAGCCCGGCCGGCGGCACTATGTCAACGCCCGGGAGATCCCGATAGTCAAACGCGGCCGCGGCCTGGTCATTATATCGACCAGCAAGGGCGTCATGACTGGCGCTCAGGCCAAGACCGAAAATGTCGGCGGCGAATTAATTTGTAAAGTTTACTAAGGAAAGAGTTAGGAATAAGCTATGAGCCGAGTAGGAAAAATGCCAATTGCACTGCCAAGCGGTGTGACCATGAGCGCCACCGACTCAGACATTACCATTGCCGGCGGCAAGGGTACGCTTACTCAGTTCGTAATGCCAGGTATTGGCGTTAAGCAAGAAGGCGACCAGATTATAGTAACGCCGTCCAACGACGAACCCCAGACGCGGGCTAAACACGGGCTGATGCGGGCACTGCTGAACAACATGGTAGTCGGCGTCACCCAGGGCTTCTCTAAGAAACTGGAGATCAACGGTGTCGGTTACCGGGTCAGCACCCAAGGGACAGATTTAAAGTTTAACCTGGGGTTTTCCCATGATATCATCTATAAACTCCCTGCCGGCGTAACTGCCCAGGTTGAACAGAACACTATCACGGTCAGCGGCATTTCCCGCCAGCAGGTCGGCCAAGTCGCCGCAGAAATCCGCTCGCTTAAGAAGCCTGAGCCGTATAAAGGCAAAGGTATTAAATATGAAGGTGAGCGCATTGTACGTAAAAGCGGCAAGAGCGGTAAGGATAAATAAACTATGAGTAAATTACTAGCCCACAAGTTACATAATCGTAAACAACGTAAAAGCCGTATACGATCGGTAGTTAGCGGTACGGCCACGCGCCCACGTTTGAGCGTATATATCAGCAACACCCATGTCAGCGCCCAGCTTATTGACGATACCAGCCACCGCACGCTTGCTTACGTGACAAGCGTCGGCCAAAAAGCTGTTAAGGGCACAATGAGTGAAAAAGCCACCTGGGTAGGGCAGGAAATTGCCGCCCGCGCCAAGGCAGCTAAAATTAAGGCTGTCGTTTTTGACCGTAACGGTAAGTTGTATCACGGCCGGATTGCCGCTCTTGCCGAAGCAGCCCGTAATGCAGGATTGGAGTTCTAACTATGGCTGGACCACAAAAACCCCAGGACCGGCGTAACCGCCGCCCCGAAATCCAACAAGAGGAAAAGCAGTACGACGAGCGCACTCTGCACATTGACCGGGTAGCCCGCGTTGTAAAAGGCGGCCGCCGCTTCCGCTTCCGCGCCCTGGTAGTCGTTGGCGACCGCAAACACAAGGTCGGCATCGGCTCGGCTAAAGGCGCTGACGTTACAGCTGCCGTTACTAAAGCCACCGAAGTTGCTAAGAAACATTTTGTTGAAGTATCACTATATAAAGGCACCCTGCCTCATGAAGCCGAATCCAAAGTCAGCGGCGCCCACATCCTGATTCTACCGGCCAGCGCCGGTACCGGCCTGATCGCCGGCGGTGTTGTCCGCAGCGTTCTAGAAGTAGCCGGCGTTAAGAACGCACTGAGCAAATCGCTAGGCAGCTCTAATAAGACCAATACCGCCTACGCCACGATTGCTGCCCTTGACAGCTTGGTTCCGGCTGACAAATGGATAACTGCCCGCCCCAAAAAGGCAAAAAAGCCAATAGCTGCTGAAGATAAGACTGAAGAAAAGCCCGTAAAGACTGAAAAACCTGAAAAAGTTGCCAAGAAGCCAGCGGCTAAAACTACCAAGAAGAAGGCTTAAATGAAATTTAACGAACTGCAAACCACTAAGCAAAAAACCGGCAACCGCGTCGGCCGTGGTATTGCTGCCGGCCAGGGTAAAACTGCCGGCCGTGGTACCAAAGGCCAAGGAGCACGGGCCGGCTCAAGCAAGAAACCGGGTTTTGCCGGCGGCAGCAACCCACTGATGCAAAAGCTGCCAAAACTGCCTGGTTTCCGCTCGCACAAGCCCAAGGCTGAAACCGTCTATACCGGCCAGCTGGAACAGTTCTCGGGCAAAACCGTTGATACTCCCGCTCTAGCAGAAGCTGGGCTTGTACCTAACGCCTACGTAGTCGTCAAGCTCATAGTGCAGGGTGAACTGACTAAGAAAGTCACCGTCAAGCTGCCTAAAGCTAGCAAGGCGGCCATAAAAGCCGTTAAAGACGCCGGCGGTACCTTTGAAGTTGTTAACCGCCTAGGTCGTCCAAAAACACCTAAATCCGATATTATTGCAAAATAAACCAGTCTATGGTAAAGTCATATAACTAATTAGAGAGTTACTATATGGCTAATGGTCAAAAGTCCCGCCAAGTTTTATGGTCAGGTGAAGAAGTAAAGCGAGTAGTCAAAAAGTTCGTGGAAGGCCTGATTAAGCCTCTGCCACGATATGGTCAAACGCTTAACACAATAGTATTGACCGGTTTTGTGCTACTGGTGTTCAGTGCTGTAGCATTAACTGTTTACTCCAAGCAGCCCAAGACCATACAACTAAACACAGTTAGTAACTATGCCAGTCAATCTGCTCATAAATCTGCCCCGGCAACTACCGCAACTACAATAACTACCTCAGCCCTAGTTACGCTTCTTAATCAGCAAAGAGCAGCAAAGGGACTAGCACCTTTTAAATGGATTACCCAGCTGAACGCAGCGGCGGTAGCAAGGGCAAATTATATGGTCACCAATAATACAACCAGTAATACTGCTGGAGACCCCGGCGCTGACATTACAGATGCTAATTATGCGTACAGTAACGCTGAATGGAACGATACATGGAATCAAACCACAATCCAAGGCGTCGTTACCGCATTCACTACTGGTAATGCTTCTGATTTCGGTTTCTCATCAGCCTATAGTGATATCGGGGTAGCAATTGTGCCCGATACAGTTGGCGGCAATCATACGCAACTTATATTTATATATTTAGCCAACCAGACATCTTCGGCCCCACGAGTAGACACTTACATACCTCCTGCCGCATACACTTACGTACCGCCATCGATGTATGCATATACACCAGCCCCGTCAGCTACTACCGGTTGTAACGAATCCGCAAAGGCAACCTATACTTCTAATTATTATAGCCAAGTCGACTCAGAAAACACGCGATATAATACCGAAGCCGGGCAAATTAGCTATGCAATAGCACAAATTAATATTGATGGCGCTGCAGATTCATCAGCTATGGTTGAAGTGCAAGCTGAGCAGGCGCGGAACGTGCAACAGCACCAATACACTCTGGAAAATCTTGAGAGCACCTATCAACAAGAATTGTCTGAGATTGACTGCAGTAACTAGAGGAAACTCTTAGTTCTCAGTCATAGTTTCTGTAAACGACATTACGGGGTATTCAACACCTTCGGCTATCTCGACGCTGCCGACGCAGTTAACCAAGTTATAAACTGCTCCTTCATGATTCTCGTCTGACTTATCCAAATGCACGTACTGTTCTAAAAGTTCAGGGTGTTCTCCTATAATCTGTCGTTTGTGCTCGGTTCTTATCCCAAATATGTGTATTTTCGTAGCCACCCATTGCGCATATTCTTTACCATCTGGGTCGCGCAGCTCTCGAAATTCACTATCGGCTGCCGGTGGCACAACGGACAGTAAGATTATATGTCCAGCTTCTCTAATATCGGTTTCTAAACGGGGCATATTGACTCCCTTCTAGCTCGCATTATGCAAGCCAATACTACCCGAGGTGCACCATCATTTGCAAGCGTAAGCATTTATACTTAAATAACACTATTTATATGAGGGCTGAATACTCTTGGGCCCAATAGCAGTCTGACTTTGAGGGCACCGTAATCTATGGTTAAATAGATGCTAAGTTATGAGAGAGACAAAGCAAGAGGCATGAACTGGAAAATTATTTGGCGTTCGCTGACTCACAAGGACATGCGCGGCCGCATTATAGCGGTACTCGGTATTTTGCTGATTTTCCGTATCCTGGCCCATATTCCCGTACCGCTGTCTAACCCCCAGACCCTGCACCAAGTGCTGTCCAACCTGTTTAACTCGTCAAACACGCCGCAGCTGCTGAGCTATCTTAACGTCCTGTCCGGCGGCGCTCTGGCTAACTTCTCCATCATGATTGCCGGCATGGGTCCGTACATTAACGCCTCGATCATCATGCAGCTGCTAACTAAAGCCGTTCCGCGGTTGGAAGCCTTACATAAGGAAGGCGAGTTCGGTCAGAAGAAGATTAACCAGTACACCCGTATCCTGACGCTGCCCCTGGCCATTATCCAATCAATCGGTTCCATCTACCTGATACGCCAGCTGGCCCAGCAAAACGCCGGCGTCGGCAATATAACGGCCAATACCTCGATAATGCAGTGGGTACTTATGGTGGCGGCCCTGACCGGCGGCTCCATGCTGCTGATGTTCTTAGGTGAACTGGTGACCGAGCAAAGCATCGGTAACGGTATTTCCCTTATTATTACCGTCGGCATAGTCAGCCGCCTGCCTTCAACCATCGGGCAAATCCTGGCTTCAGCTTTAAGCGAGGGGCATCGCTGGGTAGTACACGGCCATAAGCTGCCGATTAACCGCAGCGTTATGATTTACAGCGTAGTTATCGTGCTGGTGGTCTTAATATTAACCTGGCTGGTGGTAATGCTGAACGAGGCAGCGCGTAACTTAACGGTTAACTATGCCAAACGGGTGCAGGGTAACCGCACCTACGGCGGTGTAACTACCGTCTTACCCGTAAAACTAATTACGGCCGGCGTAATCCCGATTATCTTCGCCGTAGCCTTCTTAAGTGTGCCAAGTTTTGTTGGCGGCGTATTGGCTGGCAACCATAGCCTGACCCTGGCCCATATTGGCAAGGACTTAACGGCCTGGTTCCAGTCGCCTAGCGCCACCACGTTCAAAACCGAAGGCTGGATAGCCTACATTTATCCGGTTACCTACTTCAGCCTGGTGTTCGTCTTTACCTTTTTCTACACCAGCATTACGTTTAACTCAAGGGAAATCGCTGAGAACCTGCATAAACAAGGCGGCTTTATAGAAGGCGTACGCGGCGGCGAGCAGACTGAGAAGTACTTATCTAAAATCGTCAACCGCTTAACCCTGTTCGGGGCTTTTAGCCTTGGAATGCTGGCGATCATACCGATTGTCGGCCAGGTCTTTACAACGGTCAGTATAACTATTGGTGGCACCAGCGTCTTAATCTTGGTCTCGGTAGCCCTGCAGACCTTAAGAGCCGTTGAATCGCGGGCCTTAATGGTCACCTATGATCAATACACCCAGCCGGATTTCTTCTACGATACTAACCCTACTGGCAGCGGCGCACCGCTTGGCGGCGGCCGCCTGAAGTTCGCCCGGCGACTGCTTGCCCGGGGTGAACGCAAGCAGTCTGGCAAAAAATAACTGCCTATGCTAGGCTAGAATCATAGTGGTAGCCTAGGCTCTGCCAGGGCATTTCTTTAGGGCAACAAAAACCCTTTACAAACAGTTCAGGGTAGTGCTATAATTGACCCTTAGTTATATTTATGGCAGTTAACAAGGAAGTAATCGAGCTCACGGGCACCATAATCGAGACCCTTCCGGGGACTCAATTTAGAGTAGAACTCGAAAACGGCCATCAAATTATAGCTCACGTTGCCGGTAAGATGCGGAAGCACTTCATCCGAATCGTACCCGGTGACAGCGTTACAGTAGAATTGACGCCTTACGATCTTACGAAGGGTCGGATTACGTACCGCAAGGGTTGAAAGCCCATATATTAAGCAGTGTGTCATAGCGCTTAAACCAAGGAGCATGATCCGCATGAAAGTGCGTGCAAGTGTCAAAAAAATTAGTCCAGATGACAAGATCGTCCGCCGTAAAGGGCGGATATACGTTATCAACAAGCTGAAACCTAAACATAAGCAAAGGCAAGGGTAATTTAAGCGTGGCAAGAATATCCGGCGTTACGATTCCCGCTGAGAAGCAAGTCTGGGTGTCTTTGACCTACGTATTCGGTATTGGCCCGCATACGGCTAAAGATATCCTAAAGAAAGCCAATGTCGAGCCAACGACTAGAGTTAAGAATCTTAACGACCAAGAAATCTCCCGCATCCAGGAAGTCATCAGCAGCGATTTAGTGGTCGAGGGCGAGTTGCAGCGTATTGTCAGCGGCAACATCAAGCGCCTGAAGGACATTAACGCCTACCGTGGCATGCGCCACAAGGCCAATCTGCCTTCCCGCGGCCAGCGTACTAAGACCAATGCCCGGACCCGCCGGGGCAAAAAGACCACCGTCGGTGGCACGGCTAAGAAGGTAGCCAGCAAGACTTAAAGATTATTATGGCAGACGATAAAGCAACCACTCCTAAACCCGATGCAGCTACTCCAGACGAGGAAGTAGTCGTGCAAGACGTGGTAGACAACACGCCCGAAGCCCAGACAGATAATACAGATACGACTGATGCTAAGCCTAGCAAGGGTGCTAAGGCTCCAAAAGACAAGGAAACAAAAGAAGCCGTAGACGGCGACGAAGCGCCAGTTAAGGCGCCTAAGAAGAAGAAAGCCAAGCGGAATGTGCCAAGCGGCCAGGTCCACGTCCAAGCCACCTTTAACAACACGATTATTAGTTTCACTGATACCAAGGGCAACGTTTTAACGACTTCCAGCGCCGGAGCCTGTGGCTTCCGCGGTTCTAAAAAAGGTACGGCCTACGCCGCCCAAGTAGCGGCCGAGCGTGCTGCCCAAGCCGCCAAGCAGCAGTTTGGCTTTAGGCAGGCCGACGTCCTGGTTAAGGGCATCGGACTAGGCCGCGATGCTGCCGTACGCGTACTGGCATCTTTAGACATCAGCGTTGAAAGCATCCGTGACGTCACCGGTATTCCGCATGGTGGCGTCCGCCCAAGTAAAGCGAGGAGAATTTAGCTCATGGCCCGTGACCTCCAATCGATTGTAAAGATGAGCCGTAGGGAAGGCTATGCCCTGCACCCTAAGGCCCATAAGGCGCTAGTCAAGCGGACCAATAAACCCGGCCAAGGTATGCAAACCCGTGGTGGCCGCGGATCTAAAGCCAGCCAGTACTCCCTTCAACTAAGGGAAAAGCAAAAGGTCAAGCGTCTGTATGGACTGTTGGAGCGGCAGTTTAGCAATCTTATGAAAGAAGCCGACCGCCGCCAGGGCCAATCCGGCCAGGTGTTGCTGCAGCTGCTTGAACAACGAGCCGACAATGCTATATATAGGGCCGGTTTTGCAACCTCCCGCCGGGCTGCCCGACAGCTTGTTACCCACGGCCACTTCCTGCTAAACGGCAAACGTATAGACATTCCCTCAGCCCGTATGAAAGCCGGCGACGAGTTAGTTGTCCGTCCGCACTCTCTTAAGACCGAATACTTCAAGAAACTTGATGATGTCGCTCCAGCACCGCCTGAATTTCCTGCCTGGATTAAAGTAGATAGAAAGAAAATCACCGTTACGATCACTGGTTTGCCGTCAAGGGACGACGCCGAACCGGATATCAATGAGCAATTAATTGTTGAGTATTACTCACGCTAAGCAAAGTTAATAAGGAGCAAAAGCAACCATTATGTCAAACACTATTCACACCCCAGGCCTCGTCAAGGTCGACGAGCACAGCGCTACCAGTGCTTCCTTCGTCATAGAACCGCTGCACAGCGGCTATGGCATGACGCTTGGCAACTCTTTGCGCCGGGTATTGCTCTCCAGCATCTCAGGGGCTGCCGTTACTGCCTTTAAGATTGAAGGCACCACCCACGAATTCACCAGCGTAGCCGGTGTTAAAGAAGATGTCGTCGACATCATGCTGAACCTCAAAGGCGTCCGCTTCCGTGTTTATGGCGGTGAAAACCAGACTTTGCGTATTACCAAGACCGGCAAAGGCCCGGTAACCGCTAAAGACATCCAGACCAACGCCGATGTCGAAGTAGTTAATCCAGACCACGTCATTGCCACGATTGACGAGGCTAAGGCCAAGCTGGTCATAGACCTAGCTGTCGAAGTCGGCCGCGGCTACCGCACCATTGAAGAAGGCGCTGCTAAAAAAGCCAGCGACATGATAGCGCTTGACGCCATCTTCAGCCCGGTGCTAAGAGTCCGCTACAAAGTTGAGAACACCCGTGTTGGTCAAGCTACCGATCTTGACCGCTTGCTGCTAACTGTCGATACAGACGGCTCTATCACCCCTCAGGATGCTTTTGAAGAAGCCGCCGCAATTTTGGTTAACCAATACACAGCCCTGGCCGGTAAGACCCGGGTTCCAATAAAAGAACCCGCCAGCGAAGGCAGTGAAGGCGACATGGAATTCGGTGGCGAACTCGTAGACAGCGAAGCTACGGCCTTAAGTACTTCTATCGAGGACCTTAACCTGACAGCCCGTACTACTAACGCCCTCATCAATAACGATATTCACACCATCCGCGACTTGTTTGCCCTAAATGATGCTGAGCTGCGCGACCTCAAGGGTTTTGGCAGCAAAGCACTGGATGAAGTCAAGGAAAAACTAGCGGAGTTGGAGCTTTAACAATGCATCGCCACGGTTACCAGGGTCGTAAACTACACCGCGAACGCGACGAACGCGAGGCGCTCATTAAAGGCCTGGCCGATTCCCTGGTTAAGTACGAGTCAATTGAGACTACGCTGCCTAAAGCTAAAGAGGTTGTACCTTACGTCGAAAAGCTCATTACTAAAGCCAAGAAGGGCGACTTGCACAACCGCCGATTAGTTATTAGCGGCCTGCAGACTCTAGCTAGCGCCCATAAACTGGTTGATGAAATTGCCCCTAAGCTCAAAAGCCGTGCCAGCGGACACTTGCGCATAACAAAAACTACTTTCCGGCGCGGCGATCACGCCCAACTAGCCCGGGTAAGCTTTGTAGACGACCTAACCAGCGCACCTGTTGCTAAAGCTGCTGGCAAGCCTAAGGTTGCCACTAAAAAGCCTGCAGCAACTACTGTAAAAGCTGCCACTAAGCCTAAAAAAGCCGCTGCTAAAAAACCAGCCGCCAAGAAGCCAGTGAAGGAAGCCAAGAAATGAAGACCTACAGCGCTAAACCTAGTGACGTAACCAGGGCCTGGTACGTTATTGATGCGTCCGAAGCTCCTTTAGGCCGGATGGCCACTAAAATAGCTACGCTACTGACTGGCAAAGGTAAGCCGCAGTTTACCCATCACATCGACTGTGGTGATTTCGTAGTAGTCATTAATGCCGAGAAGCTAGTAGCTACTGGTGATAAGCTTAACAAGAAGATGTATTACAGCCACAGCAGCTACCCTGGTGGTCTTAAACAAAAGACCCTAGGCGAGGCCATGGAAAAAGACCCGACTTTCGCTATTACCCACGCTGTCCGTGGTATGTTACCTGTTAACAAGCTCAGGGACGGACGGTTACAGCGCCTGAAAGTCTACGCAGGAGCTGATCACAGCCACGCTCCCCAGCAACCGACCCTAATATCTGTAAAGGAAACCAAGTAATGGCTAAAAACACCTACTTCTACGCTCTTGGGCGTCGTAAAAGCGCAACCGCCCGGGTCCGCCTGCAAAGCGGCAAGGGAGTTATAACTATTAACGGAAAGCCCTCGGACGAGTACTTCAGCGCCAGTAAGTACCTATTGGCACGCCTGCAACAACCCTTTGTGGTATTAGATAACGTCGATAAGTTTGATGTTAGCGCCGTTGTTTCCGGTGGCGGCCACGAAGGCCAAGCTGAAGCTATAAGATTGGGTATGAGTAAAGCTCTGGTTGCCGTTAATGAAGATTTTAAGAGCACACTAAAGCGCGCTGATCTACTCGGCCGCGACTCCAGGGAAAAAGAACGCAAGAAATTCGGCCTAAAAGGTGCCCGCAAGCAGCGGCAGTTTACTAAGCGTTAATACAGTCTATAAATAGGATAACTTACATTCTTTTTTATTTGTACAATTAGGCATACAATTAGCGGATAAAGGAGAGACTCCATGAGTGACAAAGTTAAGGGCGGTAGCTGGTTTGTCAAACACAAAGTATTAACATTAATTGGTGCGTTGGTAATCCTAGGGATTATCGGTGCAGCTTCTAGTGGTAGTAAAAATACGACAGGGACGTCTACGCCAGCTAGTAATAGCTCGGCGCCTACTCAAAAGTCAACAACGTCAGCCCAAACAGCAAGTATGCCAAAGATCAATCAACAAGCTAACGATGGCAAGTTTGGTTTTACAATTACTAGCTTCCAGTGTGACGTGACGCAAATTGAACAGCCAGATGATACCAGCTATGTTGTAACTGCTGGTAATCCTTACTGTGAGATGAACCTGAGCATTAAGGGCATCAGTACTGTTGCTCAGACGTTTGACTCTAGCAGCCAATATCTATACAGCAGCAGTGGCACTCAGTACTCGTCTGACAGTACAGCTACAATTGCTGCAAATAATTCTAGCAGTCAATGTATGTTAGATCCAACAGTCAATCCTGGCGTCACCATTACCTGTACCTTAGTTTTCGATGTACCAGCTAGCGTAACACCAACTTACGCTATGCTGCACGACTCATCAGGTTCTAACGGTGTCAAGGTTAGTTTAAAACAGTAAGATTACTTGCACTAATTTGGGATAGACATACTGCAACCAAGTTGTATAGTTAGGTGTACTAGAGAGGCCTATGGAGCAGAAGCCACCCCCGAAAAAGGATAATAATACAGTAGCTGGCATTGTATTTGTAGTGGTTGTTCTGATTATTATTGGCGTAATTATTGGGGCATCAAGCAAGCCGTCCACAGGATCAGGCTCATTAGATACATCATCTGGCAGTCAAACTACTTCTGGTAGCAGTACTGGATCAAGCACTGGCTCCGATACGGGGTCTGGCGCGGGCTCTGCTACAGGAAGCCAAACTGGCAGTTCTGATGGCTCCTCCACTGGCTCACAATCAGGCTCTTCATCTTGTTACCCACTATCTAATGAAGGTACGTGTTATGAGCCGGGTGAATACTGTCGAGACTCTGACCAAGGTACAAGTGGCATTGCAGGTGATGGCGAGGCGATCACCTGCGAAGATAACAATGGTTTGCGCTGGGAACCTAGTTAATTAGTTGTCCTTGAAGCATGGAAAATAAATCGACAGCTTGACGCACGTTGTCAGGCATGCTATATTAATGTCCATGTTAATAGCAAGCACATATTGGTTTACGGAGACACCTTACGGCGGTCTGCTAGACGTGTGAGCTAAAAATCGAGTAAGCAGCAACGACAACCGCCAACGCAGGCGGTTTTTATTTTATACGGAGATAACAGTAATGACACTAAGCGATAAATTACAAGACACCACAATCCTTGACGAGGCAGCCAAGGTTAAGGACATGCTCTTAAAAGTGCAAGCAGAGGTCAAAGAGCTTACTGGAAAAAACGAGGCTGACCTCCTAGAAAGAACCCGGCAAAGTCTTGGTTATAAGGAGTCAACCGATGCGACTCAAGTTAAAAAGGCGCTTATTGACACCCGCATCTCCTCCAAGACGCCTGTCATCACGCCTAAAATGCTGTCGTATGTCATCCCAGCTTCTGATACATCCGCTCAAACTACCGAAACAAGCCGCAAAGCAATAGAAGATATTCTACAGCACAAGGACAACAGATTGTTGGTGGTTGTCGGCCCCTGCTCTATACACGATCCGAAAGCCGCTATTGAATACGCCGAAAATGTAAAAAAATGGATTGAAAAGTATAGTAACAACCTGGAAATTGTCATGCGAGCCTACATGGAAAAGCCACGCTCTGAACTCGGCTGGAAAGGTTTCGTCTACGACCCGCTCCTGGATGAATCAAATGACATTAACCTAGGTGTAACAGCTACTCGTATGGTATCTTGCCAGATTACTAACATGGGCNNGTAGCATATGACGTCATTGGTGCCCGCAATACAACTGACCAGAAGTCCAGGGAGTATGCTTCGACCACGTCCTCACCAGTTGGTTTCAAGAACACCCCTGATGGTGATATTGATAGTACAGCTCAAGCAGTCGTATCTGCCATGCACGGGCACGCATTCTTGGGAATGGGCATGGACGGAGCGCCTAATCAGATTAATAGTAAGGGCAATGAAACAGCACATGTAATCCTAAGAGGTGATAATAACGGCCCTAACTACTCAGCAGAACACATTGCAAAGGTCAAGGAAGTACTGAAAAGTAAGAATCTACAAGAATCAATTATAGTGGACGCCTCCCACGGCAACAGCAGCAAAAAGGCTAGCCAAGAAAAAGTAGTTATTGCTGACGTCAGCCAACAAGTTGCAAACGGAGAGAAGGCTATATGTGGCGTCATGATTGAAAGCAACCTAGTTGAGGGTAGCCAGAAGCTCAATAGCCCAGAGAACCTTGTCTACGGAAAAAGCATTACAGACGAATGTGCAGGCCTAGACGAAACAGAGGAAATGCTGGTAATGTTATCGGAGGCGGCTGCAAAAAGGGCGCTAAGCATTGATGTTTGAATCCCTCCTGTCCAGCCACGTGTCCTGAGGCGTTATTCATAGGTAAGAAAAGCTCAATGCTGCTTTTTTAACCATTTGAATCGATGCTTAAGCTCCTTTGTATCATAGTAATCATGGACACGCTGCGCCTGACGGGCTTTCACCCGACGGATTTCACTATCAGACATTTTGTATGACCATTTTACGGTGTCTTTTTCGATCCAATAATGAGATTGACAAGGCAAACCCCAGTTACCTATGGAGGGAAATAGCGAAACTGACTGACCATCATACGATAGCTGCCAACGTTCTGGACGAATTGGTGTTACTACCTTGTTGCCACAGCCGCACATACAAAGGTGTGATGCTGTCCGGTATTTTATGGAGATATATACTACACGCTGATCGAGAGTTTCCGGTATAAGTTCTACAAATTGATGACTAATCTTCATATCTGAATATATCACCATTTCTGATCTTAAATACCGAATGGTCAGGGTGTCCTAGATCATCATAAATGCCGTATAGGCGCTTCCAGGCTATTACTGCCATGACTGCATTGAGGGCATTCATCTCGGCAATTTGTGCATTGCTTTCATAGACTTCTTTGTCGGGATCTGCTGGCGGTGGCGGTATATACTCCTTCAGCTTTTCGGCATGTTGTGGCGTTATTAGCGTAGTTCTAACCTGCCCCCGCAATGTCGAGTCGTGGACTCGCATGTTAAGACCAGAGTTAACGAATGGGATAGACCGCGTCAACAAATACTCGGTAATCTTTTGTTGTTCTGGGCTACTGTCCATACAGATAAATACGAAGTTGAACGGGTCAAGTTCGCTCAGTCGCGCCTCAGTCATGTGGTAATCGTGCGGCTGAATACCCTTATGCATACGGGAGTATGTCTCGGCATGATACACAGCCTTGTTGATCATTTCCCGCAGCTGCTCAATTGATGGTGAACCCGGTGCCCGAAAAGTGTTGTGAGATAGCAGAACATCACCGTCGAACATATGTATTTCGGCTATTGGCATCTTGGCCAAAAAATCGAGCACATAGGAACCAGTGCCACCTAAACCTAGAATGGCTACCTTTTGGCTAGTCACTCGGTTATTGATAACTGTCATGCCTCCGCGTCCAGAATTGGTGTCGGGAAAGTGAAACGGCGAATCGTTTTGGGAGTCAACCGTGCGGTACGTCCGTGCATCGGCCTCAATACCAAGCTCGATAAGTGGTGCTCGTAATTTCTTGATGTAAGCCGTCATCTTGTGATGATAGTCTCGGTAATTACCCTCTGGTTTTGCAGAAAAGGCGTGATCGATCCATAGCCCGGGCAATATCTCTTGTCGGCCTGGGGTACAGCCAAATGCCTGAAGCTCAGTTCCATCCACACCGCACGGACGATCGCCAGCAAAATATACCTGGTGGTTTGACGACGGTCCGTACTGAGCCACATCACCCGCCAGATCTATATTACTAACTAGCACAGCATACGCCAGCTCTTTTTTGGCGTTCAGATAGGGCACGCTATGCAGCACGATGTGATTGTGTGCGATCTGTATTTCGTAGCCATCGTCATACAATTGTTTGAGATCTGGGCTACGAGTTATGAGTTCCATCAACGTCAAACTCCATACCATCTTCTACCTTAACTGGGTCACTGGTAGGCACCAGCTGATGCTCCTTATGGCCGTGGGTGTACGTGACGGTGTAGTCGTCAGTTGAACCAGGGAACGCAAGCTCAACAATCTGTTGATAAGTGATGTGCTTGCTATCCCACTCTTTTAGCTGGCCGTTAATGGTTATCGTTATTGGTTTATGTTCTTCCGTCATTTTGAATTCCCTCTCGTTCTTAATTATTGGTCTCAATCTAACACTACTCTAAGCTTAGCACTTTTGAATACCCCGTCAATAACAGTTTTGGTGTATTATTTACTCTATGTTACACTGAACGAAGTATGCACCCTATTCAACAGAAACTGCTACAGCTCTCGAAGATCAGGGATCTATCCAAGCTGAGCTATCGTGAAATTGGTCGCCAGTTGGCAGACGACGGTGACGTTAACGCAAGGGTACACCCTCAAAACGCCAAATATCATCTCGAACAGCTTATAGCAGACGGCTTACTTGATGAATCCTCCAGGCCAGTTCGCAAGATTGAGCAAGTGAAGAACTCTTTGGAAAGTGTGGTGATGAGTCTCATTCGAATACCAATTGTGGGTAGCGCTAACTGTGGCCCGGCCACAATCTTTGCTAATGACAAAATCGAGGGCTACCTGGAAGTATCACCTATACTTCTTAAGTCTAAGAATTATCAGGATCTCTTCGCATTACGAGCTAGCGGGGATTCCATGAATCGTGCAGTTATCATGAGTAAAAACATCGACGATGGTGATTTTGTCGTTGTTGATCAATCCAGGAAAACACCTCGAGACGGCGAATGTGTAGTAGTTATAAGGGACAACGCCGCTAATATTAAGCGTATTTACTTCGATCACGAGGAAGAAATTATCGTGTTGCGATCCGAATCAACTCGTGACTATAGTCCAATATATGTCAGCCCTAACGATGAATGGGATGGTTTAATCAGCGGCACAGTAATTCAGGTAATCAAAGACCGCGTACCAATGCGAGCATAATACGGTATTACCAAACACCAATCAACATTATTGTCCTAGTAGTTAACACGAGTTCGAATCCTGTTCTTCTAGCCACAATTGTCACTCTTGGTGACTACTTGCATCTACTTGTTACCAGGTTTAAGACTAGTTTTTACAAAAAGTTTTTTCGTATTATGGATCACGAAAATCTGTTTCCTAAGCCCATCCTTATCATTATCATCAAGGCGTGAATATTTGAGCAAGTTATCCTGAACATCGTTGTCAAATTGCCTCTGCACTCTGGGAGATTGACGAGCTTTTACAGAATAGTTGGTGTCGTATTTATGGATGATGATGTGTCTTCCGTTGTTCTCTCTCAGCCATTGGATAATGTAGTCCCAAATATATTTATCAGTTTCGCCAATGGACGCCCCAAAAAAAATTATTAACGAGCTATTAGCAATAATCCTTCGTAGGGCTTCAATTCTTCCATCATTTAATGCAGCAATTAGCCTTGGTTTTATTAAGTCGTTTTTTTCTTGTTGAGACATACCGGTATATAATTGTGATACTTCACTAACTCCGATAGTGAGAAGCTCAGAAGTTTCCCCGTGCATGTGCAAAGGTGTTTGAAACGATAAGCCTAGCTCATCAATGTTTGCTTTACCTGTAAGAATTTTTTCCAAGGTCCTAGTGTAATTTAAGGTTATGAGGTTAATTTCAACCGGATAGCCTTGTAAATGTGCTTGCACTCTTCTTTTTTGATCATCTGACGCAAGCTCTTCAAAGAATCCGTGCTGATTTAAGCTGAATTTATAATCGTTTACTAAGTCCTGTGCGGACACTTCCTGTAATTCAAGGTACCCACCTAAGTCCACGATTATTTCTTGTAGATCTTCGTGGAAACTTTCAGATTCCTTTTTCCTATCTTTTTCCGGAACACTTTCAATGTATTGAGTATACTGACCTAGCGCAACCTCGAAATGAGCCCAGGTCAGGAGGTTTTCTTTAATCTGTTGATAAATTCTATTCTTAGGGTGTAGACCGTGCTGCTGGACATAATAGTAAAAGTCTCTATAGGACGTTTTTAGCCCTAGAGATAAATCCAGTCCGTTACCAATAATAAATGTCACGTTGGCCATACTTGCGATTATAGCAGGTTATTGTATGCAATTATTGCTCGACTAATCAGGTTCAAATCATATTCAAAAGATTGGTTCCCGACCCTTATACACAGCCGTTTACGAACACCCGAGGTGAACCCGATTTGCTCTTCATGATAACAATAATATGACGTCTGCGACCGTTAAGTGTAAACTATAGACAATGGGTGATTTATACGAATTGCAGAGCAAAATTATTGCTTTTAGGGATGCTAGAGACTGGAAGCAATTTCACAATCCGAAAGATATGGGCATTTCCTTAGTACTTGAAGCATCTGAGTTCTTAGAGCACTTTCAGTGGAAATCAAAGGACGAAGTCGATGCTTATGTAAAAACGAATAAGCACACTATCTCTGAAGAGCTTGCAGATACGCTTTATTGGATACTACTGATCGCACATGATTTAGAGATAGACTTAAAAGAGGCCCTCATTAAAAAACTGGAGAGCAACGAAAAAAAGTACAGCATAGAGAAGGCAAAGGGAAATCATAAAAAATACACGGAGCTTTGATGCCAATCACAACTCATAAATTCAACACTGACGCTATTAGTAGACTGCACAAAATTGAGTTTGGAAAAGATTGGCCTGTTGTTTACATTCTCGAGGACGGAACACAAATGTACGTTGGAGAGACAATGAGTGCTGCCCACAGATTTAGGCAACATATAGATAACCCAGAAAGAAAAAAATTAAAACATGCGCACCTTATCGCTGACAATGAATACAATAAGTCAGCAACCCTAGATATTGAATCACAACTAATTCAATACATCGTCGCCGATCAACAGTATGTACTTCAGAACGGTAATGGTGGCCTAGCCAATCATAGTTATTATGATAGAGAAAAATATCAAGCTAAATTTGAAGTTATTTGGCAAGAACTCCAGAAAATGGGGCTTGCTAACAAAGATTTAATACAGCTACGAAACTCAGATATATTCAAATATTCACCGTATAAGGCTTTAACGGATGAACAAATTGATATAGTAAATAAGATTAAAACATCGTTAATTAATGACGAACACAAAACTCATATTGTAAAAGGAGAGCCCGGTACAGGAAAGTCTGTCTTAGCAACATACCTGTGCAAATACCTATCTGTATTCCCAGAGACTAAGTATCTTAACTTTGCGCTAGTTGTCCCTCAGGCAGGATTAAGAAAAACTCTCAAAAAGGTATTTACTAAAATCAAAGGCCTCGATGCCAGTATGGTTATAGGTCCTAGTAACGTCGTTGGTAAACATTACGATTTACTTATCGTTGATGAGGCACATAGATTGAGAAGACGTGTTAATTTATCGAGCTACGGTCCTTTCGATCAGGCAAATAAGCATTATAGTCTAGGGAATGCAGGGACACAGCTAGATTGGATTATGCTTGCGTCTAATGCACAAGTACTACTATATGACGCCAATCAGTCTGTAGTGCCTGGTGACATAAGAAGCGACAAATTATCAAGTTTGCATGCCACTGAATATCGCCTAACAAGTCAGTTGCGTGTACTTGCCGGGAATGATTACATCGCATTTATCAATAATCTTCTTTCACTTACTGAACAAGACAGGCCAGATTTTGGCGATTATGATCTTCGATACTTTACCGATATTTCTGATATGGTTCATCTAATAAAGAAGTACGACAAAGTTCATGGATTATCAAGATTGGTTGCAGGTTACGCCTGGACTTGGGAAACTAAAAAAGGTGGAGATTATGATATTGACCTCGACGGCCTTAAGCTAAAATGGAATAGCACTAATATAGATTGGGTTAACTCAAAGAATGCCATTAACGAAGTTGGCTGTATCCATACCGTGCAAGGTTATGATCTTAACTATGTCGGGGTGATTATTGGTCCTGAAGTATCTTATGATCCAACCAAACATAAATTAATCGTACACAAAGATAAATATAAGGATATAAATGGCAAGAGAACGATTGAATCTCCGGAAGAACTTGAGAAATATATCATCAATATTTATAAAACCCTTCTAACCAGGGGTATAAGAGGTACGTACATTCATGCCGTCGACAAAGAACTTCAAGATTATCTATTATATAGGATTCGTTAATTGACTACGATAACCAAATCGAAATTTACAATTCTTACGTATGGGGTTGTATATAGCATACTAGTGTGCTAGTATATTATAATGTCAGAATTTCGTGACTTTATTGATCTTATATATTCTATTCGAGACAAAGAAATGCTCGAAGACTTTCTATTGGGCATCACAACTCCTAGTGAGCAAAGGGAGTTTGCGCAACGAGTAGAGATCGTTAAGCAACTACTGTCAGGTAAAGCTCAGCACGATATAGCCCACGAGCTTGGCGTAGGCGTCGCCACAGTCACACGTGCTTCCAAGGAATTATCGCAAGGCAGATTCAAGGTTTTGAGGTATAAATAATGAAAAATCTTGACCCCGCTACTAAGCTGTTCGAAATTATTGCTGCTAAGAAAGTATATCTTGCAGAGCAAAAGCGCCAAAAACCTCATACTCAGCTTGAGAAAGAATTAGTGTCAGTTGAGTCATTTGAGGGACTGAGTTTATTTGACGCACTAAAAGCTCAAGAGCCAAAACCCAAACTTATCGCAGAAGTAAAGAAAGCCTCGCCAAGCAGGGGAGTTATACGTGAGGAATTTTCACTAGCTGACATTAATAACGCTTATCAAGCAAGCTCAAATGTAATTGCCATCTCTGTTTTGACCGAAAAGGACTATTTTCACGGTTCTGAAGACGCACTATCCTTTTTTGCTAAAAACAACACAAATAATAAGCCACTTCTTAGAAAAGACTTTATTTTTGATACTTATCAAATACTTGAGACAAAACTACTGGGAGCCCAAGCATACCTCCTCATGGCCTCTCTATTCGATGACGCTGAAGAATTAGATACCTTTATTACTTTTGGCCAAAAACTAGGCCTAGAACCACTTGTTGAAGTCCACACCAAAGAGGAGCTTGAGCTTGTTAAAGCAACAAGCGCCCGGGTAATAGGTGTTAATTCCCGGGATATGAAGACTTTAGCGGTAGATAATAAGATCCACGATCTGCTAAAAGACATAGATGATTCGTATGCTAAAGTCGCCGAGTCGGGAATCGGGAGCGGGGAAGACCTAAGGCGCGTATTGGCTTACTCTGACGCTGCCCTGATTGGCAGCCACTTTATGTCGCAAGAAGATATTGCGGGCGCTATAGAGGCTCTAGTTGCCTCCGCAGCTAACAAGGACGGGGCAAAGCCATGAAAGGCTACTTTGGCGAATATGGCGGCCGATACGTGCCGGAAATGCTTCAGGGCGAGTTAGATGCCCTGGCTAAGGCCTATGACCAGCTTAAGAGTACCCAAAAGTTCAAAGATGAGCTACATAAGCTGCAAACTGAGTATAATAACCGGCCCACGCCGCTCATTTTTGCTGAAAACCTTACAAAAAGAGTCGGTGGAGCCCAAATATATCTAAAAAACGAAGGCCTAAACCATACCGGAGCCCACAAGATTAACCATTGTTTAGGCCAGGCCCTGGTTGCCAAGCACCTAGGCAAGAAACGCATTATCGCCGAGACCGGTGCAGGCCAGCACGGCGTAGCTACGGCCACCGTAGCCGCCAAGTTCGGCTTTGAATGCACCATCTACATGGGTGAAATAGATATGCAGCGCCAGCGGCCGAATGTCATCATGATGGAACTGCTAGGCGCTAAAGTTGTACCAGTTAAGCACGGCTCACGTACACTAAAAGACGCTGTCAGCGCCACTATCCGCGACTGGTTGCAGAACTCCCATGATACCCACTACATTATTGGGTCATGCGTCGGTCCCGATCCATACCCGAGAATGAACCGTGACTTCCAGGTCATTATCGGGGAGGAGATCCATAAACAGCTGGGAAGTTTACCTGACTATGTCGTAGCCTGCGTCGGCGGCGGCAGTAACGCCATAGGTGCCTTCTACACGTTCTTAGATAAACTCAGCGTTCAGCTCATTGGAGTCGAGGCCGGAGGCACCGGTAAAGAGTTCGGCTATCATGCTTCCCGTTTTCCTGATGCCGAAATTGGTATCATGGAAGGTTTTAAATCGTACTTTTTGCAGGATAAAGACGGCAACACCGCTCCGACCAGCAGTATTGCCCCAGGACTGGACTTTATAGGTATCAGCCCGGAATTAGCTGAACTGGCCGACAGTGGACGTGTACAGTTTGAGCGGGTAAACGACAACGAGGCCCTGTCAGCCGTAGAACTGCTAGCACGCAGCGAAGGCATCATCCCGGCGCTAGAATCAGCCCATGCCGTATTCTACGGCGCTAAGCTAGCTAAGGAGCTGCCTAAAGACAAGGTAATTGTCATCAATGTTTCCGGCCGCGGAGATAAAGACCTGTTTGCGCTGGCTAAACACTTTAGCCGCAAGTCCTTTGGTGAGTTTTTGCAGGCTGAGGCCAGGGGTTACGATGAATAAGCCGGTTATGTGCCACGTGGTGGCCGGCTATCCCACGCCTGAAGCTTGCCTTCAACTAATGCTCGGCATGCAGGCCGCCGGTGCTACGGCTATAGAGGTCCAGATACCTTTTTCAGACCCGATTGCTGACGGCGAAACCATTATGGAAGCTAACGATGTCGCACTGGATAACGCCATGACCACAGCCCTTAGCTTTGACCTGATTGAAAAAGCCCGTAAGAAGGGCTTAAGCCTAGACGTATACGTTATGAGCTACATTCAAAAAGTCCGGCACTTTGGACTTAAGGAGTTTTGCCGCCAAGCCTCGAGCTGCCAAGTTAAGGGACTAATAATCCCTGATCTACCACACGATAGTGTGGAGTTTTCTGACCTAAAAAGGACTCTTGGCAAGAAGCCGCCGTCTATTATTCCAGTACTAAGCCCTGGCATGATGCCAGACCGCTTGCGTAAGGTACTGGCATTGCAGCCTTCTGCTCTATACATTACCTCCCAGCAGGGAATAACCGGTAATGAATACGCCCCGGCAACTCAGTTGAAACCATTTGTAAGCCAAATCAGGAAGTTATCGCAAGCCAAAATCATGATCGGCTTTGGCATTTCCACCAAAAACGACGTCAAAGACGCTCTAAGTACGGGCGATATAGCCGTAGTCGGCAGCGCTATTATCAAGATAATCCAGGCCGGTGGCATCGACGAGGCGGCTATATACGTCAAATCATTGGTAAGCGTCTAAGTAATTATGAATAGTTATGAAAATTAATACTCTATCCACCGATCTTAGTTCTGATCCCCTGGACGTATTCGAACAGCTGGCCGGCAATCACGAGTACTGTTTCCTACTCGAGACCCTGGCCGACAAAGAACAACCTCAAACCAGCGGCCAGAGCTATATAGGTATAGCGCCTGAACATTGCTTCGCCGCTAAAGAAGGGAAGTTTTTTGTTGATGGCAAGGAGCAAGAAACAGATAATCCGTTTCAAGCCCTGTCTAAGCAAATAAAACTAGATAGCCGGCTGGCAGCTGGCTATATCGGCGGTTTGGTCGGTTACTTCTCCCACGAGGCTATCCACTACATCGAACCTAGTTTAAGCTTTGACTACCCCCGGCAGTTCTATGACTTTGAGTTTGGATTATACAATGACGGCCTGGTTTTCCGCCGGGGAGAATCACCAGAGTACTTTTACCAAGATCAAGCTAACCGCTTAGACCTATATAACGCTAAAGATAAAACCTCCAGCAGTGAAAAGCTCAAAATAGACTTTGTAGGCTCAGCGCAGGACGCTGCCCAGCACGCCTACATGGTAGATAAAGCCAGGGATGATATTCAAAACGGCCGGGTTTTCCAAGTAGTGTTGGCTAACGCTTACGAATACAGCTTCGTCGGCGATTTGCTGCAGCTATATAAAGAACTGCGCCGGATTAACCAGAGTCCTTTCATGTTTTTCATGAAGTTCGGCAACATTATTACGCTCGGGGCTAGCCCCGAACTGTTGGTACACACCTCGCCACAAGGCAACGTATACCTGGAAGCTTTAGCCGGAACCATAAGACGCGGCGCTAATGAGGCCGAAGACAAATCACTGGCCGATGAAATGTTGCACGATGAAAAAGAGGTGGCCGAGCATAACATGCTAGTCGATCTAGCTAGGAACGACATAGGTCGGGTTAGTGCCATTGGCTCAGTTAAGATAGATGATCTCATGTATATAAAGAAGTTAAGCCATGTCCAGCATTTATCTTCTATTGTTTCTGGTAAATTGGAGTCAGGTCGTGACGCCTTTGACGCGCTAGCCGCGGCTTTTCCGGCTGGCACGCTAAGCGGAGCGCCTAAGATTGAGGCTATTAAGATGATTGCTGAGCTGGAAGGCTACGAACGCGGCCCTTACGGCGGCACTATCGGCTACTTTAGCTATAACGGCGACTCAGTTCACGCCGTAAATATCCGCTCAGTCAGTGCCGTCGGCAATAAGCTGCTGCTAAACTCCGGTTCCGGTATCGTATACGATTCCAAACCGGAACGTGAATATCAGGAGATCAGCGAGAAAAAAGCCGCCATGGACCGGGCCATGGGACCATTTTTATCAGGAGATAGCTCATGAAGGTGCTACTTATAGATAATTTCGACTCGTTTACCTACAATTTATACCAATACCTGGGCGAACTGGCTAAAAACGTGGTAGTTGCCCGGAATAACGAGATACCTATGGAACGGATCCGCGCCGGCGAATTCAGCCATATAGTCATATCGCCGGGACCCGGTGACCCGACCGATCCGGCCTACTTTGGAGCCAACAATCAAGTTATAAAGGAATTCCATGAGCGTATGCCGCTGCTTGGTATATGCTTGGGCCACCAAGGCATTGGTGCTGCTTTTGGCGCCTCAGTTATAAAAGCTCCCGTTATTATGCATGGGAAAACCAGCCAGTTCACTCATAGCGGCCAAGGGCTATTTGCCGGCCTACCTGATAAAATTACAGTAATGCGCTACCATTCACTGGTACTAGACGTGGCTTCCTTGCCTGAGGAGCTGGTAGTTGACGCTACAGCTCCTGACGGCTCGCTTATGGCTTTCAGGCACGTAAACTATCCGACCTATGGGCTACAATTCCACCCTGAATCGTTTCGGACAGAAACCGGCAAAGCCCTTCTAGGTAATTTTTTAAAGGCCAGGAGCAAAAGCAATGAGCTTTGAAACCTACTTAAAACAGATAAAAAGCAGCAGGAGCCTCAGCCGCGACGAAGCTAAGACCTTCCTGGGTTTCATCATAGAAGACGAAAGCTTACCTGACAGTGTGGTAGCTGAAGTACTGAGCGCATTAACTGAAAAAGGCGTGAATGCCGAAGAAATTTGCGGCTTTGTCGACGCCATGCGCATGCATATGGTCCACGTCCCATACACCGGCCAAGCTATCGATACCTGCGGTACGGGCGGCGACAAGACCGGCACCTTTAATATATCTACGGCTACAGCCTTGCTGCTGGCTGCCGGTGGCGTCACCGTAGCCAAACATGGCAACCGGGCGGCTACCAGTATGTGTGGCAGCGCTGACGTGCTTGAAGCTTTAAGCATCCCAGTTGATTTGAGCCCTGAAACGGCTGCCCGCGCTTTAAATGAGCAAAAGTTCGTCTTCCTGTTCGCGCCAATGTATCACCCGGCACTAAAGCGTCTTAGCATGGTCCGTAAGCAACTTGGTTTCGCCACAGTCTTCAACCTACTTGGCCCCCTGTTAAACCCCGCAGGTGTTAAAAGACAGGTTATAGGTACTTTTTCGCTAACTAACGCTAAACTGCTGGCTGAAGTTGCATCAAAGATGGGTTATGAGCACGCCATGGTTATAACCAGCGACGACGGCCTGGACGAAGCCAGTTTAAGTGCCCCGGTACGAGTCTTCGAGATTAAGCAAGACAAGATAAGCCAATCAGTTTTGGATGCCACAGATTATGGCCTTAAGCCGGCTCCTATTTCAGCCCTGAAAGGCGGTGATGCCGCCCAAAACGCCAAGCTAATTACTGCCGCCTTAACGCCGGCTAAAATCCTAAGCGCTCACCAAGAGATTATTGTTTTCAATGCGGCTTTAGGCTTCTACGTTGCCGGTTCAGCAGCGTCGATTGAAGCAGGCGTCAAAAAGTCCAGCCAGGTTTTAGCAAGCGGGCAATCCCTCGCTAAACTCCAAGAACTCAAAAGCTAATTATGAATACCATTCAACTCAAAATCTGCGGAGTAAGATCAGCCGAAGAAGCCAAGCAGCTGAATGAACTTAAAGTCGGCTACACTGGATTAAATTTTATACCGACCTCCAGCCGCTGTATTTCTATTGAGACAGCCGAATTAATAATAAACGAGCTTAGCCACGGTGACAGTAAGACTGTAGGCTTATTTGCCGGTCATACAGCCCAAGAAGTAAATAACTATGCCGAGCATCTAGGTCTAGACTACGTTCAGCTTCACGGCAGCGAACCCGCCGACTATGCGCAAAAAATAAAAACGCCAGTTATCCGGGCTATAGCCGTTGATCCTGACAGTTCGGCTTATGACCTGATCAGGTTTATAGACAACTATCCGGCCGAGTTCTTCGTGCTTGATAGGCCTACGCAAGGGCAGGGAGATATAGTCAATATCGAGCTAGCTAGCAAGATTATATTGGCCAGGCCGGATAAGATCTTTCTGGCTGGCGGCTTGGCACCAGATAATCTCAAGGAAATACTAAGCAGTCTTCAGGCCAATCCTTACGGTATAGATATTGCTGGGGGAGTCCGCAGTGGTAGCAATGATCTAGATACGAGTAAAGTCTTAGGCTGCCTGGAAATTCTTAGCCCGGCTTAAGGATGCGGCCAATGTTCCTTCGCTAGTGCGCCTAACCTACCTGTAGGATATCTCATAGCCTCGAAATAATCTTGCAAAATTGTTATCTGGTCTTCAATTCTTCGTTTTAACTCCGGATCCTGTACGTATCTATCCATAGCGTCCAGACATCTTATACGCGACATGCATACTTCCTTTTTTACAGCTCGTGGGTCATCGATAATAAACTCAACAAATTCCCGGTCAATATCCTCAAGCGCTATTTCTTCATGAGGAAATTCGTCAAATGTACTGAAGTCATAAATGACATTTTGACTTAAAGTATCAGATATCTCGTCCCCTGTCGTGTGATCACGTTCTAGACGGAAGGCCAAAGACTTTAGCTCAAACGTTTCCCGTATAGTAGTTTGCTTCCCGGCTAGCTCATCAATATCAAGCAAGACCCTGTGTGATTCTTTCTTATGCGCGTTGTCATGTAACGCGGCGATCTCGAAGCCTAGGCTGAATAGCTCCCGAGCTGATTCAAAGTCCGAATCCGCAAGACACTTGGCAACCCAAGTATATCTATGCGAAAAATCGGTCTCCCGGTATAGCCGCCTGTCACGTGATACCTGGCCATCATCAAGTATGTAGTCACCAGCATCGCTAAATAAGCACATAACTTGATCGACAAGCTGTTGGCGCAAATCAGGATTGTGCACTAGCGCATCATACTTACTGAAAATAGTTTCGGATAGTTTACCGGCAAGCTGAACTAAGTTGTAGGCAGCTCCCTCACTATCTGCAGAATACTCGGCTAATATGTTGCCGATCTCGACCACCGCCATATTAACCAGACGCCTGGACTGTCCAGGGTTAATTTCATTTTCGTAACCGGCCTTTTGGACCATCGATATAACATTCCACGCCTGCGCCGAGACTCGTTTGTCACGGTCTGATATACCGGCGGCGGCGGACAGGGCTTTTTCATAGATTGCAACAGGCTGATCAACCATGTTATTTATGATAGCGTCCTTCTGCTCACTATCCGCTGAGAGGCTTAAACCTAGATGCATATTACCGGTCGCAGTTGTAGCAAGATGCGTCAGCCTAGCTGCCCTTAACTCTGCATCATCAATAGCTAGGGCGGCTGCAACTGCTTCGTCTAAATACGTATTATATAGCTGCCAAAAGCTTAGGGTATCACGTTCAGTGGTGTAGTTTTCAGAGATACGGTACGCTGTTTGGGCAACATAGCCTAACTGGGTGCTTTTTTCATCGGCATCCTCAATTAGATTCGCATAGCGCCCTTTCTGCGTAACTAATACCAGCGCAGCCTCAAAGGTGTCTGCCGTATAATCGGCGTGATGCAATATTCCGCCTATGGCTCCGACTGCAAATGTACCTAAGGCAGTTCGTTCGTCGGGGGTGTCGGCTTTTGGGATTGTAAGCTCCACTGCCAGCATAGCTTTAGATGCCTGAATAGCGCCATGAGTAGCTACCATCTTCGATAAATAATGGCCTTGTAAAAAGGATCTTAATTCGGGAACGAGTTCGTCAGGTGATAGTTCATATATTTCCTGAACGACTTCATCTATAACCTCCGGATTCCGTTGCGCCATGAAATCTTCTCTCATAAACTACATTATAGCACTTTTGTCAAACCGCTGAAGATATTTAGCAAGTGCACTTAACTGATCAGGGCATTCCAATCGGCTGAGAAACGCTCGACGCCTTTAGTCGTCAGCTCATGAGCTATATCATAGTCGGACCAGGACTTATTAAGGTCTATTTCCTTATAAGGAATATCCTGTAGGGTAGCATTTTCATAGGTGTAGTTGGCATCAGGCAAAGACATACCTTCTTTACCCCATTGCTCAAGAATACTGTACGGTGCGGTTATAATATCGGCGCCTAAGCGCAGCGACTGCATAAAATGGTCCATGGTCCGAATGCTAGCAGCCAGAACTTGTACATGGCCATCGCCGCTTTTGTACATCTTGATAATATTATCGATAAGCGACATACCGTTTTCACCTATGTCATCCAGCCGGCCTACAAACGGCGATACGAATACATCGCCCTCGGCTGCTCCGGATGTAGCGGCGTAGACTGCAGCTGCTTGTTCCTGCGAGAAACACAAGGTCATATTAACTCTCATGCCAGCTTTAATACTTTGCGCAGCGGCAGCTAAGCCGGCAGTAATAGTCGGGTATTTGACGTGGGCGTTAGGAATCCAGCTATACATTTCCCGGCCTTGGGCGAACATGTCTTCCCCGGTAGTGGATTGGTCGGCATAAACTTCAACTGACACTGAGCCCTCCGGTATAAGACCTGAAACCTCAGTTATTACCTGTTTGTAAAAGTCACGTATCTCTTGGGCTGAAAACTTCTCGCCGCGATCGAACCTCTCTTTAGCGTAGGGGTTTTTAGCCACCAGCGTCGGATTCGTCGTCTGGCCGTCCAAGAAACCGAGCAGCGAAATTATCTGCTTAGTCTCGGCTGGGTCGCCACTATCTAGAAAGATCCTGGTTTTAAGACCGGCTGGCTTCACTAGAGAATCCTTTCGCTTAGCTTTCTAATAGATTCTTAGCACGTTTGAGCACATTTTCGACAGTAAATCCGTGCTTTTCCATCATAACGGGTCCTGGTGCTGAGCTGCCGAATTCGTCTATACCTAGTATAGCGCCTTTTTCACCCACGTACTGTCTCCAACCGTAAGACGAGGCCGCCTCTATAGCCAGCCGCTTGGTGACCGTCTTCGGCAGTATGCTGGCTTTATATGTCGCGCTTTGTTTTTCAAACAGCTCAGTGCTCGGCATGGAAATAACCCGGGAATTCACGCCTGTATTATCCAATTGAGCCGCAGCATCGAGCGCTAGTGACACCTCAGAACCCGTAGCAATCAATAGAATATCCGGTGTACCGCTGCAATCCTTAATTACATAAGCGCCGAAACGTAAATTATCTGCCGGGGCGTAGATTGTGCGGTCTATAACCGGCAGCTTCTGACGGGTCAAAGATAGCACAGTCGGACCGCTGATAGCAGATAAGGCCTGTCGCCAGGCTTCAACGGCTTCGGTGGCATCTGATGGCCGGATTACTGTCATACCAGGCATAGCTCGGAGTGAGGCGAGGTGTTCGATGGGCTGGTGAGTAGTTCCGTCTTCGCCTTGGCCAATGGAATCGTGGGTAAGCACGTAGACTACCGGCAACTTCATAATGGCCGACAACCGCATGCCGCCGCGCATATAATCGGAAAAGACTAAGAAGGTGGCGGCAAATGGCCTAATGGCCTTGGTTAAGGCCAGGCCGTTGCTTATGGCGGCCATGGAGTGTTCACGAACGCCGTAGTGCAGGTTGCGGGCACCTTTTTCCCACTTAGCCGGAGTAACGTCGCCAAACTCTTTAAGATGGGTATTGTTAGACGGGGCAAGATCGGCCGAACCGCCGACAACCAACGGTACATGGCTGGCCACGGCGTTCATAGCCGCCCCAGATGCTTCTCTTGTTGCCAAAGGCCCGTCGTTCGGCTTATATACCGGTAAATCTACGTCCCAATCTTTAGGCAGCTTACCCTTCATTGCAGCCTCTAATTCGCTAGCTAGCTCCGGAAATGCCTTTTTGTAGTCTGCATATTGCTTGTCCCAGGCTTTTTCAAGCTTAGCGCCGCTCTCCAACGCTTGTCTCATATGGGCTAAGGCTTTGGGCGGTACGAAGAACGTAGGTTCGGTGGGCCAGTTCAGGTTCTGCTTGGTTTTAATCAGCTCCTCCTCACCAAGCGGGCTGCCATGGGCGCTGGCGCTATCGTGCTTATTGGGGCTGCCGAAAGCGATATGGGTTTTAAGCAGAATAAGCGACGGCCTATCGTCCTGCTTGGCTGACGTTATAGCCTTACTAACAGCCTCGACATCGTTGCCATCTTCTACAACTAAAGTATGCCAACCATAAGACTTAAAACGGGCAGCGGTGTCATCGCAAAACGCCAAGTCGGTCGATCCTTCAATCGAAATTCGGTTGCTGTCATACAAATAGACCAGCTTACTTAGCTTCAGCCCGCCGGCCAGTGAAGCGGCTTCGGCAGAGATACCTTCCATAAGATCACCGTCAGACACTAGAGCATAGATAAAGTAGTCAATAATCTCGTGCCCTTTACGGTTATATCGCTCAGCCATAAATCGTTCGGCCAGTGCCATACCGACTCCATTGGCAAAACCCTGGCCCAAAGGGCCGGTGGTAGTCTCGACGCCCGGTGTCAGGCCATGCTCGGGATGTCCCGGGCACAGGCTACCCCATTGCCGGAAGCGCTTTAACTCGCTCAGCGGCAGATCATAGCCGGTTAGATGAAGCAAGCTATACAGCAGCATGGAGCCATGGCCGGCTGACAGCACGAAACGGTCACGGTTGAGCCAGTCAGGATTTTTCGGGTTAAAGTTTAAGTGATTCATCCACAAACTGTACGCGAAGGCCGCGGCGCCCATAGGCAGTCCAGGGTGGCCGGAATTGGCACGCTCTACACCGTCCGCCGACAGCATTCGGATGGTATTGATACAGAGTTCGTCTAATTCGTTATTTGCCATAGTCTTATATTATCTACTAACCACCAGAAAACTGGTGTAATTTTCTTGGGCATCCTGCAGGTTATCCTCAACTACTTTAAGCCCGTACAGCTCAGCCAGCACCTTGCTGCCCATCGTAGCGACGTTCTTAGGCAGCTTCCCGGCGGCCATCTGTTTAGCTACGTTGGCATGGTCAATCAGCTCACCCTCTCCGGAAGTTAGCTTAAGATGGGGGTATTTCTCAGGCAATGTGCGCTTGCACTGGGCAAAGACCTGGGGATGCGACATTATAGTCGTGATCTCGCTGTAGCTGGCGTCGCTGCGGATCATCAGGGCGTGGGCAATTTTTACGGCAAATTCCTCTTTAATCGTGAACTTGTACTTGGCAATGGCAGTTATGCTTTCATCTACGATGCCGCCGACGGAGTTATGTATGGCAAATTGTCCGCGGTCAATTTCACCGCTATGCAACTCAGCTAAAACATGCTCGGTGGTATAGAGGTATTTGATCTTATAGTTTGGAGTGCCGCTGCGCTTCAGCCAGTACATCACGGCTTCCTCGTTAAAGCTGCCCCGGCCGCCTTGTATGCCTATGGTCAGGTGATCTGCGTCAACTTGTTCCGGCAACAACTTGTTATATATCTTATCGTAAGCGTCGCCCAATTTAAGGCGCATCTTTTTGGTATAAGGGTTATAGTGCTGCAAATCATTAAATAGCTGCCAGCTGTCGCTCGAGGTCTGACGCTTTATGTCGAGTAGTTTCTGGGTACCCAAGGTGTCAATCGGCGTGTCTTCTAGGCCGTATTCATCAAGTAACCGGCCCAGGAAATGGGTAAGGCCTTGGGAGTTAGCGGCCAGCTTGTCATGCTCCTCAGCTGTCATCTCAATAACCCGCAGTTTTTTGGAAACAAAATAGTCTTTCCAAAAGCCGTACGTACCGGCTTTAGCTAGCGAACTGTCAACTATAACCGGCAGGCCTTCGAAGCCGCTTTGGCTGCTATCAGGACCAAACATCGGGTGGGTGAGCAAAGCCTGCGTTTGGCTGCCGCTTAAGTATTTCTTGAGCACCTTAGCTGGCCACATTTTGACCGACAAGACGTCAATCAGCACATGCCTGGGTTCAAAGTACTTACTCTGCCCGGCAATTACCGCTTCAAACTCGGAAATAGGCACGGCGTAGAAGATTACGTCGCTCTTATAGGCCGCATCGAGATTACTGGTAACCTTGGTACTTTTGGCCAGCTTAACGCTGCTCTTATCCTTAATGCCATGACGGCTATAGACAACTACGTCAAAGTCGTCTTTTAAAAGACGATATAGCGTCCTGCCAAACCTGCCAAAACCGATAATAGTGACTTGTTTCATAATTTAAAAATGATTATTGATATTGTCAATATTAACACAGATACTGACCCGGACGTAACCCTCGCCGTTACTGCCAAAAGCTGAGCCCGGCGTCAGCAATATCTGCTTTTCTTGCAGCAGGCGTTCACAGAACTCTTCGCTGGTTACAGCGCCACTCGGCAACTTGCCCCAAATATATAAACCGCCGGCCGGCAAAGTGAAACTTAAGCCCAGGCCATTAAGGTGATCGGCAATAACGTCACGCCGGCTAACGTAACTCTTAATCATCTGGTCGTGCCAGGCTTGGTCAGGATGGGTAAGGGCATAAGCCGCCAAGCCTTGGAGTGGTAGCGACAAGCCGGAATCCATCTGTGACTTTAGCTTGGCCAGGGCGGCAATGACATCGGCATTACCGGCCACCCAGCCCATTCGCAGGCCCGCGAAAGAGAAGGCCTTAGAAAACGATCCAAATTCGACGGCAATGCCTTTGGCACCCTCAATTTGTAGGATACTGGGAGCCGGTTGGTCGCCAAACGTAATTTCGCTGTAGGCATTGTCATACAAAATTATCAGGCCGCGTTCCCGGGCAAAGCCGGCAATTACTTCAAGCTCAGCGGCTGTTATTACCTGACCAGTCGGGTTGGAAGGAAAGTTAACCCAGATGTATTTAGTCCGTGGCGATAGTTTTTTTTCGAGCTCATCCAGGTCAATTTTAAAGTTATTAGACTCGGTCAGGTTATAAGGAACCGGCCGGGCGCCAACCAGTAGGGCTGGCGTGCTGAAACTCGGATACCCGGGATCAGGCACCAGCACTTCGTCGCCTTCGTTAAGCAGGGCTAGCGGCAAGTGGCTGATGCCGTCTTTAGCGCCGTTTAGTGGTAGTAGCTCGTCTTTAGCTAAACTTACCCCAAAACGGTCTTGATACCAACCAATAAGCGCGCTAGACAGTTCCTCGGTGGCACCATAGCCCGGATAGACATGAGCATTAGGCGCCTGCACCAGTTCGGCCAGCTTTTGGCTATAGATCGGGCTGGGCGGTACGTCAGGCGAACCGGCACCGAAATTCATAACCGGCCGTCCGCTAGAGCGCTCGACTTCTTTTATAGCCTTATTTAGCCTGGAAAAAACGTATTCCGGCATATCATCAAGGCGCTTAGCTGCATTAAATGGCTTCATGACGGGCCGTTAATAATGTCGTCTTCAATTTTTAAAGCCTGCTCATGAATGGGCTTATAGACGCTAGTAATGAATTCCGGCGTCAGGTTTAGAGCCTGTGCGCCGGCTATACGCGCATCCAAAACAGCTTGCCAGCGGGCCTGGTCAAGCGCCGGCAGGCCATGGGTTTTTTTATATTCCCCGACAGCCCGAACAATATCCATTCGCTTGGCAATGAGCCTCAACAGTTCGTCATCTAAGGCATCTAGCTCATGCCTCAATCCTTCTAATTCGTGGTTACTGTCTTCCATAATTATAAATTCTGGGCCTTATGACGCAAGTAATGGTCCATGACTACCAGGGCCGACATGGCATCAACGATCGGCACCGCCCGCGGTAGTACACACGGGTCATGGCGCCCAATTGCCTCCATAGTTACAGCTTGGTCCTGGGTATCTAGAGTAGCCTGCGGTTTCTTGATAGTAGACACTGGTTTAATGGCGGCTCTAAAATATACCGTCTCGCCATTACTTATACCCCCTAGGGTACCGCCGGCATTGTTGGTCTTCGTCCTGACGTTTTTTTGATCATCTACGTAAAACTCATCGTTATGCTGGCTGCCGCGAAGAGACACTCCGGCAAAACCGGAACCTATTTCAAAGCCTTTAAAGGCGTTGATACTCATCATGGCTTTGGCCAGATCAGCCGGCAGCTTATCGAAGACCGGCTCGCCTAAGCCCACCGGCAAGCCCTTAATAACGCCACGGATGATGCCGCCGACCGAGTCACCCTCATCGCGTACTTGCTCGATCAGCTTGATCATAGCCTCGGCAGCCTGCGGGTCAGGGCAGCGCACAATGTTGGCCTCAACCATCTCAGGCGTAACGCTGTTAAAATCTATATCGGTTTTAATATCACCGACCTGCTCGACATAACTAATAAACTCAACCCCAAGTTTTTCTCTCAGGTACTTCTGGGCAATGGCACCGGCGGCCACCCGGCCAAGCGTCTCGCGGGCCGATGCCCGGCCGCTACCGCGCCAGTCGCGCTGCCCGTACTTCTTAATGAAGGTAAAATCGGCATGTCCAGGCCGGTAAAGATCCTTCAATTGGGCATAGTCCTCGGGCCTGGCGTCCTTGTTATAAGCTAGTAACATAATAGGCGTACCGGTGGTAACTCCGTCGGATACCCCTGATAATATATGTATATTGTCATGTTCTTTACGGGGCGTGGTTATGCTGCTCTGTCCCGGGCGACGCCGGTCAAGCTCTTTTTGGATATCGGCCTCGCTTATCTCGAGCCCGGGCGGACAGCCGTCAACTACAACGCCGACGCCACCGCCATGCGATTCGCCGAATGTCGTAATTCTAAATAAATGCCCAAATGTATTGCCGGCCATTACGTTAAGTGCCTAGCTCCTTAAATATAGTTTCCAACGTGCCGCGCGTAAGCTGGCCTGGAGCCGATTGCTCCTCCAGGGTTTTGGGCGCAAACGTCATCTCGTTGCCCCAAAGAGCTCCAAAAACCTTAGTAACCGCTCCGAACTCGCCCATGCCCGACACAATTGCTTTTTGGCCTTTGGCCTTAAGCTCCACCAATTGGCCTAGCAAACGCAGGCCATCTTCCGGCCCATTGCATAGTGACGCCAGCTTATAAATGCTTGGTTGGTACCAATCCATTGTATCAATAATCGCCGTCAGCTGCACCGGCCCCGGCGTCTGCGTATAGTCATGGTATGAGCCTATGACTTTTAGGCTAAGGGCGTGGTCTCTTACAAAGTCCAGCTCGGCTGTCTGGGTAGTAATATCCAGATCAACCAGTACTGCTGTACCTTGAAGCTGCTCGAGTATAGAAAACCTTGTCTCAAGGTCCATTTTTATATCTTCTAGGTTCTTACGTCGGAATACCACTACCAGGCGGCTGTCAATTAGGTCGATCAGCTGCTTAATGAACGTGTCATTAAGGCCATCTATGTAATCAAGCCAGACTTCAAAGTAATCATAGTCTTTAAGATTGCCATTGATCATATCAACTACTTCTTCCGGGCTGTTCTTGATAATCGGCAGGCAATAGACAGTTTTCATTACTTGGTTCCCTTTGGCGGCAGGTATTTGTCCAGGACGTCTCTCATCATATCTTCGGGGACATCGTGGCCGGTGTAGAGCTTAAATTGGTCGAGACCTTGGTGCAGCAGCATCTCCGTACCATAGACCACTCGAGCGCCTTGCTCCTTAGCTTCGCGCAGCAAACGGGTTTCACGAGGCGTATAGACAGCATCAAGTACCACCTGCTTATTGGTAATATACTCCTTCGGCAGCGGTGTTTCATCGTGTTTAGGCTGCATGCCGACAGACGTGGCATTGATAATAATATCCATGTTTTTTATGTCTTCCAGGTCGTCAAGTGAACCGGTTTTAGCACCGACGGCTCCAGCCAGCTGCTTAGCCTTTTCCGGCGTGCGGTTATAGATGGTAAGCTCGGCGCCACGCTCGACTACCCCATAGGCAATGGCCCTGGCGGCCCCGCCAGCCCCGATTAGGGCGACAGTTTTACCCTGCAAGGGTGTAACCCGCTCCAGAGGCACAACGGCGCCTGTCCAATCGGTGTTGTAGCCAGTTAAGAAACCGTCATCATTGACGATAGTGTTGACGGCACCAATTTTTTCGGCCACCGGGTCGATCTTATCCAAATACTTCATAACCTCGACCTTATGCGGGATCGTACAGCTGACACCGCGAATGCCCATAGCGCGAACGCCTTTAATAAAATCAGCCACGTCGCTAATTTTCACCCGGCAAGCCACATAGACGAACTGGTCGTCAATACCTAAGAGCTTATAGATGTCATTGTACTTCTGAGGGCCAAGCGAATGCTCGATCGGATCACCGATAACCATGCAGATCTTAGTTTTTGACGTAATATTCATAGTTTGCCTATCTGAATTAGTGCCATAATCCTCTCAACTACTTGATCGGGGGTTTTACCGTCAGTATCAATTATAACGTCAGCGGCCGATTCATATAACTTTTGGCGCGCACCTAGTACAGTTTTAACTTCATCCTCCAGGCTTTTCTCTTTAGTCAAGCGTGGCCGGCCAACCGCACCATCCAGCCTGGCTAGCAGTGTGCCGACTGAAGCTCTAAGTAGGACTAGACGGCCGTTTTGTTTCAGCACCGCGACATTCTGCGGCTTCAGCACGATACCGCCACCGGTCGATATAAGCATATTGCTGGAACGCGAAACATCCTTAGTAATAGACGACTCCTGGTCACGGAAGTAGTCCCAGCCGTGTTTTGCCACGACCTCAGCGGTGCTCATACCTAGCCGTTCGCTCATAATGGTGTCTAGATCAATTAGATCCATATTGTCCAGCTTACGGGCCAGCTTCTCGGCCACTACGCTTTTGCCGCTGCCTCTCATGCCTATTAGGACAATGTTTTGCCCGGTCGTCTCTAAGCTAACACCGATTGAGGCAAGCTTATCCCAGAAATCCGGAAATGTTTTAGCTACAACTAACGGGTCCTGTACCTCCATACCAGGCAGCTTGGTGCCAGCAACGGCAAAGGCCATCGCCATGCGGTGGTC
>PKXF01000013.1 GCA_003133385.1 Candidatus Saccharimonadota bacterium | reverse complement strand
TACGGGGCACTATACAAACAAAAAACACCCCTGTAGGGTGTAGCTTGCGCATTTTGTTATAACAGATGTGGTGCAGGATAGTTGACGTATTACAAACATCGGCTATAGAGGCTAATGATGATTATAAACTAAAACACTTGGTTGAGATATTCCAATTATCAGGCACACTTATTAGCGACTAAGCTGTAGTTCGTGAGAGCCTTTATATTTTGGCAAGATTTTATCAATCTCTTTACCCTTACATCTATACAACTCAGTATCTCGCCTGAATATAAAATGGTCTTCCGTAGTTAGCCCGCTACCTTTTAGGTAACGTATGCCCATAACTAGCGTGTCATCGTCAGGCGGACTTAATGTCATTACAGGAGCTTGACCACCCTTATCACGTAACTTGATGCGATACTTAGCCAATAAAGCATACGCCGCTCTGAAAGCATCAGGCAATTCCATTTTGCCACCATACACAGCATCGGTAATTGAGCGTAATTCAATATAAGAGGATTGCGAGTTAGGTACTGGTTTGCCCATCGTTTTTGCCATATTTTAGTTTCAGCCGCTCCAGTTCACGACTACGTATTGCTTCAACTTTCTCAATAACCTGCTGACCAATACCAGAATGTAAAAGTCCCCTTGACGCTATTTCACTCTGTTTTTGAGTTTTTAGCTCGTCAAAATGCTCGTTAATCTCATCCCTTGCTAGCTCATAAAACCTGTCGCTCTTGGCTTTCCTATCAGACAACTCCCGAACTTTCTTGTTAATCTCTGTATAAACTGCCTGCGAACCGAGTTGTTGAGCTGAGCCAGCTGGCAAGCGTCCCATTAGTTGTCTAGCATCATGGTCGGCTTGTTCACGAAGACGCTTTCTTTGGGCAAAAAACTCTTCATCTGTAATTATTTCGGTAAAGTTATCTTGCTTGCGGTGCAAGTTTTCCAAGCCTTCTTTAACATCAGCCAATCCCTGCTTTACATCAGGCAAGAATACTTCTGGAAACGCATCACGGATATACGGATATTTGTTTACTAAAGCCGTTAGTTTGGTCGCCCCCCAATACAAGCACTCAATACCAAGCTCCTTAGTTTTCGCCTGTAGGTGCAGTACAACATCTGTGCCTAAATCATCTGGCACGACCAAAACCCATTTTGTAATTGTCAGGCTTTGTTTTGTCATAGTTGCTTGCAGTTTTGCTAAGTCGGCATCAATTTTGGCAACATAATGTTTTTTGTCCCTATTTTTTACTTCGGGAAAGTACATTTGATAGGCAGTTGTCCCGTCAACTCCATCAAGACCGCCATCGCCGCCAGCACCCTCAGTGGGTTGGAATGATGGAAGTTCCTCGCTAAATAACTGCGAAGTAAAGCTCTGGAATTGCTCACTTGTTATGAAATGTAGTATTGCTTTCATCACGCTTCTCTCTGGCTAGTTTATATCTAGCAACGTCTAACGCCAACTTTGCCAGCTAGTGCCTCTGCTCAACAACCTCAGCAACTAGTTCATCTGCCATGTCTATAACTTCTTTGCCAAATAGCTTTCTTTAAACACTAACCTCATTAGAACACATGGAGCATTACTCAACAGTTCCACGATGAAATTGCAACTGAGCATCAGCCAGCAGAGATTGCTGTCTGGTTTCCAGTCACCTCTTCAGTCCAGCCTCCGCTTCCAATACTAGCCTTAGCCCAAACATCATTGGATGAGTCGAGTATCATTTGGAAGCCACTACTTCCAGCAGAGATAGATGTTGTACCGCCCGATACTTCCTCGGTCCAACCGCCGTTACTTATGCTGCTTGTATTTTTAGCCCAAACATCGCCATAGCTATCTAGCATCATCTGGGTTCCACCTCCAGCTGAAATTTTGGCTTGACCACCCGATACTTCCTCGGTCCAACCGCCACTACCTATGCTGTTTTTGGCCCATACATCACCCGAGCTATCGAGTATCATCTGGAAACCATTATCGCCCGTAGCGATGGCTGTTATGCCGCCCGAAGCTTCCTCGGTCCAACCGCCACTACCTATACTATTTTTTGCCCATACATCACCTGAGCTATCGAGCATCATCTGGGTTCCACCACCAGCTGAAATTTTGGTTTGATTACCAGATACTTCCTCGGTCCAACCGCNNGCATCATCTGGGTTCCACCACCGCCCGAACTTCCATAGTCAGACAATGCGTCAGCCGCATAAGCTACTCTATTATCAGCACCACAAGTAGCCGCACCCTCATAATCAACACAAATATCCTCAGTAGCTGTGGTAAGGTCACTTGTTGCTTTTACTTCGCTTGCTACTGATGAGTATGCCCCGCTAAGTTCGTACTCCATAAAGTTGAGCTGTAAACTCAAGCTCCATTCGCTCTGACCTAGACCAGAAGCATAAGCTACTAACGTGTCCCATCTGCCCGGTTCACTCCATTGTGCAATTCCGTGCCCTACACCATTAGGCTCAATTTTCGTGGGGTCTACATTAGATTCTTGCGCCAGATTGCCAATCCAGGCTGCCGATTGTGTGGCACTATAGCCTTCTCCTTCAAAAAAACCGAAAGCGGTTTGAGCGTTCGCGTTACAGCAATCTGCTTCTGCAAATGCTGGGCGCATAGTCTCTACGCCAACTGTAGCTGTACATATTAGGGCAGCTACGGCAATAATTTTTGATATACTTCTCTTGGCAAGTGCTAATCTACTTTCATTAAACTGCCCTGATTTTGGTATATCAAATTGGTTTTCTTGTGGCGGGTCTACAATCTCTTGATTTACGGTTGGTGGTACAATCTCGTTACGCACTTCGACTCCTCTGCCTCAGTACCACCATATTAAAGACGAATTAATTAAATTTAACTACAGTCCCACCTCTTGCCCAGTACAAATATTCCTGTAGCGACTAGGGTTAAATGAACCACCATATTGAGGGAAATACCATTCAATAGCCGTATAAGCAGCTTTGCCTTGGCAAGTGCTTAGGTCAAAGGCGACTACTGTTGCTTGAGCCTGAATACCATCAGCCACATCACTGCCAGATGGCACATAATCATTGGTTCCTTGACCAGTTGCTTGTGAGCCTCCCCNNAGTTACGTTAGTGACTATGCCAGTTGGGTCGCCTCCATTGTTTATAGTTGAGGGTTTTACTGTACCGTAACCTTCTTGAGATGGAGCCCATGATTCACCTAGTATAGGATTTGAGGTAGGAGTTGTTTAAGTTTTAGTATTAGTGCTTGTCGAATTATTTGACTTTTTCTGGCTTGTATTAGCTGTGGTTTTGGTTGTCACGACTGGCTTTGCTTTATGGTTGTGATTATATATAGCCCAACCACTAGTGCCGACGGCGGCAATAAACACTATTACCAGCAATCCGCCGACTAAACCGAATCCCTTATTAGTTAATCTCATAGTCTAATATAAGTTATCCCTAACAGCCTTGATATTCGCCACTATACTTCACAAATCGGCATATTGCAAATATCCATAATTATGTGACTTACAGAATGATGCACTATCAATGATTATAAACTAAAAACATCTGGTTGAAGTATTCCAACTATCAGTCAGTTTACTCGATGCTTAGATGACAAAATTATGTTTATTGACTCGCAACAAACAATAAACAATACCAAGGACTGATAACGCTGCCCAGGGGGCGTATTCGGGTCTATTACTCAACAGTTCCACGATGAAATTGCAACTGAGCTAGAAAATAGCAGCAGGAATTGAATGACATGCTCAAGTTGCTAACAAGTGATAATAAGTCATTCCAACTAATCGCATCTTATCTGTTAGACTTAGCTCAGCGAGCCGAACAGCTATTCAAAGAGAGCGATGAAGCCTTACAAAATAAACTTTTGGAATACGTACTTTCAAACATTGAGCTAAAGGATAAAAAGTTGTCTTATATGTTCAATCAACCCTTTGAACGATTGTTGAAGCAAAGAAAAAAGCCATTTCTGGCTCAAATAAAAACGTTTGGTGCGGGTAATGGGACTCTAACCCATGGCCTCGTCCTTGGCAAGGACGCGCTCTAAACAACTGAGCTACACCCGCATGGTGCTGGGTACCGGACTATCGTATCGAAACACTTGCCGGAAATCAATGTGGTGGACTCTCCCAAGGTAATATCGAAAACTATCTTTTCTGACCTCCAAACTCTCTGTGAGCGGTTAGAACAACTCGACATTGAAGGAATTATGGAGGCAGATGATGTTTCGGTTTAATAAGGACCGCGTAGATCTACTACGCTCTCGCCTATATAACGAGCAGTCCTTCTACCCTGCTTTCATCGCAGATGCGAGAAGAGCAACCGAGTCTATTATAATAGAAAGTCCGTTTATCGGCTACCGAAGATTGAGTTGGCTATACCCTGCATTGCATAAGGCGGTGAAACGAGGGGTTAAGATAACTATAAATACCCGTGACCCTGTGTGTCACGAGGGTATTATGCAACAGCAATCAGCAGAAGGAGTTGCGGTATTACAGGACATAGGTATTACTGTGCTCTACACTGGCAACCATCACCGTAAATTAGCCATCATTGACAGAAAAATACTATATGAAGGGTCGCTCAATATTCTGTCTCAATCTGATAGCTGTGAGGTAATGAGACGTGTGGAGTCTGCTTATTTGGCAGAAGAGATGGTTCAGTTTGTAAAACTGGACAGTTATCTTTAGCTTGCAGAACTTTTAATGCTATCTAGCTCAGCCTTGATAATGCGTGTCAATACGTCGGCTAGTTCCCTATTTCCGTTTGATGCCGCCTGCATCATCTCAGTTGCTAGCTCAGCCTTCTTTGGATCTTTAATGTTCTTAGCAACTGCTTCAGCGAAGTCCTTATTGAATAATTGCGAGGACTGCTGAGGGCTTACTGACGTCTTCTTCATAATGAAATTGTATTATAGCAAATGGCCTCTTTTTTATCCACAGCCTTGACAAATATATATTGTTAATTATATAAGAAGATGTTATTATGTAGTTGGACCGGGGAGTCCCCGATCGGCATAAGGTCTCTGCAAGGAGGCTTTTTGTTTTATTGCGGGAAAACTTTAATACCGTAGCCGATTACCCCTCTTGGCCCTTTTCTAATTTTATCTTTTATCACGTCGTATGCCGGGTTTGGCTCGTTATTATTCATGAAGAACCGGGCAATGGGATAGGCGCAAAGATCGGCTAGCTGCAGCCCGCAATCATTATCCTTTTTTAGTCTAACTTCAAGCTCTTGGTCATAAATATGCAAAAGCCTTTTGGACTCTATCTGGCTTGTGCCCCGGTAAAGTAGCTCGTTGTAACGTTTAGCTAACAAGGCGTCCTCTTTTTTGCCTCTTCCTTCTATGGTGACATGAATGCCTGCAATATCTTTCTTCCCATCTGCTTCAAATAGAGTGCGTTCCAACACGAAAGTTAAAGCAATTGCATATGGGTCATCGGCAAGTTTGCCATACTGCTCAATATGTTTCTGCTTATTAATGACTGATGCGATAACCTTGTAGTCTGCTTCTTGCAGTATTCTGTTTAGCTCTATATAGAATCGCCGCTTTACATCATCGTCAAACAAGATTTCGAAGCCTCTTTCATATTTACGCATATCGCGCCGGTGCAAGATAACTTTTCTAGTACCAAAGAACCTACTCTTAAAAGCATCTATTTTTTGGCTAGTAGCCTTATAGCTCTCCTCAGAAAACAACAGGCCAGTTAGCACGAACACTGGGAAATGAGGATCAATGGTTTTTAGCCCATGATCACCCGATTCATCCAGAAATAATAAATATTTGCTCATAGTTTATCAATGTGAGACCTTACATACCCGCTCTCAAAAACACACTTTTGTTAATTTCCCGGTTGTCCTTATTGACGTACCAAAGTTCATCACTCCTTGCGCCAAAAAAATAACAGAACTCTGAATATATCAAATATGCTACCCTTTCGACAGACATTGCGTCCTTTTCCTGGATGACTATATTGCGCTCTGCCCACTCCAGCTCAAGTTTGCCTGCCTTTTCTGTTCCAACGCCATCATATGCCATCAGTTCCAGTGCTTTTTTGTTCTGCCCGTCAGGTTGGGGATTCGAAATTGCAATAGTAAAAACAAAGCTGCCAGCACCTTTTTCGAGGCTATTTGAGATCGATTGAGAGAACGTAACAAAGTTAGTAATTAACTCTGCCACAGACAAGAGATTAAAATTACTAGATAAATCTTGCGTTCCATTTACTGCGTGGCCAAAGAAGCCCATGCCAGCCGAAAAAACATGTTGGCCATCACGGTATAAACGTAATAGCTTTCTTTTACCGTTAGCAACCTCTAGGTAATCGCCCGCTACGGGTCGAGCTCGATCTAGTGTATCCAAATCCCAACCCATGTCTCTGAGTTTTGGTGGATGTTCAACAAGTTCGATAGCTTTTGACCCGGCTGTAAATATATCGGCTATAGAATTAGGCTGAGGTCGATAAGCACACGAGAGTACAATTGCAGGGCTCGACAAAAAGTCAGAAAAATTAAGGCTGTCCTTTATTCGAGATTCCTCTGTGACAGTAAGGCTATCTTCAACGCTCATACCACCCTTTTGAGCAATATATGTTCTAGTAGCTTCTCTTATTAAGTCGCTGCGGTTACGGAACTCAACTTCAGCCTGCTTATCAATTGCATCCAAAAGAGCCTTTGGCATCGAGATGTTGAATGTTTTATTATCCATACAAGTATTGTATATCTCCATACAACCTGCTGTCAAGCAATATTTTTAAGCGTTAGCAGTCCTATCAGACTCGAACCAAAATAACAGGGGTGAAATTAAAAAAGTTCGAGAAATAATAAATTCTCGAACTTCTCTCATCTGTTATTCAATGTGGTGGCTCCTCTCGGACTCGAACCGAGGACACAAGGCTCTTCAAGCCTCTGCTCTACCAACTGAGCTAAAGAGCCACTGGTCTACCATTTTACGGTAAACAACAGATAGGCACAAGCTTACTTCTCTTTTGCCAGAAAGTCGCGGACACTTTTAGCGGTATCCATGAATTGGGCAGGGAATATAATGGTGCTGTTCTTCTCGACTGCGATGTCGTTTAGCACCTGCAAGTTACGGAGCTGGAGGGCGATCGGGTGGGCGGCAATGATGTCGGCAGCCTGGCCGAGCTTGGTAGCGCTGAGTTGCTCGCCTTCTGCAGCAATAATCTTGGCCCGTTTTTCACGCTCGGCCTCAGCCTGTTTGGCCATAGCCCGCTGCATAGTGTCCGGCAACTGGATATCCTTGACTTCTACGGTGCTGATGTAGATACCCCATTTTTCGGTGGAGGTTTCCAGTATGGTTTTAATCTTCTCGTTTATAGCGACGGTTTCACTTAAGATATCGTCCAGACTGGTTTGCCCGACGATGTTCCGTATAGTCGTTTGGGCAATTTGATAGGTTGCGGAAATTACATTTTCAATTTCTACAATTGACTTAACAGGATCGCTTACTTGGTAGTAGGCTACAGCCGCCACATCGATCGAGACGTTATCCTTGGTAATAATTTTCTGTGATTCAATCGGCAAGGTTACTATGCGCAAACTTACTTTACGCATCTGCTCAATAATCGGGATTATAAACCTAAGGCCTGGTTCCCTGACCTTGTCTTCGACCTTGCCTAGCTGGAAGACCACGCCCCGTTCATACTGATTGATAACCCGCAGGCTGCTAATGAGCAGAACGACAACGACAAAAACTATAATGATTATGGCGGCTGGCATAATACTACCTCCCCGGGTATCTTATAGCTTGATTATACATCAAAAAGTGAAATAACTTACTGACCATTCCAGCTATTCAAAACCCGCAACTGCGACGTTGGGATTTGAGGAAAGCTGGAATTACCGGGGGTGACTCCAAAGTGTGCCAACACTCCGCAAGTTGCTGAAATGGGCGTACAGTTGGTACTACCACGAGACGGGTTACCAGGAGTTTGCCACGGCGATCGACCAGGATCAGTCATGTCATCGCCTATGGTTGGAAAGATTGTTGGAGAACCACTGCCCCCAGAATCCAGGACGTAAATACCATAAGTTTCGAGCGTATGGCAAATCATTGTTTCGACGGCGCTGCCTCCAAGGCCATTGCAGTTGAAGCTAGGATTGAGCTGAATGCGCGCACCTTCAGGCCAGCAACTGTTTCCTGAGCCACTACCATCGGACGAATGGGCCGGAGCACGATAAGTACTGCAAGTATCTACTGCTGCGGTGTAAAGGGCGTGATTTATTGACCCGCTCTCTAACTCACTATAGAGAATCATACCGGCTCCGATCTGTGCGCCGGCACCGGTACCCACGCCAATAACTTCGTTAGGGTGGGCTTCACCTACTTGAAAACCGTTGCCATGCAGCGGATAGGAACCGCCGCAAGTGCCATTCCAGGTGCCGCTTGATTTACTAGCCTGCCAGATGGCATCAACCGTATTCGTGTCAGTATTTACGGTGGCTAACCAGGCATCGCCGCCTTGGGAGGCGTCGGGACCCTCGCGAGTTGCAAAATTTGGTATATGCATGCTTCCTCCAACCGAACAACCCCAAGCTGATGCGTTTGTTAGGGTTGGGGTATATGATGGGTCGCTATTATTTGTATTGTAAATTGGAACTAACCAATCCGGACCAGTATTTACGCCGATGTTATTGCTTATGGTGCTTACGAGTGTTGCTGAATTGGGGTCAAGTTTAGGATTCGTCGGTATTGCCTGAGTGAGGTAGGGGGTTGACCCGTCTGAGGAGTCAAAAAGCTCCGGCGGACTTGGTTGATCGCCCGGAGGAGTGTTTGTATTCGTGGTTCCAAACATCACACAGCTGCCATCACTGGCTCCAGTGCAGCTCTGTTTAGCTGCTGCGCCACCACTTAGGGTGCCGCTAGTGGCGGTAATACTAGCATAGGGAGTGGCAGCATGGCTGTTTAGTAATAAGTAAGTACCTATGCCGGCTACTATAAGAACTACTAAGACTAAGCTTATGCGTTGGGTGCTTTTTGTTTGTTTGGATAAGTATCGTTTGAGCATAACACTATCATGTACTAATGTTTAAAGTTTAGCACAGAAGTAGAGCCATTAAGCAGAAGTAATCTGGTGGAGCATATCGGATTCGAACCGATGACTTTCTGACTGCCAGCCAGACGCTCTAGCCAACTGAGCTAATGCCCCCTAGGGTATCACTAATAATATCAGTAATGGTGCCAAGTTCAAGTATAGGCTATACCCAACCACTGACGGTTTGAACAAGTACAACGATGGATAGCACGCCTACTACAGCCACGCAGGCCGTAGCTACGGTGCGGAAGATAGGCCCATTGGCGGCGCCCTTCAGCAGCGACTTCTTATTCGCCAGGATAAGTATATAGGCTAGCAAGAGAGGCGTAATGATGCCGTTGAGCACCTGGGCGTTGATAAGAGTTGATATTAGATTGCCCGGCAGCAGGGCAATTGAGGCACCGATTACGATCTGGGCCGTGAATAATCCGAGGAAAATTGGCGCGTCCCGGAAGCTTTTACTGACGCTCCGCTCCGAGCCCATGGCTTCGCTGACAGCATAGGCAGCGGAAAGTGGCACGATGGCAGCTGCCAGGGCGCTGGCACCAAGCAGGCCAATGGCAAACAGCTGGGTGGCCATTTGGCCGGCTACCGGCTTAAGTGCCAGGGCGGCTTGGCTGGCGCTAGCCAGTGGCGCCCGGTGCGAAATAGCAGTGGCGGTGGCAATAATTATAAATAGGCTGATCATGCAGGCAAAAATAGTACCGGCGATTGTGTCGATCCGCTCCCGCTTATACTCTTTCGGACCGATTCCCTTATCCGGTACGGCCGAAGCCAAATAAAATTGCATGTACGGGGTTATAGAAGTGCCGATTAAAGCGACTGTTATAAATAAGAAGCCTTTAGTGGCCAGTAAATGCGGCCAGAACAAGTTGGTGTTAACACTGCCCCAATGCGGATGTGCCAGGATTGCCGCAACCGGGTAGGCCAAGAAGGTCAGTGACAATACCAGGAAAAAGCGTTCGGCCCGGCGGTAACTGCCAAACACTACCAGCCCCCAGACGGTGAAAGCGGCTATTGGAATGGAGATGTAGCGGCTGACATGGAACAGCTGGAAAGCCGCGGCGATGCCGGCAAATTCACTGACCACCAGCCCGGTATTGGCTATAACAAATGCGGCAAGGGCTAGCGTAGTTAAACGAATAGAAAAGTGCTCACGGATGAGCGAGCCAAGACCTTCGCCAGTATAAGCGCCGAGCCGGGCACACATTTCCTGTATGATCACCAGGGCTATGCTCACCAGCCCCATGACAAACAGCATGCGGTAACCGAATTGGGCGCCGGCCGAAGCGTAGGTGGCAATGCCGCCGGCATCGTTACCGGCGTTGGCCGCTATCAGACCAGGACCAAGTAGCGCCAGTCCGATTAAAAACCTGGAGCGTGTCCCCTTTAATTTTCCGATCAGACCCCGTGTCATGAGAACATCCGTGGAAAGTGAAACCGCCCGCCTTCCGGTAGTAAGGCGTCAAGGATATCGTCAGCTAAAATCCGTCCTAAAGGGCGGTTATGCTTATCTACTACTAGCACCGATGTGCTGCGGTTGGCAATAAGCGTGTCNNTTTAATATCGGCTTCCGGATTCACGATACTGGGAGGCTGGTTGCTTAACAGCTCTTTCAAGGTCTGCTCGGGTGAAGCTAAAAACAGATCGGCGAACTTTAGATTATTGATCAGGCGGCCTTCTTTATCGGTTACTGCCACGCCGCTTGCTATGCTGACGGCGTCATCTTCTCGGTTTCTTAAGCGGGCGACAAGCTCGCTGACGGGTTCTGAGCCTATGGCGGTGATAATTGCTGTGTTCATAATGCCGCCGGCTGTCGTCTCGTTGTGTGATAATACGGCGGTAACTAATTTCGCGGCCGGGTCGGGCATGTGGGCCAGCAGCTGCTGGCGCAGCTCCCCGTCAACGTCCCTTAGGGCGTCGGCGGCTTCGTCCGGTTCCATTTCTGAAAGATAGCTGGCGGCAGCGTCAGGTGTTGATTCCCGCAAAAGCGACTCAAGTTCTTCCGGTTGCATTTCCTCCAAGGCATCGGCGGCTTGTTCAATTGGCAGCGACTGCAGGAGCCTTTGCCGCTCGGTTCTTCCTAAATCTTCCAGTAAGTCAGCAAGCTCTGCGGCCCTTAGCCGGCGAAGTTCCTGGCTGCTGGCACTTAACCGTAAATTATTCTGGCTGTCGATCTGCCCGAAGCTCTGGATAGCCGACCAGTCAATTACGGCCCGGAGAGAGGGTCGTATGCGCCAGCGCAGCGGACCTAGACGTTTCAGTAATGAGGCGTAGCTAATATCGACACCTACTAATCTGACAATACCTGGGGAAGCCGTAAGATAGAGATCAGCAGCCCGCACCACTCTGGCGCCTTCAACATCAACTAGCTGATGATCAAGTACGTCGTCGCGAAGACGGGCCTCGCCGGATCGGGGCTCAAAGTCCCTAAGGTCTAGGCGGGCAGTCTTCAACTGGATTTTACGGGCGGTTACGCTGGCTATTTCGTCAGCAGGCGTCCAGACAATACGGCGGCCTACTTTTACCAGGATGCCGCTCAAGGGGGGGTATTTTTGTTCGCTATCCCAGTGGCAGACTAAATCAACAAGAGCGCCAACTTCCTGCCCGCCTTTATGAATAACAGGCGAGCCGATTAGCCCGGCCACTGACAGCAATGACTCCAGCGGTAGCGAGCTCTTTGATTGGACTGGGATTATACGACGAAACATAAGCTTAACCTATTACCATTGTAGGCTAAAAGCCAAGCAGTTTGCTAAAGCTTGGCTTTTAATTTATTCGTGCGCGCCCACCCGGCGGCGGGGTGATATATAAGATGTTTGTTTTATCTGTTTGTTACACGCGCCGCTTGTTGCGCACGATTCACTATTAATAATAAGTTGTTTTGGGAGTTTGTCAAGCATAAGCTACTTATTTTTGGCGTGGGCCATAGCCTTGCGCTGGGCAGCGGCAATGCCAAACGATACGACGCTTAGATAGGCTAGTCCGGCAAGGCATGATTGCAGCAGCGGCGAATGCGTGCTCCAGACTAGATAGATACCGGTTACAAACGTCGATCCAATAAGGCCGTAGCTGATAATAAAGTTCCGCTTTATGGGCCTGAAGAAGAGATAGGTAGTGTAACCGACACTCGATAAGGCGATGAGCACGTGGAGCAAAACCATCATGCTTAATATTATATCAGCTGTTGGCAGATTGGTGGGGCGGACGGTGACTATCGGATTTAACTGGTACGGGGTTCTTAAGCTCGCCGGCCCGTGGCAGTACATAGGCTGCCAGGATAAAGGCCAGTATCACGGCAAAACCACACATGATACTTGGGATGCCGCGGCGGGTCTGTGGCTTAATGGTGTTGGCTAGGGCAACCGGAATCAAAAAGACCAGGTAGCCGACTATCAGGCCACGGACGCTTTCCAGCCTTTTCACGACACTTCGGCCCTTGTCCATCAGCTGGTTAGCCCAATGAATACCGAGTCCGATACCGGCAGCCATCCAGCCAAAGTAATAAAGGTAGTAAAAGCCGCCGAGCTTGGCGCCAATTTGAAAGATTACGTAATTACCGGTGCATTGATGGCCGTTAAAAGCCGCGTGGTAAAACATAAAAACACCGATATAGCCGGCCATAGTGGCGTAGCTGGCGGCCACCAGACGGCGCCCGGGCTTTTTGGCCAGGACGTGCATCAGATGTAATCCCAGCGGTGGCAAAATGGTAATCATCACAAAACCCAAGCGTGACCACTCTTCGGCTCTAAGGCCGTAGCCGGTACAGACAAAGTACTCGGCGAGCTGGAAGGATGCCAGGCAGACGAATATCGATGTTATTAGACGGCTGGCTGTGGTCATTTTGTAACGCCAGACCGTATAAATAGCTAGTACTAACTCGGTAGTCAGAGTGGCCAGCATTACCGGGGGCGAGAAACAATTAAGCGTCGTACTTGAGCGTTTTCCCATTATGGCGTAATTATACCATGGGCTATTATTGCTCAAATAGGGAGTTTATCAGGTACGGCCACTGTGAAATTTTCGCTACTATAACCAACATATCTCGCTCATAATGAAATGTGTTAAACGACCACAAGGGAGGGTATATGGCACAAGAAGTTAAAGACACGACTGTTGCCACCGGAAGTGATATGTCGGAATTACTAGATAATGTAGGCACTGCCCGTAGCAAAGGCTGGGTCGCTAAGGGGCTGATCGTACCTAATGGCCGATATTTAACTCAGACAGTGATTAAACTGGGAGCACTCGATACTGCTTCAAAGTAAGCTACGGAACGATGTGGTCGTTACTTGCCGCCCATATTGCCACCGCCCTTAAGTGGCAAAGGCGGTGCAAAGTGACCGAACGCACTGACAAGCGCATTTTTAGTGTTATCGCCAACCACGCTATACTCACAGATTGTATCCTTGGGGCTTATAGCAACGCCTAACTGGGCCTCGACGGCAATTCTCCACTCATTTTCCATGGCCAGACTTTGTTTGAGCTGTGTTTCCGGATTGTTATTGTAAACAACCGGATCAAGATATGGGTCATATAGCGAATTAATACGGCCCGACAAAGGCCCGGATGCGGCAACCTTTCCACCAAGGCCGGCCGTACTATCATGACGCGTTTCTTTGGCTACAAATCCCGAACCGCTGCCGCCATAATAGCAGACGTCTTGGTATGGTTGCTTCGGATGAGTAAGCACAACATCAACTGGCCGCGTTGGTGATACACCTGGGCCATAATCGCCTGTCAAGCTATAATATTGGCCGATATAGGTACCGCTAGCTTTAATCGGCTCATTATCCGTAGATTGTGGCGTACTATACATAGCTACTTTTTGGCCGGGTGTTAAGTCGGGTTGTCGCAAATACGGTATAGCTGACAGTTGCTCATAGGTGGGGCCGTAAGGTTGTCCAGTTTTGGTCGTTTCGGGTGCGCTTGGAATCACTTTCAGCAGTGCGACGTCGTTTGACTCAGTGCTCACCGCAATGCCATCGGCCGTAGCGAGCGTTTGACGATCAAGCGGTGGTACTTGAGGGTCTTCTATATTGTAGGTATAATGCGCTCTATTAAAAAAGTCTAATGCCCCGTTATTTGACGGAAACTCTAAAGGATTTAAGACACCATCTGTGCTCAGAGTCTCAGATTCAAAACAGTGAGCTGCGATTGAAATATAAGTATGGTACCCATCAGCAACTTTTACGCCACTGCACAGTGCAGTTGTAGGCGCGGGATAGCCAGGTTCTTCTTCAATCGGGGTCGCATAAACTTTGACGCTGGCACGTGCCAAGAGTGAGGCCGCCCGAGCAGGTACATCAATAGTATGACCCGGCAATTGATTGGGTTGACGGAGTTGTATACCGCCTAGTTCCTCATGGTGAGCATGAGCCGCATCAGCCGGAGCAATTGAGCCCATAAAAGCAGCGCTCAGAGCTAAGCCGCCGACAATTTGTCGGCCCTTATCTGCAATTGCCTCTACCATATTCGGGACACTATTGTGCATTACTTCTCTCATATCTTAAAGTCTTATGAATTGATTATAACATTCTTCTGAATAAAAAGCAAATGATTGTTCGGTGTATGGGGGGTTAGTCGCTAACTTTTTAATAACTTAAGTAGTTCAGTTTCAGTAATTTGTTTAGTGCCAAATTTCGTTGCTTTAGTGAGCTTACTGGCCCCAACATTGGCTCCGACAACCAAGTAATCGGTGTCCTTGCCGACCGCGCTTTGGAAGGTGCCGCCTAGGGCCCGTATACGCTCAGCTCCCTGTTCACGGCTCATGTTCTCCAGGCTGCCGGTTATGGCAAAACGCTGGCCACTTAATGGGCCTCCGACGGTTTTCACCGCCTCAGGCCATACCCCGAGCTGTTTGAATTTAGCCAGCAGTTTTTGGTTACGTGGTTCATTAAACCATTCCACGATTGACTCAGCGACAATGCCGCCGACACCTTCAATGGCTTCTAAGCTATCGATAGTGGCCGCCGAGGCCGTTTCCAGACTGCGGAAAGAGTTGGCTATATCGGTCGCCGTTTGGATGCCAATATGCCGGATGCCTAGTCCGTATATAAAGCGGTTCAACTGGGGGTTCTTCTTATTCTGGATAGACTTAACTAATTTATTGGCCGATACATCGGCGAAGCGTTCCAGTTTTAGCAGGTCGTTGGCTTTCAGCATGAAGATATCGGCAATATCTTTAACCAGCCCGGCATTAATCAGGGCTATGACATTTTTTTCACCAAGGCCTTCAATGTCCAGGGCAGCCTTGGACGCGAAGTGTTCAATGCGCTTCCAGGCCCGCGAAGGGCAGGCGTTATTCGGGCAGCGCCAAATGACGTCTTCAGTCTTATACTTAACAAGTTTAGTATTACATTCGGGGCAGTGGGTCGGCATAACGAAGACTTTTTCATGGCCATCACGTAATTTGGTAAGCGGTTCAACTACTTCAGGAATAATATCGCCGGCTTTATGAACAATAACCGTATCGCCGACCCGGATATCCTTACGGGCTACTTCGCTTTCGTTATGTAAGGTTGCCATTTGTACGGTACTGCCGGCAATAACGACCGGCTCAAGCATGGCAACTGGCGTGGCAGCGCCGGTCCGGCCGATGGAAACGAAGATATTTTTCACTTTGGTGGTGGCTTGTTCGGCCTGGTACTTCAAGGCTACGGCCCCCCGTGGCGCTTTGCCGGCGACACCCAGGCGGGAATAGAGTTCGCGGTCATTGACTTTAATGACCAGGCCGTCGGTATTAAAGGGCAGTTTAAGCCGTTTTTTCTCCCAAGAGTTGGCATATTGCATGACGCTCTTGACGTCTTTTAACACCTTGGCTTCCCTATTCGTTAAAAAGCCTAAGGCGTGCATGGCCTGGTAGGCAAAGTCGTAAGTCGAAACCTCGCGTGAATCATCACGGATAAGGTCATAAGCCCTGAAATGCAGCGGCCGGCTGGCCACCAGCTTAGGGTCGAGCTGCCGGATAGTCCCGGCGGCGGTATTTCTGGGATTGGCAAATAAGGGTTTACCCATCAAGGCCTTTTGCGCATTGAGTTTGTTAAAGTCGGCTTTGTACATCAGGATTTCACCCCGTACTTCAGTGCGTCCGTGTAAAAAAGTATCGTAGTTTTTGACGTCGCGCAGACGCAGCGGCAGCGATTCAATGGTCCGTATATTAGCAGTTACGTCTTCACCTACGTAACCATCTCCCCGGGTAATGCCACTGACTAAGGCACCGTCCTGGTAGATAAGGGCACAAGCCAGGCCGTCCATTTTAATGTCAGTAAAGTATTCTATGGCCGCGTCTTTAGGCAGCAATTTGCCTATTCGCTCGCGCCAGGCGGCTATTTCGGTTTCGTCAAAGACATCATTAAGGCTCAGCATGCGACTGCTATGCACGACTTGCTTGAAGCCGGGCAGCGGTTCACCCGCCACCCGCTGCGAAGGCGAGTCGGCGGTAATTAGTTCGGGATAATCGGTTTCGAGCTGGGTGAGTTCGTGCTTTAAGCTATCGGCGGCCGCTTCGCTCATGATGGACTCATTCAGCACGTGGTAATGGTAGCGGTAGTCATTTATAAGCTCACGTAAGCGCTCAACCCGGATTTTGGCGTCCTGCTCATTCATTGAGTAGCTCCCTATACAGCGTATACATGTAAACGTTGGCGGCTACCAGTATGGCCATCGTCAACGCAAAGAGTACCCATGGTGCCACAGCCGACAAGACAACAATAATCGGCAGCATAATTAATGCCGTCAGCAAAAACAAAATGAGCGGCAAAGCCAGGATTTTACGCAAGCTGGTAAAGCGGCGGTGGCGCACCAGTTCCCTAGCCATACGTATAGCTTTTATTGGTGCCATGTCTGGCAGGGTGACTATATACAGAGCGAAGATTGTGGCACTAATCATATATAGCGACCAAAGAGCAAGGACTAGAAACAGCAGCAGCGAGAAAGCTTTCTCAAAAACATTGACGGCAATGCCGCCGGTTATAACGATGCTATAGATTTTTGCGCCGACAACGAAGGGAAGCAATTGCACGCAAATAACAAGTAGCACCAGGATAAATGGAATAATCGGGTACATGCCCTGGTAATAAGCGTCGCGGATACGGATGCTTTGGCCGCTTAGCAGTTGGCGGAGCGCCCAAATGACAGCTAGAGTAGTCATAAGGCCAAGTATTAATTGGTAAAGGCCGGACGCCGGCGTTACCGAACCTGGCGCCGAACCGGATAGTGCCATAAACGCGCCTAAGCTAGAGATAGTTGATCCGATGTGAGCAATAGATACGTTTTTAAGGCTAGCCGTATTGGCGCTATTAGTCAGGCCTTGTACAAGTACCAGATTTAGCACGGCATACACGCCACTTAGGCCCAGAAACACGCCTTTATTTTGCTTGAGCGTGAGGGCTGAGGTTTTGGCGAGTTGCCAAGTACTAGGCAATTTGACGGGATGCTTTACGGGCTTACGAAAGCCGAAGCGTCTTGTGTTGCCTGACTCGTTTGGATTAGGCCGAACGGACGATTTCTTTGATGTAGTCTTCTTGACGCCAGCCGATTGTTTGGTACGCGGACGTTTAGCGGATTTTGCAGACTTTTTTGCCATAATCTCTAGTATATAAGAACTGGCTTAAATGGCCCCACGCGTTTTGCCGGCCGGGGCATGGCTTTTTAGGCATGCCCTTCCATGTGCTGCAAGCGGGCAATCCGGTCGTCGATCGGAGGGTGTGTCGAGAAGAGGTTGGTGATACCGTGGGCTTTTAGGGGATTGACGAAGAACATGTGGGCCGTAGCCGTATTTTGATGACGGGCCGGTTTGCCGGTTTCCTTAATTTTCTGTAGGGCGCTGGCTAGGCCTTCAGGGTAGCGGGTAGTCAGGGCGCCGGTAGCGTCAGCCAGGTATTCGCGTTGGCGGCTAACTGCTAACTGGATAAGCATGGCCACCAGTGGTGCCAGGATTGCAGCAACCAGGCCAAGGATTAGAAAAAGCTGGTTGTCCTCGTTGTTATCGCGCCCGCCGCCGAAAAAGGTCAGGCGCAGCACAATGTCGGCAATCAGCGAAATAACGGCTGTCAGGGCAAAAGCCACCATGTTGACGCGGATGTCGTAATTCTTTACATGCCCCAGTTCATGCGCCAGTACGCCCTGCAGCTCCTGGTCGTTCATGATGTCGAGCAGGCCGCTGGTGACACAAACCGTGGCGTGGCGGGGGTCCCGGCCGGTAGCGAAGGCATTAGGCGAGGGGTCATCCATAATAAATACCTTAGGCATCGGCAGGCCGTCGGTGATAGCCAGGTTTTCAACTGTCCGCCATAGCCGGGGGTTGTCTTTCTTCTCAATCTCTTGGGCGCCGTTAACCGCCAGGGCCATTCTGGCGCCACCGTAGTAGGTGAAAATGACGTAGAGGCCGGCGCCGACCAGGGCACCGTAGAATACGCCCGTGCCGCCGTTAAGGTATTTATCGAAGAGCCAGACCATAGCAACTAAGAACACCGAGAAGAACAGCATTATAAAGATTGTCTTACGCTTATTGGAGGCAATATCTGAATACATGGTTACTCTCTTATGTAAGCTTCATCCGGCCACTTAAAATTGGACGTCGACGGGGTTTTGGACCGCAGCAGCCTCGGCTTCACCAACCTCAAAGTACTCTTTATCGCTTTTAAAGCCGAGTAGGCCGGCGAAAATATTAGTCGGGAAGGTTTTACGCTTAGTGTTGAAATCGCGGACTACGCCATTGTAAAAGCGGCGTGAGGCCTGGATTTTGTCTTCGGTATCGGTCAGCTGGGTCTGCAACTCTTGAAAGTTTTCCGTAGCCTTTAGGTCGGGGTAGTTTTCGGCAACTGCAAACAGGCTTTTCATGGCTGCCTGGAAGCCGCCTTCGGCTTTGGCAGCCTCGGCCGGACCCTGGGCGTTCAAGGCATTTGCCCGGGCTTTGGTGACGTCTTCATAAACCGTCTTTTCGTGGGAAGCATAACCCTTAACGGTGTTAACTAAATTAGGAATCAGGTCATAACGGCGTTTCAGTTGGACGGTTATATCACTCCACGCTTCGTTGGCTTGCTGGTTGAGGCGGACTAGCCCGTTATACATAGCGGCGGCGATTATTATAAACAGAACTACAACGACACCTACGATAATCAGTACGGTCATCTTTTGGAACCTCCTTATAGGCTTATATGGTCCATTATACAGCGACTAGCTTAGTCGCCATAATATTCTGGTGCTGTATTATGTAAGCATATGCGAAGTAGGACGAAAAGAATCCTTGCCAGCTTACTCGCTCTGCTCGTTATAGTAGCTGCTTACGGCGGCTACTGCTTGCTTAGGCCGGTCAAATTATTGGCATCATCAAACAGCTCTCAAACCATTGTAAGAACCGCCTCCAGCAAGATTGCTTGGCCGGGTGTAGGCCAATCAGCGGTTGGCATACTCGGTAATCCAGACATTACCACACATGGCACGCAGGTTCCGGCACCCACGGCCAGTGTTGCCAAGCTTATAACCGCCCTTGTCGTGCTTAAGGCCAAGCCTCTGCTAGCCGGCCAGCAAGGCCCATTAATTACCTTAACTGCCAATGATGTCGCCATTTACAGCAACTATCTTAACGAACAAGGTTCAGTCGTGCCTGTCGCAGCCGGCGAAGTTATAAGTGAATACCAGATGCTTGAGGCCATGCTGTTGCCTTCGGCCAATAACATGGCTGACAGCTTGGCGATCTGGTCGTACGGTTCATTGGCTGCGTATGCCCAGGTGGCAAATGCTTTTCTGGTCCATGAGGGACTTAGCCAAACGCATGTCGGTGTCGATGCCAGCGGCTACGACCCGACCACGACTAGCACAGCCCATGACTTGGTGCTGCTTGGGGAACTTGCTTTGCAAAATCCGATCGTGGCCGGCATCGTCAACCAGCCAAGCGTTACCGGTATTCCGCTGACCACCACACTCAAGAACGTCAATAGCCTGCTGGGTACCGCTGGCATTATTGGCATCAAGACCGGCAATACCAACCAGGCCGGAGGTGTTTTCTTATCGGCATCACAAGTAGTGGTTAATGATAAGCCAATTACGATTGTTACGTCACTGGCTACAGCCCCTACGCTGCCGCTGGCCCTGAAAGACAGCCTACCGTTTATAGTGAGTACTCATGGTAATTTCCAGAGTCAAAACGTGGTACAAGCCGGGACGGTGGTCGGCAGCTATTCCCTGCCCTGGGGTGGCTCGGCTCCAGTCGTGGCCACCCAGAGCCTCGACGTCAACGCCTGGAATGACAGTCCTCTGATCGTGAGCGTTAGCTTGCAACCAATAGCAACTACGGCTTCTACAGACGCTCAGGTGGGTACTATTTCCGCTGGGCAGTCACCGTTATTGAGTAGCCATGGTGCTGAACTCAGGCTTGAGGGCCCGGTTACCCAGCCTAGCATTTGGTGGCGGTTAAAGCATCCGCTAATTTGATTATTGAGTGAAGTAATAATGGTGGGTGATGAGGGACTCGAACCCCCGACCCTCTGAGTGTAAATCAGACGCTCTAGCCAACTGAGCNNATCAAAACTGCTTGTTCTGCAAATTTAATGGTATACTTTATGCTGTGAGACGCCCCTATAAACGATCGTACGCGTGGTCACCGTCAATTTCTTATCTAGTTGGCTTGATTGCAAGTGACGGTTGCCTGCAAAAGGACGGTAGACACATTGATCTTACGTCAAAAGATATTGAGCAACTTAAAAATTTTTCACTGGCTTTAGGTAGAGATTTTCTTATTGGCAAAAAGCACAATGGTTTTGGCGGGATTGGCTATAGGATTCAATTAAGCGACGTAGCTCTTTATGACTTTTTACTTGCTGCCGGTCTGACACCAAATAAAAGCAAGACCCTAGGAGCTTTAAACATACCTGACATATATTATCCTGATTTTTTACGCGGGTTATTCGACGGCGATGGGAGCACCTATGGCTATATGGACCCACGTTGGCGATCTAGCTTTATGTTTTATGTTGTATTTGCTTCTGCTAGTACAGATTTCCTTGATTACTTAAGACACGCCAACAGTAGACTTATAGGAGTCAGCAAGGGATCGATACGCCCCGGTGCGGGAGCCTTGACACTGGGTTATGCTAAGCAAGATTCCCATAAGCTGTCCGACTACATGTATTACGAAGGTCATGATCTATGCTTAACAAGGAAGAAGCTTAAGCTTGCGGCTTTCGTTTTCCAGGATAAAGCTTGATATAATACACTAGATTGTTCTCGCCCGAGTGGTGAAATTTGGTAAACACGTAGGCTTGAGGGGCCTATGCCGCAAGGCTTGGAGGTTCAAGTCCTCTCTCGGGCACCATTTTACTTGATTCTAAAACTCTTCGGTAGCGAGGGGTTTTTAGTTTAGCTGCGTGGTAAGTGGTCGTAAAGGTGGTCTAGGCCGTAGTCGGTGCGCAACATGGCTTTTATGTCATCGAGTGAGGTGCCAAATTTAACGCCGGGATTTAAGGTGCCATAAGGGTCAAAGATTTGCTTCAATTTTTGCAGCAGGGCGTAGAGTTCGGTGCCGTACATGTTTTCCAGGTACGGCGTCCGGAGACGGCCGTCACTGCTGGAACTTCCAGTTGTCCCCCCAAGCTTGATAACCAATTCGGTATATTCATTTAAAAAACGGAAGGCCTTTTGGCGGTCACCGACTTGGTTTAAGTTCAATTGGGGCTGCACGTATAAATTGGCGTCACCGGCGTGACCCCATAATGCCGGCTTAATGCCTATGTCTTTCAAAAGACCGTAGACGCCTTCTATATACTCACGCAGGCGCTCGGGCGGTACGGCTCCGTCGATAAGCGGTGTACTGCGTTGGGCCCCGGTGTTATTAGCAACCAGCATACTGGTCGATTCACGGACTTTCCAGAGCTGCTGTTGCTGTTCGGATTCGGTTTCAATCTGCACGGCCGTAGCATATTTCTCCAGTAACTTAGTGGCTTGTTTGACGGCCTTCTTAAGCGAGCGGTCACCGTTGTCGAATTCTACCAGCAATACAAAGGCCGAGAACGGCGGTTTAATAATTTCTTTAAGCTGGTTGGGATTCAATTCGTTGACCTGTTGGAGAACGTATTGGTCAATTAGTTCAATGACACTTGGCGGTTCGTGTAAATTAGTAAGTTCAATTATGGCCTGTTGGAGGTATTCAACGCTGTCAAAGCGTGCCATCATCAGTGTTATTTGAGGATTGTGAGGTTCGGTGCTTAAGACGGCCTCAGTCACAATGCCTAGCGTGCCTTGGCTGCCAGCTATGAGGGGAGTCAGGTCAAACGACCCGTCACGCCGCTTAATGTCGCTTAAATAGTAACCGGCGTTGTTGCGCCTGACATTGCGACCAAGTTGCTCTAGTAATTCGTGCTGCTCCTCGAGTAGAGTATCGACCGAGCGGTAGATTTCACCCTCGAATGTGGCAAGGCCAAGTTTTTTGCTTAATTCGCGTTTATGCAAGCGGCCGGTTTCTATAACCTCACCGTTGGCAAGCACCAGCCGTAGAGCCTTGAGATAAGCCCTGGTATCACCGTACTTTACGGACTTCTCGCCTGAGGTGTTTTCGCCAATCGCCCCGCCTAGCGTTGAGTACTCGATGCTGGCCGGGTATGGAGGTAGGAAGCGGCCATGGGTATGGAGCGTCTGTTGGAGTTTGGCGTAGTTAATGCCAGGTTCGACTGTCACGGTGTTGTTTTTGGTGTCAAGTTCCAGAATGCGGTTCATGTGGGCCGGGAAAACCAGCACTATACCACTGCTCAAAGCCGACCCTGTCTGATTGGTGCCGGAGCCCCGAGGCGTTATAGGGATGATCCGGCCGCGTTCAGCCAGTTGCCAGCTGAAACGGGCGGTTTTACGTACGTCATTCTCGCCACGCGGATAAACAATAAGTGAAGGGTCCAGCAGCAAAATACTGCCATCGGTTGCAAAGTAGTGCCGGGCATCAGTGCCGGTCATTACCTCTCCCACAAGATGCTCTTGTAAGTAATGCGCCACTTTACTCATGGTGTTTTTCCCCTACTCAACTCTGGCATAATTTATACCTGCTATGATAGCACAATACCCGACTCTGTGCTTATGTCTATACCTTCTTTAGAGCAGCGTCCTTTGCCAAAATATTTTAGTAGGGCTATCCACCTAAACCGATTTGTTTAGCAAGCATTTGTGTATCAGGTATTTTTTCAGGCCTCAAAGTAGGCTCGTACATACCCGGTACTGGTTGGTTTATCAGGGCTCTGGCATTATTGAGGGCAAGCTTGCCAAATACACCGGCTACGCCAAGTTCGGCCGGCATACATATCTCGGCTACTATAACCAAGTTTTTATTATTCAAGGCTTGCAGCAAAGTTATGCCTGCCATTCCAAGCATGCCAAGTGTAGCGGAAGTATAGCGTGCCAGGTTTAATTCATGTTCTTCCCGGGTGGGCAGTCTGTTCATAACAATAATTATTAAAGCACGGATTGATGAGTTTGAAAGACATTCATTCGAACACCTTCTGAGATAGTTGGAGGAGTTTGTAAAGACATTCCGGCCTATCGACAAAGGCATAATTTATAGCACTGACTACTCTGAGAATATTACTTGCAATAAGTTATATAACTTCTCTCTGTCTATCGAGCTTAGGTCTCCGATGTATGCACGCAACCTACTTTTATCTACAGCTCTGAGCTGGTCACATGCCGCACTCGATCGCTTACCAAGAGCAGTCACTATTACTCGAAACGGCCAGGGCTTAAGAGTAGATGTGAGTGGAACNNGGAACTACTAAAATCGTATTGAGGCTCTCGTTCATATCGTTGGGTGAAACAACAATGCACGGTCTCACCTTGCGTAGCTCTGAACCCTTAGTAGGTTCCGGATCAAACCAATAGAGCGAAGATTGCTTAAGGACGTTTGTCATGAGTTTTTAGCCACTCTTCGTATGAAGGACCGTTCCACGGTAAATTGTCTAGCTCATCATTGGAAACTACGTCCATATCCTTAAACTCTTGACTAGGATCCCCCTCTGTCAACATAAGTGTTTTGATTTGATTTGCCCAGCCTTCACGAGGATTCTCACTTTTGCTAATGATAATCTTGCCTTTTTTTGCTTCTAGTTTTACTTTGCTCTTACTAGTGAGTCCACTCATACGAAGTAACTCTTTTGGTAAACGCACAGCGATGCTGTTGCCAGAAGTTGTAAGGTTTGTATCTATTGCTGTCATACGTACATTGTACGCACTTCAGTTGGTATTGTCAAGTACTTTTTTACAAAGTCCTATCTGGTGCACCAAATCGACTCTAGATGGCACCACATTGAAACGAGTATCGTTTGTATGTATGACAAACTTGTGCAACTTGGCTTCGTCTATTATAACGAAGAAATTAGTATAGTCGAGAGTGAGGAGAAACAAAAATATGTTTAAGCGACGTTCATCATATGCTAATGGTCAGTTTTCAACAACGTTACGTGACCAGAACACCTTTTACCCCTCATTCCAGCAAGATCTGAAAAACTGTAGAAACGAACTGATTATTGAGTCACCGTTCATTACTACCAGACGGATGAACGAATTACTGCCCTTACTGAGAAAGCTCTCTCAGCGGGGAGTTAAAATCTATATCAATACTCGTGATCCAATCGAGCATGACCCTGATTACGCAGTTCAAGCCTATGATGCGGTGGCTCGACTACAAGCGATAGGTGTGAACGTATTATTTACGGTCAAGCACCACCGAAAACTGGCTATAATTGACCGGCAGATTATCTGGGAGGGTTCCTTAAATATCCTGTCATACAGTAATAGTTGTGAGATTATGCGACGGATGCTATCTTCAACTCTAGCCGAGGAACTGATTGGCTTTATAAAACTAACCACTTATACTGGGAGTAGTTTATGACAAAATTACCCGATGAATATGAACTCAGTGAGCAAGATATCGACAAGATGCTTAATTGGTTACGGATTTTTGATCCTGATAATGCAACACCCGAGCAAGCTATTGCCTTTCTAGTAGACACGCGAGTCTCTATACACAAGTACGCGCATGACAATCCCGAGAAAATTGAAGAACTATACAAAAAATTCAAAAGTCAGCAACGCTAAATCAGCGGATATGCACGTGAACTACTATACCCGTATTGAACATGGTGAAGAAAACCCCTCATTTGAAAATCTACAAAATATCATGCAAGTGCTGAAGATTAAATCACTTGATTTGCTTTAAAACTAGGTCTATCAAGAAACATTGTGCGACAACCTAATTTATTCTTATAAGCTACTGAAGTCTATAGAAAAGCAATAATTCCTCCAGCTTTCAGGTACAATGGAGTTGAATCAAATAATAACTGACACCGAGGAGTTTAGATGTCATCTAGCGATTCATTGATGACCGTTGAGGGAATACGTAATCTTGTGCAAGACGCACACATTAGTTTTTTACTTGGATCGGGAGTATCTCTACCGTACCTAACCACAATCAATAATCTTGAAACCATCTCCAACGAGGTTAGCAAAAAGAATCCTAGCGACGATCAAAAGCAAAAGATCCAAGCTTCACTAGATCACGCTTATTACTCAGGGGTTAGCAAAAAGAATCTAAATATTCTTACAGATCCAATAGCCTTGGGGGTGCTTGAACAATACGAGAAGTTCGTATCTGCCGTTCACGGCATATTATCCAATAGAGCCAACCCTCTTCTTCCAAAACAAGCAAACCTATTCACTACTAATATAGATATATTTCTTGAAAATGCTTTCGATCGTACAGGTATCGAGCTTAACGATGGTTTTAAGGGTAGAATCAATCCAACCTTTAGGCTTGATAACTTTAGGACCAGGCTTTTTAAGCTTACTTTGCAGTATGACAATACCGCAGAAGTGCCGGTATTTAACCTGTTCAAGCTTCACGGCTCCCTGAGCTGGAGGCTTGACCAATCTGGCGACAGTAAGAGGACAATAAGCCTTGACCGTTCTCTAGAGGGCGTGAGTAACCTAACTGGACCCGCAGACTTAGCGGAAAGCGATGCTCTTAAAATTACTACAACGAGCACAGCGGCTAAACTCATTAGAGCCACTGGATCCAGTCCCCCATCCGAAAACCTCAAGTCATTTAGTGAAAAGTATAGATCGCTTATGGTCGTAAACCCTACTAAAGAGAAGTTTGAAACTACGGTTCTACAGCAGACCTACTATGATTTATTGAGGGTTTTTTCAAATGAACTTGAACGTGAAGCATCCGTCTTATTTGTGCTTGGGTTCTCTTTTGCGGATGAGCACATACGTAGCTTGGCCGTGAGGGCGGCCAATTCAAACCCAACACTGTACATTTATGTTTTTTGTCATAGTGCCAAGTCAAAAACTGAAATTGAAGCGGAATTTTCTGAGGATATCTTTACCTACGGGAATGTTAGATTCGTCTCCCCTGACGATATTCCCAATAAAGAAAAGCTCGAGGTTAAGGAGTTTGATCTAGAAACGTTGACACGAGTTTTCTTCGCACCAATCGGTAAGCCGGTGAAAGTAACGATTGAGGAAGCAGCCGACGAGGAATCCTCTGATGAAGCCAGATAATTTCCAGGTTGTTCGCGACTCGGTACTTCGAGTAGGCAAGGTTATATCCGTAGAAGACAGAACGGTTCGAGTAGAAGTCGACAAGCTTAAGAATAGTTCAAACCTGATATTCGCGGGAAGTGTCATTAAAAACACCTCTGTAGGAGGCTACGTAAAGATAGGCAAGGGTTTCACTTGGATTATTGCAAAGGTTGAGGGCGAACAGATTGTCGAGGACAAGGATTATAGTAAACGTCGGTATAAGAATCCCTCAGACATGCTTAAGAGAGTTTTGCAGCTCTCCCTGCTTGGGTACTTGAACGACAAAGGAGCATTCCGAAGAGGCATTAAAGAGTTACCACTAGTCTTTAATGAGTGCTATTTACTTACCGCAGATGAGTTTGAGCAAATCCACCAATTTGTTAAAGGAGATGATGAGCCCATTGACATAGGTGCACTAACATATGAAAAAAATCAGATTATTTCCGTCGGAGTCAACGCTCTCTTTGCAAGCCATTTTGGTATCTTTGGCAATACGGGTAGTGGTAAGTCTTACACGTTAGCGAAAATATATTACGAGCTCTTCAATGAATATGGTGGGCTTACAGGGTTTAGGGAGCGTTCACAGTTCCTACTAATCGATTTTAACGGTGAATATATAGATCGCCCAATAGCGGATGACGGGTCAATCTACGGCACAGCCGTAATCACGGCTGATAGTGATTTGAAAAAAGCCTATGAACTATCTACAGGCCAAACACCTATAGATAAGTTTCCATTGCCGCTTTCCGTAGTTCAGGATACTCAGCTTTGGGCCATTGTCCTTGAGGCTACTGAAAAGACCCAGGCACCTTTTCTGCGTAGAGCACTTGAGTCAGGTTTTTGGCTTTCATCTTTTGAAGACGAAGCGTCTTTTAAAGGTGCGCTTGGCGACTTAGTGTATAGATCGCTTAAAGATAACGATTCGAACTTAGATAAGAATTTTGTGAGTGGTTTACTACGTGAAGTAAGGGCTTGCTTTGATAGATTTAACACAGCTGCACTTACTACTTTGATCAATGACTACGACCGCTATATTAAATGGCATGCAAGAGATAAATATTTTTACTACACAGAAGGCACCACGGCAACTGCTACATGGAATAACAATGATGAAGCATGGTCGAGGGTTACGAAAGATAGAGTAAACGATCTGGGTTTGCCCATAGAGCAACTGACAGACCTCGAACGAATAAGACTGCTCATCGTATTGAAGTACTATGATGAGTCAGCGCAAGGTTTTTCAAATCGTGAGCATCTCTCACCACTCATCAAGAGATTAGAACGACGAATTCACGATCTAAATAAAGTGTTCTACGTGCTCAAAAATGATAGGACTGAGGAGCAGATTATTATTGATAGGGCCAAGCCCCTTCAAATTATTTCCTTAAAGCACGTAAATCTTACCATGNNGGAAGATTATTCCTATGGTACTCTGCAAGATGTTTTATGAGGATAAGAAAAAGAGCGGTAACAACTCAAGCTACTTAAACATTATTATTGATGAAGCGCATAATATACTCTCGCTTGATTCTACCCGAGAAAGTGAGCAATGGCGTGATTACAGACTTGAGACTTTCGAGGAGATTATAAAAGAGGGGCGCAAGTTCGGTACATTTCTAACTATCGCAAGCCAACGCCCGAGCGACATTTCTGGTACGATAATCTCTCAATTGCACAACTACTTTTTACACAGACTGATTAATGACAGGGACATAAAAGCAGTGGAGAGAACCGTATCCTATTTAGATCGTCTTTCTTTTGAATCAATGCCCATTCTTCCCACCGGCACATGTATTTTGGCTGGTATTTTGGCACAGATCCCAGTTGTGGTTGATATTGGTCAAACTCCAGTAGAAAATGAGCCAAATAATAAAACCATGACGATTGTAGACAAGTGGAGATCTACTTAGCGGTACTAATTCATCACGCTACGTCTCATCAACTAATGCATCACCTATGCCCAAATCACCTTCCTCCTCTTCATCTTGAGTTGTACTTGGCGGGGTTTCTTTTGTCTCTTCACTGATGGCTTTCGCATAGTGCTGGCGGGATAGCTCTATAACTTGCTCAGCAATGTCACTGCTTCCCTCGTCAGTGATCAATACTGTTTGCCCAGACAATGGTTCCTGAGCTTTCAAAGCTGATAATTTAGCATAGAAGTTGAAGGCCGATAGATTATTAATTTCTCCTTCATTAAGGTACGGGCTGAACAGTGGCAACAGTAAGCGTTCATCCTGGGGGTTACCAGTTTTAAAGCAAATAACCGTGCCGACATTAGCCAGAATGACGTTTACCATCTGCTGATCACTTTGCTGTGAGGTGGATTGTTCGGCCATTGTCAGATNNAAGTTTTGAAACTCGTCAACATAGAGATAAAACGGTAGTCGCTCGCCTTGCTCTAAACGCGCCCGCCTCAGTGTTGCCAGTTGTAGTTTAGCTAAGACCATGATGCCAAATAACTCTGAGGTATCTTCCCCAAGTAAGCCTTTAGAGAAGTTACAGATTAGTATTTTACCGGAGTTAATTACGTCATCAAAGTCTATGGTTGAGCGTGGTTGCTCCAGTATCTGTTTAGCGGAAGCTGAGAACAAAAACCTACCGATCTTGGCTGTTATACCGGCTGACATCTTAACCCGTTGAAACTCACCAGCTTTACCCAGTTCATTTTTCCAGAAGTTTCTAAGGTCTTTACTCTTAAGCGTCTTTACAATCTTCTTTCTGTAGTCTTGATCATTAAGCAAGTCAAAGATTGTAAACAGGGTTGCATCCTTAATCGTTAAGGCTGTTTGGACGGTATTACGCAGTACGTACTCAATCCGATGGCCACCGCTGTCATCATCTGAGAATATCTTCCGAAAGACCGATATAACTGACTCGGTAATTAAGTCCTTTTCGCGCATCAGCTCGGTGCCACTCAGCCCTTCCTTGATCTCTAGTAAGTTCAGCCCAACCGGATAGAGTAAATCATCGGGGTTAAAGTAGATGACGTCACGCATGCGGTTTTCAGGTACATGTTTCAGTAGCATATTAGCCATATCGCCGTGCGGGTCGATTACTGCTAAACCTTTACCGCTATGCATATCTTGGACAATAGCAAACTGCAACATGGTAGTCTTACCATTGCCGGTGCCGCCGATAATATAGATGTGGCGCTCTCGCTCGGGAATGGTCAAGCCAATATCTGTCTCAGCCCCGTGATGCATATTACTGCCGAGTACTACGTCAAAGTGTGTACCTTGCTTCAACGACAATGGTGCCGGTAAGGTACGACTGAGGGATTTAACAATATTTTCTGTCTCGGTAGTTTCAGGATGGGGAAAGTGATACAGGTCAGAGATTTCAGACGCCGCTAAGATACAGTCGTGCCGACGCAGCAGTGCCGGCATACGGTGAGTAAACAAATATAAGCGATACCTGTTAACTATCTCCAGCTTTGAGCCAAATCTGACAACCAGTGACTGATACTTCGGCACCGTAAAGGCAGCCAGCGAGGCCTTGACCGCTCCCGTCCGCTTAGCCATCTCTCGCTTGTTATCCGTTACTATTAAGGCTCTGACACTGACCCGCAACAGCGGTTGCTGTACTTTATGATCAACTGAGGCGACCAGTTGCTGTTCGAAGACGCTTAGTTGTCTGGCAGGCTTCAGTCGTTGGGCAACTAGCTGCCTGTTATGCGCGTCACTTTGGGCATAGTTATGACTTGAGCTTGATGAGCCATGAAACACCTCTGTTATTAAACCAGTGATGCCAAATAACAGCTTGTTCAAGACAAAGAAAAAGCTCTTTAACAGCGACGAATGTTTCTGATTCAAATGCGNNGGCGAAGCCACCAGCTGCATGACCATCAGTTCATTATCTTTGAGCTGCGTCATGGCACTGGTCATATGGGCCATGGGATCGTAGTTTTCGAGCCTATCGTGGCGGGCTAAGGAGAAAAACCAGTGCCCGGTCTGCTTGAACTCCAAAACTCGGCTGTTGTCGGCAGTAAGATTGATTGGTAGATAGTCTGGGATGTCTCGCACCTGTATTTCCGGCATGTGACCCCGGATAACCTGTTTGAAGTTATCCGCTTCTTGCTCATTGACGGCAAATACAAATCGTATGCCTCCGGCGTGCGTACCAACTATGGCCGCGTCCCATACCTCTTTTCTGCGTAACAGTTTGTCTACCAATGCTCCTGTTGAGCCCAGCCCATGCAGTATTGACACAAGTTTTTCGTTAGCCTGCGTAGTCCTGCTGATGTTAGCCGGTGGCGTCAGTTCCAAAAACGCTAATTTACGTTTGCTGAGGTGCCGCCAATTCAATACCTTTACGACGGCGTGGACTACTATGTAGCAAACTACGGCCGCAATTAATCCAATTGCTAAGACTACGGCTATCAGCGGTATGATCTTGTCGAGCATGGAGAGGTAGTGCTCAACATGCAGGTTCGGTAGTGGTTTACTAACTGTTTTGCCGTTTACAATCTTAGGGGCGTCTATCATAGTGCTAACCCCTTGTCATGTATGAAGTTGAAGCCCGCGGTAGCGGAGGCCGGATAGGTCTTTAGATCGATAATGTCCAGTCCCTGAACGTTCATTTCTGAGATTGTCCATGCGCCACTAGCCGGATCAACGGCCGTCACATAAGCCACATGGCCAAGACCGTTATCTACAGTCGATATTTGCATGATGGAGCCGACCACTGGATTATGATCAACCTGGTAGCCGTCAGCTTGAGCCCGAGGCGCCCACGTAGCCGCATTGCCCCATGTAGTTGGTATAGGATCACCGGCTTGTTGCCTGAGCAAGAATACCCAGTAGGTGCAGTTGCCCCAAGCATAGGTATCGCTCGAGCTCGGCGGCCCCTCATACAGCCCGACTGTTTGAGTGGAGATAGCCGTAGTTGTGCCACCTCCACCGCTTAAGAATGACAAGGTACTCGCCCCCAAGGCAAAGACCGCCATAACCGGCAGACAGAGAATAATGAGCACGGTCAATATTGCAATCTTAATTTCAGTCTTAGCTGACTGCGTAAACTTCAGCAGCAGGTAGGCATTTTTCATTGGTCGTATAATTCCGCCGGATTAGTGGTAATGAGCGGATGCTCTTTATCTGAAGCTACGACTTTTACGGCTACATGGTTCTGGTCGGCAATAATCAGGGCGTCACCACGCTCACAAGTTAGTAGAAAGCTGGCCTCATACTCACTGAGGTTAAATTCACTTACTACGTTCTTAATAGTGGTAGTATCTTGGCGCATGAGTATTCTAAGAGCACTTTGGGAGGCAATAGCTCGTCCGTAGTCAGATTGAAGGAAGTCATTGGCTTGTTGGGAGATGATCGACACGCCGAGATAATACTTCCGGGCGCGACGCACTAATCCGGCAACGAAGCGGGCACTTTCCTCGTGTTCTAGCAGCATCCAGCCTTCGTCAATGATCAGCAACCGCTTCTCTGGCAAGGCTTTAACCTGATTCTGGACGAAGTTGGAGATGATCAGCATCATGATCTGCCGTAAACTCTCTGGTAAATCTTTAATATCGAAGATGACTAAACGGTTATCTAAGCGAATATTAGTTTGGGCGTTAAAGACATCAGCCAGCGAGCCGGATATATATTTCTCCAGCCGCTCATTGAGCTTCAACTGCCCTAAGTTATGCAGTTCAGCGTATAAGTCTTCTAATAGCGGTTGGGTAGTTTTGGCTGCCCTATATATCTTCAGAATGGCTTTATCGACGGCGGCTTTTTCGCGCGAGCTTAGACCCTCGGCCATTAGTGAAATAACTTCCGTTAAGTCTTGGGCGTGCTCACTCAAGTCACTTCGGCTATGGAAGGTGGTCGCCAGATCAAAGGGGTTAACCTTTTCCTTACTCTGAGCCGACAGTTTAATATATGTGCCTCCAACCGATTCCGTCAGTTTTTTGTATTCTCGTTCCGGATCTATAACAATGACCTTCGTTCCTTGCATCAGTTGGCGCAGTATTTCTACTTTGGTAGCGTAGCTTTTTCCAGAGCCTGACTGCGCAAAAACTAT
>PKXF01000012.1 GCA_003133385.1 Candidatus Saccharimonadota bacterium | reverse complement strand
CAAGGTGTGGACTAAAAGGCTCGTATCAGATATAATTAATGGCAATCTTACAGTCAGCAAATTAACTGGTCTTTAGGTGAAAAGCAGAGGTCTTGAGCTCTAACGTATAGAACTGCTATTTGCTGCTGAGGAAATACACTACGAAGGAGGCATGGGGACATGTCAACACAAGCAATAACTATGGACGAGCTGCTAGCGAGCAGTGATATTAATGGACTGAGTACTGGTGAAGTAATTGAGGGCGTCGTTAGTGACGTCAAAAAAAATGAAGTCTGGATTGATCTTGGCGCTCAAGGAATCGGCGTAGTTTTACGCCGGGAAATCGGCTACGGCCAAAACCTTGAAGAAGGACAAAAAATTACCGTGAGCGTTGTCGATCCAGAAATGGACGAGGGCTATGCTCTGCTCAGCATGAAGCGGGCTGTCAAGGACCGTGGCTGGGATGAATTGCAAAGATTGCATGAGGCCAACGAAATCATTGATGTAGCGCCGTATGACGCCAACCGAGGGGGTCTTCTGGTCGAGCTTGAAGGTATTCGTGGCTTCTTGCCGGTATCGCAGCTTGCTGCTGGCCACTATCCGCGCGTCTCTGGTGCCGACAAAGACGAGATCTTGCAAAAACTACATGCCCTTACCAACAAGCCCCTGCGGGTGCGTGTGCTTGACGTGAGCCGTAAGGATAACAAACTTATATTTTCTGAAAAGGAAGCTGTAAAGGATGACCTTCAAGCTCGTTTTAGCGAACTGAAAGTCGGTGACGAGGTAGAAGGCATGATCACGGGTGTAATTGATTTTGGCGCGTTCGTAAACGTTGATGGTATTGAGGGGCTGATACATATCTCAGAAATTTCTTGGGAGCGTGTCGATAATCCGCGTAATTACGTAAAAGTTGGTGAAACCGTCAAAGCTAAGATCATCGCTATAGATAAAGATCGTCTGAGCTTAAGCCTGAAGCAGATGAGCGAAGATCCCTGGCTTGAGCAGGTCAAGACATTTAAAGCCGGTGATGTTATTGAAGGCAAAGTTACGCGCATTACGCCGTTTGGCGCTTTCGTGCAGTTGTCGCCAAGCGTTGAAGCGCTTGTTCACGTTTCTGAAATGAGCGATGACGAAGCCGTTGACCCGGAGAAACTGTTCCGGCTGAACGAGAAGAAGCAGTTTAAAGTACTAGATATCGACAGTGAAAGCCGCAAGATTGCGCTGAGCCTTAAAGAAGCAAAAGCTACAAAAGCTAAAGTAAAAAAGTAAGATGAGAACGTAAGAAACGGGCCCGATGTGGCCGGAAAGGAGACGGCGATCATGGCAGACAACACAGAACAAGCCCAACAGGCCAGCATAGAAGTCGAAGACATGATCACTGTCGGTACGCTGGCTGAACGTCTATCAATTCCTGTTTCTCGCCTCATAGGTGAGTTGATGAAGAACGGTGTCATGGCTACCGTGAATGAGCGCATTGACTTTGATACTGCTCAGATCATCGTTGAGGAGCTCGGCCTTGGCCTGAAACTCATTAAGCACACGTCAGACAGTACGGATACCCCGGTGCGAACAAAGCCTACTGCCAGCGCTAAAGCCAAGGTCCGACCGCCAGTTGTGGCGGTAATGGGTCATGTTGATCATGGCAAGACCAGTTTGCTGGATGCTATAAGCGGAGCCAGCGTAGTGAAGGGCGAAGCTGGCGGCATTACCCAGCACATATCGGCGTACCAAGTTGAACACAACAAACGAATGATCACTTTCTTAGATACGCCCGGGCACGAGGCTTTTGCAGCTATTAGAGAGCATGGCGCCCAACTAACAGATATTGTTATGATTGTCATCGCTGCTGACGACGGTATAAAACCCCAGACAATTGAAGCTATCCGCTTTGCCCGTAAAGCTGGCGTCAAGATCATTGTGGCTATCAACAAGATAGACAAACCAGGGACTGATCTGAATCACGTTAAACAGCAACTATCCGAAAATGATTTGATGATTGAAGAGTGGGGAGGCGATACTGTCATATTGCCAGTATCTGCAAAAACAAAAGAAGGTATACCAGCACTACTTGATATGATTTTGCTAGTATCTGACGTTGAGGAGTTGAAGGCCGATTTTGACGGTCCGGGCCGGGGTTTAATTATTGAAGCTCATGTAGAGCAGGGTCGGGGACCAGTCGCCCAAGCGCTAGTTGAATCTGGTACTTTGCACCCCAGCGACTTTATTGTAGCTGGTTCTAGCTATGCCAAAATTCGTAATTTGGAAACAACTGACGGTAAGCCTATCAAATCAGCTACACCCTCGATGCCAGTTGTTATTAGCGGCTTTAAGACACTGCCAGAATTTGGCGATGAATTCCAGACTGTTAAGAGTGAAAAAGACGCTCGAATACAAACAGAACTATCAACTGCTGACAACCAAGCGTCAAGTAACCGTATGAACATAGGCAGTAATGAGCTTATCCGCCTGATAAATCGTGACAACAAATTGCAGGAGCTCAATATTATTATCAAGGCTGACGTACAAGGTTCCTTAACTTCAGTTATAGACAGTCTCAGAGCTCTTGATACAGATGAAGTTTCGGTACGCGTAGTTGGTTCGGGAGTCGGTCGAATTAGTGAAAATGATCTTCACCTAGCTCATTCCAGCCGTGCCATCGTTTACGGTTTCAATGTAGGACTACCGAGCAGTGGCCGCCAGCAGGCCGGCCGGGACAAAGTAAGCGTCCGTATCTATAAAGTCATCTATGAGCTCATAGATGACGTTAAACAAGAGCTAACAAAGATGCTAAAACCAGAAATTGTTGAAACGGAGCTTGGTCGTTTGATAGTGAAAGCAGTCTTTAAAACCACAAAAACAGAAATCATCTGCGGAGGTGAGGTTACAAAAGGCAAACTGACACTACCTGCACTAGCCCGCGTCTTAAGGGGTGACAAACAATTAGCTGAGGTCAATGTTACCGGGCTTAAACGCGGACCTGCCGATGCTAAAGAAATACTTGAAGGTGAGATGTGCGGCATGAGCCTTGCTACAACCAAACGTTTAGAACTACAAGAAGGCGATAAAGTTGAACTTTTCAATCGTGAGTCTGTCCTGCGTCAGCTGTAAAGTGATATAATATTAAGCATGCTTAAGATTGATAACAGCTTACTAGAAGAAGTCGGACTGGGCGGTTTACCAGATCCGGAAAAAAATAGCTTTCTAAAACATATCTATGAAACGCTTGAAATGCGAGTCGGCGTCCGTTTGGCAGATCAGATGACCAACCAGCAACTTGACGAATTTGAGCAGTATTTTGAGGCTAAGGATGATGCTGGGGCTTTTCAATGGCTTGAGGCTAACTTTCCAAATTACAAAGATATCGTCCAGCAAGAATTTGATAAATTAAAAGCTGAAGTTACTCAGACTGCTCCACAAATTTTAGCAGCAAGCCAGTCTAATGCTAACCAAGCTCCGCCACCCCAAGCCGAGATGGCCCCGTCAGCCCAGCAGGTATCGTCTCCACCGGCCGATGACGTGTCGTATGGTACGCCTACACCTTCAGCCTCACCACAGACTGTAGAACCGCCAGCCCCCGATCCTCAGCAACAGCCATCATATCCCAGCGAACAACCGCCAGCTGGAAGCCAGCCTACCTATTAGTTACGGGCTAATATTATAACCATTCAAAAAGGAGTGCGCTGACATTTCCTTTTTGCCTGGTGGTATAAGCTTGTCAATTACTAGCATGTCCTGGCCGCAGTTTATCCCTAGCTGTTGGTTTTCGATCGATAAACTACCAGGGGCGCCAGAGCCGGGGGCGGTATGAGCTGCGGTAATAATAATATCAACTCCGCTAAGCTGAGTACGGCTGCGCGGCCAGCCTAAGTATGCTCGAATTTCGTGCTCTAACTGCGCGGCGGGTTTCTGCCAATCAATAATACCGTCAGCTTTACTCAGCTTATGTGAGTAAACTGGCTTTTCATCAGGCTGGGGATAGGGCTGGATTTTACCCGCTCGGTATAAGGGAACCATCTCAACAAGTAATTTATGGCTAAGGCTGACCAGCTCGGCCGTTAAACTAGGTGTGGTTGCGTCAGGGGCTATAGTTATACTCCGCTGGGTGAGCAGGTCACCTTCATCTAGTCTATCAACAATGACCATTAAACTGACGCCAGTCTCTTGATCTCCCTCAAGAAGCGAAAAACTAATGGGATCAGCTCCCCGCCAACGCGGCAGAAGTGAGAAGTGGCTGTTGATTATACCAAGACCAAAGCGCTCAATTACGTCATGGCTGATTATAATACCGTAATCAATAATTATTCCCAGGTCGCTTTTCAAGGCATATTTCTCAAATACATCTGATAACTCTTGCTGAGTCGAGGCTGTTAAAGTGTGGAGACCGAGTTCTTGGGCCAATTTGAGTACTGGAAATGCTTGTTTGTGGTGTGCCGGCTGCGGCTTGGTAATAACTGCCTCAATTTCAAAGTCATGATTTAACAAACGTAGTGATTCGGCTGCAACCGGCCCACTACCAAAGAATACGATTGTTTTTGACATCTTGCTCATAATCGAGTGGTTGAAGTTTACCATCTTCATCTAGCCGGAAAAATGCTTCAGACCGTTCCTTTATGTGATCAATGAAAACCAGGCCGTTACAGTGATCAATTTCATGTTGAAAAATACGTGCTAAAAAGCCTTCGGCCTTAACACGGAATTCTTTGCCGTCCAGGTTCAGGGCCTTGACCTTTACTTTTGTATAGCGTGGAACCTTGCCGTAGATGTTGGGAACGCTTAGACAACCTTCAAAGTCTTCAATCATTTCACCCTCAGCCTTAACGATTTCTGGATTAATAAATATCGTAAAATCATGGTTTTGCTTATCATTATAATCGCTGCGTACTACTACTATCTTGTAGAGCTCGTCTATTTGGACTGCAGCTAGCGCCACGCCAACCTCGTGTTCACGGCTCTCGTCCCAGCTGATCGTTGCCGCCTTCATAGCCTCAACAACCTGACGAATGGTGCCGCTTATAACACCGACTCGCTGAGATTTTTGGCGTAAATGCGGATTAGGCAAGGTGATTATATGATCTTTGGTCATAACTTACGCGTTAGTATACCTCATGTAACGCTTGTCAGCGAGACGGAAGCCATGTTTAGGGCTGATACTTATAAAAGATCCAAAGGGTCGATGTCATATGAGCAATTCGCAGGTAGGCTAGCGATGACGTTTAGCAATTCAGAACGCTGCGAGGCCTTAATAACTAGTTGCCACTGGTACTTTTTTTGAAAGCGTTCGTAGAAAGCCGGAGCTGGGCCTTCAACCCGTAACCCGGCACCGCTGGCCGTAATAGTATCTTTTAGATTTTGTGCCGCTGATTCAGCCGACTTAAGGCTGGCCCGCCGAAGCGTTATCTTTAATAGGTAACAGAATGGCGGAAATAGAAATTGACGCCGTTCATCTAGTTCCCTCTCGTAAAATTGCCTATAATTACCCTGCAGGGCATCAACCAAAATAGGGTGCTCCGGATGGTACGTTTGAATTATAGCCCGGCCAGCAATATGCCCACGGCCAACTCGCCCAAGTACTTGGCTAACCAGTTGGAAAGTGCGTTCCTGTGCAGAGAAATCTGGTAAGTATAGACTGGTATCAGCCAGCAGTATTCCGAGAGTGCTTAACTTTGGCAGATCAAGGCCCTTCGCCAGCATTTGAGTGCCAACAATAATATCCACTGAACCCGATTTAACAGTCTCATACTGCTGCTCGAAGCGGTCTGCCTTAGCATTATCAGTATCAAAACGGGCAATCCTGGCTTGAGGAAACAGGCGTTCGACTTCATCAACGATAGCTTTTGTGCCGGCGGTTTTAAATAATACACCTGGATGCCCACAGGTTGGACAGCTGGTTGGTGAAGGCTGGTGATGGCTACAGCTATGACAGCGTAACTGGTGCTGATCACCGTGATAGGTTAGTGGTACGTCGCAATGAGGACACAGAGCTTGCCAGCCACAGTTTTCGCAAAGTACCATACGGGCCGTCCCGCGCCGGTTGAGATATAGCAGACTTTGTTCGCCGTGAGACAGAGCTTGCTCAACACTTGTGACCAGCTCATTGCTAAGAAAAGGTGAACGGTTAAATAGGCTGTGATCTTTGCGGTCTATGACGGTTACTGTTGCCGCAGGGTGCGGGCCTGCCAACGCTAGTTTGGTTAAATTAATTATAGGTTTATTTTTTTGTTCAGCCAGATAATAGTCACTAACTGACGGCGTGGCGGAGCCAAGTATCAAGCTGGACCGTGTTAAAGATGCCAAAAATGCAGCAACACGGCCAGTTTGGTACTGTGGTGCTTGCTCTTGCTTGTAGGCGCCTTCGTGAGCCTCGTCTAAGACAATTAGGCCGAGTTTTTGCACAGGACTAAATAAAGCAGAACGGGGGCCAATCATCACAATCGGTTCGGTTGAGCCTAGGCATGCTAACCAGGCTTTTTGCCGCTGAGCAGGTGTTTGCCGGGAGTGCATAACAATGACGCGTTTGCCAAAAACCTGGCGGAAGCTATTGGCTAACTGGGTTGTTAAGCTAATTTCTGGAGTAAGAACGATGGCTGATTTACCCCTGTTAATGTTAAGGGCTGCCAGCTCCATGTAGATACGCGTTTTACCGCTCCCGGTGGTTCCATGGAGTATATAGGTGTCAGGTTTTTGCATCAATGCCAGGGCATTCGATTGCTCAGCTGTTAATGGAGGCAGTACCCCAAGGTTAGGAGGGTCATACTGATCGTTTACCGAGACATCCAGCCCCTTTTCTGATAAATTGGCGGGCAGCAATTGCTGGGCGATGATACCCAAAGGGGCTGGATAGTAATTTTGTAACCAAACTGACAGGCGTAGCAAATGCGTAGGTAGTGGGGGCAACTGAAAGATGCGCGTAATTGTTTTCGTTTGGAATCGGGGTTTGGTAGTTAAACCAACTACAATACCTAAAACCAACTCTTTTTGAAGCTCTACCTGCACTATACTGCCTTTCGCCAGATGCTCTTGAGCGCTATAAGTCAACGCTTCCTGGCCGTGGTAACGATTGCTACGAACCCACACAAAGTAGTAGTACATAAACTTAGTATAGGTCATTGGCCTAGAGATGTGCAGCCGACAGTATTACAGACGTCGGCTTGTGTGTCGGGGTATAACCGTAACCACTAATTAAAACACTTACAAAAATGGTATTGCCAAAGTCGATATGGCCGTTTATACTAAAATTAACGTTGTTTGGATAACAATAAGGGGATTACAAGAGAGGCATAATGTTAGACGTTTTCATTACATCACGGGTGCGCCGGAAAATCATTGTTATTTATGCAAAGTATCCTGATTTTAAAACCCACGTTCGTGGACTTGCTAAACTTATTAAAGAGGATGCCGGTAATATTCAACGCGAACTGAAGCGATTAGAAAAGGTTGGCTTTCTCGTTAGCGAACGTCAAGGCAACACAAAAGTCTACTCGACTAATAAGCAATTTCCTATCTTCCGTGAACTGCAAAGCATAGTGCTGAAATCACAACGCTCGGCTCAGCAAAAAAGAGTTACTGGATAGAGAATTTGCAAAGTTAACCTCTGTTGTAGTAAAATACCTAACTGATGATACAAGTAACCCGCAAAGATTCCAAAGAATCAACCGAAAATCTTCTACGCCGTTTCAACCGCAAGGTACAGCAATCTGGTACGCTGGCGACTGTGAAGCAAAACCAGTACTTCCAGAAGCCTATTAGCAAGCGTGAGCGTCGTCGTAAGGCTATAGTTCGCCAAGAACGTAAAGTTCTCAAGCTGAAAAAAATCAAGCTGGGTCTACGATAAACTTTTTGCATGATGCTTGAAGAAAAACTCGAGCAGGACATCAAGACCGCCCTGCTTGCAAGAGATGCACAGAGGGTATCAACTCTAAAGCAGGTTAAAAGCGTACTTCTCAACGCCAAGGTGGCAAGCGGCAAGCGGGCTAGTGGCTTAAGTGACGATGAGGTATTACCGATTCTTGCCAAAGAAGCTAAAAAGCGCCAGGAGAGTGCTGATTTATACCGCCAGGGTGGTAATCAGGAGCGTGCTGAGGCTGAACTGGCAGAGAAATCTATCATTGAGACTTATTTACCAGCCCAGCTAAGCGAAGAAGAGATAATTAAGCTGATAGACAGCGTTATTGCTGAAACTGGGGCCAGCGGACCCCAAGCTATGGGCTTGATTATTGGACAGGTAAAGAAATTAGCTGGACCAAGCGCTGACGGTGCAATGATAGCCCGTTTGGTAAAGGAAAAGTTGTCTTAGATGATCCTATTAATGGGCATTGCTGGTTCGGGTAAAGGCACGCAGGGCAAAATGCTGGCTGATAAATATGGCCTTCATCTTATCTCAATGGGTGACGTAGTGCGGATGTATGTTACCGGTAAACAGCGCGAACGTATGCTGGCGGGCGGTTTACTAGATGACGAAGAGATTATTGCTATCGTTGACAAGGTGCTATCGTCTATACCGGATAAACAGACAGTGCTAATGGATGGTTTCCCGCGCACTATTCCCCAAGCCGAGTGGCTACTTGGACAGGTTGAAAAAGGGAGCTTCCAGCTGGACATGGCCTTGCACTTAAAAGCATCAAACGAGGCCGTTAAGCAACGTCTCCTTAGCCGTGCCCGGATTGACGACAACGAAGAAGCAATTGAGGCCCGCTTTAATGAGTACGACCGCTCCACTAAACCGTTATTGGCATGGTTGAGCGACCACAATGTAAAGGTGATAAATGTTGACGCTGAACGTTCAGAAGAAGAGGTTAACAATGACTTGTCGCAGTATTTACAAAACTTCCAAAAGCCATAAGGTTAAAGACTATGGTCACCCGCATTAAAACTGCCCAAGAAATCACCGCTATGCGCACCGGTGGCCAGATGCTTGCCAGTGTACTTAGTCTGCTCAAAAAAAGACTTGCCGTCGGAATGTCCACAAAAGATCTAGCCATTATTGCAGCAAACGAATTGAAAAGCTTGGGTGGTGAAGCGGCCTTCTTAGGTTATCAAGGTTTCCCCGACGTCATTTGTATTTCAGTCAATGATGAAGTTGTACACGGTATTCCGCGGCCAAACAAGATCATTGACGAAGGTGACATAGTAGGCCTAGATTTTGGAGTATTATACCAAGAAATGATCACTGACGCGGCAATCAGCGTAATCGCCGGACGCCCTAAGCAAACTGGCCATATACGCCTTGTGGATGATACCTCTAAAGCCCTGCAAACTGGCATTGACGTGGTCCATGACAAGATAAGAACGGGTGATATTGGTTCAGCGATTGAAATGTCATTAAAGCACCGTAATTACGGTATTGTACGCGACCTGGTAGGCCACGGCGTTGGCCATAACGTTCATGAAGACCCTAATATTCCTAATTACGGCCGTACCGGCACCGGCCCTTGGCTAAGCGCTGGTATGACAATTGCTATTGAACCAATGGTAACTCTGGGCACCGATAAGGTAATAACTGCGCAAGATGGCTGGACAATCATGACGGCTGATGGCTCACGCTCAGCACACTTTGAGCACACAGTACTTATTACCGAAAAAGGTGCAGAGATTCTTACAAAATTGTAGACATTTGTATAGCTGCTTAGTGTGGCAAAGAGGGTAATTAACGCACCCGATTTGCCATGGGGGAAACAATAGCGCTATACTGAGGTCCAGATGAAACCTGAACAATTTGTTGGTCTAGATATTGGCACCAGTAGCGTCCGCTGCGTTGTCGGCAGCTTTGATCCAAATGGCAGTAGTATGCCTTCAATTGTGGGTCATGGCCAAGCGTTTAACCAAGGTATGCGGCGCGGCGCCGTGGTACATGTTGACGACGTTACGAACGCAATTGTACAAGCTGTCACCGAAGCTGAACGTATCTCTGGCATGTCTATTAAGCATGCCACGGTTAATGTAAATGGTTCTCATGTTAGCGGGCTCAACTCCGAGGGCGTCATTGCTATAAGTGCAGCTAATCGTGAAATTACCTCTGAAGATCGTCTAAGAGTTGAAGAGGCTGCCACGATTGTAAGTCTGCCGCCCAATCGTGAGATTGTGCAGTTCTTTGCAAAAAATTACAGCTTGGATGGCCAGCGTAATATTAAAGATCCTGTAGGCATGCACGGTGTGCGCCTGGAAGTCGACGCCCATATTGTAACTGCATCGTCGCCTAATCTTCGTAATTTGGACATGGCTCTTGAAAAAGCCGAAATACAGCCAACCCATCATACGGTATCGGGGCTGGCCGCGGCTGAAGCAGTGCTTACCCGCCAACAAAAAGAAGCTGGTACGGCCTTGATTGACATCGGTGCAGGAACAACCAATCTGATCGTTTTTGAAGATGGTGAGGTTCAATATATTGCGGTATTACCTTTGGGGGGCCAGCATATTACAAATGATTTAGCGATAGGCCTTAAAACCGACCTTGACATAGCCGAGGCAGTGAAGCTGCAGCATGCCAATCTACGCCCTGATGTTCGTAAAAATGACGTTACGGTTAAAATCAACAGCAAGACACATGACTTTAAATCTGAAGAAATTAGCGTAATTGTCGAGGCTCGCGTAGAGGAATTACTTGAGTATGTCGATAAAGAGCTCCACAAGATTAAGCGGTCACGTAAATTACCCGGTGGAATTGTAATCACCGGTGGTACAGCCAAGATGCCGGGTCTAGACGAGTTCGCCCGACAAAAACTACAGCTACCCGCTAGGGTAGGCAAACTCCAGAATATCGGTGGCTTGGCGGATACCGTAGCTGACTCTGGTTTTGTAACAGTTGTCGGCCTAATGCTACTGGATATGTTGTTGTTGCCCGCCTTACCTCCGAACACCACAAGTCGCACTTCGCAAAACGCCCGGGCTTTACTTGGTGGAATTTTCTCTAGGTTCAGGCGCTGAACATACACACTAAAATTGCTAGGCCAACGTACATATTACAGGGAAAGCATAACTTAACATTGCTCGAACACAAATTATGGGTGACTATCATTTTAGACGACCGCTAATTCTACTTGGTGTGCACAAAATTGTGTAGAAGCTGATATTGCCGGCAACAACTAAAATTTCCCCGCATAAATTCGTTGAACTTTACAGATTGCTCGCGTATACTGTTCAGCATAACAACTAGTTACTGAGGGGATGTAATATGCCAGAGGTCGTTGAGCCAGCTATCGAGACGTTTGCACAAATTAAGGTTATTGGTGTGGGCGGAGCTGGCGGAGCAGCCATAAACCGTATGGTAGAAGCGGGCATTGAAAATGTTCAATTCGTGGCTATTAACACCGATGCCCAGGCATTACATCACTCCAAAGCTAGCGTAAAGATACACATTGGCAAAGACGCCACTCGTGGGCTTGGCGCAGGAGCCGATCCTGTAAAAGGTGAAATGGCGGCCCAAGAATCACGGGAAGAAATCCGGCAAGCTATTGAAGGCGCTGACATGGTATTCGTAACGATCGGAGCCGGGGGAGGTACTGGTAGCGGTGCAGGTCATGTAGTCGCTGAGGTTGCCCAAGAGCTCGGCGTCTTAGTTGTAGGTTTTGCAACCAAGCCTTTTGCTTTCGAAGGTGAGAAGCGTCGGAAAAATGCCGAAGCGGCCATAGATAAACTGCGTTCAGCCGTTGATACACTTATTATCATCCCGAATGATCGTTTACTACAGACAATTGAACGCGATACGCCGCTCATGGAAGCCTTCAAAGTGGCGGACGATGTCTTGCGTCAGGGCGTACAAGGTATTTCAGACCTTATTACCGTACATGGCTTAATTAACCTAGACTTTGCTGATGTGAAAACAGTTATGACCAAGGCCGGTTCAGCTTTGATGGGCATCGGTCGGGCTAATGGTGAAAATCGGGCTGTCGAAGCAGCAAAACAGGCAATTGAATCACCACTGCTTGAAATCTCGATTGATGGTGCCCGAGGCATACTCTTTAATGTAATTGGCGGTAACGACCTATCGATGCATGAAATAAATGCCGCCGCCGAAACTATCACAAGCGCTGCAGATCCTGAGGCCAACATTATTTTTGGCGCCACTATTAATCCTGATCTAGAGGGTGAAGTTATTATTACCGTAGTAGCTACCGGCTTTGACGCTTCGTATTACGCAAAACGTACCCCAGAGACTGCTGGAAAAGTTCTTATGTCCCGAAGTAATTCGCAGCTGGACACTACCAAGACAACCAAACAAGATGAAAAAGCTCTTTCTGAAATCAATATGGACTTAGGCGATGACGACCAACAGACCAGCCATGATTTTACGAGTGAAGATTCGCCAATGCCAAATATCTGGTCTATTCACGAAGAGGATGAAGAGGAAGCAGCCTCCGCTGATGATGATTCAACTTCCACAGACACCCATCATGATGATACCTCGGACGATTCTGCCAGCGTCGACAATGATGATTCCGAACACGAGCACGTAATAAGTGGCAACCTAGAAGATGAGTTGGAAAAACCTTCATTTCTGCGCCGGCTTGGCCGGCGGCGTAAAGATGCTGAGACAGATCATGAAGACCCAGATGAGGATAACTCCTAGCTAAAAGCTCAGATTTCCCTGGTATCTTGTATTAAATAATACAGCGATAAATTGCTTGCAAAACGCTACAGCTGGGGCTATATTAATAGCACACAGCACTATATGTGGAAAATAATAAACACATACTAGCTAAATGCTGAGCACATTTAATGGTAAGAGGGAACGCATACGGTGCGTCATGTGTTTTGAAAACAAGGTACTCTTTAGTTACTAAAATAGACGCTTGTTGCAAACATATTATGGCTGTTTTGTAAGTATCCCTTAAACGAGGAGGCGGCATGAAATGCACTCAATGCCAAAGCGATGATATCAAAGTGATAGAATCGCGGGACGTTGCAGAGGGCCAAGCAATCCGTCGTCGCCGCATGTGTAATAGGTGCGGACAGCGCTTCACAACGTATGAACGTGTGGAACGACCACAGCTCATCGTTATTAAAAACGATGGGACCCGTGAACTGTTTAATCGCGCCAAACTACTTGCAGGCCTTTACAGGGCATGCGAGAAGACAGCGGTGACTAGCCTAGAGCTTGAGAAAGTCGTTGATGACATAGAGCAAGAACTCTATGCATGTGGCGACCAGGAGGTGGACTCCAAGCGTATCGGCGAATTAGTGATGGATCAACTGGCTCGGCTCAATGAGGTTGCCTATGTACGCTTTGCTAGCGTCTACCGACGCTTTAAAGATATTGCTGGTTTTGAGCAGGAACTATCTTTAGTTAAGCAAGGCAAGCACATAGCCAACGAGGTCAAAGTCTAGACTTTGACAGCTCTCTTCGGTTCCGGATATCTTTATACTATAGAAATTAAAGACTGCGGAGTCGTAGAGAGCTCAAGGGAGGTTGTCTGAGTTGAGAGGCAGACAGCTCCGAAGGAACTCTAAACAAACAATCATTTAAAACTAACAATAGTGGAACCTGTCTTATGCATAAGTTTAAGACAGTAAGAAAGAGGTAAACACTATGGCACAAACAACAAGCCTGGGGGTGGCACGGCTTTTTACCCCCGCAAAAAGCAAAGCATACGACCAGCTTAAGTGGTCTAAGCGCGATTCAATTATTAAAAATCCCATGACTGATACGCCGGTCTTTGAGCAACGTGGTGTGGAATTTCCGGAAGGCTGGTCACTAAATGCGATTAACATTGTGGCCCAAAAATACTTTACCGGAACGCCTGGTACCAAGAGCCGAGAAAGTTCTCTAAAAGCTCTGATCGACCGGGTAGTTGACACTATAACTCGCCAAGGGGTTCAAGAGGGTTACTTTAGCAGTGAGACCGAAGCCGAAGACTTTCGTGAAGAGCTCAAATATGTATTAGCCACCCAGAGGGCAGCTTTTAATAGTCCAGTTTGGTTTAATATTGGTGCACCGGAACGTGCCCAGCAGGCAAGCGCTTGTTTCATATTGGGTATAAAAGACACCATGCCGGCTATCTTAAACTGGTATGTCGAAGAAGGCATGATTTTCAAGGGTGGCAGCGGTAGCGGAATTAATATTAGTCCGATCCGCTCAAGCTTGGAACGATTGGGGAAAAGTGCCGGTACTGCTAGCGGACCTCTAAGTTTTATGCGCGGAGCTGACGCCAGCGCCGGTGCCATAAAAAGTGGCGGCAAGACTCGTCGGGCCGCTAAGATGGTCATTCTCAATGTAGATCATCCTGACGTTGAGGAGTTTATTTGGAGTAAAGCTATTGAAGAACGCAAAGCCCGTGATTTACAAGCTCTAGGCTGGGATATGAGTTTGGACGGCAAAGACTCCTTCAGCGTGCAATACCAGAACGCTAACATATCAGTTCGCGTAACAGATGACTTTATGCAGGCCGTAGAAGATGATAAGGATTGGAATCTACAGGCAGTAACAAGTGGCAAGATCGTAAAAACCGTTAAAGCCCGGGATCTATTCAGGCAATTCGCCGAAGCAGCCTGGGAATGCGCCGACCCAGGCATGCAGTTTGATACTACAATTAATCGTTGGCATACTGCGCCTAATGCTGGTCGTATTAATGGCTCCAACCCATGTAGCGAATACATGCACCTAGATAATTCAGCCTGTAATTTGGCGAGCCTTAACCTGTTGAAGTTCTTAAGAGATGACAACACTTTTGATATCAAGGCCTTCACGCACACTACTGAACTGATATTCACAGCTCAAGAGATTCTGGTTGGATATAGTGAATATCCAACGGAAAGCATTGCTAAAAATGCTAAAGCTTACCGCGAACTAGGGATTGGTTATGCCAACATCGGTGCCTTACTGATGGCCCTTGGACTTCCATACGATTCTGATGAAGGTCGGGCTATAGCTGCCGCTATAACAGCTCTACTGACAGGTCACTCGTATGCAACCAGTGCAAAGATTGCCAACCGCGTCGGGCCTTTCTCTGGTTGTGCCAAAGACCGCGAAGGTATGCTGAACGTACTTCGTATGCACCGCACAGAAGTATCGAAAATTGATGCTAGCTTAGTACCTGAAGAATTACTTAGTGCTGCAGCCAGTGCCTGGGATGAAGCTGTTGAACTCGGAGATCTGTATGGAGTACGTAATTCACAAGCAAGTGTGCTAGCCCCGACGGGAACTATTGGCTTGATGATGGACTGTGATACGACGGGTATTGAGCCCGACCTTGGTCTTGTCAAAGTCAAAAAGCTTGTCGGCGGTGGCAACATGTATATTGTTAACCAAACAGTGCCTAGGGCGCTAAAAATTCTTGGCTACAGTCCAAAACAGATTGACGCCATCGTGCAATATATTGATGTGGAAAAAAGTATTCTCGGCGCTCCTGCACTAAAGAAAGAGCATGAAGCTGTCTTTGCTTGTTCAATGGGCGATAATGCCATTCATTACAGTGGTCATGTCAAAATGATGGGAGCTGTGCAGCCATTTATTAGTGGCGCAATCAGCAAAACTGTCAATATGCCTGAAGATATTGATGTTGAAGCTATCGAGCAGTTACATATTGACGCCTGGAAGATGGGCATCAAGGCGATCGCTATCTACCGTGATAATTGTAAAGTTGCCCAACCGCTCAGTATGGCCAAGAAAGCTGGAGCTGCTGTCCCCGAACTACCTAGCGCAGATGTAAATGAGACACAAAACCCGTTCGTAGTAAAAGGTGCAGTCCGGCGACCCTTGCAAAAGGTCCGTGCTGCCAAGACATTTTCCTTCACGGTTGCAGATAGCCATGGCTATGTGACTGTCGGTGAGTATGAAGATGGAACTCCCGGTGAAGTGTTCATCAATATTGCCAAAATGGGATCAACGCTAGCTGGACTAATGGATTCCTTTGCCCGCTCAGTAAGCTATGGCTTACAGTACGGCGTTCCACTCAAAACATATGTTAAGGGGCTAAGCCATATGAGTTTTGCTCCCTCTGGCATTACCGACGATCCGGAAATTCGAACAGCGTCCAGTCTAGTCGACTATATTTTCCGTCGTCTAGCGTTAACCTATCTGAGTTTTGATGATCGTCTAGAGCTAGGCATGGCCTCAATTGAAGATATGCCCGAGGCTCAAACAACCTTGCTTGATACACCCGAACCAATAGTTGCAAAACCGACTGCTACAACTCCCCAGCCCACGGCGGTCACTACTAGTGTGACAAAAGCGACAACGGTTGCTACAAGAGAAACTACACTGCCAGCTGAAGACAAGGCGCCTAAACTCCAGGTAAATACCTCTCCTGCGCCGCTATGTTACAACTGCGGAAACCAAACCCAAAGGTCCGGTAGCTGCTATGTATGTACAAGTTGTGGCAGTACGACAGGCTGTAGCTAAGAATTCTAGGAGCAGCATCGCTAGACATAGCAGAGGTGGGTTCGATATGATACACTGCCTGCTATGAAAGTGCTTGTGATATATCGTCCAAACTCAGAGCATGGTCGGATGACAGAAGAGTTCATTAACGATTACAAAGTGCGTCATCAGGATTCGCAAGTTGAGATAATGAATATTGATACGCGCGAAGGCAGCGCCACAGCAACTTTGTACGACGTTTTACAGTACCCGGCAATCCTAATCCTGCAAACAAATGGCTATGTCCAGAAAATATGGCAGGGGCCGGAGCTGCCGCGGCTAGATGATGTAGCTTCTTACGCGCAAGTCTAAAGCATGCTACAATACAGCCACAATTTGAGAAATCCGTTTGAGTGGCTATCAACCACGAGGAGTGAACAGAACGGCCGCTAGACGAGAGGCTTAGTAGAGTTCACCGGGCAAGCCCGTTACAGCTGAAAATAAGTGCTTTTGACTTAACCTCAAGAGAAGCCGGATGGGACCGTCCTACACCAGGACTCCGGCCTAATAACAGAGGTGATTATTTATTTTACAATAATGTCTAAACAACTTACAGCTGAACAATTTAACATTGAGACCGCAGCTCAAGCGGACATTTCCGCAATTGGTTATGTGCATCTACAGGCTATGCTGGAAACTTACCCAAACAAAGAGGCTGGCATTGACCAAAAATGGATTAACGATAAGCTAGGGTTCCTTGCTGAAGCGCAAGGAGACGAATATAGGCGACAGACAGTGCTCAAAGCTGAGACCGATCCAGAGCACACGCAATATCTAGTTGTGAGAAATAGACAGGGTAATGTAGTAGGCTTTTTTCACTGCAGTCGAGGTGATCATCATGCAAAACTTGAAGCCATTTATCTGATAGAGGAGGCTAGGGGCAGGGGTATTGCCGACAAGCTTATGTTGCGAGGGCTGGAGTTTGCTGGTGATATGCCGATCACCCTTGACGTGCTTGACTATAATCAACGCGCCATAGGACTCTATGAGAAATACGGCTTTGAAACAATACCGAATTCGCATAAGCTTATCAGGGGGAAGTTACCAGGCTTTAGTATGAGACGCCAGCCAATGAAGGAGATAGAGACATGAAATTCCAAAAAGGCAGCCGCCGCGAGGCAAGCAAGTACGAAAAGGATCTAGTTAGCTATTGGAAAAAGAACCAGACCTTTGAGAAGTCTGTTGCTCAGCGTCCAGAAAGTGACAGCTATGTGTTTTATGACGGACCGCCCTTCATAACTGGCGTACCGCACTACGGAACCTTACTCACCAGTGTTGTTAAAGACGCTGTGCCACGTTATTGGACGATGAAAGGCAAACATATAGAGCGTGTTTGGGGATGGGATTGTCATGGCCTGCCGGCCGAGGTTTTCACCGAACAAAAGCTCGGCATTCAAGATAGGCGCGATATTGGCACCAAAGTCAGCCTGGAAGATTATATAAACACCTGTCGGGCTAACATGGTCCAAACGGGCAGCGAATGGGAGGAAACCATCGATCGCATTGGCCGTTGGGTAGATTTCAAAGGCGCCTATAAGACCATGGACAAAGACTATATGGAGTCAGTGTGGTGGGCTTTCAAGCAGCTCTATGATGGTGGCAAGATCTATGAAGGTGAAAAGGTACTACTGTACTGCATCCGTGACGCTACACCCATCAGTAAAGCCGAAGTGGCGATGGATAACTCCTATAAAGATGTAACCGACCCTTCTGTATACGTTAAGTTGAAACTAACAGACAGTAATGCGTCTTTATTGGCTTGGACGACTACGCCTTGGACCTTGCCAGCCAATACCGCCGCCGCTGTTAACGCCGACCTTGATTATGATGAGGTTGAGGTGGGAGACGAGATCCTAATTGTTGCTAGCGAGCTTGTCGATAAGGTATTTACTGATGAGAAGCATAACATTGTTCCGCACAAGATATTAAAGAAGTACAAAGGCAAACACCTTGTTGGCAAGAGTTACAAACCGTTATTTGAAGATCGGGGTATGAATGCCCATAAGATCTGGGACGCTGATTACGTAACAACAGACGAAGGTACAGGAGTTGTTCACTTGGCCCCAGCTTACGGGGAAGAGGACTACGAACTAGCAAAAACCAACAACGTCCCGCTGGTATCAATAGTTGATGATAATGGTTTTTACAGCGAGGGAGAATGGAAAGGTCAACAAGTCTGGGAAGCCAATAAACAAATAGCTAAAACGCTTCATGAACGGGGTATAGTCTGGAAGGTTGATTATGTTCGACACAGTTACCCTCATTGCCACCGTTGCGGAACAAGGCTTATGTACCGTTCCCATCCTAGCTGGTTTATGGACATAGGCGGGCAACGACAACAAATGCTTGAACAGAACGGTTCAATAAATTGGTTCCCCGAGCACATCAAACATGGGCGCTTCGCTAAAACTGTTCAATCGGCCCCTGACTGGAACCTAAGTCGTGATCGGTTTTGGGCGACCGCCTTGCCGGTTTGGAAGGGCACAGATAAAGACGGAGAGGAACATATAAAAGTCATCGGTAGTTATGCTGAGCTAAAGGAGCTATCTGGAGTAGAACTGGAAGATTATCACCGGCCATGGATTGACGAGGTAACGTTCGTTATAGATGGGGTGGACTACAAACGCATAGATAAGGTAATGGACTGTTGGTTTGAAAGTGGCTCGATGCCGTTCGCGCAGTTTCATTATCCATTTGAGAATGCTCTAAAGTTCGAACAGAATTTCCCGGGGGATTTCGTAGTTGAATATATACCGCAGGTTCGGGCCTGGTTTTACTACCTTCACGCTGTTAGCGTGGGATTATTTGGCCAGCCAGCTTTCCAAACGGCTCTTGTTCATGGCACCATCGCCGGTAATGACGGCCGTAAGATGAGTAAAAGCTTCGGTAATTTTACTGATCCTAACGAGCTTATGGATAAGTATAGTGCTGACGCCTTACGTTTCTTATTCCTAAGTTCCCCTTTGCTTAGTGGCGAAGATTTTACCATGCAAGATAAGGAAGTGGCCGATGTCTCACGCAAACTAACAATGATCTGGAATATGTATGATTTCTTTACTCTATATGCTGATATTGACCAATGGGATTGGGACGGATCATTAAATGACCCAAGCCCCAAGCTTAACAACCCCCTAGATAGGTGGATTATTAGTCGGGTGCACCAACTGAACGAAGAAGTCGATAATCATATGCAGAGGTATGATCTGCCCAATGCCCTCAAGCCGGTGCTGCCGTTTATCGATGATGCTAGTAACTGGTACGTGCGGCGGAGCCGCAAGCGCTATTGGAAATCAGAAGATGATGCCGACAAACAGGACGCCTACAACACCCTACACTACGTTTTAGTGCATTTAAGCATGATTATGGCTCCATTCACGCCTTTCCTCGCAGAAGAGCTATACCACAAGCTTACAAACGGCGAATCGGTTCATTTGCTCGACTGGCCGGAGGTAGGCCACATTGATGAGCTTGTACTCAAGAACATGAGCTTTACGAGGCTGGTAATTAGTGAAGGCCTGGCCCAGCGTGCCCAAGCGGGTATAAAGGTAAGGCAACCTCTGCAATCGGTCAAGATCTACGATGAGAATAATCGTCTTACAGATGAATTCAAGGAAATTATTGCCGAAGAACTCAATGTAAAGGAACTGCAAATTCTACCATCGGAAGATAGGAAAGACGGCGATGTCGTTAAATCTGAGCAGCCAGTTGCTGAGCTGGACCTCAAGCTTACGCCAGCATTGCGCCAAGAGGGTCTTATGCGCGAGATTGTCCGAAATGTACAGCAGGCTCGTAAGCAGGCCAATTTGGAAGTAGACGATAGAATTGCCCTGATGCTTGAATCGGATGCCCAAGCTATATATACGCTACTTAGCGACGCCTTTCTTACAGATACGATTCAGCAGGAAACTTTGGCAACATCTCTCAATAAGACAGATATTGAAGACGGCTTTACTAAAACGGTTAAAATTGATGGTTACGACCTCACTATAAGTCTCAAAAAAATCTAAAACGGCCGAACTCCCCTTAACAGAATCCAAAATGTTATGAACGGATACAGTTGCTTTACAGGGGCGGCCTTTTTTGGTATGATCAGTCGGTAACTTTATTTCCTAAACACTTTATTTGATAGTAGAACAGATGAAAAAAGCAGTAATTCAAACCGGTGGTAAACAGTATGTCGTCAGCGAAGGCGCAACACTTGAAGTTGAGCTTATAAAAGAAGCGGGCAAGAGTCTAGACTTTGAGCCACTCATGGTTATTGACGGCGATAAAATACAGATTGGCAAGCCCCTGATTGCCCAGTCTAAAGTGGTAGCTGAGATCATTGAAAATGACATCCAAACGGAAAAAGTAACGTCTATTCGCTATAAGGCTAAAAAAAGAGTTCACAAAGTCCGTGGCCATAGACAGCACAAAACAGTTATCAAGATCAAAAAGATAAGCTAGAGCTTAGCAAAGCTTAGCAACCTACTGTGGATAAGTTTTTAAGAATTTATTGCTCGTTATTATAATAACAACGGGCATTATGCGCATAACCAACTAATTTAACCTTTGACATTCGGCATAACCATCATAGATAGTAACTTTGTACGTAAAAAAACAACGCTATTTATTACAAGAATACATCAAAGCCGCTAAATAAACGTATATAAATTTTATTCAAAAAGCACTTGAAGACAGGCCATGGTTAAGAGGATACTAGATGTACAGGGTTAGTGTAGTTAAGCTACTGGCCCTAGCCAACAAACAGTTTAAACCAAATAAAAACCCAAAAAAGGTCTCCAGGCAGATGTCAGGAGACCTTTTATATTTAACCTGATTCTGAGCCGTAACTAGGAGAGTCAGGACTCTCCTATGGCATACCCCGGTCCAGTTGCTTAGGCGTTCAATGATTCGTAAGGAAGGCCTTGAGAGCGGTATATGATGGGCGTAGATTAATTGGTGTATTAGCCCCGCTGCTGTCATCGCCTGCTGGTTCACCTGCATTATCTTTTGAAACAGGGGTAGGTGAGGTTAGTAAACCCCACCAACCGGTGGAATCATCATGAGTCTGGTAATACACGATTCCCTTAAGCCAGGTTCCATTTGCTCCGTCGCCGTATGAAACCATCTTAGTGTAGGCCGCAGTTATGTCAGAAGCCTGATCAGCGTAACTGGGCGCATATAAACCGTCATTCACGGTTGCCCCATTGCTTGCCTGAGAAGGATTGAGGGTAACTCCCCATTCGGTAACGTACCAGGGGGTATTTGTAAAACCATGACTTACGGCATCCTGGTGCTGAGCAAGCAGCGCATCGACTCCGTTCGTATCATTATTGTAGTTGCTGTTCGTTCCGCCGTAGGTATGTGTTGAGAAAGCGTCGACCTTGAGATTGGGTACACCCCCTTTGCTAGCATCCATTGCTTTTTCAATATATAGTTCCGCGCCGTTGGTACAGGTATCTTCAGCAATACTCCAGCAGGGGTCCCCAGTGGTCATAAAGAGTAATGGTTGGCTGATGCCAGCCGAGTGTTTGTCATTATAAGCGGTTTCATAGGCTTGGGCATAGGCTTGAGCGCTCATACCATAGCCCGAATTAGTTAAATACTGCTCGTTGCCGAATTCGTATACTATCCGTGAGGCATAGGCGGCGGTATTGTAATGATTCATCCACGACATGGCCGCGCTTGGGTTGTCGGGTACAATGAGGATTACATTGCATCCGGGATCTGAAGTAATACCATCACCGCATCCGGATCCCAAAGCGGTGTCAACTTCATTGTTAGGCGTGTAGCTACCCCCTGCTTCAAGCCTAGCCCATCTAAAACCATCAGACAGATATTGATGTGTTAAAGGGGGACCCCAACCCGTGAAATCATTGAGGCCGATCCACGGTACACCTTTGTTACTGCCGGTTCCGCTGCTCCCAAATACCACACAGTTACCACCGCTGGTGCCGCTACAAGTTTGCTCAGTGGCACCATTAGCTAGGGTACCTTTGTCTGCCGTAATAGAAGCGTAAGGAGTGGCGGCATGGGAACCAGTTAATAAATACGTGCCAATGCCAGCTACTATAAGTAACACCAAGACTAAAGTTATCTGTTGGACCCTTGTCGTTCTGTTTGAAATGAATTGCTTATGCATAAACTGGACGACCTGCTAATGCTAAAAGTTTAGCATAGATGGCTTTCCTATAGTAAGCCCTTGGAAAGGGCAGGGCTGTTCTGCTTGATTATTACCTAATACTTATGCTTTGCGTCTACGGCGGCAATTATAAAAAAGCTTTACAAGATACCATAAACAGGCCTACAATAAGCATTAGGTCTTTCAAAAATGAAAATTAGCACACAAACTGCCATAATACTTGAACCCCATTCCTGACTTATAAGTTACTTACTGAATTTGATTACAATTGTGCGACGTGTCTTTTCTAAAAGACCAACCAACTTTAACTAGTATCCAAAATAGAATATCTCATCATGAAACAAGGTAAAAAAAAGCAGGATGACCGCCTGCTGAAACAACTATCGCGTGGCGACAGGAAACAGCAAGAGCTACTAAGACAGTTGATTTTAAACGATCCAAGCTTTAAGTCTGCTTAGAAACGTGCTCACCCCTGTAAAAAGTCCCCTAATGAATAGGGCTTTCTTAATCTATAAACAATCAACGAAAAACTCAGACTAATAACAGACCATATATTACTAGGATTATAAGGCTACACGTTACCACACCGTAAATAGCATCTTTAAGTGTTATACTTGAGGTTAAGTGAGTGAGATAGTTATGACAAAAAAAATAATTGCCATAGTGAACCAAAAGGGCGGCGTCGGTAAGACGACCACAGCTATTAATGTAGCGGCTCAACTAGCGAGCAGTAAAAATAGTGTATTGCTGGTTGATCTGGATCCTCAGGGTAACACTACGAGTGGACTGTCAATTCCAAAAGAACAGACTACAGTTACAACTTATAACGTAATCTGTACTGACGCATCGCTAGCCAGCGCCATTCATAAAACTAATGTCGCACAATTATCTGTATTGCCAGCCAACTCTAATCTAGCTGGAGCCGAAGTTGAGTTAGTCGGTCGTCCGCAGCGGGAATTTGTGCTAAAACTGGCTTTGCAGCCCGCCGAATACGATTACATCATTATTGACTGCCCTCCATCCCTCGGCTTGCTAACAATAAACGCATTAACAGCATCTAATTATGTACTTATTCCCGTTCAAGCCGAATATTATGCACTTGAAGGATTAAGCCAGCTGTTAACGACCATTCAGGCAGTTCGTAGCAATACCAACCCCCAGCTTGAGTTACTCGGGATCATTTTAACGATGTTCGATAAGAGAAATTCGTTAAGCGAGCAAGTCCAAGATGAAATACAGAAATATTTTGGAGATAAATTGTTTAAGACTATCATTCCACGAAACGTCAGATTGGCTGAAGCGCCAAGTTACGGCAGGACTATATATGAGCACGATCGTTGGAGTAAAGGCGCACGTGCTTATAAGGCTCTCTCCCGAGAAATTGACAATCGGCTTCAATAACAGGCGCTAGACTAAAGCCTAGGATTATATCTACTTGAGCCGGCCTATAAGATTGATAAGTTTATCAAGTTCCTTGTCAGATGCAAAGGTGATTTCAAGCTTGCCGCCTTTTGCCGTTCGACGAACATGAACAGGGGTGCCAAGTTTTTTGCTTAGTTGCTGTGTGGCTGGTGTTTCAGTGGCTGTGCGGGCGTGGGCTTCTTTAGTCTCCTTGACTCCAGACTTAACACTTGTTACAAAACGCTCAGCCTGACGAACGCTCCAGCCTTGATCTATTATTGCCTGTAACAGGTAAGCTTGCCTAGAGGCATCGCCTTTAAGAGCCAATACTGCACGGGCATGACCCTCACTAATCTTATGATTTACTAAAGCATCCCGGGCAGCTGGTGGTAAACCGAGCAGCCTTGTAATGTTGTGAACTGTCGAAGAGGCTTTGCCTAATCGCTTAGCTATCTCATCATAAGTCAAAGAGAATTGGTGGTGGAGGCTCTCAATACTCGCAGCTTGCTCAAGGGGACTTAAGTCTACGCGCTGAACGTTCTCTATTAAAGCTAACTCCAACTGCTCAAGTTTCTCTGTTGTACGAATGATAGCCGGAACCGTCTGAAGCTTAGCGAGGCTTGCCGCTCGCCAGCGCCGTTCACCGGCAACTAACTGATAATTACCTCCTTTTAGAGGAGTAACTACCAAAGGCTGAACAATGCCGTGCTGTCGAATTGAAGCTGCAAGATCCTGCAAAGCCCCATCTTCAAAATGCTGACGTGGTTGGTATGGATTAGGTTCGAGCTGGTCAAGTGGAATTTTCTCGACTCGTTCGCCAGATTCTAGTAGCAGGCTTTTGTCAAAATCATCTGAAATAAGAGCGTCAAAACCCCTTCCAAGACTCCGTTTTGATGTTTGGCTCATAACTCTCTAACTATATCATATGATTAAAAACAAATTAGTGAATTAGCAAGGAGAAGTAGACTAACTAAAAGAGCCTAATCTAAAAGAACTCGGCGTGATTTATAGGGAAGACTCTCAGGACAAGTTGGCCGACGATCTGGTTGGCATCTATTGGCCCGAAGTACCTGGAGTCAAGTGAATTAGGCCGGTTATCGCCTGATACAAACAACTGGCCAGGGCCAAGTTTTACATTAATATTACCGCTAGTATATGGTAACGGGTGAGCCTTACCGTACGCCAACGTTGTGTCAGGATCAAAACCGTTCGGATGAGCAGCATTATATATAGTGTAGTTACCATCCTTAACTACAACTCTGTCGCCAGGTAAACCGATAACTCGTTTAATAAGCTGTTTAGTGTTCTGCTGGCCGTACTGGGAGAGCCCGGTTTCGGTAAATACAATTATGTCACCCCTGGGTGGTATGTAGGGATGGCCAGTTACTTCTGCCCATGTGCGCGGCACCTTCCAGATGATCAGCTTATCGCCATTCTGTAGAGTATTGAGCATGCTGGTACCGTCAACTTGATAGGAGCGGAATACAAACGTAATTATAAGTACGGCTACAATTATTGCAGTTAACAGAATCCCAATAGTTGTTATTAACTCGCGCCGCCCGGAAGGCAATGAGTTAAGATCGTCTGACGCAACTGCCACATCCTGCTCATCAGGAGCTTGTTTATTCTTCATACAGATTCTAACTATATCATAGATCCTAAGTGCTTTACATGTAACCGTAACCGCGTTATAATTGAGAAGCAAAAGAGATGGATCGGTCGAGATTAAAACGGCCTGCAAGACAAACACAGCGCCAAACACCAAAAATCACCTTAGGAAGTTCACAAACCGTGCCAGAGGTAGTGCCAAAACGTACCCAAATACTGAGGGCGGCAACATATGATTCGAACAGAGTTGCAAGACCGGCTACGCGTCGCCCAAAGGCGCGCGCGCATAACACCTTGCAAACTTCACATATGCCAGTAGCTGTGGCGCCGACCCAAATCACTCAACAAACTATTCCCGAACCGCCTCCAACGCCGGATAATGTAACTACACCTACGCCCCCCAATCGAACACCCATCGACATGTCACTACCGGGTCCTGACAGCCCCTTGCATGAAATACGGCTAATACGTCGTAAGAAGTGGCATAAATTACGGCTCTTAGCCGCTAGGGGAACGGCATTTGCACTCATCATACTAATCACCTTGGGCGGACTACTATTTTCGCAAAGTTACTTAAAGTTGAATAAAGTTTTCAAGGGCACGACAGGTACGGTAGCAGCTTTGAGGCCCAACGTTAACCCAAACCTACTGAAGGGTGAGGGGAGCGGGCGGATTAATATTCTTTTACTTGGCCGAGGTGGCGGCAATCATGACGGTCCGGATCTTACTGACTCAATGATGCTCGCAAGTATTGACCCAGTTAACTACAGCACGACTTTAATCAGTTTACCTCGTGATTTGTGGGTCAACACACCCAACGCCGGCGTAATGAAAATTAATGCTGCCTGGGAAGCTGGGGAATTCAAGTATTTAGGCAAGGTTGCACCCGGCAGTACAAATCCTGGCGCGATCAGCGCCGGCTTCAGCTCAGTTGACCAAACTGTTGGCCAGGTACTTGGTATTAACATCGACTACAATATAATGGTTAATTTTCAGGCTTTCCAACAGGCGGTTGATACGGTCGGAGGCATAACGCTCAATGTTCCAACTCCTCTAGTTGACCCAACAATGGCATGGGAGAATAGCAACAACCCTGTACTAGCACAAGCTGGTGACCAGAATTTTGACGGTGCTCAAGCACTTCTTTACGTACGCTCTAGAGAAACAACCAGCGATTTTGCCAGAGCCGCACGCCAACGTGCAGTCTTGGTGGCTCTTAAGAATAAGATTGAAACACTCGGCACACTCAGTAATCCGTTAAAAATATCGGGTCTTATTAATGCATTTGGCAATAATGTACAGACCGACCTGTCACTATCAAATGCCAGCCGTCTGTATAGCATTATCAAGAACATCAGTAATACCAACGTTACATCGACTGATCTCTCGACTGCACCAAACCAGTTCGTGACAATTGGCAATATAGCCGGCCAATCGATTGTCTTGCCAACGAGTGGACTCTTTAACTACGGCCAGATTCAGCAATATGTGCGCGGCTTGCTCAAAGACCCCTACATCATTAAAGAGAACGCCAAAATTATGATACTAAACGGTACTATCACACCAGGCCTAGCTACTAATGTAGCCAATGAACTTAAAACGTACGGTTATAACGTATTCGCAACTGCGAACACGCAAGCAAGCGGTTGGAACCAGACAACTCTTGTTAATCTCACTCACGGCAAAGATCAGTATACCCAACACTACCTTGAGCAGCGTTTTGGCGTAAAAGCTGTTAAACAATTACCGCCGAATGCTATTTCCACAAATGATGCTGACTTTGTTATCATAATAGGTAGCAATGAGGTTAATTCCACGCAAACTAAAACCAACTAGTGGTTTTGCCTACTTTTTACATCTAGGTCTAGTGTCTGTTCTGCCAATGGCCGTGTTTGTTCTAGTAGTGCTTAATTTTGTTCAGCTAGCACTCAGCATAGTTGTTTTAAGTAAATGGCGTATGTTTGCGCTACGACCTCGGTTTTGGGCCTCTAATATCCGTGCAAATGCGGTAGATCTTATGGTGGGTCTGTCAATAGTTATATTTATGTTGCACAGCGGTAGCTGGTCGGTAAAACTATTGTGGGCAGTGCTCTACGCAGTTTGGCTGCTCGCGATTAAACCTGGAATCAGTGTTTTTATGGTTTCAGCACAGGCTTTCATCGGGCAATTAGCTGCGCTCATGGCGCTATATTTAACTTGGGCGGCAGGCCCAGTGTACGGCCTGACATTCTTAACGGGCTTATTTTGTTTTCTAGCTGCCAGGCACTTTTTAGATACATTCGATGAACCTTATGCACGGATGCTTGCATATATATGGGCTTATTTTGGGGCTGCGCTAGCCTGGTTACTAAGCCACTGGTTACTTTTCTATGGGATTCTGGCCCAGCCAACACTACTGTTGAGCACAATAGGTTATGGCATGGCTGCACTATATTATCTCGACCATAACGATCGTCTTAGCAAGGGTGCGCGCCGGCAGTTTATATTTATAATGGTTGCTATCGTGCTGTTGGTGGTAGCATTCTCAGACTGGGGTAATAAAGTTGTCTAGAAAAGGGGGTGATTAGGGATGGCCGAGGATAAAAATGGTAAAGGTGTAAAAACATCGCTAGAGACATTACAACCATTTAGTGTATCAAGCGCCCGCCGACCTAATAAGCGGACTGTCAGCTTTACCATTCCGCCATTGCCAAATATGTCTTCTATGCCTTCTTTTAATAAAAATAATACCAGCAGTAAAACCGGCCTACTTGTGGTTTTATTCCTATTGGCTACTTTACTAAGCGGTTTTGCCGGTGGTTGGATCGAGTCTCGCATGAATCAGGATGGTTTAGTTACGACTGCAAGCCTGAGTAATCAAAAACAGATTGTTACCAGTGATAGTGAGCTAACCAGTCAAATTGCAAAGACGGTCAGCCCGAGCGTAGTGAGTGTCAACGTTAATATTACAAACAATACACCAACTTCTCCTGTTGGCGGTTTTGGATTATTTGGCTTCTCGCAGCCCGAGCAAGAACAGGCCGCTGGAACGGGCATTATCATTTCCTCCAAAGGCATCATTATGACTAACCGCCACGTAGTACCTGATGGTACTACCAGTGTTAGCATTACGCTTAGCGATGGTACGGAGCTGAAAGATGTTTCCGTCATTGGCCGGACTGGTGCGAGCGATAGCCTGGATGTTGCATTTCTCAAAATCAATAATACGCAAGGCCATAAGCTAATACCGGCCGTTCTAGGTAATTCCTCACAAGTTCAGATAGGGAACTCTGTGGTGGCAATTGGTAATGCCTTAGGCCAATTCCAGAATACGGTCACAAGTGGCATAATCTCTGGCTACGGCCGTGATATACAAGCGGGTAGCAGCTCCGCCAGTAGTTCATCTACTGAAAATCTTGAAGATTTATTTCAAACAGACGCAGCTATAAACGAAGGTAACTCTGGTGGCCCGCTAGTTAATTTAAATGGGCAGGTCATTGGCATGAACACCGCTACGGCAGCCAGCGGTCAAAGTATTGGATTTGCTATTCCTATCAACGACGTTCTCGGCCTCATTAGCCAAGTACTCAAAACCGGCAAGTTCTCCCAGCCGTACATTGGCGTTCGTTATGTTCCGTTAACAGCTGATGTGTCCAGTGAATATAACCTGAGCGTCACTAATGGTGCTTTTATTGCACCAAGTGCCGACCCAATTAATAACCCCTCTGTAGTACCAAGCAGTCCGGCTGCCCAAGCCGGCCTGCAGGAGAATGATGTTATTACCCAAGTCAACGGTACAAATATTAACCAAATGAACTCCTTAACAAGCTTGCTAGATAATTACTTACCCGGAAAGAACATTACCCTAACAGTATTGCGGGGCGGACATACAATACATGTCAGCGTTATGCTCGGCACTAACCCAAACCCATAAAACTCTTATTCAGACCTAATAAATTGGTGCGGTAGGGCTCTACAGCGTGGCTGCATATTTGAAATTTTGTGGCTCTGCTGAACTTTTGAATGAGCTGCAGGCATGACTGCCTTGCGACTTCAAATTTACGGCAAAACACAATTTTTGTGATCATTTTTTGATAATTGATTGAACTCACGACTTACGTAATAAGCTGGAAAACTTGTATAAAGTCATCCGTCTTTAGCAGGCTATAGCCTGCCTGTCTTGCTATTTTATTTAAAACCTCATGTTGTGACGCAAAAGACTCAGTTAAAATAAACAACGGCTTAGATGTACGTTTTTGGACCTGATCAAATAGTCTCCTATATACTTCAAGCCCGTCAGAGCCACCAAAAATTGCCAGCTGTGGCTCGTATGTAGCTGCCCTGTTAATCTGATATCCATCTGGTACGTAGGGTAGGTTACATAAAAATACATCAAAATGCCGTTCGGTGGCAGCGAGTAGGTCGCCTACAGTAACGCCTATATTTAATGTAAATTTATCTACATTAATTTTTGCCACTTCGGCGGCCTTGGGATCGACTTCAAGTAGCTCAACCTGGCAGTTCGGTAGTTCAAGTGCTGCAGTGATTCCAAGTGCGCCACTGCCAGCACCAACATCAGCAATACGTACAACATGCTCCGCATTAGGTCCAAAGAGCCCGTTGCCACTAAGTTCCTTTAGTAGCTGTATAAAAGTCTCACTTTCAGGCCTAGGCTGTAAGACAGCGGGGCTGAGTACAAATTCCCGGCCATAGAATTCAGCCTTACCACGAACGTAGGCTAGTGGTTCATGAAGTGATCTTCGATTGAGCAACTTTTTGAGTGATGCAACTTGATCTGAAGATAATTGAGACTCTGGGTGTGCCAATATCCACGCCCGGTTTTTAAGCACACAGTCTTCGAGTAAAATAATTGCATCCAAACTGGCAGTTTGAACATCCTTATCTTTTAATAACGACGTAGCCTGGCTCAACCATTCACTAATCGTCATACTACTCCAAGTTTACTCTTGGCTCATAAGTTGGTGCTCGGCGGACTGCAATTCTTCAATAAGGTCGTCAATGTCGCCAGCAAGAGCGCCTGGGATATTGCTCCGGCTGTAGCCAATACGATGATCCGTTATTCGATCCTGGGGGAAATTGTAGGTGCGAATTTTTTCGGAACGGTCACCTGAACCAATGAGCTTGCGCCTAGCGTCAGAAACCTCCCGTTGCTCCTCGTCAATTTTAAGCTGCAACAACCGGGAGCGCAGTACGCTCATGGCTTTAGCTTTATTTTTAATTTGAGACTTCTCGTCTTGGTTTGATACGACTAAGCCGCTTGGCAGATGGGTAATACGAACTGCCGAATCCGTGGTATTCACGCTCTGGCCACCGTGGCCACCGCTACGGTAAACATCAATACGCAAGTCGGCAGGATTAATCTCTATATCCGACTCCTCAGCTTCAGGCAGCACCGCTACGGTAGTAGTGGAAGTGTGTACGCGTCCCTGGCTCTCGGTTACTGGTACGCGTTGCACCCGGTGGACTCCGGCTTCGAACTTCAGATTTTTATAAGCTGAGCCACCGTTAACGGCAAAAGTGATTTCCTTGAAGCCACCGACTTCGTTGGGCGATTGGCTGATTAACTCTACTTGGTAGTTGTGATTTTCTGCCCACCGGGCGTACATACGATAAAGTTCGCCGGCAAATAAACTTGATTCGTCGCCACCAGCCGCGGCTCGGATCTCGATGATGACGTCGCGGCCGTCATTCGGGTCGTGGGGGGTTAGAATCTCATGCAGTGCAGTTTCGTTGGCGGCAATTCTTGCCTCCAGCTCCTCAAGCTCAGTAACGGCCATCTTTTGCATCTCAGCATCTTCGCTGACACGCAGCTGCTCGGCCGAGATTTGGGCTTTATTGAGCTTGGACTTCTCGTCAAACAGGGCGACGGTGTCTTCCAGCTCGCTTTTACGTTTGGCTAGCTTCGGGTAGTTTTTGTCACTATAAATAGCAGGATCCTCGAGCTTTTCCTCCAGTTCCTTGAGTTCTGAGCGTAGTTGATGTTCTTTACTGTCCATAATCATTTACTATAACACCTCATAAGAAGTACGCGACCAGCATCAAATTGAGTCGTAAGTAAACTACTTACTTGGTTTGGAGTTCTCGGCTTTGGCTTCAGCTTTTTCGATCTTGGCGTTCAGGCGCTTTGCCTGTTTTTGTGCGGCCGATGCCCGCTTTTCTTTGGCTGCCGCCCCAGCTGCCGCCCTTGCTTTGAACTTATCAACGCGGCCTTCAATATCTAGAATGCGTTCTTCGCCGGTAAAGAAGGGGTGAGAAGCGCTAGTAATGTGTACTTTCACAAGAGGGTACTCGTTGCCGTCTTCCCATTTGGTAACCTCATCACTGGCAGTTGTAGAGCGGGTTAGAAATTTAAAACCGTTGTTAAGATCCTCAAAAACAACTAGTCGGTAGTTATCGGGATGCAAGTCTTTTTTCATGATCGGTCAATAATACCACATCTGTTGACTCTCGGTCAACGCCCGTGATGAGAGTTTGGTATTATGATAGCGCATGATCCAAGCAGTTATTTTTGATATGGATGGTTTGCTGATAGACAGTGAGCCGCTTTGGCGGCGGGCCGAACGGGCGGCTTTCAAGACGGTAGGTTTTGAACTAAGCGATGAGCAGATGTATGAGCTAATAGGTACAAAGCTGACCGAAGTTATTGCCCACTGGTATAGTAAATATCCTTGGGAAGGCCCGTCACAAAAAGATATTGAGGCTCTGATTGTAGATAAGCTCATAACTTTAATTAAAAGTGAGGGTAGTATGCGGCCCGGAGTGCATCATGCACTGGATGTCTGCAAGCGGGCCAAGCTACCACTGGCTATAGCCTCGTCCTCAACAAACGAAATAATTAACACCGTTGTAGATTCTCTAAAAATCCGTAGCTACTTCGATTACATATATTCTGCTGAACATGAGGCACTTGGCAAACCGCACCCGGGGGTCTTCATTACGACGGCTGGCCTGCTCGGTGTATCTGCGCACGACATTCTGGTATTGGAAGATGCACCAGCTGGAGTATTGGCTGCTAAAGCTGCCAAGATGAGTTGTATTGCTGTTCCGGATCCAGAAACCAAAAACCATCCATTTATCCAAATCGCCGATCTAATCATCGATTCACTGGAAGAGTTTAACGAAAAAATGCTAGCCGAGATACAAGCATAGCGAGCAACAGCATCGCTATTTAATTACGCGGGTTGTTCAACACTCAAGGCACAAGCCCATACACCACCGAAAAACTCGACGGTGCGCTCTACCATATCTGTAACTTCTAGTGGATCTACATATGCATTCTCAGACTGCATCGGGTCCATAATTACGGCAAGCTCTGTCTCTCCATCAATATGATATCGCCCAGCAATGAGAGACCAGTGCAGGCGGTCATCAAGCTCGTCATCATTCTTTTTATGTAGTAAGGCGACAGGCTTACGGTCTTGGAGGCGTTCATTGATTGCTGTAATAAAACGCTCGGTGCTAATACCCACGAATGGCTCAACCGCAAGTTTTGTATCAGCGGTCAATTGTATGGTTTGAGCCTCTCCTGGGTTTGACGTGCTGCCGTCAGTGGTGGAAATACCGCTATCAACCAGCACTTCGTGTACTTGTTCTATAGGCCGTTGATTATCCAAAGCTGAAACTATAGCAGCGAAACACAGCTCGCTGCCTTCCGGCTGTTTGACGTGCTTAATTCCCGGCTGTCCTGCAAATTCCGTTGCCATAATTTAGCTTGTCTCCATAATTCAGAATGCTAGTATAATATAAACATTAAATTTTGTCTATTCAATTTGTTAAAATTTGACGCGCCGTGATATAGTTAGAAGGCTTTAACAATTAGGTAAATATACAGAGTGCGGTGAGAGATCTAGCTCGTTGACCCGCCAGCAACCATTCGATAATTCCGGATTTCCAAATTGTCGAAACGGTGCTACGTCTAGCCCGATTATCGGGAAAAGATATTGAATCCTTGCATGTATCCTTTTTCCGTAACATTTCGGAGAAAGGATTTTTTATGCCCGGAACATTAGAGCTCTTACCATCGCCTGAATTGCCTGAATTAAATGGCCTTGCTCCAGCTCTGCCGACCCAAGCCCCTGACATCTATATAGCCGGACCTGACTTAACGGTTCCGCAAGTTCTGCCGAAACCAGCACCCAATGTTTATAAAACGGAACGTGGCTTAACGGCATCGCTGCTGAGGAAGGGTACAGCCAGGCCTGGCCGGGGACTCTATCCCCGTGACGGAACGGCGAATGTAACTGATGTAGAGACAGCCATATCAGCGCTCACAATCCCAGGGCAGAGGAATAACGTGATCGTATCGTCAGGCATGGCTGCGGTAACTGCGTCAGTCGAGTTTGCTCTTAAAACCCGAGGCAAACAACTATGGCCCGGGCGAGGACCCAAGTTTGTCCACGGAATAGAACATTATTCCCAATCTTTGGCGGCGTTTGCTGATCTAAAATATATGGGCGTACATGTTGATGGATTTGATGTCGGTACCAACACCGTAGAAAGCCTAATGGCCGATAAAGAGCCGGATGTCGTATGCTTCGAGACGGTTGCCAATACTCCGGGCATGCCAGTTTTTGATGTTCACGGTCTGTTGGCAATAACCAGGGCATTACCAGAGGATAAAGCCCCGATTGTAGTGTTTGACCATACTGCGGCGCTCTCAACCGGGCTAGACTTTACGGATATTCTGACCCCTGAAGACAAGGTCTTAATAGCTGAAAGCGCAACCAAAGGCGCAATGCATAATAGCGATCATCTTGGAGTCGTATATAGCAAGAACGAAGAGTTAATGGACGACTTCCGAAAGTATAAAGCAACACATGGAGTTGTAACTTCAACCCACGCTGACATTGCTTATTTGCGTGCGATTCAAGCGACAACTCCCGGTTTTCATGAACGTAATAAAGCTTTGTATGCGAGTACGGGGAAGCTTGCCGTGGCAATGGCCCAGGCCCAACGTGAGCTAGGTAGCGACCCGGAGTTCACGGTTTCTTTTCCGACCTTCGAAGACCACCCGCATCATGACTACGCTACTAAGCATTTCTTGCGTGGAATTGCTCCGGTGGTCTTTATGGCTTGCAATGGATTTGATCCGGCGCAAGCAAGGCAGCTGCTCAAGAGGATTGTTAAACATCCGAAGATGAAGGAACAAATCAATGAGGGGCAGATATTTATGGGTCAAAGCTTTGGTTTTAAGGAAGCACGTCTGCTATATGACCGCCATGCTCCTTACGTTAGAGTCGCAGGTGGCTACGATATAGATTCGGATGCATTGGCAGGAGCTTTATTCGAAGCTGCCGTTGATGCTTAGTAAATCAGTATTTACACAGATCTCGTGATTTGTCAAAAAGTAGGAAAAACTGTATAATCTAAAAAGTTTTAGTACTAAGGCTCGGCTAACGGGCCAATGAATTATTAAACGTATGAGATTTACGAGCCTAGCTAATCCAGCTGATAATGTTTCTTTCCAGGAAGCCCTGGCAAATGGTTTGCCAAAAGATCCTGGCAGTCTTTATGTACCAGAATTCATACCTCAGCTGTCAAGCGATGTGGTCGAACAGCTCATCGGCGCCGACCCCGTAGAAATAGGTAAAACAATGCTTCGGCCCTTTGTAGCTGAAGAGATACCGGAAGCCGATCTGCACGATATTGTCAGCAAAGCCGTAACCTTTCCGACACCTCTTGTAAATGTCGGCGACAAAAAAGTATTAGAACTTTCCCATGGCCCTACTATGGCCTTTAAAGACGTGGCCGCGCGTTATATGGGGTCGCTCATGAGATACTACAACGGCAAAACCGGCCGGGAATCGATGGTACTGGTGGCGACCAGCGGAGATACCGGCGACTCAATGGCAGAGGGTTTGGCCGATATGGAAGGAGTCGAGCTGGTGGTGGCCTACCCGAAAGGCCGTGTTAGCCAATTTCAGCAAGAGAGGCTGCGCCGGGCTCCGGATAACGTACACACCGTCGAAGTCGATGGTACCTTTAACGACTGCGTCAAGTTTATAACAGCTGCTTTTGCCGACCCGGAACTGCGTGAAGGCCTGAACCTGACCTCGGCTAATTCCACCAATATAGGCCGCTTATTACCACAGACCACCTACTATGCCAGCATGTACAGCCAGCTCAAGGGCGAACCAGCCCGAAAAGTCATACCGAGCGGCAATTTAGGCAATTTAAGTGCCGGCGTCTTGGCTGATGCCATGGGAGTGTCCCTGGGGCCGTTCCTGGCCGCCAATAATTCCAATGATGTCCTGACTCGCTATCTAGATACCGGCTACTACACGCCAACAGAGACGATTCCCACCATAGCCAACGCTATGGACGTCAATGATCCCCGCAATAAGCCGCGGCTGGACTGGTTATTCGGCGGCGATATGAAGCGCATGAGAGCCGTCATACAAGCTGTCCGGGTCAACGACAATGAGATAATCGATACCATAAGGGAAGTTCATAGCGAAACAGGCTATGTACTTGATCCTCATACGGCTGTGGCGTGGCGAGCCAGCGAAGTAGTGGACAGCGACGGCGACTTAATTGACGTCATCGTGTCTACGGCATCGCGAATTAAATTTGCTGAAGAGATATTCCATGCAACCGGCATTGAAGTTGACGACAGCGCAGCCTTGACGGAGGTTCGCAAAAGACGTGAGCGTTACACTGAGATTAATCACGTTGAAGATTTCTTGGATTTTTTAAGGACAGTTAAGTCGCCGGTCGGTAGCTTGTAGTACGGTTTACTATCTGTTACAATTAGAAAGTCAATATTAATCAGGTTGGGGTTTGATCCTCTTCATAGGTTAGCCGTGTAGGCACTATAGAAGCTCCCAATCGAAGAGAAAGGACAATCACATGGCGACAGAAGTCGACATCAAGCAACTATTAGAGGCCGGCGCACATTTTGGTCACAAGACCGAACGCTGGCACCCTAAAATGGCCACGTACATTCACAGCAAACGTGGCGGTACGCATATTATTGATCTCACTAAAACGGTGGCGTGTTTAGAGATTGCACTGCGTTTTATCGAAAAGACATCAGGCGAAGGCAAGCAAATCCTCCTGGTTGGCACTAAACGCCAGGCCCAAGATATCGTACGCAAAACCGCCGAAGCCACCGGCATGCCATACGTAACCGAACGTTGGCTTGGAGGCATGTTAACCAATTGGACTACAATTGGCGGCCGCGTTAAATACTTGCAAGATCTTGAAAACCGAATGGCCAGCGGCGAGCTTGCTAACAAGTACAACAAGCTTGAAGTCCAACGGTTCCAGGAAGAAATTAATCAAATGAACGTGCTATACGGCGGCGTTAAGGAACTTAACAAGAAGCCTGGTGCGGTTTTTGTAGTTGATATTTTGCACGATGTTAATGCCGTACGTGAAGCTACCAAACTTGGCGTGCCAATCGTTGCCATGGTTGACACCAATGTTGACCCGACACTCATAACCTACCCAATTCCGGCAAACGATGACGCGATCAAGACCATTCAGCTTATTATGGATTACGTTCAGCGTGCCATAGAAACAGGCAAGGCTTCAGCTAAAAAGACTGTCGATAAGACCGAGGAAGACACCAAAAAAGTTGCAGCCAAAACTAAGGCAACAGAATCAAAAGAAACTAAAGAGGAGTAATAATTATGGCAGTTGATATAGCAGCCGTAAAACGTCTCAAGGACCTAACCGGCGTCGGGCTAACTGACGCCAAGAGAGCACTTGAGGAAACGAACGGTGATTTTGACAAAGCCCTGACTGCTATGCGCAAGAAGGGACTGACTAAGGCCGAGAAACGGGGCGAGAAAGAAGCCCGCGCTGGCTTGATAGGCAGCTACAACCACGATGGTCGTATTGGTGTCTTGGTGGAAGTAAATTGTGAAACAGATTTTGTGGCACGCAACGAAATTTTTACCGAGCTTGTCAAAGACATTTCCATGCATATTGCTGCCAGCAGCCCGCAGTACGTAAGCGTTGACGTTGTTCCTGCTTCTGAGCTGGAGAAAATTCGTGCCGAGTTCAGTGAAAAAACAATTGCTGAAGGTAAGCCGGCTGATATGGTCGAGAAAATCGTGGACGGGCAACTTAAAAAATATTTTGCCGAACGTTGTCTTTTGCAGCAGCCATTCGTCAAAAACCCTGATCAAACCGTGGGCGAATATATAAAAGATCACATTGCACGTTTGGGCGAAAATATCGTAGTGCGTCGTTTTAGCCGTTTAGCCTTAGGGGAAGTCAGTCCCAGTAGTTCCTCATAAAAGTGCTATAGTAAAACTATGAATCCTAGCCAGGTAGTAACTGACGCCAAAACAAAACTGACCCAGAGTGTCGACCGCTTTCAAGATACACTAAAAACCCTGCGTACCGGCCGGGCAAATGCCAGTATGTTGCAGGAAGTGGTTGTGGAAGTTTACGGCACGTTAATGCCGCTGAACCAAGTCTCTACGGTTACGGCGCCCGAAGCCCAGCTGCTGCAAATTACGCCGTTTGATCCGAATAACCTAGCGGCTATAGCAACAGCTATACGTAATAATCCTTCACTGGGCCTTAATCCGACCGATGATGGAAGGGTAGTGCGGGTGCCAATCCCACCGCTGAATGAGGAACGCCGCCGGGAACTTGCTAAACAAGTAAGTGCTAAACAAGAAGACTGCATGATTAATTTACGTGCCATCCGCCACGAAGTTATCGGGTCCATAGATGTTGCCAAAAAAGACAAGCAAATCGGCGAAGACGAGGCCAAGCGCTTTGTAGCCCAAATTGAGGAAGCCATGAGCAAAGCTAGGTCCCAAGTCGAGACAACGGCTAGGGCCAAAGAAGCTGAAATTATGACAGTTTAGCCAGGGTTCTAAATGGTTTATCTATGTGTGGGTAATGACTGTGGTGCCAACAGGAGCCCAGTTATATACCCACTCCCCGTCGCCAACCTGTAAACCGACACAGCCATGGGAAGTACTGACGCTGCCAAAAACGCTAACCGGCCGCCAGTAGTTGCCGTGTATGGCATCGCCGGAGTGGTCGAAATAATTAACCCATGGAACATTTGGCTGGACATAAGGGGTGCCATTGGGATTTAAGCCTTTCATCGTTTGAGTTGTTAGCTTGTTCCAGATTTGGAACTCGCCAATTGGTGTAGGCGTGGCTGGAGCACCGGCAGATGCCAGAAAGGTGTTAACTAGCTGGCCATTCTGCCAGGCGTATAGACGCTCTGTACTTAAGTCGGCCTCTAATAGCTTAGGGAAGGCAGCTGGCGTAACAGCCTGGAAAGGAACGATTTGTAATGGCGTGCTGAACTGGAGACCTTTGGCGTCCATAACGCTCTTGGCGTACTGCTGAGCCTGAGCGCTTAGAGTGCTTGGATCGCTCAAAGCAGTACCATTTCTACCGGCCACAATAATACCCGATGGCGTAATGCCGTCAGTGTGTGTGACGCTGACTTGACTAACTGGCGCTACCACAAACTGATTAGCAATTGCCAACAGGGATGTATCCATGGCACCTGTATTAATCTGTAAATAGTCCTGGACTTTATTCCCGCTAGGCGTAATCGTAAGCCAACTCTTTATGACATCCGGGCTGATAGTCGCAGTTTGGGTGCCGACTGTTACGCTAGCCGGCTGCGATGTAATGTTTTGCAATTCCGACTGGAGCTGATTACCAGGCACGGCAAGACTCAAACCGGCAATGGTGTGAGTGAGAGGAGCATTAGATGACGGAGGCTTAATTTTGAGACCTATCTGTGATGACAAATAACGGCCACCAACAATTATGCCGGTTGATCCAACCAGCAGAAAAAGTAGTGCAAAGCTGGCCAAACTGTAGCGGTGGGCGAAATTTAGCAAGTGGCTGAATGGGGTGTGTAACCGCGGCGTTGATGAAGTTACTGTCACATGTATAGATTCTTCGTGGGGAATGTCTTCAATAGGCACATTTGGCACAACGAAAGGTGGTTCGGAGGTTTCTTCGGATTTTGCCACACTAAGCAAAGATCGTTTGGGTAGCATAAATTCGTTACCAATAGCGACAGCGTGTGATATCCCGCGACTCACTTTTAAAACCTCTCTGTTTGTTACTTGGGCCAAAGCTTCTCATAAGCATAACCAAGCCTAATTATATAGACGCCCTAAGGTTTGTAAAGCCTTAAGAGTGCAAGATATTTGCTACAATAGGGAGAATGGCGATTGTGTTATTAGTTCTCGGAATCATTTTAATTGTGGGCCTGATCGTTAGCCACGAATTTGGGCATTTTATTGTGGCTCGGCGCAACGGTGTTGAAATCGAGGAATTCGGTATTTTTTTCCCGCCTAGGATATACAGTCATACCACTAAAGCGGGCTGGGTCTTTAGTATTAATGCCTTGCCGCTTGGCGGCTTCGTGAAACTTAAAGGGGAACACGATAGTGACCGCGAGCCCGGTACTTACGGCGCAGCTAAGTTACTGGCAAAGTGCAAAATCTTGTTGGCCGGAGTTACAGTGAACCTTATAACCGGCCTAGTCTTATTAACGGTACTAGCTGTTATAGGCATGCCCCAGGTTATTAATAACCAATACACTGTAAAGAGCAATACCAAGCTGCTCACTCGGAGAGTAATTATTAATGATGTAGTAGCAGGTTCGCCGGCTGCTAAAGCCGGGCTGCGAGTTGGCGATCAGCTGACTGGGTTTGTGCAGTCTGGCGGCAGGGGTACGGTGGCTATAACCCAAGCTGATAAACTGCGCAGTTTAACCCAAAAGTTTGCAGGTAAGACAGTTGCTGTCCACTACGAAAGAGATGGCAAATCGCAGATCGTGCAAGTTCATTTTTTATCGTCTAATTCCAATTATGAACTCGGTGTGGGTACGCAGCAGATGAACTTATCTCGATCAACTTGGGCGGCTCCATTAGTAGCGCTAGGCCTGGGCGGCCAATTAATAATTGCCACGCTTCAGGGCCTTGGTCATTCGCTGGCCGGTCTGGGAGGCCTTATAGCCGGAGCCGTCACACATAATACAGTCGCTCGTCAAAATGGCCAGTCTGCTGCCACAGCTAATCTCACAGGCCCGGTAGGTATTTTTGCAATTTTACGTTCGACTTCTGCTTTGGGCTATCAATTTGTACTTTTTATAGTGGCTTATATATCACTGGTTCTGGCCTTCATGAACATTCTGCCGATACCGGTGGTTGACGGTGGCAGATTATATATAACGCTTATTACGCGAGCTATTAAACGACCGCTAACGGCTAAGCGGGAGGAAGCCATTAATCTTGCGAGTGTTGTAGTGCTGCTATTCTTGTTCGTACTAATTACCATAGCCGATGTCAAGCGCTTCTACTAAGGCGCTAAAGCCGCCGAAGAAGCCCGTATCTCCGCCTGCGGGGACCGCATCGGATAATGCGAATACATCGCTGTCCGCTAGCTGGAATCCGGTACTGGGCGTGTTCTTGGCAGCAATAATTTTCTTCGGCGCCCAAGTTATCAGTGGGGTCTTCTTATCATATTATCGCTACCCAAAACATTGGACAAACCAGCAGGTTTTGGACTGGCTTACTAATTCTATAAGTGCCCAGTTCCTGTTTATATTAATTGCAGAATTTCTAGTAGTATTGGGAGTCTACTTATTTGTCCGTCGTTACAAAAATGGTTTGCAAGTGATTGGTCTCAGGCGACCGCGCTGGACTGACCCTCTCTGGGGCTTGTCGGCACTACTGCCCTACTTAATTATTTATCTTGTTGCAGTCGGCATTATTACGTATTTTATACCCGGACTTAATGTCAGCGAAAAGCAACAACTTGGTTTTAGCAATCCCAGTGGGGCAGGGCAGATAGCCCTTACGTTTCTAAGTCTTGTTATCTTACCGCCTATAGCAGAAGAGATTCTCTTTCGTGGCTTTTTATATAGTAGCTTGAAAAAAAATCTGCCGACCGCAGCGGCAGTCATTGGGACCAGTGTCTTATTTGCCGTCGGGCATTTGCCGGAAGGCGGTTCGGCCGGACCACTGTATATTGCTGCAATTGACACCTTTATACTCAGTCTTATTCTTATACTACTGCGGGAAAAAACTGGTGGTTTGTGGGCCAGCATGACACTCCATGCCCTCAAGAACACTGTTGCCTTCATAGCATTATTTGCAGCTTACATACATTAATGCTATAATACGACTATGAGCAAGAAATTACGTTTTGCATCTGTTCTCCCGCTACCGCCCACTAGGGCGTAGTTTCACTTTAGTGAATATTTAGCAAACTTACGCCTCCGCTCGACATAAAGAACGGAGGTTTTAATTTTAGGAGAAAGATGTGATGAATGGCAGAGAAACGGTAGCTATCAAACATGGTGCATCAGTGTCAGAGGAATACAATCGTATAGGCATTAACCAGGCCAAGACTAATAATCATGGCCGGCAACATTACAATTTGCGTAGAGCCGGCTTTGATACGATAGAAATAGCTTCCGGGGCCGTAGTCGAGGGCAAAGAAAAGATGCGCCGACTTAGACTGCGTATTGAAGATTTTACCGAAGAAGAACTGGCCATAGCCGGAACTGCCGGACAGATACGCCACTGGGAAATGGCGTGTGAGCCGTACGGTATAGCTATTGGACAAGTTTTGGCCACCCATGAAGAGATTGATGATACTGCCGAGGGGACACATATCATCAACAATATTAAAAGTGCCACCGGCAAAGGCATGTTAGTCGTGCTTAATGAAAACAATGCCGCAGCCATCAAAGAGCTCGTAGAATACGAACAAGGACAAGAGGCTAGAAAGCGCGGCGAGGGTGATAGTGAAGCCGATAACGATTGGCTGGCGGCCCATACCGCTATATCGGTCGGCGCTGCAAGCTTGTTACTGCTTACCAACAAACACGGTTTTGAGGTTGACGATGAAGTTGTACCGGAGATTAAAGTTGCCGATATTCCTGACATGCTGCAATATTGCGGTGATCCTAGCGAATCAGGAACAGGTGGTATGGACAGTAAACTGTTGGCTGCCGGAAAAGCCGCCGAAGCGGGTATAAATGTCATATTAGGTAATGCCTTTGTCGATTGCAGGGCACTACTGGCAGGGGACTTGGTGTGCAGCAGGGTGGTACAATAAACAGGATTTAGGATAACAATGCGATTAAGCCAACTATTCACTAAAACCAGCAAAACTGTACCGGCCGATGAAACGGCGCGCAGCGCGCAGCTGTTGATTCAAGCAGGTTTCATCCACAAAGAGATGGCAGGCGTATATGCCTATTTACCACTTGGCAAACAAGTACTTGATAATATTGCTCAGATTGTCCGCGAGGAAATGAATGGTATTGGCGGCAACGAAGTATCAATGAGCATACTTCAGCCCAAAGATATCTGGGAAAAGACCGGCCGCTGGGATAACGAAAAGGTTGATAATTGGTTCAAAACCAAGCTGCTAAATGGTACAGAGCTGGGCATTAGTCTGACCAACGAAGAGCCGATAACTGATATGCTGCACGAGTTTATCAGTTCATATAAAGATCTGCCAATTTATATCTATCAGATAGGTAACAAGTTTCGTAACGAACTGCGAGCCAAGAGCGGGCTGCTGCGGGGACGTGAATTTTTAATGAAAGATCTCTATTCTTTTAGCCGTAACCAAGCCGAGCACGATGAGTTCTATGAAAAAGCCGCCGAAGCATATATGAGGATCTACAGCCGACTTGGTATCGGCGACAGTACCTATAGGACGTATGCCAGCGGTGGTATTTTCAGCCAGTTTAGTGATGAGTTCCAGGTTTTAAGTGACGTAGGTGAGGATACGATTTATGTCGATGAAAACCGGCGGATTGCAGTCAATAAAGAGGTATTTACTGATGAAATCTTAACGCAGCTAGGTCTTAATAGAGACGAACTGGTTGAACAGCGGGCAGTTGAGGTTGGCAACATTTTCCCACTTGGCAGCAAATATTCCGATGCTCTTGGCGTATATTTTACTGACGAACAAGGCGGACAGCAATCAATAATTATGGGTTGCTACGGCCTTGGCATTAGCCGCCTCATGGGTCTGCTTGCCGAGCATTTCGCAGACGATAAAGGTCTCGTCTGGCCTGAAGCAGTGGCGCCTGCCAAGGTATACTTGGCGCGCCTTGGTGATAATCCTGACGTGGTTAAGCAGGCTGATGAGCTATATAACCTCTTGACAGCAGCCGACATTCAAGTACTATATGATGACCGTGATGTACGACCTGGCGAGAAATTTGCCGACGCCGATTTGCTTGGCATTCCCCACCGGGTTGTAGTAAGTGATAAAACTGTCAGCAGTGGCACATATGAGTGGAAACGGCGTAAAGCCCAGGCTGCCGAACAGGTTAGTGCCGAGCAATTACTAAAAACGCTAGGCATTGACGCTTAAGCGTTGCTATAATAGTCGCCAGACAGATATAGGTAGTTATAAGAGTTAGTGGTAGATTACACACTTGTTTTGAGAAAGGAGAATGTTGTTATGAAGAAATTGTTTCGGTTAACTCAAGCGGGTGTTAATGAATTGAAGTCCGAACTTGAAACGTTGATTGCCAAACGCGCAGGTATTGCTGATGCTATTAAAACTGCCCGCGAACTGGGTGACCTAGCCGAGAATGCTGAATACCAATCGGCCAGGGCAGAGCAAGACCGCAATGAAACCCGGATAGTTGATATTGAAAACATTCTACAAAACGCTGAAATTATCAAGAAGCCACGCGGTGATAGCAAAGTCCAACTAGGCTCAGTCGTGAAGCTTAAAAGTGATGGCAAAACCAAGGAGTTCCAGGTAGTTGGCACCGTTGAAGCTGACCCACTCAGCGGCAAAATTTCCGATGAGTCGCCAATAGGCCAGGCCTTGCTTGGTAAAAACGTGGGCGATACAGTAGAAATTGCTACTCCAGCGGACACGAGCACTTACAAGATCGTTAGCATCGGCTAAATTGACCGCTTGCGGTACACTATAGTTCAGTATGGCAACTCTCAAAGAACTGCGCGATGAGCGCCTTAGGAAATTAAATGAGCTGAAGCAGCTCGGAATTAACCCATTTCCGGCACAGGCTGAGCGGAGCCATGTTTTGGCCGATATTACCAAGCGGTTCAGTGAGCTAGAGGGCCAGTCTGTCAGTGTTGTGGGCCGGATTGTGAATATCCGTAAGTTCGGTAAAATCGCTTTTGTTGTTTTACGTGACCAGAGTGGGCAAGTGCAACTCTTCTTAGGACAGGACAAAGTCGCCGGGTTAAACGATACCAAAAGTCAACTAGGGTTTGACCAGCTGCCACTGCTCGATAGCGGTGATTTTATCGAGGCTCATGGTCAAGTCATCAAAACTCAGACTGGCGAAATCTCAGTTGAAGTCCAGCAGCTGAGATTGTTAACAAAATCGCTCAGGCCAATGCCGGTAACTCATGAAGGCTTTACTAACAAGGAAGAACGCTTGCGCCGCCGTTATATCGATATGAATATCAACCCCGATGTCCGTGACCGTTTCACTAGGCGTAGCAGGTTCTGGCAGGCGACACGCGATTTTCTTAATAAACATGACTTTGTTGAGATTAATACTCCCGTTCTGGAACACACGACCGGCGGAGCTGACGCTAACCCGTTTACTACTCACATGAATGCGCTCGATCAAGACTTTTACCTTCGTATCAGTCACGAATTACCATTAAAGCGCCTGCTCGGTGCCGGTTTTGAGAAAGTCTATGATATTGGCCCGCGTTTTCGAAACGAGAACTATTCCGATGAGCACCTGCCGGAGCACGTTGCCATGGAATTCTACTGGGCTTTCGCTGACTGGATGCAAGGTATGGCCTTTATGGAGGAGCTTATAAAGTATGTATTGAAGCAAACGTTTGGGTCGCTGCAGTTTAAACTTGATAAGTTTGAGGTTAATTTAAACAAAGAGTGGGAGCGTTGGGACTATGCCGAGACCATCAAGAGACACTACAACTTGGACATTTTTAACTGTTCACTAGATGATGTTACGAAAATTCTGGCCGAACATAAGCTGGAGGTTGAGCAAGCTGAAAATAAAGCTCGTGGTATCGACAAACTCTGGAAAAATATACGAAAAGACGTTGCAGGTCCCATCTGGCTTATTAACACGCCTTTGTTTATCAGCCCGCTAGCCAAATCTAACCCTGACCGTCCGGAAACCACCCAGCGCTTTCAAGCAGTTATTGCTGGCAGTGAACTGACCAATGACTTTTCGGAATTAAATGACCCACTTGAGCAGCTACAGCGCTTTCGGGAGCAGCAACAACTGCGCGATCAAGGTGATGACGAAGCTATGATGCTTGATATTGATTTCGTCGAGATGCTGGAATACGGCATGCCACCAGCTTGTGGCTTTAGCTACTCGGAACGCTTGTTTTGGATCTTTGAAGGTGTGTCGGCCCGCGAAGGCGTCCCTTTCCCGCAATTGCGCCATGAGATTGACGAAGTCACCAGAACTATTTATCCCGACATAAAGTTCGGTTAGTTATTTATGATTGAGATCAGTGATGACGAATTTCAAGCCCTGATTAACCAGGCTTTGAGTGAGCTACCTGGTGAACATGTCCGGAATATCAAGAATGTTGCTATTCTCTACGAAGATATACCGACGCCAGAGCAACGAATGAAGGTGAATTTGCACGACAACCAGACGTTACTCGGTCTATATGAAGGCTTACCTCTAAGCCAACGCCAGGGCATGACCCGTGTCCTGCCTGACAAAATAACTCTTTTTAAGCGGCCATTGCAGTATCACGCCAATACGCCAGCAGAGCTAAAAGAGCAAATTAAACACACCCTATGGCATGAGATCGCCCATTACTATGGGCTTGATCACGGCCAGATTAGTAACTTAGAGTAGCCTTGGACAAAGTGTTATTGGCGGCTTTTTAGTAAGTTGCTTTATACTTAATCGCACAGATGAATAATAAATTCGCTCGTTACATACAATCTAAAATAAAGCATAAAGCCGACAACCGGAGTTTGTGGGATAGATTTTGGCGAGACAGACATGGCCGTATTGTTATCTGGCAAACGCCGAACATCTGGCTTATTCTCTGGTTCATTTTCGAAGCTATCTCGCTATTTGTCGGTTCTCACCGCGTGGAAATAGCAAGTTGGTGGTTAGCGACTGTAGCACTTGGCATCTGGGCACTGTACGAGGTTTTTCAGGGCGTTAACTATCTCCGTCGTTTGCTAGGCCTGGGCATTGCAATAATGACACTGCTGACAGTCTTTAATGTCGGTTTATAACGGACTAGTTTTAATAAAATTATAATTAACGGAGCAACATGAAAGCAATTTGGAACGATATAATTATCGCAGAGGCTGACAGAGAAGAGCTTATTTACATTGAAAGGAATTGGTATTTTCCACCAAGCAGCGTTAAAAATAAATACCTAAAGAAAAGCGATACGCCATATACTTGTCCATGGAAAGGTGTCTGCCAATACTTTAACGTTGTCAATGGTGACAAGACGTCCAAGGACAATGCCTGGACTTATCCTGATCCTAAACCTAGCTCAATAGATATCGTCAAAAAAGACTACACCAACTACGTAGCCTTCTGGCGAGACGTCCAAGTTGTAGATTAGCTCCCAAAATTACGGTGCAATACGCCCAATTATTGAGTTTATGCTTGTAAATTAGGCTTTTAGGTGGTACTGTTTAGGTAATAAAGGAATTAATACCATTAATTTTCGATTAGTACAAAGACTTGAATCGGCCAGCGATGAGCGCGGGCCTGATCCTTTCGTTAGTAAGACTAGCGTAGCGAGAGTTCTCTTCGATGCCGGAGCAGGAGTTGATCTAGCATATATGGCTAACCATGAGTTTGGGGTTGATGCCGATGCAAGATCAGCTAATAGGATTGCTAATGCTGCGAGCAGGCTAAAAATAGTCACGCAGACCCTGGCAAGGCCGACCTACATTGAAGATGTACATTTCGTGTGCACCGATGAGCAAGAGGAGCAGACGCTTCCGGAGTGGCATAAATGGGCAAAGCACCCTGAGTCCTCAATAGAGCCCACCGGCTATATTAGAGATGCAGCCATAGATTCTCTTGGCAGGGACGGTGATAACGTTGTGGGCTGGTGGGCGCTCAATGAAGATTTAATATGGACCAGGGAAGAAGTAGTCGCCGAGAATATCATAGAAGCTTTTGTAAACTTGACTAGACCAACTAATCTTGAAGAGCCTGATTCTCCGCTGACTTTGGTTACCTGAATTCAGTAAGCTTAAGGCTTGAGTTTGGCCGCGAATTTTTGACGGAGTTTTTGAAGTTTCGGATCAATAATAACTTGGCAATAACCGACATTCGGGTTGCTATTGTAGAAGTCTTGATTGTAATCATCGGCCGGCCAAAACTTCTCAAACGGTACGATTTGCGTAACAATCGAATCATGCCATAGCTCAGTGGCGAAGCCGTTGGTAACGCGTTCGGCTGTTTCTTCTTGGGTTTTGTCGTGGAAGAAAATAACTGAACGATACTCGCTGCCCACGTCGTAACCCTGACGGTTTAAGGTTGTAGGATCATGCATGACGAAAAAAATTTCCAGGATTTCTTCATAGGAGATTAACTTGGGGTCAAAACTGAGTTGTACGACTTCGGCGTGGCCGGTATCACCCATATATACTCGCTCAGTTGTTGGATTATCAATGTGGCCGCCGCTGTAACCGGAGGTTACGGCTTCTACCCCATTAACTCGCTGGTAGAACGCTTCAAGGCACCAAAAACAACCTCCTCCAAGTGTGGCAAGCGTTAGTGATGTCATATGTAGATGGTACGTTGTTTTCAGGCAGCAAACAATATCAGCCACATTTTTAGTACACTAGGTATATGAGTGCAATTATTTTTGACATGGATGGCACAATTGCCGACAGCTTTGACTATGTCTCTGAATTTTTAGTCAAACAAGCCAAGTTGCCGCCATTAACCGATGAGCAAAAACGCAGTTTACGCGGTTTATCTATGCGCGATATGGCTCATCAGCTAGGCTATCATTGGTGGGATGCTCCGAGATTATTTGTTCGGGGCCGGCAGCGCATGCGGCTCTCCATTAAAAGTAAGAATCTTCAGGCATTTGCCGGTATGCCGGAAGTAATTCGGAAATTGCATAATGAGGGACACGAACTCTTTATTTTAAGCACTAATTCATTGCGCAATGTCCACCATTTTCTGGATGATCAAAAAATTCATAAATACTTTTTAGAAATCTACGCCGGGGTAGGCGTATTCTCCAAAGCGCCAGGCCTTAGACAGCTACTCAAACAACAGCACCTAACACCAGAAGAGGCAATTTATGTATGTGATGAGCTGCGTGACATTGAAGCCGCGCAAGCAGTTGGCGTAAGAACGATAGCTGTGACGTGGGGCTTTGCCAGGCGAGGCAAGCTGGTTGCCATTCGCCCAACGGCTCTTGCTGACACGCCAGCTGAACTTATGCGAATTCTTGAAGAAGTCTAGAGCTAATGCCTATAAGGGCACAATACTTGTGTTTAATAATCGTGACTGTATAATAAAAGTCAATTAAGGATATTATTAATGGACAACAACCCTAAATCCGATTATCACGAATACGAACATCAGCCTGCCGCGTTCACACCTAGTGAAAATTTAACGGATATGGCAACCGCCGAGAGACCTCATCACCGCCCGCCGGAGCACCATTCGTTTTATCCGCAGACGCCGCCACCTCCACCGCCACCAACTCGCGTAGCTCCGCCACAAGACCCTATACCAAACCCGCCTGCACCCCAAAGCATGGTCCCACAACCAGTTGTCAAAGTACTAAGTCCCCGAGGCGTTGAATATGTATTTATGACCATAGCACTTGTGACTGGTGCTATTGGACTGGCCAGCGCATTACTGGCTGTCGTCAACGGCAATTATAGTTTTTCAGTGCTGTACTTTCCGCTGGCGCTTTTACTGGTGTCTGTACCTGTGTTCTCTTGGCTTTTTTTACGGCTCAAACAAGCAGAACTGCTCGATCCGGCAGCCCGGCTTGACGCTTCCAAACGGCGCAGTACGCAGTTTATTCAAATCAGCAGCTTTGTAGTCTGTTTCTTTACACTTATTGGTTTTCTAGCTACGATTTTTGCTAAGCTTAGCGGTTCTTACAGCGGCTCAATCATGAAGGTGATTCTTGATGTGCTAGTCATCTTGGTTGTAGCCGGCGGAGTTCTTTTCTACTACTGGAGAGATGAGCATAGGTTAAGCTAGCACCTAAAACGATGCCTATGCAACGTTCACTTACCAAATATCGTATAGGTCTTGGAATAATCGGTTTATTTACCTTGGTAATTCTAGCCGTGGTACTAGTGCAAGCTTCGGCTACCCGTCAAGACCAAAAAACCGAAGATTCCGCAAACAATATAGCCACTGAACTCAATAACTATAACGGTTATAGCCTCACCGGGCCTGCACCTAACTCTCTACCCGAGGCTGGTATTAACAACGCACCTAGTACCATTAGCTATACCAAGACCGGCCGTCACTCGTATAGGTTTTGTGTGACCTACAAGCTGACTAGCAATGACTTTAGTGCCAGCAGCCTTGCCCAAAATGTTGTGGCGCGGGGCGTAGGAGCAGGGACGAATTATAATGCAAACCAATATTATCAGGGGAGCTATAGCTATTCCTACCTATACATTAATCCCATTCACCACAAAGGCGTGAATTGCCAGGATGTCAGCGGCTACACAGCCAACTTTAACTCGAGCATCTGAACAGCTTGCCTAGAAATCTATCAATTCGCAAATAATATTGCAACTGCCAGGCTGCTACAATAGTAGGTATGGCATACAGCAGGGTACGGTCGCAGCCCTATAAACCGGGTCAGGCGGAGCCATTTAAGGTTTCGCGCTCTAAAATAGAATTATTTACGCAGTGTCCGCGCTGTTTCTGGCTCGATGTACGTTTAAAAATTCGCCGCCCGAATTCGCCGCCTTTCAATATCAACAAGGCCATTGATGAATTGTTCAAAAAAGAGTTTGACCGTTATAGGACTCAGGGGAAACCGCACCCGATTATGTCTGACAATCAAATTAAAGCCATACCGTACGCCCATGACGACCTTAATACCTGGCGCACTAATTTCACGGGTGTGACTACATTGCATAAACCAACCAATCTTCACGTTTTTGGTGCTGTTGACGATGTCTGGGTAGGCGATGATGACCAGCTCATTGTGGTTGACTATAAAGCTACGTCCAAAGCCACTCCGGTGAACCTTGATGCCGATTGGCAGATCAGTTATAAACGTCAAATGGAAGTCTATCAATGGCTTCTGCGCCAAAATGACTTTCAAGTCAGCGATGTTGGCTATTTTGTCTACACTAATGCCCGTCTTGACCTTGATGGTTTTAACGACCATTTGGAATTTCATACCAAGCTCATTCCGTATACGGGTAATGATGCCTGGGTAGAACCAACGCTTTTAAAGATGAAGCAGTGTATGGACAGTGACGATATGCCACCAGTTGGCGAAGCCGCTATGGGCGGATCGTGTGACTATTGCGGCTACGCTCGCGCGCGCACTGAACTAACTTTGAGTGCGCTTCCCAAGAAAAGCTCTTAAGTTCTTATATAGTCTGGTTTCGAGTAGCACCCTATGCCGTATAATATTCTACATGCTAGATATTCAGTTGATTCGCGACAACCCTGAATTGGTTGCTGAGAAGTCCCTGCAAAAGGGCTACACCGTTGATATTACCCAGCTATTGGGTTTCGATGATGAGCGCCGGCAGCTCAAGCAGCAAGTTGAAGACCTCAGGCGTAAGCGTAATGAACTGAGCGGTGCCTCTAAAGGCCAAAGACCAAATGAGGAGCAAGTAGCAGCCGGCCGCGATATTAAAGACAAGCTAGCTAAACTAGAGCACCAGTTAGCCTCGATCGAATTAGAGTTTCAAGCTTTACTCAAAACCGTGCCGAATATGCCGCTTGATGATGTGCCGCTTGGTGCTAGCGAAGATGACAATGTTGCGGTTAAGCACTGGGGAGAAAAACCGAATTTTAATTTTACGCCGAAAAACCACTGGCAGATTGGTGAAACCAAAGGCTGGATTGACAAAGAACGGGCCACCAAGGTCGCTGCCGCACGTTTTGTCTACCTGAAAGGCGACCTAGTCCTGCTAGAATTTGCTCTTTGGCATTTTGCCCTTAAGGTATTGACTGACCAAACCATCCTAGAACAAATAGCCAAAGATAATAATCTAAAGGTCAGTGCCAAGCCTTTTATACCCGTACTACCGCCGGCAGTTGCCAAAAAAGAGGTTTATGAAGCAACTGGACGGTTGAATAAGGAAGAGCAAACATACAAAATCGAGGATGAAGATTTATGGCTGAATGCTAGCGCCGAGCACACGTTGGCCCCGATGTATATGGATGAGATTTTACCTGAGGCGGATTTACCGCTTCGCTACGTTGGCTATACTACGGCTTTTAGGCGGGAGGCTGGTACCTACGGCAAAGACACAGAGGGTATTCTGCGCCTTCACCAGTTCAACAAACTTGAAATGGAATGCTTCAACTTGCCCGAGGATTCCTTAGATGAACATATGTTTCTAGTTGCCATTCAGGAGTATCTTATGCAGCAGCTCGGCTTGCCTTACCAGCTGCTAAACAAATGTACAGCTGACATTGGCTTTCCTAATGCTCACGGTATGGATGTTGAGGCGTGGCTGCCCGGCCAAAACAAGTACCGTGAAACACATACTGCCGACTATATAACAGATTTTCAAACACAGGCTATGAAGACGCGGGTACGCCGGAATGACGGCTCAATAGCGCTAGCGCATACTAATGACGCTACGGCCTTTTCTGAGCGACCGCTCATTGCTATTATTGAGAATTTCCAGACAGAGCAGGGTAATGTTAAAATTCCCGAAGTCCTGCAGCCATATATGGGCGGCCGTAACGAAATATAAAGTTCTTAATTTAAGATTTTTCTTTTAAGGAGGTCATGTCGTGCTTAAAAAATTCGAAATCCAGGGGATACATGCCAACGTTGACGATGATTTAAAAAAGCACGTTACAAAAAAGATTGCTACTTTGGACCGCTACATGTCCCGGCATAGTCGTGAAAGCGCCCACGCCGAGGTGTTTCTAAAAGAAAGCAAAGCTAAAAACAATAATAGCTGTACGTGCGAAGTCACGTTATTTCTGCCACATCAAACTATAGTAGTGAAAGACAGCTCTCATAATATGTACACAGCAGTAGATATTGTTGAAGGCAAGCTCAAAAAGCGTTTACAAATTTATAAAGATAAGCATGGTAACGGCAGATTCCACCGTCATCTTGTGGCACGCTTTCGCCGTAAAACGGGCTGATCTACGCTGCTCCAGGACAAATATAGCAAAATTGGTGTCGCATTTGAGGTGAAAAAAGTCTATAATTGTACGTTATAACTTGCAAGTGACTTGTAGTAAATCGTCAGAGAGGGAGACGTAGTTGATTAATGAATATTGTCTTTAAGAAAATTTTAGGCGACCCACAGGCAAAGACCGTGAAGCGTTTGCGAAAACGGGTTGTTGCCATCAATGCTTTGGCAGACAAGTACAAAAAAATGTCTGACAAGCAACTCCGTGAACAGTCGGCGGTGCTCAAAGGCCGGCTTAAGAAAGAGTCACTTGATAATATCTTGCCGGATGCCTTTGCTGTCGCTCGCGAGGCGGCTACTAGGGCCCTAGGCCAGCGTCATTTCGATGTACAACTTATAGGCGGTATCGTTCTGCATGAGGGCAATGTTGCTGAAATGAAGACCGGTGAGGGTAAGACATTGGTGGCCACAGCTCCGGTTTACCTGAATGCCTTGACCGAAAAGGGCGTGCACGTAGTAACGGTTAATGATTACTTGGCCCAGCGGGATGCCGGTTGGATGGGGCAAGTCTATAGCTTTTTAGGTATGAAAACTGGTGTTATAGTTGGCGATCACTCCTTCATCTATGATCCTGACTTCACTAATACCGAACATGAGGACCAACGATTTTCTCACCTCAAGCCTGCAACCCGCCAAGAAGCCTACGCTGCCGACATTACTTATGGCACCAATAACGAATTCGGCTTTGATTATTTGCGTGACAACATGGTCCGTGAAGAAGACCAGCTAAGGCAACGCGACTTGCACTTCGCCATTGTTGACGAAGTCGACTCCATTCTTGTAGACGAAGCCCGGACGCCGTTAATTATTAGCGCACCAAGCGTCACCAGCGGTACGGCTTATTCGCAATTCGCTAAAATAGTACGGCAACTTGTTAAAGAGAAACATTTTGAAACTGACGAAAAGCGTAAAACGGTCATACTGACCGACGCGGGAGTTGAGAAAATCCAGAAAATTCTTGGTATTGATAACCTTTACGGCTCCGAGAACATTCGTACTATTTACCACCTGCAGCAAGCACTCCGCGCCCATGCGCTGTTCCACCGGGATAAAGATTATGTGGTTACTAATGAAGGTGAGGTTGTGATCGTTGATGAATTCACTGGACGCTTGCTGGCCGGACGCCGTTATAACGAGGGGCTGCACCAGGCGATTGAGGCCAAAGAAAACGTCGAGGTCCAGCAGGAAAGTATGACGCTTGCGACCATTTCATTCCAAAACTATTTCCGTTTGTATGAAAAATTAGCCGGTATGACCGGTACGGCACTTACCGAAGCCGAAGAATTTCACCAGATTTATAAACTTGACGTAGTGGAAATACCATCTAACCGCGTGCTGGTCCGTATCGACCGGACAGACCGTATCTACCGCACTGAGCAGGCTAAGTTCAAGGCGATTATCCGGGAGATCAAAACCTTGCACACCAAGGGCCAGCCGGTTCTAATCGGTACGGTTTCAATCGAGAAAAATGAAATTCTTGGACAATTGCTTACTAAAGCTAGCATTCCTCATCAAGTGCTGAACGCTAAGAACAACGAACGCGAAGCAAAAATAGTTGCTCAAGCCGGAGAAAAGGGAGCCGTAACGCTGGCAACCAACATTGCCGGACGGGGTACGGATATTGTACTCGGGGAAGGCATCAAAGAACTTGGCGGCCTTTTCGTACTGGGTAGTGAACGGCATGAATCACGTCGCATCGACAACCAACTACGGGGACGTTCCGGCCGTCAGGGCGACCCCGGCGTAACCCAATTCTTTGTAAGTACCGAAGATGACCTAATGCGCATATTCGGCGGTGACCGAATTTCCAACATAATGGCCAGACTTAGTGTTGATGACGAGACCCCGATAGAGAACCGATTAATTAGCCGTTCGCTAGAAGGAGCCCAAAAGAAAGTTGAAGGTTTCCACTTCGATCAGCGTAAAAATGTCGTCCAGTATGACGACGTCATGAACCGTCACCGTAGAGCTATTTATGCCATGCGCCGTGAGATTTTACGATCTGCAAACGTATCCAAACGTATAAAAATTCTTATGTCAGAAGAAGCCCATGAACTGGCAATCTCACCTCTAGTCACGACAGACCAGTTTGAAGATATAGTCCGCGAAATCTTTCCGTTTGAAGAAGCGACCCTTGACCGTCTGTTTGACTCGGATGCAACGAAGTTTGAGAAGGTCTTGCAGACTGAAGCGCTTGAACTGTATGAAGCTCGGGAAGTCGCTTTCACAAAAGAAATTATGCGCAAAGTCGAGCGTGATATTTATCTACAGGTCCTTGATAACTTATGGATGCAACATTTAGAGAATATGGATCACTTGCGTGAAGGAATCCACTGGATGAGTGTTGGCCAGCAGGATCCGCTAGTCGAATACCGCCGCCAGGGCCAGTTGATATTTGATGACATGCAAAATTCACTGAGGCATGATGTACTAGTCCATCTTTTCCATGCCCAGCCAATTGCGCCAGAAGACTTACAGAGGGCAATCGAAACTGACCTTACCTTAGCCGCACGGAGTTCGGTAGATAATGCTTCACAGATAACCACAGCCGAAACAGAATTTGAAGCTCAGGACTTTAATGATAAAAAGGCCGCCGGACAGCCGAAGAAGAAACAGTCGGCACGTATTAAGAAAGCTCGCAAAGTAGAGCGTAAGCGTAAAACTGCCGCTAAACGGCGCAAGAAATAGCCCGGCAGTTTTCAATATGCGACACACTACATCTGAAATTATTCTCAAAAATGGAGCAAAAGGCCTATTAATTCACGTACCTGACGCGTCGGTGATGACCTTTGACTTTAATTTTCGGGCCGGCGAATACCTGGTTAAACCTGATAAGTGGGAAGTCCCCCACCTTATGGAGCATGTCTTGCTAGGAGCTAACGAGCTGATCCCGAAAGCTCGTGATTTCCAGGCCGAGCTTGAGAAAAATGGAGCCTATAGCAATGCGACCACTGGCGTATACGACATTAACTATGAAGCCGAGTGTGCTGATTTTGAGTGGGATCGAGTACTTGGCTTGCTGCTACTGGCCATCACTAAACCGCTGCTATTAGATGAAGAATTCAGCGCGGAATTTGGTAACGTTGAAGAAGAAATGGCTGCTAGAAGCAATAATCACTTTAGGCGCTTGAGTCTGGAAATGCGCCAAGCTCTCGGGTTAATTGCCAAAACCGATGCCGAGCGCCTAAGTCTTATGAAAAACGTAACGGTTGAGGATGTACGAGCTCATTACGCCCGTACCCACCACGCTGCCAATATGCGTTTTGTAATTGCCGGTAACTTAATCCCGAAGCGTCGCCGTGTTATTAATGATTTGCTCGAGGCGATTGATCTGCCAAGACAAAAAGGCCGCTTTGCGTTGCCGCATGAGCGGCCCCGGCGGCTCAGCCAGCACCCGGTGTATGTGCCTAATGACACCGTGGAAAACATATACTTCTATATTGATACGTTTGTAATGCGTCGCCTTAACGATCCTGAAACTGATGCTCTCAGCCTGGTTAATACCATGCTGACCGAGACACTCTACTCTAAAATTCTGGGTACTGCACGCGAGCGTGGACTGGTCTATGGCATGAATTCCGGTCTTAGCCATACCCGCAGTGCCAGTAATTGGTGGTTTGGCGCCCAAGTATCTGATAAAAATGCGGTAGCTCTTCTTAAAATTACTGTAGATGAGTTGTATAAGGTACAGGCTGGTGAGATACCTGAGCTGGAAATTGATGCTGCCAAGCAATATGCCCTGGGCCGCTTTCAGCGGAGTGCCCAAACAGTTGGCGGTACTGCTGCCGGTTATGCTGGCCGTTATTTCTTTGATGGCGTGATCGAGGACTACTATAGGGTGCCAGAGCGTATCAAGGCTATAGACCAACAGCAAATTATCGACGTAAGCAGGGCAATGTTCGCCGACAATGTCTGGGGCTTTGGCGTACTTGGCAACTGCGGTGAAGTATTCACGCATGAATTAGAAACACAGATTGCTTCACTATGGCAATCCCGCACTACCACAAGTTGAACTGCTATACTGGGGTCGATGGATGATTTGCATAAACAAGTTAATGAACTTAAGCATGCAGTTAACGAGGCTTGCAAGCAACTAAATGTTACCAAGCTCGGTGAGCAGCTGGTGGAACTGCAGGAAGCCTCGAAGCGGCCGGATTTTTGGAATGATTCAACCAAAGCCCAGGTTGTCATGCAGGATATTGCCAAACTTGAGGCCAGAGTTAGGCCATGGCTGAACCTCCAAAAGGCCATCAATGAGAGTAATGAGCTATTAGAACTTGGCGACCCGAGTTTACGGCCTGAACTCATTGAGCAGTATAGGCGTAGTGCCAGTGAATTTGCACAGCTCAAAGAGGAACTTAAACTTAACGGTCCATACGATGATCATGATGCAATCCTGAGTATTTATGCCGGTGCAGGTGGTACTGATGCCCAGGATTGGGCGCAAATGCTGCTAAGAATGTATAGTCGTTTCTGTGAAAAGGCTGGCTGGAACGTCGTAACTGTTGACCAATCACCAGGCGAAGAGGCGGGGCTGAAAAGCATTACCCTTAGCGTCGTCGGGCCGTTCGCATACGGCAAATTAAAAGGTGAACATGGAGTACATAGATTAGTCCGGCTTAGTCCGTTCAACTCTGATAACTTGCGCCAGACAAGCTTTGCCAAGGTTGAGATCATGCCTAAAATTGATAAACCCGACGAGCTGCTTATTCAAGATAAGGATCTTAAAATCGATGTCTATAGAAGCGGCGGCCATGGCGGCCAGAGCGTTAATACCACTGACTCGGCCGTTCGGGTGACGCACTTGCCAACGGGCATCAACGTTGCTATCCAAAATGAGCGTAGCCAACTGCAAAACAAAGAAACTGCTTTAACTATTTTACGTTCACGCTTGGCGGGTCTACAGCTTGAGCAGCATCAGGATCATCTCGAGGATCTGAAAGGTCCCAACCAGTCTGCGGAATGGGGCAATCAAATACGCAGCTATGTGCTACATCCTTATAAACAAGTAAAAGACTTAAGAAGCAATTATGAGACGTCCGATCCTGAAGCTGTATTGGACGGTGGCCTGGATCCGCTTATCGATGCCTACCTAGAGCACAATCTAAGTACCTAAAACCCCGGGCGTTTGACTTTTGTTGACGGGCAGGTCTGCTATAATATCGTTAATGATCTTGCTTGACAGGGTAACGAAAAAGTATTCGCGCAGTGAAGGTGAAGCCTTGCACCGCATCACCCTCAACGTTGAGCCAAAAGAGTTCGTAATAGTTATCGGGCAGAGCGGTGCTGGTAAAACTACTTTACTACGGTTATTGACGTGTGAAGAGCGGCCAACCTCGGGCAAAATTATCGTCGGCGGTATTGACTATGACAAGCTGAAAGACAAAGACATACCGATGCTCCGCCGTAAGATTGGCGTGGTATTCCAAGACTTCAAACTGCTGCCAAATAAAACCGTCTTCGAAAATGTAGCTTTTGCGCTCGAAGTTGTCGGGGCCAGCAAACGTGAAATTAAACAAACCGTGCCAAAAGTTCTCAGCATAGTCAATTTAAAAGGCAAGGAAAACAGCATGCCGCGCGAGCTGTCAGGCGGCGAGAGCCAACGGGTGGCGATTGCCCGGGCAGTTGTACGCCAGCCGCGTATTCTAATTGCCGATGAGCCGACTGGTAATCTCGATCCTAAACATGCCTGGGACGTCATTAAAGTTCTGGAGAAAATCAATCGTTATGGAACTACAGTTCTGTTGACTACGCATAATCAAGAGATTGTTAATAAACTAAAGCGCCGCGTTGTTACCATCCAGGCGGGCAGTATAACGAGCGACCGTACTAAGGCTGGCTATAAATCATGAGACGCCATTTGCGAAGCCTCGGGCGAATTTTTGAAACCGGTGTAATAAACTTCATCCGTAATATTGGTTTGTCGGTTGCGGCTATGTCAGTTATGTTTGTCACGCTGACGATAGTTTTACTATCATTCGTTGCCAATGTTGCATTTACTAATACAATTGCCCAGATTACTAACCAAATCGGTATATCCGTTTTTCTAAAGGACAGTGATACACCTGCACAGACCAATACGCTTCTAGCCGAGGTTAAACGACTGCCAAACGTAAAGAGCATACAGTATTTAAATAAGACGCAAGCACTGGCACAATATGAGCAGCAAAACACGGCTAATAAGCAGCTAGCGAATGCAGTGGACGTATTATCTAATCCTATTCCGGCCACGATTATAATTAATCCGGTCAATCTTAATAAGATTCAAGACATTAAGAATTTTTTAGTCGAACCCAATGTTGCCGCACTGCAATCTGATTCGCCAACTTACAGCGGCGAAAGAGAAGTAGCCATTAATAAGATTACGCACGCCACTAATATTCTAAGAGAGGTCGGCATCCTTTCAATCGTTATCTTCACGATAATAAGCGTATTGATTATCTTTAATACTATTCAAATGGCAATATTTAATCGTCGAGACGAGATTAAAATTATGCGCTTACTTGGGGCAAGTACGGCCTATATAAGGGGGCCATTTGTGGTAGAAAGCGCGCTATACGGGTTATTCTCTGGTACCCTCTCGACTTTTATTATTTATGGTGCCTTTAAAGGAGCGAGCAGTTCTCTGCAAGCTAGCTCCCTCGGCTTGTTGAATATTAGTTATGCGGCTAACTATTTTGATAATCATTTTCTGCTTAGTTTGGCAGCTATGGTTATGCTTGGTATACTTTTAGGAGCGGGTTCTTCATTTATAGCGACCATCCGTTATCTAAAGTTTAAAACGAAATAACTAAAGCCAGAGACTTATTTATAAGGGGTAAAAGCCGGCGCTGGAGTAAATCCAGCCGTATGCTAGTCTCACTTTAATCACCGGATAGGGGGTAAGCTAATGAATGACTTGATAACACATGCTATAATACGAAGTAGCGTAAATCAAAACAAAAAGGTTATGCCAAAATCAAAAAAACAATCAAGTAGACATGCTTTATTAACTTACCGTCGTATCACTATGGCCGCGGGGGTTTCCTTGGTTGCGCTTGTGTTGGTTTCGGGCGGCTTCACCCGCCTGGTACACGCCGTAACTTGTAGCAGCATTTCAGATTGCCAAAACCAGATCAGCAACCTGAACGGTCAAAACGCCCAAACCCAGGCATCGATCAATTCTCTTCAGCTCCAATCCGAAGGCTACCAGGCGGCAATTAATACACTAGATGCCCAAATCAGCAGCCTAGAAGCACAAATTAGCAGCAATCAGGCCCATCAAGCTAGCATTGAGCAGCAAATTACGGCCAATCAACAAGAGATTGCCAATAAAAAGGCTTCGCTTGCCGATGACGTTAAGACTATGTACATAAATGGTTCAATGACGACTATCGAAGAGCTAGCAACTAGTAAAAACCTAAGTGAATATGTCGACAAGCAAGAATATCAAACTGTAGTACAGAACCAACTTACAGGCATTATTCAACAGATTACGGCTTTGGAAAACACCTTACAGCAACAAAAAGCCCAAGTTGATCAATTATTGACTGCCCAAAATGCCCAAAATGCCCAGCTAGCATCTGCCCAAGCCCAACAAGCCCAACTATTATCTCTCAATCAGCAACAGCAGGATTCATATAACGCCCAGGTCAGCGCCAACCAACATGCGATATCTGCACTACAGTCTCAGCAAGCTGCAATTATCCAGGCTGGTACGCAATCTTTAGGAGGCGGTACCTACACCAGTAATATTTGTAATAATGGAAGCGGGACCGGTGGTTATCCTGCAGGATGGTGTGATACTGTCCAAGATTCTATGAATACGCCTGGCAATTTCCCTAATAGGGAGTGCACGTCATATGCATATTGGTATTTTACCCAAGTCGAAGGACATGGCGATTTTTCCGTAAGTGGAAATGCCAACCAGTGGCTGGGGACCTCTAACTATCCAACACACAGTTCTCCGCAAGTCGGAGGACTCGCTGTTGAAACAGCCGGCACATTCGGTCATGTCGCAGTTGTGCAAGCGTTACCGGGCGCGATGTTCCAGGGCCGAATTGTCCCGGCAGGAGAAATTGCGGTCAGTGAAATGAATTATGATTTTTATGGCCATTTTCGCTACTCCTATAGTCCGCTTAGCAAGTTTGCCGGTTATATATATTAGAGGTTAATCCCGGGAGCATTCTGCTAATAGTTAAGTGTATATTCTGAACGGTTTACTGCTATAATTGGGTGCAATGGGTTTGAAATCAAAAGCTGGCGGGAGATTCTTTAGGTTTCGTTGGACACGCACAACGGGCATCTTATTGACGTTATTGGGCGTTCTTGTGCTGGCAGCAGTTTTTATAGCCGGTGTTGGCGTTGGTGATGGGCGCTTGCCGGCAATACGCCTTCCTTGGAGTGCCAAGCCGGTGGCCGGCGGTTTGCCAGACACGCTTAATTATTCATCGGTCAACCAGGTCTATCAGGCACTGAAAACAAATTATGACGGTCAACTGACCGAAACACAGTTAGTTAACGGGTTGAAAGCAGGCTTAGCGGCTGCCCCCGGCGATCCCTACACGGTGTATTTTACTCCGAGCGAAGCCAAAGCATTTAATAATGAACTTAATAACTCATTTAGTGGTATTGGGGCCGAGCTAAGCCAGGACAGTAACGGTAATGTTGAGGTAATTTCGCCAATTAGTGGGACTCCGGCTGCTAAAGCCGGTTTGCAGCCACTGGACTTGATAGCAGCAATCAATGGGGTTAGCACGTCAGGCATGAGTGCCGACGGGGCAGTCACTAAGATCCGTGGCAAGGCTGGTACAAAGGTTACCTTGCAAGTTGTCCGCAACCATACGCAGACACTTAATCTAACCATCACCCGTCAGAATATTACGGTACCAAGTGTCACCACTAAAATGCTACCTGGCAATATTGGCTATATGGCCATAAGTACGTTTGCTGACGATACCTCAGGCCTTGCCCAAAAGGCTGCCAGCCAATTCGCCGGCCAGAACGTTAAAGGCATCATACTTGATCTTCGAAACGATCCAGGCGGCTTGCTGAGTGCCGCAGTCGATGTTTCCAGCTTATGGTTGCCGCAAGGACAGACCATTATGCAGGAAAAAAGAGGCACTAGCGTCGTGCAGACATATTACGCTCAGGGCGGTGATGTGTTACACGGTATTCCTACGGTAGTGCTAGTTAACAGCGGCAGTGCGAGTTCCTCGGAAATTACCACGGGGGCTCTGCATGATAATAGCGATGCCTACGTTATTGGCCAAAAGAGTTTCGGAAAAGGCGTGGTTCAGCAGCTTATTTCTTTCAGCGATGGCTCACAGCTAAAAGTTACCGTGGCCAGCTGGTATCGCCCGGATGGCCAGGACATAGAGCATAAGGGCATTACGCCGGATAAAACTGTCCCCGATAGCGGCACTGATCTTGCGGCGCCAAACGATCCTCAGCTTCAAGCCGCCCAGACATATTTGAATAAGTAAGAACGGCTAAGCTGGGAATACCATTTGCCGCGAGCGGTTTTATGCGCCTAGACTACTTGCTAAGTTGAGGCATATAGAGTAGCATATACAGGTTAAGTGAGGTGTATGAAGCCGTGGCTGCCAGGGCTACTAAATATGTGTTTGTGACAGGAGGCGTGCTTTCCGGATTAGGAAAGGGTATTACTGCCGCCTCAATTGGCAAACTCCTAAAGGCCCGCGGACTGCGTGTTAACCTCCAAAAATGCGATCCATATCTGAATGTTGACGCCGGATTATTGAACCCTCGCGAGCATGGTGAAGTCTTTGTGACTAAGGACGGCGCCGAAACCGATCTTGACCTTGGGCATTATGAGCGTTTTGTTGATGAGGAAATGACCTCATCAAGTAGCTTGATGAGCGGGCGAGTCTTGTTAAAACTTATACAAGACGAAAGGGCAGGCAAGTTTGATGGTGACGACGTCCAAATTATTCCACATCTTACAGGCGCCATCGCCGATTGGATCGTTAGGGCAGGTGAGGGTTTTGACGTACACATAGTTGAAATTGGCGGCACGGTAGGTGATTATGAATCGCTGTCGTTTATCGAAGCTATTCGTGAACTTGGAGTCAAAGTCGGCCTCCAAAACTGTGTTTACGTCCACGTGGTGTACTTACCATATCTTGGTGCAAGTAATGAGACTAAAACAAAACCGGCTCAGAACTCGGTACGTGAACTCAGGGGGCTTGGGATCGCACCCGATGTACTGGTTGGAAGAAGTGAGAAACCGGCCAATAACGGGGTAAAGCGCAAGCTCAGTTTATTTAGCGGTGTTGCCGAAGACGCCATTGCTTTACTGCCGAACGCCCGGAGTATTTACGAAGTGCCACTAACACTCGAGGATAGCGGCATCGCTGATGTCATTACCGAGCATCTGGACCTGAAAGTTTCAAAACCCGATCTCAAGGAGTGGCGGGCAGTCGTAGAGAGGGCTGTTGCTCATTACGACAAAACCGTAAAAGTTGGTTTTGTAGCTAAATACATGGACAATACCGACACTTACATGTCAGTTTTTGAGGCGCTCAAAGCCGCCGCTTGGCATAATAAGTGCTCGATAGATATTAATTGGATTGATGCCTCCAAATTTGATGAACCTGGCGCTAATATTGGCCAAGTATTGCAGGCTTATGATGGTATTGTGGTGCCAGGTGGTTTCGGCACGCGCAGTTTAGAAGGTAAGATTAAGGCCGCCCAGTATGCCCTGAAGTCCAAATTGCCATACCTAGGGCTCTGTTTAGGCTTACAAGTAGCTGTTGTTGCTGCTGCTCGTAATGCGGGTCTCAAAGATGCCAATACGTTTGAGTTAAAGCCTGACGCCAAAAACCTGGTTATCACTACTATGGCCGATCAAGTCGACAAGCATATGACTGGAGGGACCATGCGCCTTGGTGATTATAAGTGCAAGTTAGAATCAGGCAGCCTGGCAGCCCGGTTATACGGCAAAACCGATATTGTTGAGCGTCATCGTCACCGTGGAGAGTGTAATAACAGCTATAGAGATCAATTACCAGCCTGGGGAATTCAAGCAAGCGGTATTAATCCCGACAGTAACCTAGTTGAAGTTATAGAGGGTATTGATCACCCGTTCTTGCTAGCCAGCCAGTTTCACCCAGAATTCAAGAGCCGCCCAAACCGTCCGCACCCAATGTTCGATGGTTTCATACAGTCACTCCTCTAGACTCGGTTGAACAATAGCACCCAATAAGTTAACATAACTTATATGGAACCTGCACAAGCACCAGATTCAGAACAAAAAAAACCGAGTGTGCAAAAACGCATCCTGCTCGTAGAAGATGACGATGCGCTAGCTAATGTTTACCTGATTCGATTACAGGCCGAAAGCTTTGACGTTCTTAGGGTTGCTAATGGCGAGGAAGCGCTTGCTACCGCCCTTAAGTACCATCCTGACCTTGTGCTACTTGACGTTATGATGCCCAAGGTCAGCGGTTTTGATGTGCTTGATATTTTGCGAAATACCCCCGAAACAAGCAATGTCAAAGTCGTGATGCTGACTGCACTTGGCCAAGAAAGCGACATTGAGCGTGCCAAAGCCCTCGGTGTTAACGATTACCTTGTAAAATCACAAGTCGTCATCGCTGACGTAGTCGAGCGTATTCGTCAGCAGCTGGAAATTTGATAAAATTAGCGAACGCTTACTTCGGTGCGGCTAACTGAACGTCCGGTAAAAAGCCGGACTCTTCGTTTGGTGTAGGCAACAACACCGTCGCGAGAGGCGTGAATGGTAAAATTACGGCTAATGGACGTACCTACGCCTGGACGCTTGGTCATACCGGTCTGCCGGACGATTACTTGGCCGACTTTTACCTTTTCGCCGCCAAATAACTTAACGCCCAGGCGTTGGCCAGGTGAGTCGTGAATATTTTTTGCTGTACCGCCGGCTTTGACGTGTGCCATCTTTACTTCCTTGTGATTACTATAAGCTCACGAGCAACAATCTGATTTGGCCGATAATACATAAGTTGATTATCCCCAGCGTGCTCAAAACTTATTCGAGTATAGCCTAAATCGTCCATCTGGTCAATAAGTGGTAGGTGTTGAAAGTGGTTTTGCTTGGTTTGCCAGGCAGGAACTGCGAGACAGAGGCGGGTGCCAGGTTTAATCTGGGTAGCGATATTTCGAAGGAATTTTGTAATGATGAGCTGGCATTCAGACTTGGTACGCTCAATTATCTCCGGGGCCGGCGGGCTAGTAAACGGCCGGCCAAGGTAGACTTCTGAAGCAACAAAATCAAATTGTTGCGGCCATTTATAATGTGTTGCATCGGCTTTTTCAAAGAGCGACTCACTATCCGATACCGGGTAGTGGTTACTCAGCCAGCGAACGTTTGCCAAAGAGTAATCGACCATACGTTGTTCAATATCACTGCCATATGCACCGTAACCCATTAGCATGGCTTCTTGGAGTATAACCCCTGTACCGCAAAAAGGGTCTAATATTTTCTGGTCTAAAATTGGCGTCGGTATTGGTTCGCCAGCCGGAATTTCACAGATTGATTGCAAAGCAGCCTCGGGCAGTCGCCCTACAGCCAGATTTATAATGATTTGGGCGAGTTTTGGCGGTAACATGCCGACTTTGGCATCACGGTTCGGGCGTTCACGGTCACGACGCGCGTAAGACTCAATATCTTGGACTTTGATTGTCTGCGCAATGATCGTCCTAGGGCCGTCGCGTACAAAAACTAACTCCCAGCCATTAGGTCCAGCCAGATGGTTATGTATTACCTGGGCGCTATTGAGCTCAGCGGTCTGATTGGGCACGAAACGCACCGAGCGGCCAGTTTTTCGTACGGCTTTTTTAAGGCTTAGTCCGGTAGCGGTAATCCGCTTAACTGTCTCATTAAAACCGTACAAACTAAGACCGAGCTGCATTTTTCCCGGCTGCATTGTCTGGCTTTGGCCAGGCGAAACCCGTACTAAAAATTTTTCAATCTCGGCCCAGTCGGTAGTATCAAGCGTAGTCAATACCTTGCAAAACTTTAAGCTGCCCCCTAAGCGGTCGAAAGCTAATATACAGGGGTCAACACTTACGATTGCGGCTTGCGTGCCTATAGCCCGCGTGGCCGGAGCGCCATATAAGCTTTCCAGCTCGGCTAGACCGAGCGCTGGCTGGCGGCCCAGGATTAATAAACTTTCCATCTTAATAACTATAGCCTATCTATCTGTATAATGGACGATATGAGTAAAAACTCTTGGATTGGCCGCCGCTGGAAATTAATCCTTAATCTCGTAACTTTTATAGCTCTTCTGATTCTTATATATGCAATTCGGCATCAATTGGGCGATACCATACGTAATCTGGCGCATGTTGATGCCTGGGCGCTAGTCCTATTAATTCCGATTGAAGCTTTGAATTATCATGCCCAGGCTAGGCTGTATCAGCGCCTGTTCGGTATTGTCGGTAATCGCATATCCTACAAACACCTTTATAGAACTGCCGTAGAGCTCAATTTCGTTAATCACGTGTTTCCAAGTGGCGGGGTGACAGGGGTATCCTACTTCGGTTTAAGAATGCGCGATGGCGACAAACTCAGCAGCGGCAAAGCAACTCTCGTACAGGTCATGAAGCTAGGGCTGACTTTTTTATCGTTCGAAATACTGATTATCTTCGGTTTGTTCTGCCTGGCTGTCATGGGCAGGGTCAATAATTTAGTAATTTTGGTGGCTGCATCGTTATCTACACTGCTTATTGTCGGTACCGTTGGCTTTGTTTATGTAGTGGGCAGCAAAGTCCGCATCAATGGGTTTTTCACCACAGTTACAAAGGGCCTCAACCGATTAATTCACATCGTTCGGCCGGGCTACCCAGAGACTATTAATATTAAAGGTGCCCGCAAAGTATTTGATGATTTTCATGATAACTACGAAGCAATTGAAGAGAACTTAGACCAACTAAAAAGTCCGTTCTGGTACGCGCTAGTCGCCAATATAACGGAAGTAATGGCTCTCTACGTTGTTTTTCTGGCATTTGGTAAACCGGTAAATGTCGGCGCTGTTATTCTGGCTTACGGCATTGCTAACTTTGCCGGCCTGGTATCAGTTCTACCCGGCGGGATTGGTATCTATGAGGCACTGATGACTGCAGTTCTAGCCAGTACCGGAGTGTCGGCAGCAGTTAGTCTGCCGGTAGTAGTCATGTACCGGGTTGTTAACACTGCGATTCAAATTCCACCCGGTTACTATCTGTACCAGAAAAACTTGAGAGGTCGTGAACAGCAACCAGGGGTTCCCGATGCTAACTGACACGAGCAGTCTAGAATTAGGCGTCAGCGAGTTTGTGGGTTTGTTAAACCAGACGCTGGATTTTGCCTATCCGAATGTGGTGATTGTGGGGGAGCTGGCCAACTTCCGGGTGAGCAAAAACCGTTGGGTCTACTTTGACCTCAAGGATGACAACGCCAGCGTTAAGTTTTTCGGTACTGTATATAATTTGCCTGGGCCCTTGGAGGACGGCATGCTGCTTAAAGTGCGCGGCCAACCGCGTTTACACAACCTCTATGGCTTTAGCGTTAATGTTATCAGCCTTCAACCGGCCGGTGAAGGCAGTATTCGCCGGGCTGCCGATCTGCTAAGAGCTAAACTGGCTAGTGAAGGCCTGTTTGATGAATCCCGGAAACGGCCAGTGCCTTATCCGCCCCAGCGTATAGGTCTAGTTACTTCCAAGCAATCGGCTGCATATGCCGACTTCGTTAAAGTTCTTAAGGCTCGTTGGCAGGGCGTATCAATTGAGCTTATTGACGTTCAGGTACAGGGGGAAGTTGCACCAATCCAAATAGCCAGTGCCATTGAACAGTTCAGCGCACAGGCTGAACCGCCTGATGCCGTTGTTATCATACGCGGTGGTGGCAGTGCCGAGGATCTATCATCATTTAGCACAGAACTAGTCACACGGGCTGTAGCCAGCAGCCGGGTACCAACGCTTGTTGCCATTGGACATGAGGTAGATCTTAGCTTGGCAGAACTTGCAGCTGACCGCCGGGCCAGCACCCCTAGTAATGCTGCCGAGTTATTAGTACCTGACCGGACTCAGGTACTGGAGCAACTACAAGCTATAGCTGCAGACTTGCAATACTACGGTGCTCGCCATCTACAACAAGCGCGGAATGACTTGCAGGAGCAATCTGAAGCGCTTGAACAAAGGCTCATACGAATCCTAGAGCTACTTAAAGCAGCGGTAGGAGGCAATCGGCAACTGCTTGAGGCCCTTAATCCGGCTGCCATCTTACGCCGGGGCTATGCCATAGTACGGCACGACGGACAAACCGTCCGCAGCAACCGTATATTAAAAGCCGGTGCTATGATTGAAGTGCAGCTGGCCGCTGGTAGTTTTGACGCCGCTGTTAAGAGTATTAGTAGCCCGAAAGGTAGTATTTAAGAAGTGACCAAGCCCAAAAAAACCAGCCCGAATTACCAGATGATGAAAGATGAGCTGGAAAATATCATGGTTAAGCTCCAGGCTGAGGATATTGATGTCGATGAGGCGCTCAAGCTGTATGAACGCGGTCTTGAACTAGTTAAACAGCTGGATAAGTATCTAAAAACAGCTGAAAATACTGTACAAGAGCTTAAAGCCCGGTTCAATAAAGGCGATTAATGATCTGGGTCTTCGTTTTAATCGGCGGCTTGCTTATCTGTTTTTGCGGCGTGCTACTGGTTGGCGCACCTTATGTACCGACGCTTAAACCGCAGGTAGCGGCTGCTTTAGAGCTAGCCGACTTAAAAGCTGGTCAGACGCTGCTTGAATTGGGTTGTGGCGACGGCAAAGTGCTGATTGCGGCGGCGCAGCAGGGCATACAGGTTGTTGGCTATGAGCTCAACCCTATTTTAGCGCTAATAGCCTGGCTTCGTACCAGGCGATACGGCCCACAAGTGCACGTTATATGGGGTAATTTCTGGCAACGTCCTTGGCCCCAGGCAGAAGCAATATTTGTATTTTTATTACCGAAATACATGCCAAAGCTGGATAAAAAATGTATGCAATACGCCCATAGTCCTATCAAGCTGGTAAGTTTTGCGTTTGAAGTACCCAATAAAAAACCGGTGCGCCAAAAAGCTGGACTTTATCTCTACGCTTACAGTTAGATTATTTAAGGTTGTTGCCAGTAGCTTGCATCTGAGGTACCATTGAACAATGATCAAGCATAACCAAGATGGCGCCGTAAATAGCCTGGTAATTTCCTTGGTTCTAGCGGTTATTTTACTAATAGCCGCGGCGGTCTTTGGCGGCTGGGCGTTTAGCAGCCGGCAAGATTACAAGAACAACGTTGACGGCAAGATAAAAGTGGCTGTTGCGGTCGCGCAAGCTCAATCGGTGGTCACGGAAAAGGCTCAGCTTGCCCAGGATGAAAAACAGCCATATTACACCTATCAAGGGCCTCCGCAGTATGGCAGTATTAGCTTTCAGTACCCGAGAACGTGGAGCTCGTACGTTAACGTCAGCGGTTCCAGTGGTTCGGCTTTGCTTGACGGGTATTTTATGCCACCAATTTTATCTTCAGTGAATGATCAGACGTCAAATTTTGCGCTGCGTGTCCAGGTGTTAAATCAAACTTACGCGTCTATTGTCCAACAACTGCAAGGTCAGAAGACGTTAACTTCTAACGCGTATACTTTACCGCTGTTACCTAGCGTTGTCGGCGTCGAAGTCAGCGGGCCATTGCAGGTTACCCCTGGAAGCACTGGCGTCATGATAATTCTCCCAGATAGAACGAATACAATTGAAATCTGGACTGACGGTACAGCCTACCTGAGCGATTTCAATAGCATAATCCTGCCGCACTTTAGTTTTTCGCCCTAAGCTTTCTTTGGTCTATACTGAAGATGATTAGGAAGTGAGGGTATAAATTAAGCGTATGGCAGGTGACGGCTACCCAGCATCAATATTGTCCCAGCAACTTCTGGTTGGCGTGGCCGAGGAACTTAAACTGCCTCTCCTTCAAATTGCCCGCCAGCTTGAACTAGCCCAGCTCAACGGCAGCACTAACCTAGCTACCGTCCAAGCTACGGCGCAGACAGCGTTACAACTTCTAGATAACTATGTGCTGGGGGTGCGTCTGGCACTAGAGCCCCAACACTTTCCGCTCGAAGCAGTTTCCGTATCGTCGGTTTTGTACGACGCCAGCCAACAGCTTGATGCATTTGCCAAAAGCTATGGCGTAAGTTTGGAACTTAACATAGCCGGTAAATACGGCCCAGTCTTAGCTAATAAGCAAGGTCTCCAAGCGGCACTGGTCAGTGTCGGTGCGGCTCTCATTGAGGCAATACCAGCTCTAGAGGGTAATCAGCAGCTAAAGCTTCACCTAGCTACTCACCGCAGCCGTTATGGGATCATAGCCGGGGTCTATGCCGATACCAAAAAGCTGTCAAACGAAGCACTGCAGAAGGGCCGCCGCCTCCAAGGTCGTAGTCGCCAACCTTTGCTCAATCTTAGCCAGTCAAATGGTGCTGGCATATTCGTAGCCGACGCCATTCTGCATGCCATGGACTTGCACCTAATGGCAAGCCGTCATCATCGTTTGCATGGTCTTGGTACGGTACTACAATCTAATCATCAACTACAGCTAGTATGAACAAGGTGCTTCTCATTGAGCCGGACCGTGTTCTGGCCGAAGTATACAAGCGGGCTATAGAAGCTGACGGTTTAACGGAGGTTATAAGTGTTACAGGCGCCCAGACAGCTATTATGGCAGCCGATCAGCGTAAGCCCGATCTGGTTATTTTGGAATTACAGCTAATTGAGCACTCCGGGCTGGAGTTTTTATACGAATTCCGGTCGTATCCAGAATGGCAGTCTATACCAGTATTAGTGCAAACCATGGTTCCTTTTGCTGAATTTAACGATAACTGGCATTTACTGCGTGGTGAACTCGGTGTTAGGGCCTATATGTACAAACCCAGCACGTCTCTGCGCCAGCTGCTAAGCAGCATCAAAGAACATAGTCTCGTAACCCAGTGAACCAACTGCAAACCCAGGCCATTATTCTCAACCGCACCGATTATGGTGAGGCCGACCGCATAATCAGTTTACTGACGCCCGAACATGGTAAGTTAAGCTTAATGGCTCGAGGCGTCCGCCGTGCTAAGTCAAAACTGGCAGGCGGTATTGAGCTTTTCAGCGTTGCTGACATTAGCTATATAAAAGGGCGGGGACAAATTGGCACACTCACCTCAGCACGGTTGGTTCACTATTACGCCAGTATCGTTCAAAACATTGACCGCGTACAGCTTGGTTATGAGCTTATAAAGCTAATTAATAGGGCTACTGAGGATCAACCGGAGCCTGAGTATTTTGAGCTATTAGAAGCAGCCTTCGCAGCACTCGACGAGTCCGTAATTAGTACTGGCCTGATCCGCCTGTGGTTTGAGGCTCAGCTACTAAGGTATGCCGGCCATTCACCAAACCTAAAAACCGATACGGAAGGAGATAAGTTAGTCGCGGATAAGCTTTATAACTTTGACTTTGACTTTGTCGCTTTTACGACCCATGCCGAAGGGCGCTTTTCAAGTGGCCACATAAAATTTTTAAGACTGGTCTTTAGCGGCAATACCCCGCAAATCCTAAGCCACATAAACGATCTTGATAGCTTGCTGCCGGACTGCGTGCCGCTAGTGCAGACTATGCTACAGACGTATATTCGGATATAATCTGAACCATCTATGAGTGATACCTCCCTTGAAACAATTGTCAGCTTATGTAAGCGGCGCGGCTTTATTTACCAGGGTAGTGAAATTTACGGGGGTTTAGCCGGCACCTGGGACTATGGTCCCTTGGGCGTTGCTCTCAAGCGCAATATTACAAACCTTTGGTGGAAGACTTTTGTTGAAAACCGCGATGATATGTATGGACTTGATAGCACAGTCCTAATGAATCGTAAGGTTTGGCAGGCAAGTGGACATGTCGACACTTTTACCGACCCGCTTGTTGAGTGCTCGAACTGCCATAATCGTTTTCGCGCCGATAAAATTAACACCAGTAAATGTCCAAGTTGCGGCAAAGAAGGCACCTTTGGTGAGCCCCGTAAGTTCAACATGATGTTTAAGACCACCGTAGGTCCAGTCGAAGATGAGAGTAGCGTTAGTTATTTGCGCCCTGAAACGGCCCAGGGCATGTTCACGAACTTCAAGAACATTCTGGACAGTTTTTCGCCCGATCTGCCGTTCGGCGTGGCCCAGATTGGCCGAAACTTCCGCAACGAAATCAGTCCACGTGATTTCATATTTCGATCCCGTGAGTTTGAGATTATGGAGCTGGAATACTTTATTCACCCCGAGAGCTGGGAAAAGTATTTTGAACAGTGGCGAGTGCAGTCGCAAGAGTGGTTCGAAGTACTTGGTCTGTCCAAAGAAAAAATCAAGGAAATTGAGGTTCCGGCTGAAGATCGCGCCCATTATAGCCAACGTACTATCGATTTTCACTATGACTTTCCGTCACTAGGCTTTGACGAGATCGGCGGGTTGGCATACCGTACTGATTTTGACTTAAAGAATCATCAAAAGCATTCAGGCAAAAATCTCGAGTACCGTCCGAAAGACGGCACTCAAAGCTTTATACCCCATGTTATCGAGCCTACCTACGGCTTGGACCGCAATGTAATGGCTGTCATCTCAAACTCATATACCGAGGATGAAATAAACGGCGAGAAACGTGTTTATCTTAAATTACCTGCTCATCTGGCGCCCGTGAAAGTTGCCGTTAGCCCATTATTAAAAAACAAGCCGGAACTGGTTGCTAAGGCTAGGGAAGTCTACGATATGATGAAAAAAGAGTTCGGTAATGTCATGTGGGACGATAACGGCAATATTGGCAAGCGCTATCGCCGGCAAGACGAGATAGGTACCCCGTATTGCATTACGATTGACTTTGACAGTCTAAACGATGATACCGTAACTCTCCGCAGCCGGGACACAACAGAGCAGGAACGTACAAAAATCGAAAATTTAAGAGACTTAGTTAAGTAAGAGATACAGTTCTTGCTAGGGGCCTAATAATTGGCTGGCTTCATCCTTGATTTGCATCACAATTTAACAATTGCTGCCTAAGTTTTTGCCTCTGCCTACCCAGGTGCTACAATCGGAGTCTATGCGACAATCTCAGGCTTTGGCAGTAATGATGAGCGGCGATAATGTTTTTTTGACTGGTGCACCCGGGGCAGGTAAAACCTATGTCCTAAATCAGTTTATAAAGCGAGCCGAACGGGCCGGCAAAAAAGTTGCCGTAACGGCTAGTACGGGTATTGCCGCTAGCCATCTTGGAGGCAATACTATTCATTCGTGGTCGGGACTGGGAATTATTGACGAACTATCTAATGATGAACTGAAGCGCTTAGCAGGCAGCGAAAAGCTAAAGAAACGCTACAACGCCTGCAATGTTTTGGTGATAGATGAAGTTTCTATGCTGCATGGCCAGCGCCTTGATATGATCAACCGATTGGCAAAAGTTTTGCGGGCCAGCGATGAGCCGTTTGGCGGTTTGCAAGTTATTCTGGTTGGTGATTTCTTTCAGTTGCCTCCGGTAACTCGTGGCTCAGACCTGGTGGATTTCGTTTATCTTTCGGAGGCTTGGCAAGATCTGAATCCTAAGGTTTGTTATCTAACCGAACAACACCGCCAATCAAACAGTGACGGACTGCTAGTTTTTTTGGAAGCTATGCGTTCAGCGGCACTCGACGATAGCCACTACGAGCTTATTAAGGATCGTCTTGAGCAGAGTCCGTCATCCGAGCAGGCGGTTACTCGTCTGTATTCTCACAACGTCGACGTCGACGCTATTAATGAACGTCATTTACAGTCCTTAGGGGGTACAACAAAGTCATATATCATGCAGGGCAAGGGAGCCAAAGCCAAGCTGGAGCAGCTCTCGAAAGGCTTGCTGGTACCCGAGACTCTAGTGTTGAAAATCGGCGCCGAAGTCATGTTTGTCGCGAACAATTTTAGTGAAGGTTTTGTGAACGGCAGCCGAGGCCAGGTTATTGGTTTCCAGGGCGGCCTGCCAATAGTCGAACTAGTCGGTGGCCGACGTTTAAAAGTCGAGCCTCATAGCTGGAGCCTGACTGAAGATGGCCGCTTGCGAGCCGAGATTAGCCAACTACCTTTACGTCTCGCTTGGGCAATAACTATTCACAAAAGCCAGGGTATGAGCTTAGATGCGGCAGAAATCGACCTTAGCCGGGCATTTACGCCTGGGATGGGCTATGTGGCGCTCTCCCGTGTAAGAAGCTTAAGCGGGCTGTATGTTAAGGGTTTAAATACCATGGCCTTTATGCTTAATCCTCAAATCCACGAGTTCGACAACCGTTTACGCCAAGCGTCGGTGCAGTTAGCTGCTCAAACGCCGGATATTGCAGATGAGCCAGAAGATAATAAGGAAAGGGCAGGCACAGCGGCTGTTGACCAGGCCCTACTGTCTAAGCTCAAAAGCTGGCGTCTGGCACGGTCTCGGCTAGATAAACTTCCGCCATACATTATTGCGCACAACACCACCTTGGAGGCCATAGCTACTGCCACCCAACCGCTAAGCGATCAGTAGTTATTGGCTATACCGGGCTTTAGCGTGCGCAAGCTTGAAAAGTACGGCTCAGAAGTACTGGCAATTGTCAGCGCCCACTATTATTAATTATACAGACTGCGCAATCTACAAAGTGTTAGACTATAGATATGCCACGTAATAGAGTCAAAAAACCCAATACTTACGCCTTTATAGATAGTCAAAATTTGAATCTAGGTACCCAACGCATGGGCTGGAAACTTGACTGGCGCAAATTTCGGCAATATCTTGGCAATGAACACGGCGTAACCAAGGCCTACATGTTCATCGGCTATATGAGTGAAAATGAGGCCCTTTACGAATATATGCACGAGCTTGGCTTTTTAGTCGTTTTGAAGCCGACTGTCGACGTTAGTGCGCAACACGATGCTAATCAAAAAGTTGAAACCGCTACAGGTACCACAAATCCTGAAGCTAAGGAAAAACCTACCGTAAAGGGCAACGTCGACGCTGAACTCGTTCTCTATGCAATGAAGGAGCTGCCAAACTATGAGCAGGCTATCATTGTCTCCGGCGACGGCGATTTCTTTAGCCTGGCTGAATATCTTGAAGAACAGGGTAGGCTAGCACATGTTCTTGCACCCAACTGGCAATACTCAAGTCTTCTAAAGCCTTTCGAGCCGAAAATTATCCGTCTTGACCAGCTGCGCCGCCAGCTGGCTTATCACGACCACAAGAAAAAATAGAGGTCATTCATTGTAGTGATTGTGGCATGAATTGGCGTATACTAAAAACCAGTTAGCAGCATCTTTGGGGTAGATTTTAAGGAGACGTCATGACGGATAAAGATCGGGATTTCACAGGATTAAAAGCCATCTTTTTTAACGGTACTTTGACGAAATCGCCAGAGCCGAGCCATACCGAAAAATTGATTAAAATTAGCCAGGGAATTATGGAAAAACACGGTGTAAAAACCGAAATTATCCGTACTATCGACCAGGATATTGCGGTTGGCGTATGGCCGGATATGAGAGAGCATGGCTGGAAAACTGATGAGTGGCCCGATATTTTTGAACGGGTTATGGCTGCCGACATCCTAGTACTTGCAGGACCTATCTGGCTAGGTGACAACAGTAGTGAAACAAAAAAAGTTATTGAGCGTCTGTATGCCTGTAGCAGTATATTGAATGCAGATGGACAGTATGCTTTTTACGGAAAAGTCGGGGGCTGTTTAATTACAGGCAATGAGGATGGAATTAAGCACTGTGCAATGAACGTTCTCTATAGTTTGCAGCACCTTGGCTATACTATTCCTCCCCAAGCAGATGCAGGCTGGATAGGCGAGGCTGGCCCTGGTGATAGCTACGGAGACAAGCAATCTAATGGCACCTTACTTGGTTTCGATAACGATTTTACTAATCGCAACACTACGTTTATGGCCTGGAATTTGCTGCATATGGCCAAGATGCTAAAAGACAACGGAGGCATACCGGCTTATGGTAATCAGCGTTCTAAATGGGACGCTGGTAGCCGATTTGATTTTGATAACCCAGAGTACCGATAAATAATTTATACGTTAGGAGGAGAGTATGAAGATAACCAAATTTATTCATTCCTGTTTATTGGTTGAAACGTCGGATAGAGTGGCGCTGTTTGACCCGGGCGTCATGAGCGCAGCGGCGCTGAGCGTAGATCAGATAAACCGCCTAGACGATATATTTATTACTCATATCCATGCTGATCACGTTGATACGCAACTCATTGCAAAGCTTGTTGATAAGTTTCCGGATGTACGCATAACTAGTACCCCCGAAGTTATTTCCAAACTCAAAAAAGCGGGCATTGTTGCTAGTGATAAGCCTCCCGAAGGCGTTAGTTTCTTTGATTCACCCCACGAGGATGTCAAACCCTTAGCTGAACCGCCGCAACAGATAGGTGTTAACTACTTGGATGCACTCAGTCATCCTGGTGATAGCCACAGTTTTAATGGAACAAAAGCCATCATGGCATTACCAGTTACGGCGCCGTGGGGAACTAGCATCCGGGCGATCAATCTCGCGCTTGAACTAAAGCCTCAGCATGTACTACCGATTCATGACTGGCACTGGCGCGATGAAGCCCGTGAGCAAACCTATAACACGTTTGAGCGCATACTAAGTGAACAGAACATAACTTTTCATAAACTACAGACCGGGATACCAGTAGACATAGACGTATAAACTTGAGTTTGTATTAAAACAGAACATTGACAAATTACATATTTATTGCTATTATTGTATGGATGTCAATCAAAAACAAACAAACATCGGTAACTCAGAAATTGCAGAATCTCGGCGCCCACGCGAGTGTCGTACTAATGGCGGCTGCTACGACTGTAGGCGTTATGGATATGCAAGAACACCAAGGAATGAAGGTTATTGTTCCCAATCAACCAACGTTTGCCTATGAGACAGAAAACACTGAGTCTAATAACCCCGTACAACGCGAGCGTGAAGAGGTAGCACCGCATTACATAAGCTACGATACCAGCCAGCGTACGCCTAGCCGTCATGGCAAGGTATAAACTTGACTGTATTAGTATAATATGGTAATATAGAAATATTATGAAACAAGACAGATATCCAATTAGACTTACAACCAAAGGCAAAGCTATTGCGGGTATCGCTGCGGTTGCTTTAGGCGGCGGTGTTGCTAAATCGTTTGAGGATAATAATGCAGCAATAATTAACAAGGATCGTATCACAGCCTTGGACACTGCTAGTAGCGTACTAGGCAGAGTTGTCGTACTAAAGGCAGGAGCAAATTATCGTCTTAGCCCTGATGTTGAAGATACCGCCGAAGGCAATCCTAATAATCTGGGCGGTAGCGTACCTCAAGGAAAAGAGCTTGTTGTTAAGCTGCCCCTTGTTAGTTCACCACCTAACCTCTACACCGCCGATCAAACTGGCTGGATTGGTTTTACAATGCCAGGCACGGACACAAGCTCAATACACAATAAAAATGATAGAGCAAAGAACACTGTATGGGCGGACTTAAGCGCGCTAGAAGCTCAGCAGCTTGCCGTAGAACTACCGTACGGTAATTTAAAGGAAGGTAGCCAAATTTCAGCTGATCTTCCAGCAACAGTAGGCGATGATGGGGGAATAGATATTACCGGTGACATTGAAGTCGTACAACCCTCTACAAATGCGTATGTTAACTCTTCAAACCAAGTTGTACCCACGGGCTATGATACGAGCACAATCGATAAGATTGCTGTTTCAGCATTCGAACGTGCTGGCGGTTACGAACAACTCCAAGCCGACGGTATTCCGACGACAAAGTAATTTTTATAGTGGTGTAGGGGAGGGACGCTAAAGCGCTACATGTTGTGTATAAATATGAACCTCTGGAAAAACTGTGGATAAGTGGTGTTATAAACACCACTTTTTTGTGCATTGTTACTTGCAAGGGGTTATAGTGGGTAGTACACTCATGGAAGTGGGTAGAAATGGTACGGCCAAATAGCGTGCCACGTCAAAAATAAACAACCACTACTAGCTTTAAGGGATACCAATGGCCACGGTAGACTACTTCGAACGTAAGCTGGACGATAAGCGGCGGTTAACCATACCTCCGGAACTTCGCGACCAGTTTGCCAGCGGGGCAGTTGTAACCAGGGGCTTTGGCGAGTACCTGCATCTATATCCAAAAGATGTGTGGGATAACCTCGTTGAGCCAAGGTTAGCCGGTGATATCCTGGACGAGCGGATTGCCGATCTAAACGTCCAATTTCGGATGGGCAAGATCGACCAATCACCCGATGGCAAGCAGGGGCGGATCACCCTCGAGCAGCATTTGCTCGATTACGCGGGGATAGATCGCGACATAGTTGCTGTTGGAGTCGGCCGTTACTGGCGTCTTACGGCTCCATCCAGAGACTAAAAGACGCCGAGCACGTTCCTTAACAATTTAACCGGATAGCAACACGAATACTTCTCGAGTTCACCTATTCGGCAGTCAACATGTGGATACGATAGCAAACCACAATAAAAAAGCGCTTTGTACCTTTCAAAAACACCTCCCAAAACTCCACCTCACACATAAGTCTCTCAAACTCGACGTGGCGAATAGTAATTTTACAATTTGCCGTGTCAAACAAAAACAAAAACCCCCAGATAAAAACAAAAAGTTGACTGCTGATTAGGTGACCTTGCAAAACAAACAAGCAAAGATGCACCAAAATAAAAACCAAAATAAAAACAAACAGCATGTTCCAGTTTTACTGAATGCAGTTCTGCAGTTTCTGGATCCGCAAGTCGGGGAATCATACCTTGATTTGACGGCCGGATACGGCGGGCACGCCTCAGCGATATTGGACCGCGTTGGAAGCCTCACAAAAGCAGTCTTGGTCGATCGTGACCAGAACGCTGTCAATGTATTAAAGGAAATGTACACTGGTGGCACTGTTGAGATCAGACAAAAGGATTTTTTGTCCGTGAGCAGAGAGCTAGTCGCCAAAGGGCGGAAGTTCGATCTTATTTTGGCCGATTTAGGGACATCGTCACCGCACCTTAACGAGGGCCACCGTGGCTTTGCTATCAAAGCTGACGGGCCACTGGATATGCGAATGGATCAGTCGCAAGAACTGACTGCGGAAGCTATAGTCAATAACTATAGCGAAACAGAATTGACTGATCTGCTCAGGCAATATGGCGAAGATCCAAAAGCAGCAACAATTGCTCATGCCATTGTTGCGTCACGGCCGCTAGCCCGTACGAGTGAGCTAGCGACAGTGGTAGCTTCAGCCTGGCCGGGATATCATCGGATTCATCCTGCGACACGAACGTTCCAAGCGCTCAGAATTGCAGTCAACGATGAGCTGAACTTATTGCAGCAGAGCCTGCCACTATGGTTTGAACTACTTGAACCCGGCGGCAGGATTGCCATCATAAGTTTCCACAGCTTAGAAGACCGGCTGGTAAAACAGGCGCTTCAGGAAGTAGCGGGTGAACGTTATGATGCCGAGCTACGCCTGTTAACCAAGCATCCAGTCACGGCAAGCCCCTCAGAATTAGCCCATAATCCGCGAGCCCGTAGCGCAAAACTACGAGCCGCAGTGAAAATAAAAAAGAAAGGGAACTCAAATGCCTATCCAGGTAAAAAGCAGCTCCCGCGCCTACAAGATTCACGTTCGCGTGGTCTAACGTAGGTAAAAAGTTCCAGCCCCCTAAAAAGGGCTGGAACCAAACATAAAAATAAAGATAAAAACATATGACATACTCAAGTTCTCTAGCCATGAATCGTTCCCGGTTCACAGGTCGCAATCAAAATTCGGTGAGCTTTCGGACACAGGCTCATACCTTGGGTCCAATAACGAACACGATTACTTTAATTGTGTTAGCTTGTCTGCTCGGGCTTCTGTATCTTACGCAGGTGACCAAGACAAATGCCTACGGTTTTCAGATTAACGATCTGCAACAAAGCCAAACCCAGCTGCAGAGCCAGTACAACAACCTAGAGGTTGCCTCGGCTCGCTTGCAATCGCTTAGCCGCGTTGAAAACAGCGCAGTGGCTAAAAATCTAGTTTCGGTTGCTCCTTCGGCTACTGTACAAAATTAATGAGGTCTTTAAGACGTGCCAGACAAGTCTGCGTTTAGCCAGTCGGTGCAGCGAGTACGTATATGGTACGTCGCTCTGCTGCTAGTTCTAATTATTTTTGGCATAAGACTCTTCTACGTTCAAGTTATCCAGCATACTCACTATGAGTCGGCAGCCTTAAGTGACCAATTTAAACAGTATCAAATACCGGCTACTCGAGGTCTAATCGAAGCATATGACAGCAATAAAGCCGTTCCTATCGTGCTCAACCAACAACTCTATACGCTTTATGCAGACCCGCCATTAGTGCAGCAGCCAGATAAAGATGCTGCCAAGATCGCCTCAATTATAGGAGGTAACGCTAGCCAGTATGCTTCACAAATGCGCACTAAAAATACTCAATACGTAGTGCTTGCCAAAAAATTGAGCGCACAAAACAGCAGTCAGTTACTTGCTCTTAAGCTTCCCGGTGTTGGTACCCAAGGCCAGGATTATCGTGTCTACCCAGACGGGAGTTTGGCCTCACAACTATTGGGTTTTGTTAACGATAGCGGTACTGGTGAGTACGGCCTTGAGCAGGCTCTTAACAAAGAACTTGCCGGTACGCCCGGCCAGGTAAAGGCTGTTACAGACTCAAACGGCGTGCCACTGGCTGCTACCAAAGGTAATATTGAAACCCAACCAGTCAAAGGCGACAATATAGTTACGAGCATCAACCTATCAATGCAAACGCAAATGGAGCAAATTCTCAAACAAGAATACCAGGCAACTAAATCACAAGGTCTGAGCGCTATTATTATGAATCCAAACAACGGTCAAATTGATGCCATGGCTAATTATCCAACCTATGACCCCAGTGATTATCAGCACGTAAGCAACGCCGCACTTTTTGAAAATGCAGCAGTTACTGATGATATAGAGCCCGGATCTTCAATGAAGACACTGACCACGTCTGCTGCACTTGACCAGGGTGTCATACAGCCCAACCAGACATTTTATGATCCAGCCCACTGGGTTATCGACGGCTTTAATATTACCGATATAGAACAAGATGGCGGTCCTAGGGAACAGAGTATCTCAAGTATATTATCCCTATCGCTTAATACAGGTGCAACCTGGATGCTTATGCAAATGGGCAATCCGGGCGGCACGCAGATTAACCAAAAAGGTATCGATGCCTGGCACAACTACATGGTTAACCATTTTCACCTTGGTCAACCGACTGGCATAGAGCAGGGCTATGAATCAGGCGGCTATGTGCCCCCAGACGACCCTAATGGTCCTGCTCAGGGCCTGACGTTCGCCAACACCGCATTCGGGCAGGGCGTGCAACTGACTGCTTTACAGGAGGGCGCAGCGTTATCTAGCGTCATAAATGGCGGCACATACTACCAGCCGACACTTGTATCAAAGACTATTAGCTCCAACGGCAAGGTTACAGTCAATGAACCTAAGGCGCTAATAAAGAACACAGTAAAGAGTAATATAGGTGGCGAATTAATACCTTTAATGCAAAATGTCGTTACGACATACTTACATGAGGGCTTTGCCTTTATGAATTTCCCGTCAAACTACATGGTGGGGGGGAAGACCGGTACGGCACAGATAGCCCAGCCAGGCGGTGGTTACTACGCCAACCTATATAACGGCACCTACATTGGTTTCGTAGGCGGAAACAAGCCGCAGTACCTCATAGTAGTCTTTAATATCAAGCCAAACGTACCCGGTTATGCCGGTGCCTACGGTGGCCAGCCTGTATTTGCTGACCTGGCGCATATGCTAATCAATAACTCGTTTGTTAGCCCCAAGACAAATTAAGAGAGGTTAATTAGATGATTAGCGCCGCTTTTAATAAAAATATCAAACTTCTCGTAAGTGGAGGCGGAACCACAATCCAGATAGAAGCTGCTATAATAAAAGAAAAATAGACCCATGAATACACTGCACATTGCCATTACAAGTCACCAATTAATCCGTATATTATCACTTAGTTTTTTTGGCTTTGCCCTAAGCATGCTAATTACACCGCTTTATACTACCGTAGCGTATAAACGGCAGTGGTGGAAGCGTCAGCGCACGGACGCGTGGTCAGGAGGCAAAGCGACGGTCTACGCTAAGCTTCATGCTGAAAAGCACAAACGGCACATTCCGACAATGGCAGGTATTATTTTTGTGCTGGCAATAACGATAGTGACATTAACTACTAATCTTAACCGTGGCCAAACCTGGCTGCCGTTGGCTGGTTTAGTAGGTGCAGCAGCCATCGGCCTGATAGATGATTTCATGAACATACGCAGTATAGGTGGCGTGGCCGGTATGAGCGCCCGGGTAAAGTTTAGTTTATATAGTATCTTAGTGCTTGCGGCTGGCTGGTGGTTTTATGCAAAGAATGGCGTGCACTCTATATACTTGCCCTGGATTGCCCACAATCAGTGGCATGTCGGCATCTTTATCATTGCCTTGTTCTGGTTAGTTGTCATGGCCACGGCTATATCAGTTAACTTCAGCGATGGCTTAGATGGTTTAGCTGGCGGGCTACTGACATCCTCCTTTATGGCCTATTCGATTATTGCTGTCGTTGAGAGCAAATTCGTCTTAGCTGGTTTTTGCCTGACAATAGTCGGCTCGCTGTTAAGTTATACGTGGTTTAACATTTATCCGGCACGTTTTTTTATGGGTGACGTCGGTGCCTTTGCACTCGGCACGGCTCTCGGTATTATTGCGCTGCAGACCAACACTATGTATGTTTTACCGATCATTGGAGCTGTTTACGTTATGGAAACGGGCTCAGTTATTATTAATCGTACATCCAGGAAACTTCGCAACGGCAAGAAAGTCTTTTTGTCATCACCGATCCATCACCATTTTGAGGCTATAGGTTGGCCGGAGACCAAAGTAACTATGCGCTTTTGGATCCTAGGGCAGATAGCTAGCGCGGTCGGCTTAATTATTTTTCTGATGGGGCGGCGGGGGTAAATCGGCCATGTGGCCTAACCGTAGCGTCGCATCAAGACGCCGCCCCCAAGTCCAACAGCAACAAATGCAACTGGGGCGGCGCAAGCACAAGCCCGACTACTGGTTATTAATCTGGTGCGCCACTTTATTGGCAATTGGCCTGATCGTTGTTTATGCCATAAGCCCGGCACTTGCAATAACCAATAACGTCAGCAGTAACTACTATGTCGGCAAGCAGGTGATTGCAATCGCACTGAGCCTTGTGGCATTTGCTGTAACTGCCAAAGTGCCACTGAAGACATGGCGCAAGGCGTATAAGCCCTTGCTAATTTTTGCTGGCCTAACTACGCTGTTGGCCCTAGCTTTACCAGTCAATCCACTTTATCCGGCACATCGCTGGGTAAGGCTTGGCAGTTTCTCATTCCAATCAGTCGAACTCGTTAAATTCGCCGGCTTAATATGGATAGCGGGCTTTTTAGCTGAGCGCGTTCATAGCGGAACAATTCGCAGCGTTGGAAAGACGTTCAGGCCTCTTTTGATAGCGCTAATGGCCTTGGGCGTAGTAGTTGCTGGCGTACAAAGTGACCTCGGTTCAACAGGTGTTTTGGTTGTAATGATGGGTACCATGGCCTTTGTGGCCGGTCTGCCTATGGGGCGTATCGTACTAATTGTAGGTGTTGTCCTTATAGGTCTAGTTTTAACCATTTCGGCGACACCATATCGGCGAGCGCGCCTTGAAACATTCTTGCATCCAGCCTCAAACTGTCAGGGCAGTGGTTATCAGGCTTGCCAGTCATTAATATCAGTCGGTTCAGGCGGTATTCTTGGACTTGGTCTCGGTAATAGTGTCCAAGCCTACGGCTATGAGCCGGAGGCGGCAAATGATTCAATTTTCGCAATTTATGCTGAGAAATTTGGTTTTATCGGTACCATGATTCTCATTGTGATCTTTGGTTTATTCTTTACGCGTTTAAAAAGCATTGCCGAGCGTTTACCAGATGACTTTAGCCGTCTACTGGTTATTGGGGTGCTCGCTTGGTTCAGCACCCAGGCCTTGATTAACATTGGCGGTATGATCGGTCTGCTGCCTTTGAAGGGTATTACCTTGCCGTTTATTAGTTATGGAGGTACAAGCGTCGTATTCTCAGCCGCAGCAGTCGGCCTGGCGTTTCAGGCTTCGCAGTATACTACCTATAGTTCGTCGCGCAAGAATACCCCTGAAGATCCAGACAACCAGCGACGTGATTTCCGAGATAATACATTACGGAGGGCCAGCGATTGACTATTGTTCTCACCGGTGGCGGTTCTGGTGGTCATATAACGCCTATTTTGGCTGTAGCAGCCGAACTTAAGCGGCTCAACCCAGACGTACAGCTTGTCTATATAGGACAGAAGGGTGATAGTCTCGGCGATATTCCTGCCCAAGATACTAATATAGACCAGGTTTACGTAGTTAGAGCTGGCAAATTTCGCCGTTTTCATGGCGAAGGGCTCAGGCAGCTACTTGACGTGCCAACTATATTGAAGAATATCAGGGACGTATTCTTTGTGATCATTGGTATTTACCAGAGTTGGCGCCTAATGCGGCACATCAAGCCCGATGTAGTCTTTAGCCGTGGTGGGTTTGTTAGCGTTCCTGTGGCAATTGGAGCAAAGCTACGGGGCGTACCATATATAACCCATGATTCTGACCTTATTCCCAGTTTGGCGAATCGTCTTATAGCTCGTTGGGCTAAATTACATGCGGTTGCTTATAAAGAAGAGCTATATCCCTATCCCGCAGACAAAACAGTTACTACCGGCATACCGTTGAATAAATATTTTAAACCTGTAACAAGTGAACTGCAAAAGAATTATAGGGATCAGCTGAGCATTCCACACCAGTCAAAGCTAGTGTTTATCATAGGTGGTGGCCTAGGTTCGCAAGAGGTAAATTCAGCGGTGGCTGAAGCCGTACCTCATCTGTTAGAAGACTTCCAAGACCTTTACGTAATTCATGCGGCCGGACGTAATAACTTTATAGAGCTACAGAGAAAGTATGACCAGACAGTTACAGATACCGACCGCCAAAGACTGCAGGTTCACGACTTTATTAGTGACGTTTATAAATATAGCGGGGCGGCAGATATCATTGTGACGAGGGCGGGGGCGACCAATCTAGCCGAATTTGCCATGCAAGGCAAGGCTTGTATCGTCATACCGAGCTCCTTTTTAGCTGGGGGTCACCAGCTAAAAAATGCTGAGTATTTGGCAGAGCAGGGGGCTGCACTAGTACTGGGGCCAGACGATCTAATTGCTGATCCAAACCGACTGTCCCGTTACATTACAGACTTGCTTAAAGAACCTGCTAAGCGAAAGAAACTACAAACCGAATTCGTAAAGCTGGCTCAGCCTAACGCCACTCACCAAATAGCTAAGCTGATTTTGGAACAAGTATGAAGCTTAGACGAAACAAACTCAGTACTTCTAAGTTGCGCCAACGTAATTCAACTCTTGATGAGAGCATGTCCAAGAGCCAGGGGTCTTCATATCGCTCCCGGCGCTCAGATGAAGAATCCAACCTAGGCCGGCAAGTAGACAGAAAAAAGTCTCCTGCGCTCCATTCAGGCGCATTCTGGCTGCAGCGTTTTGGACTAATTATTTTACTGCTTGCCATAGCAGCCTCAGCTGTTAATGTTCTCAAGCTATCAACGACGGCTGAGATATTGCCCGCAACGAACAGTAGTTCAACGCCAATCTTATTTAATAAGGCCGCTTATCAAGGTGCAGCTGACCAACTACTAGCAGCATCAATATGGAATCACAATAAAGTCACAGTTGATACCGGACAAATTAGCCGCCAATTATTAACCCAGTTTCCAGAACTAGTAAGTGTCAGTATAACTATTCCACTTCTAGGCCACCAACCAATCATTTATATGGCACCAGCTGAACCAGCTCTGATTATTAATTCGGCCGCAAGCGGCTCATTTGTCATAAATGAGAGCGGCAAGGCCGTTCTTACAGCTACCGGTAACTCCTTGGCAGGTCACGTTACCCTGCCGGTAGTAACTGATCTGAGCGGCCTCAAGATAGAACTTGGGCATCAAGTACTAGCAGCAAGTACGGTGAGCTTTGTGCAGACTGTCATAGCTCAACTATCGGCTAAGAAGTATGCGGTAGCCTCTATGACCCTACCGCCGGCCGCCAGTCAACTCGACGTCAACCTGGCAGGGAAGGCGTATACCGTTAAGTTTAATCTGCAAAATGATGACCCACGACAGCAGGTAGGGACTTTCCTGGCTACCATTACTCAATTACAAGCACAGAATATAATTCCCTCCAAGTATGTTGATGTGCAGGTTGATGGCCGGGCGTATTATCAATAGAGCCCCTGTTCTTCTGCCCTGTTAGTTCGTATTTTGTTCATAATGGTTGCAGCTTAATAATATGCGAAAAAAACTATATAAGCATATGCAGTAGGGCAAAAGTCAAATTTTTTATTTTTGGGTAGGTAAGGCAGGGGAGAAAAAAATTCGCGCCAAAGCCAAAAAAACAATAGTTTCACGACACAACTGTGGAAAAGTCAAATAGTGTTACAAATCACATTCAGGACGCTAGGGCCATTTGGGCAACAGCCAGACAGTAGCGGCATATACGTGTAAGAGAATGCTAAAGGCTATGGGCTAGCAGTGCTTAGGTCATAGTAAATAGACAAACCGAGTTGTTACTCCCCTGCGGTAGGGGTATTAGTTCCCATCTTTAATTACAATATACGTGTCGCAAAATATACATTGTGCGACGTTATGTCTATAGCTCGGTCTGGCACTCTGCTCTGGTCCGGGTCCTAGAAAATATTTCCCTCACTCATATATTTGTTTTGATTTTTTTCTACTGCTCTCTTCCCACGCCCTATGCTTCAAATAATTTGCCTGGCGAATGCTATCTGCTCTTCACCAAGCTACCTACCCATGTTCGTATTTTGTACACTTTAAAAAATTATTAGATAATACAGATGTTTATAAGGAGTTAATAGCCTGTTGCACTCCTTGCGCTAGGCGTTGTGCAGTCCGTACGTTATTATCTGTATATATATGTAGCCCAGGGGCGCCAATGTGTTTAACAAGATCAAATCCCACTCCTATAAAGTAACTCATTAGTTCGTCTGATTGTCTAAGTATGTCTGAACGGCTTAGGCTTGGTGGCATTATGTGCATTAATTCCTCACCTAAACTTACGTTACTGGTCTGAGAAGCAGTCTTAATCTCATGATATTGCCGGAAAGGCTTAATCCCGGGTAAAATTGGGGTTGTTACTTGCCGCTCACGCATAGCTCGTACTAGGTCAATGTAGGGTGCGGGATTTAGTAGAAACTGAGTTATGCCAAAGTCTGCCACTGATAGTTCCCCAGCAATCCGATCATAATCTTCCCCTACGCTGGCCGTGCTAGCGGTCCTTTCTGGATTCACGATGACGCCGACAGTATCGAATGGACCGGCTGCCCGAACGTGTTGAATAAGTTCGGCAGTATTTTGCATCCACATAGTCTCGCCTGCATGGTCGATCTGATGAGGTTGCACCAAGACTTTTTCAATTCCCCACCCTCTGTATCTATTCATTGTGACTGAAGCATCGAATTGCTCATCTGATCTTGCCTTATCAACTTCAACGATAGTAACAACAGGTACAATTTTTGATATATCGCCGTGTACGGCTGCTGCGTCAAAGCATAAATCAGGCTCATCCTCACTTAAGTTCGGCACTTCTCCTATAGAAACAAAATCTGGATCCATATTGTTAAACAATACTTCAGTAGCATAGGCATATTGGTTATGTCTCGGGCTATCATGACGCGCACCAACAACTTCAAAAGATATAGGCACTACTTGGCTGCCTATACCTTGTGCCAATGCAGTTGCTAGAGGCTGAAGTGTCTCATCGGTTTCAGGTTCCTCGGTAGTCTCTAACTCTATTTGTTCCGGATAAGTTGCAATCATTAATAACCAGTATTAACAAAAATAAGTATACCTTATTCAGATAAAGCGTAGGTAGCTTTTGCTACTCGCTTGAATTGAGGCTTGCCTTGAAGGTTCAACAGAATGGTTGTTTCTTTAACAAAACGACTTTTGAGGACGCGCTTGACTATCTCGTCACGGTGCAGTGGTTCCCCAGCCTGTTTCAGAACCTCAGTGATAATATCGGCTACGGTGCCCTTGCTGTAACCCCACTCCTTGAGAGCGTAGATTCCCCGCCCTATTAGTACAAAGCGCTTGTCTTTAATAAGTTCGTTGTGGACTGCTTGGGTGGTAACATCTTTGCGCTTGAAGTCGCTATCTTTGATGGCGTCAGAGATCTCGTTAAAGTGCATGTGCTTGCCGTTTTCTTTAAGAATAACGTAGATCTTGTCACGGATATTCTTTGGGTTAACCATTGGCCACTTTATAAGTCCCCAGCGACCATTCAGTGTCGCTAATTGCTTAGAAGTGCTAGCCAGGGCTGCCGCCTGCTTTGGATCCTCGATCTTGGCAGCTTTAGCGATGGTTTCAATGTCTTTAGGCTCGCCTAGTTGCTTAATAGTTTCGATAAGCTGGGCAACAAGGTTTTTAATTGCTTTTTCATCGTGAGCTTTCTTAACACCAACGTTGTTATAGAAGTTGTCATCCTCATTGATAACTATAAGCCCGCTGCAAAGCTGGCTCAAGAAAGCCACACGAGCCTGCTCTTCTCGAGTAGCTTCAGGGGTCAATTGCTTTGTCAATTCACTGACGCGAGCAATCTGGCCATTTGCTTCAAGCAATCCAACTACTTTACCCTGAAAATCAGCAATATGCGGGATAGTCCCCTGCTCTACAGATGATTTAAGGTGAATAACAACAGACTTTTCCAGTTGGCGTACACGCTCACGAGTGATGCCTAGCATCTCGCCAATCTGTTCCAGGGTCTCTTTACGGTCAAATAACCCAAAACGGCGAGCCACAATTTCTCGCTCTCGCTCTCGTTCAATACTAGACAGCACACTGTTTACTAGTTCTTTAGTACTTAGTTCTACAGTGGTTGTATTCTGGGCCATACGGTTAATTCTTCCCTGTTATTAGCATAACTTAGTTCCTATTATAAAACTATAAAATTTAAAAGTCAATACCTGTGTATTTATCTGTTAATTATTGTAGCACATAACTGACAGCTCTACACATTCTATGTTGTAAAAATACTACTTATCCACTAGTTTTACGGATGGGCAAATTTTTAGCCTATGACTTTGTCTTGGTACGGCGCTTAGTACCTCTTCTTGAGCCGCGTTTTTTGGCGGGCGCTGCGGCAAGTAAAGCCTTGGCCTGAGATTCAGTCAACTTTGCAGGGTCTTGACCCTTGTCAATACGGGCATTTTTCTTAGAGTCGGTTACGTACGGACCATATGGACCGTTTAAAATCTTGATACCACTGGCAAATTCCTTAATGTTCTTGGCGGCATCCTTGACTTGTTTCGCCTCAAATAGCTCACGGGCTTCGGCCTCGGTAATTGTACGGGGGTCAAGCGGCTTAATTGATACGAAAGTCTTATCGACTTGTACGTATGGGCCGAACCGGCCTATATTGGCTTTAATTTCCTGACCGTCAGCGGTTGAGCCTACGACACGCGGCAACTCAAACATAGCCAAGGCTTGCTCGAGTTTTACGGTGTCGATGGTGCTTCCAGTCGGCATTGGCGCAAAGGCCGGCTTCTTAGTCTCATCTTCTGTCTTCCCCCGCTGCAGCATAGGTCCATAACGGCCGTAACGGGCATATACAGGCTCGTTTGTCTTGGGATCAATACCTAATTCTCTTGACTGTGACACCTCACTACGAGATATATCAGCTGACTGTTCAACCAGTGGATGGAAATCCTTATAAAAGCCGGCTATCATCTTTTCCCAGGATTGGTTCCCTTCGGCTATATTGTCGAAGTCGGCCTCTACGCGTGCCGTAAAATCGAAGTCAACTATAGACGGGAAATATTTTACTAAGAAGTCCGTAACGACGTCAGCAATGCCTGTTGGCACCAACTTGCCGCGGTCCGCTCCAGTTATAACTGTCGATTTATCGGTAGTGACCTTACCTTTTACTAGAGTAATTTCGGTAATTTCCCTCTCTACTCCTTCTAGGTCAGCCTTTTCTACGTATCCGCGGGTTTGAATGGTTGAAATTGTAGGAGCATAGGTACTCGGGCGTCCGATACCAAGTTCTTCAAGTTTGCGCACCAGGGCTGCCTCTGAATAGCGTGCCGGCGGACGGCTGAACGTTTCCGTGCCGGTTATGGACTGCGCGGTGAGCGGTTCGTCAACACGAAGGTCTGGCAATATTACGTCTTCTTTGCCCCCGCCATAGACTTTCATGAAACCATCAAATCGCAGAATCTCGCCCTTAGCGAGAAATATCTCTGGCTGGGTACTTATTCCAATAGTAACTTCCGTTCTTTCTAATTGGGCGGCTGCCATCTGAGAAGCGAGAGCTCGTTGCCAAACGAGTTGATACAGTTTTTTTTGCTGTTCATCACTACCTGCCGATATCTTTGTGAATTCTGTCGGCCTAATAGCCTCATGAGCCTCTTGTGCGCTTGCATTTTTTGTTTTGTATTGGCGAGTTTGCTGATACTTCGCACCATAGGTCTTGTCAATGTAGTTTGCAGCGGCATTAATCGCTGTAGCTGATAGCGTCGTGCTGTCTGTACGCATATAGGTTATATGCCCTGATTCATAGAGGCGCTGAGCCAGCGTCATAGTCTGGCGCACACTGTAGCCTAGACGGCGGCTGGCTTCTTGCTGGAGCGTGCTAGTGGTAAATGGCGCACCCGGGCTACGGTTACCAGGTTTCTTTTCAATGCTACTAATCTTGAACGACGCGTCTTTGGTCTTTTCTAACCAATTGGATGTAGCCTCAGCGTCAGGTAATTTTACCGTCAATTCAGCTGATATTTCATGGCTATCGTTGTTAACGAAAACAGCGATCACTTTAAACGAGCTTTGGGCCATAAAGTCTTTTATTTCGCGCTCACGTTCAACAATGAGGCGTACGGCAACCGATTGTACCCGGCCAGCACTAAGGCCAGTTCGGATTTTCTTCCATAAGATTGGTGATAATTCATAGCCCACAAGACGATCAAGTACACGGCGTGCCTGCTGGGCGTCAACCAGCTGGCGGTTTACAGTTCTTGGGTTGGCTATAGCGGCCTCTATGGCCGGCTTGGTGATTTCGTGAAACACGATACGCTTCGTAGTTAACGGATCGAGCTTCAGCGCTTGCGTTAGGTGCCAGGCTATCGCCTCGCCTTCCCGGTCTTCATCGCTTGCCAGCCAGACTTCATTGCCAGCCGCGGCTTTTTTGAGATCACTGACAACTTTTTTCTTATCAGCGCTTATTTCATATTTTGGCTCAAAATTATGCTCTACATCAATATTTAAACCCTTCTTAGGCAAATCGCGGATGTGGCCGAAACTACTTCTTACCACATAATCTTTGCTAAGAAATTTTTCTATAGTCTTAGCTTTAGCGGGACTTTCAACGATCACGAGGTTTTTTGTCATATAATGCTCTCCATCTAAGCGTACTTATGCTGAGAATGCAACATATATATAAGAGCAAGCTGTAAAATACTCATTTTATATGTACAAATTTAGAACCCAAAATACTGCCCTGCTTTATACCCGACGAACACACCGGCTATAGAACCAGCACTGCTTAACGTCAGGCTCCAGAGACCGAACCAGTTGCCGCCATCCAAAAGTGCCGCACCCAACCACCCTCTTATGGTACCGCCAATGATTATGCCGAGAAAAATCATAAGCTTCATAAATTCAGTGTAGCACGATATTTTTTCGGACCTAAGCTGTTGCGGACTGTCTTCTCATCAAGCGTAAGCTTCTTGATAATTTCGCAGAATATTTTAAAGTATTGACATAATGTCATGCATTTGCTAAAATAGCAACTTATGATTCCTCGTAAGGGGAATTCAGCACCTTTACCCCCATTCTAACACCTTTGTCGTTAACCGGCAGAGGAGATCGTTAGATTGTTTTAGAGCGCGCCATGAAAAAGTTGTTACCCTCCACTTTCTCTTAAATGGATGTTCGGCAGATTCTGCTGAACACGCTCTAAAACATACTAACCCCTTTAACTAGATTCCTCGATGAGCTTGCTCATCCCGGGGTCCCCAATTCAAAGCGAGCCTAAATGGTTTTGCCTCTTCACGGGGGTGAAGACACGAGTCATTTGATTATAGACATCGATGTTTCGCTGGGGTGGGTTGAAGGGTTTGGGAGAGAACTTAGGTTCTCTCCTGCAACAGGCCAACGAGCGGTGCCCACCCCCTCTCGTTGGCCTTTTAAGTTCTTTCGTTCCTGAGCGCCTGCAAAGGTGGCAGGTGGCTTTCGGCGTAGTGATGATAATTACCCAGCACCATCTGGCCGGCAGACACGAGTAGCTGTCTGTCATGAGCGAAGCTGGCCTGCTCAAAATCCTGGACGTCGAGTCGGGCCCGGATAATAGCATTTTGCCTTAATACCTCTTCTTCTGATCCTGAAAAACGCACGTATTCCGGAGTTCCTTCTAAGTTATGTGTATGGGAATGAACCGAGTAGCTACTAATAATGCCCGGTTTTTGCTCTGATCTGGCCTCCAGCCAACGCTTCTGTAGCTCTGTGCCTTCAATAGCCCCGAAAAGCTTAACGATATGATCGGGCTTATCGGCCCGGGGGCCGAACAACGACATAGAGCCTCGCAGAACATCGAGTGCCTGGGGTAATTCGTCTATCATGGCTTGATGACACAACCGCTGGACCCTGCTGTTACTGTCCGGATCACCGAATTTTTGCATCGAAAATATATGGCCCGGATAGAGCGAACGGGCAGCGTGATGTGTGACCCGGCCAGGCTTTTGTGACGCGGAAAGCAAGACGACCGTCGACAACGCCGCGCCACCTATAGCCGGCGATAAAGAGCCGACGGCGGCAACTTCAAAGGCACGTTTTCCTGGGCTTTTTATCCAAGCCTCACCAACTTTCGGCATGATTACATTATTCTAACAGACTTTTATAAACTTTTTCTAAAGGACCAGGAAGTTGCGGGTGTCGTGCGGCAGTTCACTGCCAAAGATATACTCACTCATTATGGCGGTAACTTCACGCGATAGGTTAGGTAGCTCCGCCTGCTCTTCAGGCGAGAACTTTTGCAGTACAAAATCTTCACTTTTCATTTTGGAAGGATGCTTAGGTCCAACGCCAATGCGGATTCGGCCGTAATCTTCGCCAATATGCTGGGTAACCGATTTTATGCCGTTGTGACCGGCACTAGAACCGCCGTTGCGTAAGCGAATCTGGCCAAAATCTATATCCAGTTCATCGTGTATAACAACTATGTCGGCCGGCATCAGGTTATAAAAATTAGCTACAGCCTGCACTGCTTCACCACTGAGGTTCATGAAAGTCGTAGGCTTCATAGCAATGACTTGTTTGTCGCCTAGACGGCCGGTGCTTACTAGCGACTTGAGGTCCTTTTTCTGTATCCAGTCAGACNNAGACATCTCATCGGTTTGTTTAACGAACGAGTCAATACATAAAAAGCCTACGTTGTGCCTGGTTAGATCATAAGTTTTTCCCGGATTACCAAGGCCCACAACTATAACGCTTTTGTTGAGTCCGACACTATAGTACATTGTCGGGTCGCTCACCTGCGGTCGTTTTTGCAGCCATGCCATGCGCTTAAGTATCACTTATCGCTGGGCAAGAATCAAGAATTCTGGTGTTCCACTTTGGTCGGTGATTCGCCATGCTTATGAGTGCTGTGTTTCTCGATGAACCAGAACTGAACTGGCGTACCGCTATAACCGTATGCTTCTCGCAGTTTGCGATCAAGATAACGCTTGTAGCTCCAGTGTAGAAAACGCGTGTGACTGCCAAAGACTTTGAAAGCCGGAATTGGATTGTCGGTTTCCTGGGTGATGTAATTAAGCTTAGGCGATCGGTTTTTAAGTCCGGCTGGCGGATGGTCGTCGACTGCTTGGCGAAGCCACTTATTTAATTCTGGAGTAGCGATGCGTTTTTGACGTTCAATGTCGATATCCAATACCAAATCAAATAGTTTTGTGACGTTCTGACCGCTCACCGAGCTGGTGAATATTAGTGGTGCCCAGGGCACGAAATCGTAGTTGGCGGCAATCTTGGCGGCTAGCTCATCGCGGGTAAAGGCATCTTTGTCTTCGGCTGTATCCCACTTGCTAACAACCAGAATCAAGCCCTTGCCTGCTTCCTTGATCATGCCAGCAATCTTTTGGTCAAGCTGCACATTCAGTTCATTAACGTCCATCAGCACCAGGCAGACATCAGCTTGTTCTATGGCGCTCAAAGCGCGGATAACACTAAAACGTTCCACGCCAACTTGAATCTTACCTGAGCGGCGGATGCCGGCTGTGTCAAGCAACTCAATTTCCCTGCCCTGGTAACGTACTACTGCCCGGTTTATGTCCCGGGTCGTTCCGGCCCGGTCGGCTACTATGGCCTGTTGTTTCTTGGCTAAGGAGTTGAATAACTGCGACTTACCGACATTGGGCCGGCCGACAATGGCCACGTGCAATCTGTCGTCGTCAACCTGTTCGGTCGCCTTAGGAATAATTTTAATCAGATTATCCAGCAGTTGTTCTATGCCCCTGTGTTGGGTAGTACTGGTCCAGATAATTGGTTTTATACCTAGTCGGTCGAAGGCGTTTAAGTCGCTGCCTTTTGCCTTGTCGATTTTATTAATAATGAGGAAAACCGGCTTACGGCTCTTGAGCGCCATCTTGGCCACGCGGCGGTCCTCTTCGGTTATAGGTATGTCTGCCTCTACCACTACCCAAATAATGTCGGCGCTGTCAGCGGCCTGCAGGATCTGTTCTTGGATAGTGAACTCAAAGTCGTCGTCAGGATCCTTAATGCCGGCAGTATCCACTAACCAGAAGTGCTGATTTTCATGTTCAGCACGCGCCATAATACTATCTCGAGTAGTTCCCGCTTCGCGGGCTACTATGGCTTCTCGCCTATCCAAGATTGCATTAAATAAACTGGACTTGCCGACATTGGCCCTGCCGACAATGGCCACGATTGGTAACTTTTTACTCATTCCTCACGCTATTATAACAGATTACAACAGATACGTCTCGATAGATCTGCCCAGACGTTCAAGTTAGACGTAGTTAAGTTTCCAAAATTCTATGGGCAGACTCGGCTAGATCCCCCAGACTATAGGAACCGAAGTTAGTGCGATGTAGTCGCTGGACGTTGTAACCAAGGGCTGAGAACGTGCGGCGGATCTGTCGGTTACGACCTTCTTGCATTGTAACTTGCCAACTTATTCCCTGGGAACCAAGGCTAGTGAGCAAAAATTTGCTCGGCCCGTCACTAAGTTGGACACCCTTGTTTGTGACCATTTGTTGATCTGCCGACTGTAATGCTTTGTCCAGTGAAACTTCGTAAACCTTAGTCTTTGCGTAACGAGGATGGGTCAATTGGTTAGCCAAAACTCCGTCGTTAGTCATAACCAGTAAACCGGAGGAGTTTTTGTCTAAGCGTCCTACCGGCTTAAGATAATGCAATTTTGCCGGTAGCAGGCTATAAATGGTTTGACTGCCCTGACCGGAGCGCGAGCATACATAGCCGACCGGCTTGTTGAGAATAATAGTCGTCGCGAGCTCAGGCAATTTGATAACGCCGCCGTCAAGAGTAACGCTGTCGCTAATACTTACTTGCAGCCCGATGCTGGCAATCTGGTTATTAACCAGTACGCGTTGGTCCGTAATAGCTCTGTCGGCTGCGCGACGGCTCAGGCCGGTGGCTGTTGCCACGAACTTGTTGATACGCATGGGCGTGGACTCTATCTAGAGAGCAATACCATTCAGGTCAGCTCCTGGTTCTTCGGCGGCTGCTGGTCGGGTTACGGAAGACGCTGCCTGAGTTATTTTTGCCTTGGGTTCTTCGGGTGATGCTGGCGCTTCTGCCACTGTCTCGGTTGCAGTAGTGTCATCGTCTCCGCTGTCTACGGAGACAGGCGGAATGACTGAGCTTGGGCTGGGATTAGCGCCCAAGGCTGTGGCATTAGGATCAGAAGCCGGCGCTGGCGATTCAGGTACTTTGGAGCTATCTACAATAATTGGTTCAGCTGCTACTGGTGTCGAGTCGTTCGCTTCTTTAACGGCTTCAAGGGCTAGCAGCGTATTAATATCCTTCTTTGGGTCAGATTCCAGTGGCTTAATAACTTTATCGTGCACGACTGGAGAACTTTCGGGAGTCGTCGGAGTTGCCGACGGAGCCGGAGTATCGCTTGCATTAGCGTTATCATCCGAACTGGGTGCTGCTGCAGCATCATCGGTTGCTGGTGTAGACGCAGCCGGAGCCTCTTCTGGCGTATCAGTAGTACTAACCGGCCCTGCAGTGTCTGTAGCAGTTGGAGCCGAGGCATCTGTGGCCGGTGCTG